>NZ_CADIJR010000024.1 GCF_902859645.1 Achromobacter insuavis | reverse complement strand
CGCGACCAGGGCGGCGGCGGCCAGCGCCACGGCGGCGACCAGGCCGGCGACGGCGACAAGGGCGCGGCGGCGCCAGCGGGCCGCGCTCATTGGCGCTTGGGGAAGGGCAGGTCGACCTCGATGACGTTCGAGTAGACCGGGCGGGGCGCGGCGGCCGGATCCGTCAGCGCCACGACCAGCCGGTAGCGGCCGGGAGCCAGGTCGGGGAGGAAGGGCACGTACTGGCCGTTGCCGGCGCTCACCTGGTATTCGTGCCCGCCGTTGCCGTCCGGACGCCACAGCACCGGATCATCGGCCCAGTCGGCCACGTGGCGCGGGCCCGCGGGCGTCGCGGGCCGGTCGGCGTTGTCGGCATAGCCGGAGGAGGCCTGCGCGGCGGCGGCCGCGGCGGCGGGCGCGGCCAGCGTCACCGGCGGGCGCTGGTACAGCGGCTGCAGCGTGCGTCGATCCTGCGCGTCGATGAACAGCAGCCAGACGCGGGGCGATTGCAGGCGCACCGGGTCCGGGCCGAGGTTGGTCACGTGCAGCGTGAAGCGGCCGCCGGCCTCGTACAGCGTGGTGCCCAGGTGGCCATAGACCGACAGCATCAGGCCGCTCGTGGGCGTGCGCGCCGCCGGGGCATAGCGATGCTTGTCGATCTTCAGGTCGGCGTAGCGCACCCACGCCGGCGGCGCATCGGCGGCCGCGCCGGCCAGACGCACCTGCAGCCACTGCGGACGCAGCGCGATCACGTCGAGAGGGTCGCCGGCCTTGGCGGTCCGCGTCGACAGCGCCTTCACGTCGGGCGCGTCGTACAGGTCGAGCCGGTCGAAGGGCACGGCGCTGTCGCCCTCCAGCGGCGAGCCTTCGCCGTCGATCTGGATGTGCGCCACCGTGCCGTCTTCATGGAAGCCGTAGGTCAGCTCGAAGGCGCGGTCCTCCAGGTCGAACAGCGCCTGGGTGGTCCACTGCAGCGGGCGCGCGGTGCCATCGGGGCGCAGCGCGTAGTCTTCGGTGCCGTTGCTGTCGGCGCCGTAGCGGCAGCCCACCGAGAAGGCCGCCTTGGCGGCATCGAACACGGGGTTGACGAACTGGTGGCACGGGCTGGCCTGCGGCGCGGGGTGCGCGATCTCGCGGAACCTGCCTTCCTTGGGCCGGTACAGGAACAGCCGGGCCTGGACCTGGCCGCCGCCGCCGCTCTGGCCGATGACCAGGTCGCGGTAGCCGTCGTGGTCGATGTCGGGCGTCTCGAAGACGTCCACCGCCTCGTCGTCGAGGCGGGCGATTTCCTGTGGCGCGCCCTTGCCGACGCGGACGCTGACGCGCTGCGGCGCGGCGCCGTCGACGGTCACCACCGCCCGCAGGCCCGGCTTGATGTCGTAGGCATGATCGCGCGCGAATGCGTCGGCGCTGACGCCGGCGCCGGCCAGCATGGCCGCAAGCAGGAACATTTTCAAGGCAGCGCCTCCCGGATTTCTTCTCGGCGCATTATGCCCGAGCGGCCGCGCCGCGCGCCGTCCTGGCGCGGTCGCGCGGCGAGGCTCGCGGCGGCCGGAGGTTCCTGGGTAGAATCATCGGATAGCTTGCGATGCGCGCGCCATGAACCTCCCGTTCCCCATCCGTCAAGAATGCCCGCCGGGCGCCTGTATGTGCGACCGCGACCGGCTGCTGGCCGATCCAGCGGCCGACGCGCGCATCCTGCGGCTCACCAAGGAAGAGGAAAAGCGCCTGGTGGCGCGGCTGGAGAACATCGCCAGCCTGGAAGACCTGCGCGCCATGCAGGGCCGCATGCAGGCGCAGCTGGGCATCGTGGTGCGCATCGTTCCCAGCGACAACGAGGTGCGCACCTCGCGCGGCATCGCCATCCAGCTCGATGACCAGCCCGGCCTGTGCCGCAAGACGCGTTCGTCGATTCCGGCCGCCATCCGCCGCGGCTTCGACAACAGACCCGAGATCGTCTACGCGCTGCTGAACGAGCGCGACCTGCTGAACGGCACCTAGCGCCGTCATGCCATGGGCGCCCTCGCGGGCGGCGCCCGCTGCGTCCCTATCTGCCGCGCGGCGCGGGGCAGGGCGCCAGCGGCACCACGTCGGCGGGCGCGCGGCCCGCTTCCGGCCGGGTATCCATCTTCTTGCCGCTGCGCGCCGGATAGGCCAGCAACACGGCGCTGCCGGATTCCAGCCTGGGGCTGTTGGGGCCGCCATAGGCCACGGTCCAGCCGCGCACCGCCAGCGGCGCCAGCGTGTATTGCAGGGCCGAGCCGGGCGAGACATGGGCGACCTTGCCGGCGAACAATTCCTGCTGCCGGGTTTCGACGCCGTTGACGGATTGGTAGGTGGCGATGCTGACCAGCGCGGCCGATTCGCCGTGGCGCGCCAGGATCGCGGTCTCGTAGCGGCCGGGGGGAATGGCCGTGAGGCTGACGCTGATGTTGCCCTGCGCCTGGCCGCCGCCGTCCAGCCGCACGCCGGTGACGTCGGCGCGCGCCAGCGGGGCCGAACCGGTGTTGCGCACCCGCACGCTGTACTGCCCCGACGTGCCGGTCAGCGTGCACACCTCGATGCCATAAGGCGGTGTGTTCGCTTGCGCGGACGCCGCCGCCAGGACGGCGGCGGGCAGGATGGCGACGCGGAAAAGTCGGGACGGCACGGTACGCTCCTGTAAGGAGGCAGCGCGCCGGGACGCCGCGTTGCCTGCCTTATTACACCACTTGGCGGCCGGGGCCGTCGCCCTGCGGGCGCCTGCCGGCCAGCCAGTGCAGGATCAGCGCCAGCACCAGCAGGGCGGCCATGATGAAGCCCCAGAACAGCCAGCCCAGCACGGCGATCCAGGTGCCCAGGCTGCCGGCGGCGGGCAGGATCTGGTTCAGGCCCTGCACCAGCCAGACCAGGCCGGCTTGCAGCGACTGGATCAGGCCGGCGTCGACCCAGGGGGCGGCCCAGGCGGGCGCGGCCCATTGGGCGGAGCCGATGGCCGTGGCGCCGGGCACCTGCGCCGAGGCGATGGTGGCCAGCACCCAGTCGGTCAGTTGCAGCGTCAGCGCCACCAATCCGGTCCATAGCGCGGCCAGCACGGCGAAACCGAGCCAGATGATTTTTTTCATTGCGGGGTACTCCGGTGATTCAGGAAAGAAACGCCACGATAGAGCGGAAAGCCATTCTGAAAAACCAGCGTCTTTGTGACAATCATTAAGAAAAAACCGAAGTCTTGGCATGCGCCAGTATCTGCTGCACCAGCGGATGGTGCTGCCCGCGGCGGTTGCGGATGCCGTAGATCTCCTCGTGCACGCTGTCGCAGCGCGCCAGCGGGCGCAGGCCGCGCAGCAGCCCGACGTCGTCGCCGCCCAGGCGGCTGAGCGGGAACACGCCCAGGCCGCGCGCGGCGAACACCGACATCAACGCGCTGTCCTCGAACTCGCCGACCACGTTGGGCCGCAGGCCCTGTTCATTGAACCACCGGTCCAGCGTCTGGCGCAGCACCGAGTGGCCGGTGGGCAGCAGCACCGGCAGGCGCTCCAGGCAGTGGGGGAAGTCCTGGCTGTCGGCCTTGCGCACCAGCCGCGCCGGGCCGTACCAGTCCACCGGCGAGGACACCAGCCGGTCGCTGGTCAGGCGCAGGTTGGGGTTGGCCGGCGCGCCCTGGCCGGCCAGCACCAGGTCCAGGTGGTGGCGCGCCAGTTCGCCCAGCAATTCCTCGACCTCGCCCTCGTGACAGGTCAGGCGCAGGTCCGGGGTGTCCAGCACCGGCCCCAGCAGCGCGTGGGCGGCCAGCTTGGAGATGCCGTCCGACAGGCCCACCGACAGCCGCATCACCGGCTTGGTGGCGGCGGCGCGGACCTCCTGCGGCAATTCCTGGCCGATCTGGAAGATTTCCTCGGCGCGGGCGAAGGCGGCCTGGCCGGCGTCGGTCAGGGCCACGCCGCGGCCGGCCGGGCGCAGCAGCTGGTGGCCCAGGTTCTTTTCCAGTTCGCGCACCTGGGCGCTGATGGTCTGGATGGCCATGTCGAGCCGCTCGGCGGCGCGCGAGAAGCCGCCTTCCTTGGCGACCATCCAGAAGTAGTACAGGTGGCGGTAATTGAGCATGGCGAGATTCACTTCGGTTTTTTCGAACCATAACTCACTTTCAGGCTGATTTCTCCATCGACCCGGGATCCGGATCATGAGGGCCTTCACACATCAGCGGGAACATCATGGAAGCCTTGCTCTCATTTCTACAAGCCGACTTCGCCGGCACGCCGGCCTGGAGCTGGCTGCTGTTCATCGGCATCGTCATCTCCCTGCTGGTCTTCGACCTGGGCGTGCTGCACAAGGAAGACCGCGAGATCGGCGTGCGCGAAAGCCTGCTGCTGTCGGCCGGTTACATCTCGGCCGCGTTGCTGTTCGGCGGCTGGGTCTGGTGGCAGATGGGCCCGTCCAGCGGCATGGCCTATTACACGGGCTTCCTGATCGAGAAATCGCTGTCGCTGGACAACGTCTTCGTGATCGCGCTGATCTTCAGCTTCTTCGCCATCCCGCGCCAGTTCCAGCACCGCGTGCTGTTCTGGGGCATCCTGGGGGTGATCGTGCTGCGCGCCATCATGATCGGCCTGGGCGCCGCGCTGGTCAGCAACTTCGGCTGGTTGATGTATCTGTTCGGCGCTTTCCTCGTGTTCACTGGCATCAAGATGTGGATGATCGCCGACCAGGAGCCGGACATCGCCACCAACCCGATCCTGAAGTTCCTGAAGCGCCGCATGCGCGTCACGGAAGGCCTGCGCGGCAACGCCTTCTGGGTGCGCGAGCCGGATGCGGCCACGGGCAAGACGGTGCGCTGGGCCACGCCGCTGTTCCTGGCCCTGGTGCTGATCGAGTTCGTGGACCTGTTGTTCGCGGTGGACTCGGTGCCGGCGATCTTCGCCATCACCACCGACCCGTTCATCGTGTACACCAGCAACATCTTCGCGATCCTGGGCCTGCGCGCGCTGTACTTCGCGCTGGCGGCGATGATCCACCGCTTCCACTACCTGAAGTACGCGCTGTCGCTGGTACTGGTGTTCATCGGCACGAAGATCTTCCTGGTCGGCTTCATCGGCAAGATTCCCGCCGTGGTGTCGCTGTCGGTGACCTTCGGCCTGATCGGCGGCGGGGTGCTGTTCTCGCTGTGGAAGACCCGCTCGGGGGCGTCGCAACCCGAGCTGAAGACGGAGTAAGCGCGTACGGCGCGTGTGAAGGGCCCGCCCATGGCGGGCCCTTTTTTCATCGCGGGGCCGCCTCGAGCGTGCGCAGGAAATCGGCGATGGCCGCGGCGGCGGCCTCGGGCGCGGCCTGCAACAGGCAGTGCGGCGCGTCGATCTCGACCCGGCGGGTCTGCGGCGCCAATTGCTCGACCAGCGCGGCGGCGGCGGGCGGCACCACGCGATCGTGGCGCGCCTGCAGATACAGCAGCGGCAGGCGCACGCCGGCAAACGCCGCGCGCTGGTCGGCGGCCATCACGGCCTGGAGGCGGGCCCGCATGACGGCGGGCGCCACCTGCGCGACGGCCCGGTCCAGCGCGGCGCGCAGCGCCGGCGTGCCGTGGGCGCCCAGCAACAGGTGATGCAGGACCGCGCGCGGCAGCAGCGTGACCGGCAGCCAGCTGGCCAGCGGCCGCGCCAGGCCAAGCCGCGGATGCGGCGCGCGCACGAACGAGGCGCATAGGATCAGGCCGCGCAGGTTCGGCGGCGGTGCGGCGGCGATGGCGGCGCCCAGGGGGCCAGAGAAGGATTCGGCCAGCAGCACGAAGGGCGCCTGCGCGGGCAGGGCCTGTCGCACGCGCTGTTCCAGCGCGGGGTAACCGAGCGGCTCGCGGACGGGATAGCGCAGCACCACGGGCGGCGGCGCGCAGGGCAGCGCGGACAGCAGCGGATCAAACAGCTCGCCGGTGCCGTCCATGCCGGGCAACAGGACCAGTTGCAGGGGCATTCATCAGGTTCCGATTGGGGATAGCCGCATTCTGACAGGGTGCCGGCATATTCAGTGGATATGGATAGGTAGCCCTATATATATTTGTCATATGGAATGGCGCGGCGTAGAGTGCGGAACGTACCCAGACCCACGCAAGGAGCCGTCATGACCTGGTCCGCCAAACAGTATTCCGCCTTTGAAAACGAACGCACCCGTCCGGTGCGCGATCTGGTCGCGGCATTGCCCAACGAGAACGTCGCGAGCGCCGTCGACCTGGGCTGCGGCCCCGGCAACTCCACCGAAGTGCTGGCCGCCCGCTACCCGCAGGCCGACGTGACCGGCATGGACAGTTCCGACGACATGGTGGTGGCGGCGCGCAAGCGCCTGCCGTCGATCGCGTTCGAACTGGCCGATATCGAGACCTGGAATCCGCCGCGCCAGTACGACGTGATCCTGGCCAACGCCGCGCTGCAGTGGGTGCCCGACCACGCGACCCTGTATCCGCGCCTGGTGGGCAAGCTGGCGCCGGGCGGCAGCCTGGCGGTGCAGACGCCGGACAACCTGGAAGAGCCGGCCCACAAGCTGGCGCGCCAGGTCGCCGCCGACGGCCCCTGGGCCGCCAAGATCGGCGACGTCAAGCATCCGCCGCGCCACAGCGCCGCCTGGTACTACGAACTGCTCAAGCCGCATTGCGACCGCCTGGACGTGTGGCGCACTACCTATCTGCACCCGCTGGCAGGCGCGCAGGCGGTGGTGGAATGGTTCAAGGGCACGGCCCTGCGGCCCTACCTGAACAAGCTGGACGCCGCCGAGCAGGCCGCGTTCCTGGCGCGCTACCAGGAAGAGATCGCGCGCGCCTATCCCGCGCTGGCGGACGGCACGGTGCTGCTGCCGTTCCCGCGCCTGTTCCTGGTGGCGGGGCCGAAGGGCTGACGCCCGCGCGCCTCAGGCGCCGTCGCGGCCGTCGGCCTTGCCGGCGAAATAGCGCGCCGGCGTCTGCCCCAGCGTCTTGCGGAACATGGTGATGAAGGCGCTGACCGATTCGTAGCCCAGGTCCTCGGCGGTGCGCTGCACCGACACGCCCGACGACAACCGCTGCAGCGCCATGACGATGTGCATCTGCTGGCGCCAGCGGCCGAAGCTCATGCCGACCTCCTGCCGCACCAGGCGCGCCAGCGTGCGCTCGCTCATGGCCAGGCGCCGGCCCCATTCGGCCACCGTGCTGCGATCGGCGGGATCGGCGTGCAGGGCCGCGGCGATCTCGCGCAGGCGCGGGTGTTCCGACAGCGGCAGGTGCAACTGCTCGGTCGGCATCTGCGCCAGCTGTTCGACCAGCACGGCGGCCAGCCGGCGGTTGGCCGGCTCGGCGGTGGCGGCCGGCGAAAGGTCGGCCAGGTGAATCATCAGCTCGCGCACCAGCGGCGTGATCGCCAGGGTGCAGCACTGGCGCGGCAGGCCCGGGGTATCCGCCGGCACGAACAGGAAGCAGACCCGGCCGTTGTCGGTGACCCGGTTGCTGTGCGGCGTGCCGCCCGGAATCCAGACGCCGTAGCGCGGCGGCACCATCCACAGGCCCTGCGGCACCGTGCTGGTCACGGCGCCCTGCAGCGACAGCACCAGCTGGCCCATGCGGTGCCGGTGGGTGGGGGACTCGTGGCTGTTCCGGGCCGCGTCCACACGCATGGCGTAGGTCCATTGCGTGGGCATGTCGGGATCGAAATAGGGGCTGTGGGCTTCCGGCGGATACATGGGGTGGCCGTGGGGTGTCCCGGGTTGGCAGGATTTAGGGATATCTTGTCATTATCTCGAAATTCAGCAGCGATGGCATTGCCTAAGCTGTCGTCATGAATCCTTCCCAGCCTTCCCCCGCTTCCCAACGCCCCGTCCTCCTGATCGTGGGCATCCTCTTCATCGCCATGGCGCTGCGCGCGCCGGTCACCGGCGTGCCGCCGCTGGTCGGGCTGATCCGCGAACAGCTCGGCCTGTCGAACACCGCCGCCGGCATGCTGATCACGCTGCCGCTGCTGGCGTTCGCCGTGGTGTCGCTGGTGTCCGCCGGCATGGCGCGTCGCCATGGCCTGGAACGCACCCTGTTCTTCGCGCTGCTGCTGATCGGCGGCGGCATCGTGCTGCGCAGCCAGGGGCAGGCCTGGGCGCTGTATGCCGGCACCGCCGTCATCGGCTCGGGCATCGCCATCGGCAACGTGCTGCTGCCCAGCCTGCTCAAGCGCGATTTCCCGCAACGCCTGGCCGGCCTGACCTCGGCCTATGTGCTGACCATGAGCATCGCGGCCGGCGCCGCCTCGGCGCTGGCGGTGCCGCTGGCCAGCCTGGCCGGCGGCGACTGGCGCATCTCGACGCTGTGCATGCTGGTGATTCCGCTGGCCGGCGCGTTGCTGTGGCTGCCGCAACTGGCCAACCACACGCCGCCGGCGTCGTCGACCGCGCACGCGCCGCATGGCGGCCGCCTGTGGCATTCGCCGCTGGCCTGGCAGGTCACGTTGTACCTGGGCATCAATTCGTTCGTGTTCTACGTGGGGGTGAGCTGGCTGCCGGCGATCCTGCGCGACGCCGGCTACTCGGCCGAGCGCGCCGGCTCGCTGCATGGCCTGCTGCAACTGATGTCGGCCGGGCCGGCGCTGTTCCTGGCGCCGGTGGTGCGCCGCATGAAGGACCAGCGCGCCGCGGCGTTCTGCTCGGCGGCGGCCTCGCTGGTGGCGTTCAGCGGGCTGATCGTGGCGCCGGGCTGGGCCACGCTGTGGATCGTGCTGCTGGGCCTGGGCACCGGCGGCGGCATCATCCTGGGCCTGATGTTCGTGGGCCTGCGCGCCAGCCATGCGCAGCAGGCGGCCGCGTTGTCGGGCATGGCGCAATGCATCGGCTATCTGTTCGCGGCCAGCGGGCCGACGCTGGTCGGCGCCCTGCATGACCGCCTGGGCGGCTGGTCGGTGGCGCTGGGCCTGTGCGCCGGGCTATGCGTGGCGATGGCGGGCTGCGGCCTGCTGGCGGGCCGCAATATCCAGGTCGGTCAGTTCCGCGCGCACGCGGCCGAACCGCAACGCAAGGCGGGCTGAGGCGGCCCGTCCTCAGGGCGGCCCGGCCTGGCTGCGCCACAGGCGCACCAGCGTGTCGGGGGCCTGCGCCTCGGGCACGTCGAACGCGAGGCTGGCGCTGTCGCCGCTGGCCGGATCGCGGAACACCACTTCCACATGAAAGTAGCGCTGGTCGCCGCCCTGCGCGGCGCAGTCCGGGTTCGCCAGCGGCGCGGTGCGGCGCAGGGCGTCGCCGACTTCCTGGCGCAGGTCCGGCGGGCAATCGGTCAGGTCGATGCTGCGGGTGCGCGCCAGGCCGGGCAGGTACGCCAGCCCGCCTTCGCGCGTCAGGCTGACGCGCAGCGTGAGTTCGAGCGGCGGCAGCGCGATCATGGCTGTATGCCCACCGCCGCCCAGGCGCCGGCCACGGCCTTGTGCGCGGCATCGCCGCGTACGCTGCGCGCCACGTCGAGCGTCAGGCGCGCGAAGGCGGCGAAGTCGGCGTCGTGGCGCAGCCGCTTGTCGCGCAGCGTGTCGTACCAGATGCGGCCGGCGACTTCCCAGGCCGGGCCGTCGAGCGCGGTGGCGGCCAGATAGAAGGCGCGGTTGGGAATGCCCGAGTTGATGTGCACGCCGCCGTTGTCCTGCGGCGTGTCGACATAGGCGCTCATGTGCGCCGGCTGCGGATCCTTGCCCAGCACCGGATCGTCATAGGCGCTGCCGGGCTCGGCCATCGAGCGCAGCGCGCGCGCCTTGACCTTGGGCAGGAACAGGCCCTGGCCCACCAGCCAGTCGGCCTCGCGCGCGCTCTGGCCCAGCGCGTATTGCTTGACCAGCGCGCCGAACACGTCGCACAGCGATTCGTTCAGCGCGCCCGACTGGCCCTGGTAGGCCAGCGCCGCCTCGCTGTCGATGACGCCGTGGGTCAGTTCATGGCCGATGATGTCGACCGCCACGGTGAAGCGGTTGAAGATCTCGCCATCGCCATCGCCGAACACCATCTGCGAGCCGTTCCAGAAGGCGTTGTCGTAGTCTTCGCCGTAGTGCACGGTGCCCACCAGGGGCAGGCCGGCGCCGTCGATCGAGTCGCGCTGGTAGACGTCGTGGAACAGCTTGTAGGTCGCGCCCAGGTGCGCATAGGCCTCATCGACCGCGGCGTCGCCGCTGGCCTTGGCGCCTTCGGCGCGCACCAGCTTGCCGGGCAGCGTGGTGGTGTTGCCGGCGTCATGCAACGCGCGTTGCGGCGTGCCGGGCTCGCCCTGCCGGCGCGGCGCCGCCACTTGCGAGCGCGGCGGCTGCGCCGCCATTTCACGCAGGCCGCGCTGCTGCTGGTCGATGATGAGGGTCTTGACCGCCGGCATGCTGACCCGCGCGTCGGCGTGCTGCGCCAGGCGGTCCAGGACGTAGGGCGGAATCACGCCGATCAGGGGCGTGGACGCGGAAGGGCGTGGCATTGTCGGTCTCCATTCGAGGACATTGCGGACGCGGCGCGCGGGCCGTACCCGAAGGCAGGCTTTACGGTAGCAGATGGGTCGCGCGCGGGGGCGTAACAGGATGCGGCGTGATGCTAGAGCCTGTTCACACTACAAGGAGCCTCGCGCAGGCCCTGGAACGATAAGCGCGCGGCGCCGCCTCGACGCCCGCGATCCGATCCGTTATCTTCAGCGCGTTGCGCCACCGCCGCTTTCATTTCGAGACACCGCATGTCCGCCGCCGATTACCGCATCCGCCATCTCGCGCTGACCGATACCCATATCCTGCTGACGCTGGCCGACGGCCGCGAGCTGCGCGAGCCGATCCGGCGGCACATCCGGCTGGAGAAAGGCAGCCCGGCCGAGCGCGCGCAATGGCAGCTGGTGGACGACGACCATGGCGTGGTCTGGCCCGGCCTGCTCGCGCCGTCGCCCGAAGGCATGCTGAACGTGCGCGACCTGCTGTGGGACGCGCACTACGAGAAGGCGCTGGCCGCGTTGCAGGCCGCCGGCTGGCAACTGGACAGCCTGCCGCAGCGCGAGCAGGAACTGGTCGCGTTGTGGCGCATGGAAGCCGACATCAACAACGGCGGCTTCATGCAGTTTCTGTGCAACTGGGGCGACCCGACCTGCCAGCTGGCGCTGCTCGCGCTCAGGAAGATCGGCGCCGAGCGCACGCTGGCCATCGTGGCGGCCATGCGCGGCCTGATCGATCGCTTCGAGGCCGCGCCCGAGGTCATCGAACTCAACGACATCTATGGCGCGATGACCGAGGCCGAGCAGACGCGCCTGCAGGAGCTGGACGAGGCCTACTTCGAATACCCGGACAACCTGGCCCGCCTGGGGCTTGCCTGCTACGACGCCGGCGAAAGGCCCTAGCCGGCCGGCCTGGCGCGCATCGCCTGTCCCAGCGCGCGCAGGCCGGCGGCCAGCGGCGGCGTCCATGGGCGGGCGATGTTGAGCCGCAGGCAGTTGCCGTACTTGCCCGACGCCGAGAACAGGGCGCCTGGCGTGTAGGAAATGCCCTGCCGCACCGCCGTGCGCAGCAGCGACAGCGTGTCGATGGGCTCTGGCAGTTCCAGCCACAGCCACCAGCCGCCCTCGGGGCCGCTCACCCGGGTGCCAGCGGGGAAATGCTGGCGCACGCTGTCACGCGCGGGCGGCACCACGGCGGCCAGCCGGGTGCGCAGCTTGCGCAGGTGGGCGGGCAGCTTGCCGCTCTTCATGTAGTCCGCCAGCACCTGCTGCTCCAGCAGCGGCGCGGTCAGGGAGTTGCTGACCTTCAGCGATTCCAGCTGCCGGTGGCGCTTGCCGCCCAGCACCCAGCCCAGCCGGAAGGCGGGCGCCATGCTCTTGCCGCATGAGCCGCAGTAGATCACCCGGCCGTCGCGGT
The DNA here is from genome assembly GCF_902859645.1 of Achromobacter insuavis. GTDB lineage: Bacteria > Pseudomonadota > Gammaproteobacteria > Burkholderiales > Burkholderiaceae_B > Achromobacter > Achromobacter insuavis. Next base: position 64,970 of record NZ_CADIJR010000024.1, on the reverse strand, counting down.
CCCAGGCCTTGATGGCTGGCGGGCGCTCGGTCTTGTGGCCCAGGTCGCCGAAGGCGTCGTCCTCGATCACGGTCAGGTCGTGGCGCTGCGCGATCTTCAGCAGGCGCTGCTTGGCGGCGTCGGGCATGCAGTCGCCCAGCGGGTTCTGGAACGTCGGCATGACGACCACGGCGCGCACGTCGGGCTGGTGCTCCAGCGCGTATTCCAGCGCCTCCAGGCTCAGCCCCTGGCCGGGCACGCAAGGGACCTCCAGCGCGCGCATGCCGAGGTGCTCGATGGCCTGCAGCAAGCCGAAGTACACCGGCGATTCCACGATGATGGTGTCGCCCGGCCGTGCCGCCGACCGCAGGGCGATCTGCATGGCCTCGGTGGCGCCATTGGTGATCAGCAGATCGTCGGGGCCGGCGTCGATGCCGCACGTGGCCAGGTGCGCCAGCAGTTCGGTCTTGAAGGCCGGCAGGCCGGTGCCCGACGGATAGGCGCCCAGCGCCAGCGGCTGCTGGCGCAACTGGCGCTGGGCGATGCGGGCCAGGGCGTCGCATGGATACCATTCCGGCGCCGCGCTGGCCAGGTGCAGCGCCAGCGGCAGCGGCTGCCCGGTCAGGGCGTAGAGCTGCGTCATGCGGTGCTGCAGAGAGGCCAGGCGGTCGTATTCCACGCCGGCCGGCGGCGCGGCGGGGGCGGCGGGCCGGGTCGGACGCAGCGCCTTCCAGTCGGCCACATAGGTGCCGGACTTGTAGCGCGCCTCGGCATAGCCGTCGCGCTCCAGCTGCCGGTAGCAGCGCACGGCGGTGGCGACGCTGACCGCGTGCTCGGCCGCCAGTTCGCGCACCGAGGGCAGGCGCTCGCCCACTGTGTATTCCGAGGCATGGATGGCGGTTTTCAGGCGGGCCGCGAGCCGGGCATAACTGTGCTGCATGACAGATGCGGAAAATGGATATCTGTACAGCATAGCCCGCCGTCGCCCTGTCGCCGCCGGGAGCGCCGGCCGGGAGGCATGATGGGCCTTTCCCCGCTACTTCACCCCCTTCGAAGGCGCATGCCATGCACGCAGCAAATTTCACCCTGTCCCGTTACCTTGAACGCATCGGCCACGCCGGCGACCTCCGCGCCGACAGCGCCACGCTGGCCGCGCTGATGCGCCGCCAGTTGTTCAGCGTGCCGTTCGAGAACCTGGACGTGCAGGCCGGCCGCGTCGTCTCGCTGGCGCCCGAGGACATCGTCGACAAGATCCTGGCCCGTGGACGCGGCGGCTATTGCTACGAGGTCAACGGCCTGTTCGCGATGGCCCTGCAGGCCCTGGGCATTCCCTATCGCTTCGTCGCGGCCCGGCCCATGTTCTATCCCGTCAGGCGGCCGAAGACGCACATGGCGCTGGTGGCGCGGGTCGAGGGCGCCGACTGGCTGTGCGATCTGGGCTTCGGCAGCTATGGCATCCGGGCGCCGCTCAATCTGGCCGATCTGGACCGCGAGGTGCGCCAGGACATGGATGCCTTCAGGCTGAGCCGCGCCGAGGGCGGCGAGTATCTGCTGCAGGCGCGCGCGGCCGGCCAGTGGCAGAACCAATATGGATTCGACCTGTCGCCGCAGGAGTGGATCGATTTCGCGCCGGCCAACTACCTGAACTCGACCCACCCCGATGCCATCTTCGTGCAGAAGCGCGTGGTGGTGCTGCATGCCGAGTCCGGCCGCAGCATCCTGGTCGGCAATACGCTGAAGGTGGTGGCGGCCGATGCCGTCACGGAAACCCTGCTGGACGATGCCGCGGCGGTCGCGGCGCTGCGTCAACGCTTCGGGCTCGATCCGCGCGCCGAGGAGCGCGCGGCGTAGCGCCGCGCCGCCTCAATCGAACACGCCCGCCAGCACGTCGGCGACCACGCCGCTGGCGATGGCGATCAGGATCAGGTCGTTGCCCGCCACGCGCCATTCGTAGCCGGCATGCACCGGCAGCCGGGCCAGCATCGGGCCCGGCACCATCTTCTTGGCGATGCCGGGGGGCAGCGGCTTGCCGCGCGCCAGGTTCTTGCGGATGCCCGGCGGCAGGGAGCCATAGCCGGTGGCGCCGGCCTGCACCGCGTAGCCGCGGGCGGTCGAGATGCTGATGCCGGCGGTGGTCAGGGTGACGTTGATGCCGGCGTCGTCGTCCCGGCCCTTGTTTTTGCCGTTGCCTTGCCCGGCATGGTCCGGTTTTCCCCGGTTCTCCGGCGGCGCCGACCAGGCGGGCTGGATAATGGCGGTACAGGCCGCGACGGCCATGAGAGCGGCGAAATGACGGCGCATGATGCGATCCCTGAATTGCGGTGCGGCCAGCGTATCGTATCGCTGGAACGCGCACTGTCTCCGTTGGCAAGCGGTTTTTCTCATTGCAACAACCGTAACCTTGCAGCGCGCTGACTCAAGCTAGAATCGCTCGCTTCTATTCCGGGGGGGAATGCCAGATGCGATATTTCCTGATCTTGGTGGGGGCGGCCGTGGTCGCCTATTTGCTTGCGCGCGGCATCGCCGCCGTGCTCTCGGATCGTAAACGCAACAAATCAGAAAGGGACTGAAAAGTGAAGCCGACCGACCTCCAGATCGTCAAGTCCGTCAAGCCGCGCAGCCTCAAGGTGGGCATCATCACGGGCGTGCTGTTCGTGCTGATCCTGTGCCTGGCGTTCGGTTCGTGGTTCCAGGTGGACCAGGGCGAACGCGGCGTGGTGCTGCGCAACGGCAAGCTGGTGCGCGTGTCCGAACCGGGCCTGGATTTCAAGACGCCGTTCATCGACAACGTGATGACGGTGTCGGTGCGCGACCACACCTTCGTGTTCGAGAAGCTCGAAGCCTACAGCTATGACCAGCAGCCCGCCACGCTGCGCGTGTCGGTCACGTACCGCGTGCCGGCCGAGCATGTCGCCGAGCTGTACTCCGAATACGGCACCATCAACAACCTGCAGATGCGCGTGCTCGAGCGCAAGACCCCTGACGCGGTCAAGAACGTGTTCGGCCAGTACACCGCCGTGCGCGCCATCCAGGAACGCCAGAAGCTGGGCCTGGACGTGAACAACGCCGTGCTCAAGACCATGGAAGGCGCGCCGGTGCAGGTGGTGGGCGTGCAGATCGAGGAAGTCGGTTTCTCGCAGGCCTACGAGCACTCGATCGAACAGCGCATGCTGGCGCAGGTGCAGATCGAGACCACCCGCCAGCAGAAGGAAACGGCGATGATCAACGCCGAGATCCAGGTGGTCAAGGCCAAGGCCGAAGCCGATGCGCGCCGCCAGCAGTTCACCGCCGAGGCCGACGGCATCCGCATGCGCGGCGACGCCGAGGCGGCGGCGATCCGCGCCAAGGCCGAAGCGCTGGCCGCCAACACCAACCTGGTCAGCCTGAACGCGGTCGAGAAGTGGGACGGCGTGCTGCCGTCCACGCAGGTGCCGGGCGCGGCCCTGCCGTTCATCGGCATCAAATAGCGGCGGCGCTGTCGCTGTGCGCGGCGGCCGGCATGCGCCGCCGCGCGAATTCCACCAGATGCTCGCCTGACAGCGCCTTGCTGTAGAACCAGCCCTGCACGACGATCTCGGCGCTGGATTCGAGCGCGGCGAGCTGCTCCTGGGTTTCCACCCCTTCGACGATGATCTGCAGGTCCAGCGCCTCGCAGAAGCGCAGCAGGCCGCTCATGACCTGGGCGCCGCGCGCGCTGCTCTGGGCCAGCACGAAGCTGCGGTCGATCTTGACCGCGTCGATCTCGAACTGGTGCAGGTAGCTCAGCGCCGAGTAGCCGGTGCCGAAATCGTCGATATACACCTTGCAGCCGATGCCGTGCAGGCGGTCGAACGCCGTGTGCAGCGCCTGCGCGTCCTCGACCAGCGCGTCCTCGGTCAGCTCCACCGACACCTGGCCCTGGGCCTGTTCCAGCACCTTGACGAGCTTGTCCAGATACGACTCCGAGGTCAGCGTGCCGCTGGTGACGTTGACGGTCAGGGGCAGGGTGAAGCCGGCCTTGCGCCAGGCCAGGCATTGCAGCACCGCCTGCTTGGCCACCCACAGGTCCACTTCGCGCATCAGGTCGGCCTGCGCCAGCCAGCGCAGGAATTCCAGCGGCGCCTGCTGCGTGCCTTCCGGACCGGTGGCGCGCAGCAGCGCCTCGCAGCCGGTGCAGCGGCCGCTGCGCAGCGAGACCTGCGGCTGGTATTCGAGATAGAAGTCGTATTCGCTGATGGTGCGGATGCGCGAGATCTCGGCGCTGCGGCGGGCGCGGTTGGTGTAGGTCGAGACGACCGGGTCGTGCGCGAACAGCAGCGATTCCTCCTGCAGGCGCGGGAAGGTGGTGTCGAGCGACTTGAAGTAGACGGTGGCGTCGGCCTTGCGCTGGCGTTCCAGCGCGACCACGAAGGGCGCGTAGAGGCAGGCCCCCAGCGCGATCAGCACCACCTGCAGCACCACGCCGCCCAGGTGGCCGCCCGCGCTGAGATAGGCGTTGAGCAGCACCGGCGAGGTCAGCGGCAACGTGACCGAGGCGGGCGGGATCCAGCCCAGCTGCACCACCGCCAGCGCCACCAGCGCGTTGCAGACCGGCGCCAGCACGAACGGGATCAGCAGCCGCGGATTCAGGATCAGCGGCAGGCCGAACAGCAGGATCTCGTTGACGTTCAGCAGCGATACCGGAATGCTGGCCAGCGCCAGCAGCCGCAGCGACTCGCTGCGCGAGAACACCAGGATGGCGGCCACCAGCGACAGCGTCGCCCCGGCGCCGCCAATGAACACGAAGGCGCCGAGCAGGCTGCCATTCAGCGCGTACATGCCCTCGTGGCCGGCGGCGATGCTGGCCGCGTTCAGGGCGGTGGCCTGGTCCAGCACATCGATGACGGGCGCCATCGCGTGATAGCCATGGATGCCGAAGAACCAGAAGATCGAGTTCAGCGCGGCCGTCATCGGGCCGGTGGTGAAGGGGCTGTCGAGCGAGGCCAGGTCGAGCGGGATGTCGAACTGCGCCACGCCGGGAATCCGTATCAGCGCGCTGACCGCGAGCGCCACCGCGCCGGCGGTCAGCAACCCCGGTATCACCATGTTCAGGGTGCCGCGCACGTTTTCGCCGATCAGGCCGTCGGGCGCCAGCCGCGTCCAGCGGCGCCGGTGCAGCCAGGCCAGCAGCGGCAGGCTGCCCAGCGGCAGCAGGATGGAGATGCTCAGGATCAGGGTGGCGGCCGCGTGCGGGTAGGGCGCCAGCAGGCCCTCGGCGATCACCACGTACGACAGACACAGGAACGCCGCCGGCAGATTGGGCACGCGGTGGCGGATCGACAGCATGTAGCCGACCGAGGTGCTGACCAGCATCGGCATGACGCTGTTGAGCTTGGCATGCACCGCGGCCAGTTCCTGCACCACCGTCGAGGACAGGCCGAGCTGCCCGGCCACCACCGACAGCACCAGGAACAGCGCCGACACGAGCAGGCATGGCATCGTCCAGAGCAGTCCTTCGCGGATGGCGCGCAGCGCGCTTGCGCTGGCCAGGGCCGCCAACCGATCTTTCGGATAGCGCATGAAGCTCGATGTCGGCATACCGGTCGCCCTCAGAAGCCCGCTACCGAGGGCGGGCTGGCCCGGGACGCGGCTGCGTCGCCGGACCCGGTTTGTAAGAATCCTTTGCCGCATCCTAGCGCCTCAGTTCCCGACTTAGCAATCGCGTTGCCGAAAAAGCTTAGGGATTCCCCTCTGTCAAGAATTGAAAAGCGGGCGCATCGTGCACGTATCGGGAGAAGGCGGCGCGCTACCATCGGGCGCAAGCCCCTGTTTGGCGGGAGCCGCGGTTTCAGGACAGGCTATACCGAGAGGGAGACACGATGTCGCAGTTGGAGTGGGTGCCCGGCGACAAGACGCCGGAACGGCAGGGCTATTACGAGACGCGGCTGGACACCGGGGACACCGCGATCACGCTGTACAGCGTGCTGGGCTGGATGCCGGTCAAGGCGCCGGGCAGCATGGTCAGCTGGCGCGCGCTGCCGCCGGCCGCCGAGCGGCAGGAGGCCGAACGGCACATCCAGGAATTGCGGGCGGCGCAGAGCCACGTGCCGATGGATTACTAGCGGGGCGGCGGGCAGGCAAGGGCGGCGTGGCCTTGCGGTAATGAGAATTGTTTGTAAAATCCGCAGCGTCGCCACACTACGCCACCGGATCGTTCCATGTCCCGCCCCGCCTCGACCCGCCCCGGATGGCTCGCCTGCTATGACGAGCTGATCGGCGCCTGGAGCCGCCGCTCGGGCAACCGGCACGATGCCGAAGACGCCGCCCACGACGCGGTCGAGCATCTGCTGAAGGCGGATGGCAGCGTGGCGGCCAAGGCCCGCGGCTATCTGTTCCAGGTCGCCGGGCATCGCCTGATCGACCGCTGGCGCCGCCAGCGGCGCGAGCAGCACGTGCCGCTGGACGAACTGGACGAGCATGACCAGCCCGCGCAGACCGATCCCGAAGCGCCGCTGCGCGCGGCGCGGCTGGCCGACGATCTGGCGCGGGTGCTGGGCGAGCTGCCGCCCAAGTGCCGCCAGGCATTCGTGTTGAACCGGATCGAGGGCTGGACCCAGGCCGAGGTGGCCACCTACATGGGCCTGTCCAAGAATATGATTGAACGCTATGTCATGCGAGCGATCGAACACGTGCGGGAGCGCCTGCACGAGCACAATCCATGACGCAGTTTTCCTTCAATTCATGTCCACGCCCGCGCGTGGACGGCAGCCGACGATGACCGAGTCCTTTTACCGTGACGCTGACGACCCGAGCCAGCCCGCCACCGCCGCCTGGTGGTTTGCCCGCTGGCATTCGGGCGACATGACGCGCCGCGAGCGCCGCGCCTTCGCGCGCTGGCGCCGCGAGCAGCCGGACGCGGCGCGCGAATTCGACCGGATGCAGCAATTGGGCAAGGCGGCCGAACAGCTGCCGCAAGACCGGGTGCGGGCGCTGCTGGGCGGCGCCGTGCCGGCGCGCCCATCGCGCCGCCGCGTCGCGATGCCGCTGCGCGTGGGCATCGCCTGCGCGGCGCTGGCGCTGGTCGCGCTGGCCGGCTGGTGGAGCCTGCCGGGCGAGGCGCCCACCTTCACCACCGTGGTCGGCGCCGACCGCGGCGAACGCAAGCAGGTCACGTTGCCCGACGGCTCCGTGCTCGAGATCAACGGCAATACGCTGGCCGAGGTCAAGTTCTACGCGGGCCGCCGCGAGATCGAACTGCAGGGCGGCGAAATCCTCTTCAGCGTCAGCCCGGAGGCCGAGCGTCCCTTCATCGTGCGCGCCGGCAGCGGCGACGTGCGCGTGACCGGCACCGTGTTCGACGTGCGGCGCGACGAGGACGTGGTGACCGTGCTGGTGCGGTCCGGCACGGTGGAAGTCACCGGCGGCCATTGGTGGAATCTCGGCCTGGCGGTGCTGCGCGGCGGACACGGCATCCGCGTGCCCGGCAGCGGCGCCATCGGCGTGCCGGCGCCCACCGATGTCGATACGGCATTGGCCTGGCAGACGGGCCGGGTGGTGTTCAAGAATGCGCCGCTGGCCGAGGTGGTCAGCGAAATGAACCGCTACCTGGCCACGCCGTTGCGCCTGGCCGACAGCAAGACCGGGCGCTTGCGCGTCTCGGCCTCGTTCAGCCTGGATCGTCCCGAGGCCCTGCTGGAAGCGCTGCCGGCGGTGGCGCCGGTGAAGCTGGCGCCGGCGGCGGACGGCGCCATCGACATCTCGGCGCGCTAGGCGCGTGCGCCGTTACAAAATAATCAGGCCCGGCATTCAGGTTTTTTCGCAGCGGCATCGTTCTACCCAGGAAGGCGCGTCGCGCCGCGTCCCCCCGAAGGGACTTTCCTGTCTATCGTCGAACCGAAACCGCTGCTGACCGTGAATGCTTCTTCCAGGCGCCGCCCGCGCGCCACGCACCGCTTTACCCTTTCCTCCCTGATGCTGTCGCTGGCCATGGCGGCCGGCGCCTGCGGCGCGGCCCAGGCCCAGCCGCAGACGCCCGCGGTCGCCGTCGACATCGCCCCGATGCCGCTGGGCGACGCCCTGTTGCAATGGGCCGCGCAGACTCGTCAGCGCGTGTTCTACGCGCCCGAGCTGGTGGCCGGTCTGCGCTCGCCGGGCCTGCGCATGAGCGGCAGTCCGGAGCAATCGCTGGCCCGCCTGTTGCAGGGGACCGGCGTGGCTTATCGCTGGCAGGGCGACAGCATCGTGCTGACGCGCGAGGGCGAGGAGGTGGCCAGCCTGTCGCCCGTGAAGGTGCTGGGCGCCGGCGATCCCGCGGTGACCGAGGGATCGGGCTCCTACACCACGCCGGCCACCTCGGCGGCCACCGGGCTGGCGCTGTCGCTGCGCGAAACGCCGCAGTCCGTCACGGTGGTGACGCGCCAGCGCATCGAGGACCAGAACCTGCGTTCGCTCGACGAGGTGATGGGCAACGTGGTGGGCGTGCAGGTGGTGGCCGAGGACAGCGACCGCACCGACTTCTGGTCGCGCGGCTTCTACATCGACAGCCTGCAATACGATGGCGTTCCCACCACGATCGGCCTGTCGATGTATGGCGAGTCGGACAATGATTCCATCATCTACGACCGCATCGAGGTGGTGCGCGGCGCCACCGGCCTGATGACCGGCGCGGGCAATCCGTCGGCCTCGATCAACCTGGTGCGCAAGCATGCCAACAGCCGCGAATTCACCGGTTCCGTCAACGTCGGCGCCGGCTCGTGGAACCAGTTCCGCAGTTCGCTCGACCTGAGCACGCCGCTGAACCAGGCGGGCACGGTGCGCGCGCGCATGGTGGCGCTATACCAGAACAAGGATTCCTACATCGATCTGTATCACGCCGACAAGAAGGTGTTCTACGGCGTGATCGATGCCGACCTGACGCCGTCGACCACGCTCAGCGTCGGCATGGACTCGCAGGACAAGCGGCCGCGCGGCACCACCTGGGGCAGCCTGCCGGTGGTGTTCAGCGACGGCACGCCCACCGACTGGCGCCGCTCCAAGACCACCGCGGCGGACTGGACCTATTGGCACACCACGCAGCGCACCACGTTCGCCTCGCTCACGCACCGGTTCGACAACGATTGGGAGGCGAAGGCCGACTGGTCGTTGCGCAAGAGCAAGTACGACGCCAAGCTGCTGTACCTGTACGGCCAGCCCGACCGGGAAACCGGCGCCGGCCTGGGCGCGTTGCCCGGCTACTGGAATTCCTACGCGCAGCAGACCGCGCTGAACCTGCAGGTCAAGGGGCCGTTCCAATTGCTGGGGCGTCGCCATGAACTGGTGCTGGGCGCGATGCGCAGCCGTTACAGCGAGGATTTCTACAGCTACGGCCGCGCCGGCGCCATGCCGGACACGGGATCGTTCTACGATTGGGATGGCAAGTATCCGCAGCCCGACTGGACCACCTCGACGCTGCGCGACACCGTGACGCATCAGCGCGGCGCCTATGCCGCGGCGCGCTGGTCGCTGAACGACAGCCTGACCCTCATCACCGGCGGCCGCTACGCGACCTGGCAATCGCGCTCCCCGACGCGCGACCAGAAGGACTCGCGCCTGATTCCCTACGCCGGCCTGGTGTACGACATCAACAGCACCTACTCGGCCTACGTCAGCTACACCGACATCTTCCAGCCGCAGGACTATCGCGACCGCAACGGCAATTACCTGGATCCGGTCGAGGGGCAGAACTACGAAGTGGGCGTCAAGGGCGAGTACCTGGACGGCAGGCTCAACGCATCGCTGGCGCTGTTCAAGGTCAAGGAAAGCAAGACGGGCGTGCCGGACGCCGGCTACATCGTGCCGGGATCGACCGACAGCGCCTACAAGACCGCCGACGGCGTGACCACGCGCGGCATCGAGATGGAAGTGACCGGCCAGATGGCGCCGGGCTGGAACACCACGCTGGGCGGCACGTACTACACCAGCCGCGACGTGCATGGCGTATCGGTCAACACCGAACGCCCGCGCGCCACGGCGATGCTGTTCACGACCTATCGCCTGCCGGGCGCGTGGAGCAAGCTGACCCTGGGCGGCGGCGTCAATTGGCAGATCAGCACCTACACCAACGTGGAGCTGGACGAAGGCAGCGTCACCGCCAAGCAGAAGGCCTACGCGCTGTTCAACCTGATGGCGCGCTACGACTTCAATTCCCGCCTGTCGGCGCAATTGAACGTGAACAACCTGTTCGACAAGAAGTACTACCTGGGCGGCGTGGCCAACCAGGTCTACTACGGCGAGCCGCGCAGCGTGTTCCTGAACCTCAAGGCGACGTTCTAGCGTCCCGAGCCGCGGCCCGCGCCCGCGCGCGGGCCACGCCGGACGCGGCGCGTCCGCCGGCCTCAGGCCTGCTGGCGGGTCGCCGCCAGCACGATCTCGCGGATGCACACGCCAGGCGGTTGCGAGTAGGCGTAGTACACCGCGTTGGCCACGTCCTCGGCGGCCAGCACCTTGCCGCCCATGTCGGCCTTCCAGTCCTGGTAGCCGCTCTTGATGCCTTCGTCGGTGGTGTGGCTGAGCAGCTCGGTCTCGACCGCGCCGGGGGCGATGGTGACCACGCGCACATTGTGCGGCGACAGTTCCTCGCGCAGGTTTTCCGACAGGCCATGCACGGCGAACTTGGTGCCGACGTAGGCGACGTGGTTGGGGAAGGTCTTGCGGCCCGCCACCGAGCTGATGTTGATGATGGTGCCGTGGCCGCGCTCGACCATGCCGGCGGCGACGGCGTGCACGCCGTTGAGCAGGCCCTTGACGTTCACGTCCAGCATGCGGTCCCACTGCGCCGGATCCTGGCGCGTGATATCGCCCAGCAGCATGACGCCGGCGTTGTTGACGATGGCGTCGGCGGGGCCGTACTGGGCCTCGGCCTCGCGCAGGGCGGCGGCCAACGCGGCGCGGTCGGTCACGTCGACCTGGCGGGCCAGCGCATTGGGCAGGTTCAGGGCCTGCATCGGCGCCAGGCGGCGCGCCAGCAGCAGCAGCGGATGGCCGTGCGACGAGAACAGGCGGGCGGTGGCCAGGCCGATGCCGGAACTGGCGCCGGTGACGACGACGAGGGGGCGTTGGGGGGTAGTCATGGTGAAGACTCCAGGTATCGGTTATTCATATGCCGGAGGGGCTGAAAACGATTCTAGGCCCGGCTTTCACGCTTGAAAAATGGTTTATTCTTCTCGCATCAATCGGGAAAACTTATGGATAGCCGCCAGCTCAACGCCTTCATCGCGGTCTTCGAGGAACGCAACATCACCGCCGCCGCGCAGCGGCTGCACCTGAGCCAGCCGGCCCTGTCGGGCACCATCAAGAGCCTTGAGAGCCTGCTGGGCGCGCAGCTGTTCGAGCGCCAGGCGCGCGGCGTGTCGGTCACGGACGAGGCCCGTATCCTGTATCCGCAGGCGCGCCGCCTGGTGGCGCAGACCGAGTCGATGGCGCGCCAGTTCCGCCAGGATACCCGCCTGGCCGAGCTGCGTATCGGCGTCGAGGGCGAGATCGCGGGTGCGCACATGCGCGCGTTCGTGGCGCGGGCGCGGCAGGCGGTGCCCAATCTGTTGCTGCATTTGCTGGAAGGCTGCGTCGGCGACGCCCGCCTGGCGACCGAGGACGAGCGCTGCGAGGACGAACTGTTCGTGCCGCTGTGGGACGACCCCTATGCCATCGCGCTGCCGGTCGAAGCCGCCGAGACCGCCGCGCCGCACTGGATCGTCTGTCCCGATCATCCGAGCCATCAACGCCTGCTGCCGTACTACGGCGCGGCCGCCGGCGCGCCCGCCGCCCAGGCCGGTTCGTTGCGCCTGGCGCTGGAGCTGGCGGCGGCCGGCGTCGGCGCCTGCATCGCCCCGCGCTCGCTGATCGCGCAGCAGCCGGGCGTCGCGGCCCAGGACCTCGATGGCCTGGCGCTGTCGCGCCGCGTCGGCCTGTGCTATGCGGCGCAGGCGCTGGACAAGCCGGCGCTGGCCTTGCTGGCGGAACAGTTGCGCCAGTGACCGCAGGGGCGGGGGTGACCTGGCGGAAAAGGCCGGTCCATTTATAATTGAGAATAATTTCCATTATCTCAACTACCCCGGTGGACCGGCCGAGGCCGGATCGCGATGCCTCCCTCTTCCTGCGCGCCCCATGCCGAGGCGCAGTCCGTTTACCTGGCCCACCACCATTGGCTGCGCGCCGTGCTGCAGCGCAAGCTGGGCAACGCGTCGGACGCCGCCGACGTGGCGCACGACACCTTCGAACGGCTGATTCGTGCCCATCCCGCCGAACCCCTGAGCGAACCGCGCGCCTACCTGCGCACCATCGCCAATCGCCTGCTGATCGGCCGCGCGCGCCGCGCCGCGCTCGAGACCGCCTATGCCGAATCGCTGGCCTTGCAGCCGGCGCCGGTGGAACCTTCGGTCGAGGCCCGCGCCTTGATCCTGGAGGCGCTCGAACAGGTCTGCGAGCTGCTCGACACCTTGCCGATGACCAGCCGCCGCATCTTCCTGATGGCGCAGCTCGACGGCATGTCCAACGGCGAGATCGCCGAGCGCCTGGGCCTGACGCCCAACGCCGTGCAGAAATCGCTGGCCCGCGCCCTGGTGCGCTGCTACACGGCGGTGTACGGTTGAGCGGCCGCGCCGAGGGGGCCCGCTTGCTGAGGCCGCACGCGCCGGAGGCCGGCAAGATCGATCCCAAGGTGATCCGCCAGGCGGCCGATTGGTGGGCGCGCCTGCGCGACGGCGCGACGCCGGCGGACCGCGACCACTTCGAGCGCTGGCGCCAGGCGCTGCCCGCCCATGACCTAGCCTGGCAACGCCTGGTCGCGCTCACGCAAGGGGTATCGCAGGGCGTGCAGCAGGCGGGGGCGGGCGTGGCCTCGCGCGCGCTGCAGCAGGCGCCGCTGATCCGTTCGCGGCGCAACGCGATGCGCTGGATGGTGGCGGCGGCCGGCGTCGGGCTGGGCGCCTGGGGGGCGAGCGATCGCGAGGTCCTGCGCGGCTGGGTGGCCGACCTGCGCACCGGCACCGGCGAACGCCGCAGCGTCACGCTGGCGGACGGCACCCGCGTCGAACTCAATGCCGGCAGCGCGCTCGACCTGCGCTATACCGATACCCGGCGCGAACTGGTGCTGCTGGAAGGCGAGATCCTGGTGACCACCGCCAGCGATCCCCTGGGCCGGCCGTTCTCGCTGCGCACCGGCGCCGGCGTGCTGACGCCGGTGGGCACGCGCTTCCTGGTGCGCGACCTGGGCCATGGCCGCGCGCGGGTGGCGGTACTGGAAGGGGCGGTGGACGTGGATAGCGGGTCCGCGCATGGCGCGCCGCGCCGGGTGATGGCCGGCAGCCAGGCCGAATTCTCGCGCGCCGGCGCCTTCGACGCGGTCGCGCTGCGCCCCGAGGTGTCGGCCTGGCTCGATGGCATGCTGCTGGCAGACGCCCTGCCGCTGGCCGATTTCCTGGCTGAACTGGGACGCTATCGCCCCGGCGTGTTGCGCTGCTCCCCGGACGCGGCGTCGTTGCGCGTGGTGGGGGCGTTTCCCGTGGCGGATACCGACCAGGTCCTGGCAATGCTGCAAGAGGTACTGCCGGTGCGGGTGCGGCGCTATACGCGCTACTGGGTCAACGTCGGGCTGGCCTGACGCGGCCAATGTGTAACTGAAACGGCGGAATGGCGGATCTCGCGCTTCATGTAGGGAAAGCAGCCCCGACGACGGGCGGCGCCGATCCCTCATGACACAGGATTTCTCTCCATGCCTCGCCACCTTCCGCTCGCGGCTCCCGCCGTGAAAGCCTCCCGCCGCGTTCCGGCGACCGCGCGGCTGCGCGCCGCCTTGTCCCTGGCATTGCCGCTGGCGGCCGCCAGCGGGTCCGTCGCCGAGGTTCATGCGCAGGCCGCGCCGCGCACCGTCTCCTTCTCGGTGCCGGCCGGCGCGCTAGGCGGGGCGCTGGGCGCGTTCGGCATGCAGGCGGGCGTGATGGTGGCGTCCGATCCGGCGCTGACCCGTGATGTGCGCACCGAGGGCGTGACGGGGGCCTATCCGGTCGATGCCGCGCTCGAGCGGCTGCTGGCCGGCACCGGTCTGCAGGCCGTGGCGCGCGCCGAAGGCGGCTATCGCCTGCGCCGCGCGGTCGATCCGCAGGCGGCGCTGCTGGCGCCCGTGACGGTCACCGGCAGCTACCAGGCCACCACCGACGGCACCGGTTCCTACATCTCGTCCGCGGCCACCATCGGCAAGACCACCCAGGCGCTCAAGGACATTCCCCAATCCGTCACCATCCTGACGCGCCAGCGGATGGACGACCAGGACATGACCAGCCTGCCGGACGCGATCAACAACACCACCGGCATGGTGGGCGTGCAGGGCGTGGGTCCGGGCATTGCGATCAACGCGCGCGGCTTCCCGGTGGACATGCTGCAATACGACGGCGTGCCCCTGCTGCGCAACAACTACAGCCTGGGCAACTGGGAGCAGGATTCGCTGGTGTTCTATGACCGCGTCGAAATCCTGCGCGGCGCGGCCGGGCTGCTGCAAGGCGCCGGCAGCCCCGGCGGCGCCGTCAACCTGGTGCGCAAGCGCGCCGGCGCGGAGCCGTCCGTGGTGGTGACGGGCAAGGTCGGTTCCTGGGACCGCTATGGCCTGCAGCTGGATGCCGGCAGTCCCTTGAATGCCTCGGGTTCGCTGCGCGGCCGCGTGGTGCTGGACGACGAGCGCAGCCATTCCTACACGGACTACGTGTGGGACAAAACGCGCAATGTGTATGCCGCGCTGGACTACGACATCAGCCCGGATACCACGGCGGGTATCGCGGTCAGCAACCGATTCAGCCGCTCGCGCCCGATGCTGGTGGGTTATCCGCGCTTCGCCGACGGTGGCGATATCGACCTGCCGCGCTCGACCTTCACCGGCTCGACCTGGAACCGCGCCAAGAACGACCAGACCGTGTTCTACGGGGACCTGGAGCACCGCTTCAACGAGGCCTGGCGTTTCAAGCTGGGCGGCGTCGCCATGAACGAGAAGAACACCAGCGTGCACCAACGCGTGGCCGATTCGGTGCAGCGTGATGGCAGCGGCCTGTCCTACGGCAATTTCGGCGTGGATTTCAGCAGCCGGCAGCGCGGCCTGGACATGTCGGTCAGCGGCGATTTCACCGCGCTGGGGATGAAGCAGGAAGTGGTGCTGGGCGCCAACTATTCCAAGCTCACCACCCAAGACCGCTTCACGCGGGCATGGAGCGATAGCGACGGCAACATCTTCGATATCGACCACAACCGCCCCTGGCAGGACATCGACTCCATCGCCGCGGCAAGCGGTTATGACAGCCGCAGCAGCTACGACATCCGCCAGAAGGGCATCTACGGCACGTGGCGCGTCAAGCCCACCGAGTCGCTGGCGCTGATCGCCGGCGGCCGCGTTGGCTGGTACGACTTTGCCTACCGCTCCGCCGGCGAAACCTCGGCCACGACGGAGTCCGGCCGCGTGATTCCCTATGCGGGCATCGTCTACGCGTTGAACCGCAACTGGTCGGTCTACACCAGCTATTCGTCGGTGTTCGAACCGCAAACCGAGCGCACCGTCTCGGGCGGGCTGCTCAAGCCGGTGGAAGGCGCCAACTACGAAGCCGGGGTGAAGGGCGAGCTGGCGGACGGACGCGTCAACGTGGCGCTGGCCGTGTTCCGCTATGACCACAAGAACCGCGCGGTGACCGACTACGAAAGCGGCTTCGCGTGCGATGGCTGGTATTGCTCGCGCGCGGCCGGCGAAGTGCGCAGCCAGGGCTTCGAGGCGGAAGTGTCGGGCGAGGTGATCCAGGGCCTGCAATTGTTCGCCGGCTACACCTACAACACCACCAAGTACCTGGCCGATCCCGACAACGAGGGCAAGATCTTCAACACCTGGACCCCCAAGCACATGCTGCGCCTGTGGGCCAACTACAAGCTGCCGGGCGCATGGAACCGCCTGAGCGTGGGCGCGGGCGTCAACACGCAGACCCATACGCTGAGTTCCGATCGCAAGTTCGCGCTGGCCGGCTTTACCATCTGGAACGCGCGCCTGGGTTACCAGGCCACGCCGGAAGTGAGCGTCGGGCTGAACCTGAACAATGTCTTCGACAAGAAATACTATGTGCCGTCCTACAACACGCTCAGCAGCAACAACTACTACGGCGAGCCGCGCAATGTCATGCTGACCGTGCGCTACACCCCCAAGCTGTAGACAGGGCGGCGGGAATCGGGAATCCGGAATGGGATAAAATAGTAACAATTCCCATTTAGATTCCACCGCGAGCCGCGCCGTGTCCTCGACCGATTCCCTGCCCACCGACACCGTTACGCGGATCTACCAAGAGCATCACGGCTGGCTGTCCGTCTGGCTGCGCAAGAAGCTCGGCAACTCGTTCGATGCCGCCGACCTGGCGCATGACACCTTCGTGCGCCTGATGGCGGCGCGGGTGCGCGCCGGCGGCGGCGACGAGCCGCGCGCGCTGCTCACCCATATCGCCAAGGGCCTGGTGGTGGACCACTGGCGCCGCCGCGCGCTGGAAGACGCCTACCAATGCGCGGCCGCGCAGCTGCCGCCGCGGGACGTGCCGTCGCCGGAAGTGCGGGCGCTGATCCTGGAAACGCTGTACGCCATCGACGCCACGCTGCGCACGCTGCCCGCCAAGACCCGCGCCATCTTCCTGGCCTCGCAGTTCGACGGCGTGGCGTATGCCGATATCGCCCGCGCGCAGCGCGTGTCGCTGGCCACGGTCAAGCGCCACATGCAAAAAGCGCTGACGGCCTGCCTCATCGCCTACCAGGGGGGCGCCGCGTGAGCGCCACCCCGGAGACGGCGGTCCTGGAAGAGGCCGCCGGCTGGCTGGTGCGCTTCCAGTCGGAGACCCTGTCGGCCGCGGACCGCGCCGCCTTCGAGCGCTGGCGTGGCCGCAGCGCGGCGCATGCCGCCGCCTGGGCCCGGTTGGAGGACATGCTGCGCAGCTTCGGACAGGTGCCGCCCGAACTGGGCGCGCGCACGTTGCGGCGCCTGGAGCGGCCCGGACGGCGCCAGGCGCTGCGCACCGTGGCGGGCCTGGCGCTGCTGGGAC
The DNA here is from genome assembly GCF_902859645.1 of Achromobacter insuavis. Taxonomy (GTDB): domain Bacteria; phylum Pseudomonadota; class Gammaproteobacteria; order Burkholderiales; family Burkholderiaceae_B; genus Achromobacter; species Achromobacter insuavis. Next base: position 47,952 of record NZ_CADIJR010000024.1, on the reverse strand, counting down.
CGGCCGCCTGGCTGGCCTGGCGCGAATTGCCGTGGCACGAATGGAGCGCCGACGCGCGCACCGCCACCGGCGAGCAGCGCCGCATGCAACTGGCCGACGGCACCCGCCTGCTGCTCAACACCGCCAGCGCCGTGGACATCCAGTACACCGCCGAACAGCGCGTCATCTGGCTGCGCGCGGGCGAGATCCTGCTGACCACCGGCAAGGACCCGGCGCCGGTCCATCGGCCGTTCATCGTGCGCACCGCGCAGGGCTCGGTGCAGGCGCTGGGCACGCGCTTCATGGTGCGGGACGAGCGCGACGGCATCCGCGTCGCGGTGTTCGAGGGCGCGGTGGCGATCCGGCCGGCCGCCAGCGACGCGCAGCGCGTGTTGCGGGCGGGGCAGCAAACCGTGTTCGACGCGCAGCGGATCGAGCCCGAGTCGGCCGTCGATACCGCCCTGGTGTCCTGGGAGGACGGCATGCTGGCCGCGCGCAACTGGCGCCTGGCCGACCTGGTGGCGGAACTGGCGCGCTACCGCCGCGGTTTCCTGCGTTGCGATCCGGCGGTGGCCGAGCTGCGCGTGTCGGGCGCCTTTCCCTTGAACGACATCGACGCCGGCCTGCGCCTGCTGGAGAAGACGCTGCCGGTGCGGATCCAGCGCATGACGCCGTACTGGGTCACCGTCGCGGCGCGCTGAGGGCGCGGCCGTTACAAATTAATCGCCGAGTCCCTGACACTTTTTCGGCCTTCGTTCGGTGTACCGGGTGAATCGTCGCGGCGCGACCGCGATGCCCCGCCCACGAAGGATCCCTCATGGCAAGCCGTTACTCCCGTTCCCTGTCTGTCCGCCGCGCGCGGACCTCATCGTCGTCCACGCGGGCCGCGGTGCGCGCCCTTGGCCTGGGCGTGGCGCTGGCGCTGGCGTCGGCGGCCTCGCAGCCGGCGCGCGCCGCCGATGCCGTCAGCGCGGCGAGCGGCAAGCCCTATGCGATTCCCGCCGGCCCGCTGGGCGACACGCTGGCCCGCTTCGCCGCCGCCGCCGGCGTGCCGCTGTCCTTCGATCCGGCCCTGCTGGCGGGTCAGCATAGTGACGGCCTGAACGGCGTCTACACGGTGCGCGAGGGCTTCGCGCGGCTGCTGTCGGGCTCCGGCTACGCGCTGGCGGAGCAGGGCGGCGGCGCCTATTCGCTGCGCAAGCTGCCGCCGCAGGGCGAGACCACGCTGCTGCCGAACGTCGTGGTGACGGGCGCGGACGCGCATCCCTCGGCGTTGCCGGCCAGCTACACGGGCGGCCAGGTGGCGCGTGGCGGCCGCCTGGGCCTGCTGGGCAACCGCGATGTGATGGATACGCCGTTCAGCGTCGCCAACTACACCTCGGACCTGCTGGCCAACCGCCAGGCGGTGACGCTGGCCGACGCGCTGAACGTCGATTCCTCGGTGCGCTTCACCGGCCAGATCGGCGGCGTGACGGACTCGTTCTACATCCGCGGCTTTCCGATAGGCGAAGGCAACCTGGGCGAGATCGCCTTCGACGGCGTCTATGGCGTGGCGCCGAATTACCACGTGTTCACCGACTACATCGAGCGGGTCGAGGTGCTGAAGGGGCCGGCCGCGCTGCTGTACGGCATGTCGCCCAACAGCGGGGTGGGCGGCGTCATCAACATGGTGCCCAAGCGCTCGCTGCCGCAGGACCTGACGCGGGTGTCGGCCGATTACGCGGGGGCGTCGCAGTTCGGCGGCCGCGTCGACCTGAGCCGGCGCTTCGGTGACGATGGCGCCTGGGGCGTGCGGGTCAACGGCCTGCACCGCCAGGGCGACACGCCGCTGGACAACCTGCATTCGCGCACCGATCTGGGCGCGCTGTCGCTGGACTACCAGGGCGAGAAGCTGCGCGCCTCGCTGGACCTGCTGATCCAGAACGAGAAGGTCGACGCGCCCACGCGTCCGTTCCTGGTGGCCACGGGCCTGCGCGTGCCCGACGCGCCGGACGGCCGCCGCAACGCGACGCAGCCGTGGGGCTGGTGGAAGTCCGAAGGCGAATCCGCGCTGCTGCGCGTCGAGTACGACATCAGCGACCGCCTGACGGTGTTCGCCGACGCGGGCGGCTCGACCACCACCATCAACCGCCTGTCCGACCAGACGCCGACTATCGTCAACGCCGCCGGCGATACGCTGGTGACCCCCAACCATTTCAAGTTCCAGGTCGATCGCAGCACCTACAACGCCGGCCTGCGCGCCAAGCTGGACACCGGTCCGGTGCGCCATGCCATCACCTTCATGGGCACGCTGTACAGCGACCGCAATGCCCAGGCCAGCGTGAACGGCACGCCGCTGTCGTCCAACATCTATCACCCGGTGACGCGGCCCCGGCAGGACATCGCGGCGCCCGCCAGCGTGCCCAAGGTGTCGTCCTCGGACCTGAGCGGCTTCGCGCTGGCCGACACGCTGAGCGTGCTGGACGAGCGGGTCCAGTTGACGCTGGGCGCGCGCCAGCAGCGGGTCGAGTCGCGCAACTTCAATGGCGTCACGGGCGCGCGCACCCTCAGCTACGACGAAAGCGCGATTACGCCTCTGGCCGGCCTGGTGCTCAAGCCGTGGCGGAACGTCTCGTTCTATGGCAACTACATCGAGGGCCTGAGCAAGGGCGACGTGGCGCCGGCCACCGCCACCAACGCCGGCCAGGTGTTCAAGCCGTACAAGTCCAAGCAGAAGGAAGTCGGCGTGAAGGTCGATTTCGACAGCGCCATGCTGACCCTGAGCGCCTTCGAGATCACCAAGCCCAGCGGCCAGCTGACGGGGGGCGTGTATGCGGCGGACAGCGAGCAACGCAACCGCGGCCTGGAACTGAACCTGTCGGGCGAGCCGCTGCGCGGCCTGCGCCTGCTGGGCGGCGTGACCTTCCTGGACGCCGAGCTGACGCGCACCAGCAACCCCGCCACGCGCGGCAACCAGCCCGTGGGCGTGCCGCGCTTCACCGCCAACCTGGGCGCGGAATGGGATACCCCCTGGGTCGCCGGGCTGACCCTGACCGGCGGCGTGATCCACACCGGCAAGGAATACGTCAATCAGGCCAACACGCAGTCGGTGCCCTCGTGGACCACGTTCGACCTGGGCGCGCGCTATGTCACGCGCGTCGATGGCAAGGAAGTGACCCTGCGCGCCAATGTCGTCAACGTGTTCAACCGCGCCTATTGGTCGGGCGTGGCGTCCTACGGCACCATCTCGCAAGGCGTGCCGCGCACGCTGATGCTGTCGGCGTCGATGGACTTCTGAGGGGTTCGCGGCGGGCCGCCAGGCGGCCCGCGCGGAGCGGCTTGATCCGCCGGCGGCCTAGGTTGTCAGGATGCCGCGGATGCGCGCCAGGTTGTCGAGCGTGCTGCGCAGGTGGCGGGCCAGCGCCTGCGAGGCCTCTTCGTTGCGCTCGCGCTCCAGCAGGTCGAGGATTTCCAGGTGCTGCTCGCAATGCTGGCGGTAGCGGCTGCGGTCCTGCATCGAGCGGTACGACAGCAGCCGCCGCACGCGGTTGACGCGCTTGATGGTGTCGATGAAGAACGGGTTGCCCGAGGCCTCCACCAGCGACTCGTGGAAGCGCACGCCGCGCTCGTGCAACTGGTCGGCGCTGTCGCTGTCGATGCCGCCGTCGAGCAGGTGGCGCTCGGCGGCGCGGCAACGCGCCAGCACGGCCTTGTCGATGCGGTAGGTGGGCTCGAGCAGCGCGGCCGGTTCCAGCGCCAGCCGCAGGCGGTACGACTGCAGCAGGCTGTCGGGCGTGGTCATCATCGATGAGAATTCCCAGCCGTAGCCGGGGCGTCGCTGGGCCCAGCCTTCCTGCGCCACGCGCGCCAGCAGCGCCTGGGTCTGCGCCTGCGTCAGGGCGTAGCGGGCGCGCAGCAGCGCCTCGCTGCACTGCATCGGCAGCGCGCCGCGCAGCAGTTCATCGGCCAGCCGGAAATAGCTTTGCGTGACGACGTCGTCGGCGGCGGGCGGGGCCAGGTCCGCGCAGGTGCGCGCCAGGACCTCGTGGTCCAGCTGCAGGAAGTAGCCGCGGTTGGGCTTGCGCACCACGATGCCGTGCCGCTCCAGCAGGCCAAGCGCGTCGTTGACCGGCGAACGCGACAGGCGCAGGCGGTCGGCCAGTTTCTGGGCGCTCAGGTGCGCGCCTTCGGTCAGGCGGTCCTGCCGGATCAGCTCCAGGATCTTGCTGGCGGTATGGGTCTGCGCGCTCATGGGGGATGGAAAGTGGGCCTCAGCCCCGCGGGGCCGTGTCGGACGGCGCCGAGGTCGCGGCGCCAAGCGTATCCGCGAGGATAGCCGGAATCACGCCGCCCATCCGCAGCAGATGCAGCTCCAGTTGCGTTTCCACGGCGGCCGTGGCCTGCAAGGCCTGCTCGCGGCCGTCGGCGCGCAGCAGCCGCACCGCGACCGGCTGGCGCGGCGCCAGGCGCTGCGGCGGACAATCGATCTCGAAGCGGTCGCCCGGCTGGATCGCCAGGCTGTGCGGCGTGACGCCCGCCGGCAGGCGCAGCGGCAGGATGCCCATGCCGATCAGGTTCGAGCGGTGGATGCGCTCGAAGCTGACCGCCAGCACCGCGCGGATGCCCAGCAGGCACTGGCCCTTGGCGGCCCAGTCGCGCGACGAGCCGGTGCCGAAGCGCTCGCCCGCCAGCAGCACCACCGCGTCGCCGTCGCGGCGATAGTGTTCCGCCGCTTCCCAGATCGGCTCGATGGCGCCGCTGGGCGCGTGCAGCGTATGGCCGACCGGGGCGTCCGGGCACAGCAGGTTGGCCAGGCTCTTGCTGTAGAAGGCGGCGCGCATCATCACCTGCCAGTTGCCGCGGCGCGAGGCGAACACGTTCAGGTCGTCGCGGTCGTCGCCCTGCGCCACCAGGAAATCGGCGATCAGGCTATCGGGCGGTATGGCGCTGGCCGGCGACAGATGATCGGTGGTGACGTCGTCGCCCAGCACCAGCAGCGGATAGGCGGCGTAGCGGCCCAGCTGGCTGGCGGGGCCGGCGCTGGCGAACGGCGGCCGCCGCAACGCCGTCGAGGCCGGGTTCCAGGGAAAGCGCGGCGTGTCCGGCGACGCCAGCGCCTGCCACTCGGGGTTGGCGGCGGCGATGCGGAAGGCGCGCTGGAAATCGTCGGCGCGCAGGCCCTGTGCCAGGGCCGCGTCGATCTCGTCCGCGCGCGGCCACAGCTCATGCAGATGCACCGCGCGGCCGTCCGGCGCGATCTGCACGGGCTCGCGGCTGAAGTCGCGCTCGGCGTCGCCGGCCAGCGCGAAGGCGATGACCAGCGGCGGCGACATCAGGAAGCCCAGGTCGAGATCGGGATGGATGCGGCCGCTGAAGTTTCGGTTGCCCGACAGCACCGCCACCGGGCGGACCGCGCCCGCCGCCATGCCGGCGCGCACGGCGTCCGGCAGCGGTCCGGAATTGCCGATACAGGTGGTGCAGCCGTAGCCGACGATGCCGAACCCGACCGCCTGCAGGTCGTCTAGCAGGCCGGCGCGTTGCAGATAGTCGGCGGCGGCGGGCGAGCCGGGGCCGAGCGAGGTCTTGACCCAGGCTGGCACGGTCAACCCTGCCTGGCGCGCCTTGCGCGCCAGCAGCCCGGCCGCGACCAGCAGGCGCGGATCCGAGGTGTTGGTGCAGCTGGTGATGGCGGCGATGGCGATGGCATGGCGCGGCAGGGGCGAGTCGGCCTTGGGCGTGAACGCCAGGCTGGCGAGGAGTTCGCGGGTCTGGCCATAGGGGCGCAGGTCCTGCGGCCGCGTCGGGCCGGCCACGTGCATGTGCACCTGGTCCAGCGCGATCTCGATGACCCGGGTGTAGCGCGGCGTGGCCGCCGGATCCAGCGCCAGGCCGGCGCTGGCGGCGTAGGCGCCGACCCGCGCGACGTGGGCCGCGTCGCGGCCGGTCTGGCGCAGGTAGTCGAGGGTGGCCTCGTCGATCGGGAAGTAGCCGGTGGTGGCGCCGTACTCGGGCGCCATGTTGGCGACCACGCAGCGGCTGCCGGCCGACAGGGTGGCGACGCCAGGGCCGAAGAACTCGACGAACTCGCCCGACACCTGGATCGCGCGCAGCCGCTGGGTCACGGTCAGCGCCAGGTCGGTGGCGGTGACGCCGGCCGAGAGCGCGCCGCTCAGGCGCACCCCGATCACGTCCGGGATACGCAGCATGGTCGGCATGCCGAACATCACCGTCTGCGCTTCCAGGCCGCCCACGCCCCAGCCGAGCACGCCGATGCCGTTGATCATCGGCGTGTGGCTGTCGGTGCCGATCATCATGTCCGGATGCAGCGCGCCGTGGTCGTCGCACACCACGGTCGCCAGCTGCTCCAGGTTGATGGTGTGCATGATGCCGGTGCCGGGCGGATGGATGCGCACGTTCGACAGCGCCTTGGCGGCCCAGCGCAGGAAGCGGTAACGCTCGGCGTTGCGGCGCAGTTCCAGGGCCAGGTTGCGCGCCGCCGCGTCGGGCTGCGCATAGGCCTGCACCGCCAGCGAGTGATCCACCGAGACGTCCACCGGCAGCACCGGATTAAGCGCGCGCGGATCCACCCCGGCCTCGTCCAGCGCGTCGCGCATGGCGGCGATGTCGACCAGCGCCGGGGTGCTGGTGGTGTCGTGCATCAGCACCCGGCCGGGCTGGAAGGCGATCTCGGCTTCGCTGGTGCCGTCGGCCAGCCAGCCGAACAGCGCGGCCACGGCGGCGTCGCGTTCGGCGCCGCGCATGTTGCGCAGCGCGTTCTCGAGCAGCAGCCGCAGCACTACCGGCAGGCGGTGGTAGTCGGGGCCGTACATGCCGGCCATGTCGATGTGGGTGTAGGCGGCGCCGTCGAGCGTGAAGCCGGCGTGGCGCAGGGCGGGGGCGGTTTTTTCCATGGCCGCTAGTTTTGCATATTGAATATGCAAAATGCAATCTGGAAAAAACAGGTCGATCCGCCAGGCGATGCGTTATCCGGGGACGGACCGGGGATCGTCCAGGGGCAGTTCCAGGCCACGCCGTTCGCCGTCGCGCACCCGGCTGACGGCGTGGCGCAGGGTGGCGCGGTAGTCATCGCGCGCGCCGTGGATGGGGCGGTGGGCGCAGGCGATCAGGGCGGCGTCGCCCAGGCCCAGCGGCAGTACCAGGGGGCGGGACTGCTGGCGCGGGCGTTGCTCGGTCATGACGAATTCGCCGCCGCTGAAGTCGTGGGCGGGATCGGACAGCAGCGCCACCAGCAGGATGGGGAACGCCGTGTCGTCGTGCGCGTGTCGCAGCGCTTCAAAGCCGTCCTGGCGCAGGCGGGTGAGGGCGGCCGGGTCGATGTCCGGCGCGGCCCGCCCGGCATCCGGGTCCGGCGGATCGCGGATATCGCGGCCCAGCCGCTGCGCCCAGGACTGCGCCAGCGGCAGCAGCCGCGCATGCAGGGCGCGCGGCAGGTCGCGCAGCAGCGGCGGCGCGGGCAGGCGCAGCGCGCGGCGTTCATCGCGTTCGCTGGCGATGCGCACGGCGGCCGGGTCGTCGAAAGCCCGTGCCAGTTCGCGCGCCTGCGGCGGGTCGAACAGCGCGGGCAGCGGCGCCCAGCCTTCGGCGTCCAGCTGGCCGAGGATCCGGGTCCAGTCGTAGCGGTCCAGCGGATGGCCGGCGGCGTTCATGGCGTTGTCGCCGGCGCGGCGGGCAGGCGCCACAGGTACCACGCGGCGATCGTGCGGTACGGGCTGAAGGCTGCGCCGATGGCCCGCATCTGGGCCGGCGACGGCGCCTTGTCCAGGCGCTTCAGGCGGCGGTAGCCCTCGCGCACGCCATAGTCGTCCACCGGCAGGATGTCCATGCGTTCGAGCGTGTAGATCAGCAGCATTTCCACGGTCCAGCGACCCACGCCGCGCAGCGCCACCAGGCGTTCGATCAGGGCCTCGTCGCTCATCGCCAGCGCTTCCTCGCGTTCGGGGATCACGCCGTCCAGCGCCGCCTGCGCGATGCCGCGGATGGTGGCCAGCTTGGACGCCGAAAAGCCGCAGGCGCGCTGGAGCTCGGGATCGGTATCCAGCAGCGTGCGCGGCCGCGGAAAGGACTGGCCGGGATACAGCGCCAGCAGGCGGCCGAGGATGGCGTCGCCGGCGCGCGCATGCAGCTGCTGGTAGGCGATGGCGCGCACCAGCGCTTCGTAGGGCTCGCGCGCCGGGCGCGAGGCGTGCAGGCAGGGGCCGATGGCCTGGACGTGGCGGGCCCAGTCGGCGTCCAGCGCGGCCAGGTGGCGGGCGGCGCGCTCGAACAGGGCCGGCGTCGGCGGGGTTGCCGGCGCAGCGGCCTTGCGGGGCCGGCGCCGGGCGGCGGTCGGGGCGGTATCGGGTGGCGTCATGGAGGGCGGGAAGCGGTGGACAGGGCGGGGCGCCGGCGAAGGACAGCATAACGGCTCGCGCGGCCGCGGGCACTCCGTTGCTTGCGGCCGCGGCGCGCGCCCGTGACCGGGGCGGGGATGGGCCGTGCAGTATGCTTGTGGGCTTCATGGACCCCTTTCCCGCTGCCTGCAATGACTGATTTTCCCTTTGACGCCGTGCTGTTCGACTGTGACGGCGTCCTGGTCGATTCCGAGCCGATCACCGCCCGCGTCCTGACCGAGATGCTCAACGAACTGGGCTGGGCGATCACCTTCGAAGAAGCCACCCGCATCTTCACCGGCAAGGCGGTGCGCGACGAACTGCCGCTGATCCAGGCGCGCACCGGCGTGGCGCTGTCGCCCGACTGGTTCGCGCAATTCCGCGAGCGCCGCAATGCCGCGCTCGACCTGGAACTGCTGGAAATCCCCGGCGCGCCCGACGCGGTGCGCGCCCTGCACCGGACGCTGGACGGCCGCATCGCGGTGGCCTCGGGCGCCGACCGCCGCAAGGTCGAGCTGCAGCTGGCCAAGGTCGGCATCGCCGACTGCTTCAGCGAACGCGTCTTCAGCGGCCACGAAATGCCGCGCAGCAAGCCCTATCCCGATGTTTATCTGGCCGCCGCCAGCGCGCTGGGCGTGGACCCGCGCCGCTGCGCCGTGGTCGAGGACACCGTCACCGGCGCCACCGCCGGCGTGGCGGCGGGCGCCACGGTGTTCGGCTACAGCCCCAGCGACAACGGCCACAGCGGTCCCGAGGCGCTGCGCGACGTCGGCGTGGCCCACGTCTTCACCGACATGGCGCAGTTGCCGGCGCTGCTGGCCGGCTGGGCCGCGGCGCGCTGACGCCGACGGGTCAGCGGCCGGCGTACTGCTCGCCGCCGTCCAGGTCGATCACCGTGCCGCTCAGGTAGCCGGCGCGCGGCGAGGCGCCGAACACCACCATGTCGGCCACCTCGCCGGCTTCCATCAGGCGGCCGAAGGGCAGGTCGTGCAGGGTTTCCTGCCAGCGCGATTCATCGCCCCAGCGGGCCTGCGCGCGCTGCTTGGCCAATGTCAGCACGCGGTCGGTGCGGGTGCGCGACGGATTCACGCCGAACACGCGCACGCCATGGCGCGGCCCGTCGCCGCCCAGGGCGCGCGTGAACGCGATCAGGGAGGCGTTGGCGGCCGCGCCGCAGATGTAGTCGGCGCGCGGCGCCGCGCCGGCCATGCCGATGATGTTGGCGATGACGCCGTTGCCGGCGGTCCGCATCAACGGGTAATAGTGGCGCGCCAGGTCGATGTAGCCATGCACCTTCAGGTCCCAGCCGGCGCGCCAGCGTTCGTCCTGCACCTGGTCCAGCGCGCCGCCCGGCACCGCGCCGGCGTTGTTGACGAGGATGTCGATGGCGCCGGTGTGTTCGACCACGCGCGCCGCCGCGCCCGGCTGCGCCAGGTCGACCGCCAGCGTGCGGGCCTGCCGGCCGGTCTGCGCGGCGATCGCGGCGGCGGCGGCCTGCAGCGCCGCGTCGTCGCGCGCCGCCAGGATCGGCTCGGCGCCTTCCCGCGCGAACGCCATGGCACAGGCCAGGCCGATTCCCTTGGACGCGCCCGTGATCAGTACGCGTTTGCCCTCCAGCTGCAGATCCATCCCAAGCTCCTCGCGATCGCGTCCGTCGTAGCGCGGACCAGGATGACGTTGTAAACCAGATGGCCGGCGCCGCGCCAGCGCCGGCCTGCTATGCTGGACGCGCACACCCTGCACGCGGGAGACGGCGATGGCGGAAATCTGGCTGGAAGTCTGGAGCACCTTGCGCAGCGAATTCGCCGACATCCCCGATGTCGGCGAGGCCACCCGCATCGTGCTGCGGCTGGGCATGGCAGTGGTCCTGGGCGGCCTGCTCGGCTACGAGCGCGAACGCAGCGGCAAGGCCGCCGGGCTGCGCACCCACATGCTGGTGGCGCTGGGCGCGGCCATCTTCGTGCTGGTGCCGCTGCAGAACGGCATGGAGGTCGGCGACCTCAGCCGGGTGCTGCAGGGCGTCATCGCTGGCATCGGCTTTCTCGGCGCCGGCGCCATCATCAAGCTCAGCGACGAACGCGAGATCCGCGGCCTGACGACCTCCGCCAGCATCTGGATGACCGCCGCCATCGGCGTGGCCGCCGGCATGGGCCGCGAGGCCACCGCCGTCGCCAGCACGGCGATGGCGTTGTTCGTGCTGGCGGTGCTGCGGCGGGTCGAGGCGCGCATCGCCGCCAGGAGCGAGAAGCGGCTGATCGGGCCCGACCGTTCCTGAACCGGCTTCAGATCCAGACGTCGTTGGGCGCGCTGCGCTCGCCGCCCTGGTCGCCGGTATTGCGCACGCCGCGCGGCTCGATCAGCATGGCGTGCACCTCGTGTTCGGCACAGGGCTTGTGCTCGACGCCCTTGGGAATCACGGCCATCTCGCCGGGGCCCAGGTCGATGTGGCCGTCGCGCAGCTCGATGCGCAGCCGGCCTTCCAGCACGATGAAGGTCTCATCGGTGTCGGCATGGGCGTGCCAGACGAATTCGCCGTGCAGCTTGACCAGCTTGAACTGGTAGTCGTTCATCTCGGCGATGACCTTGGGCTGCCAGGGCTCCTGGATCAGCGAGAGCTTGCGGGCCAGGTTGATGGCGGTGGCGGACATGGGGGCTCCTTTGGGGGGCGATGGGAAACCCCCAGCTTAGGCGCGCGCCAGCCGGCCGTCTTGTACGTTTGTGCGGCGCGCGGTTGCGTCGCGGGCCACGGGGCGGGCGGACTACGGCTTGCTCTGCACCAGCACGAACTCGTTGCCGTACAGGTCGATGAAGTGCGCGTACACGGCGTTGCCGTCGTCCACCGGTTCCTTGGTGAAGCGCACGCCGCGCCCGGCGAAACGGGCATGGTCGCGGGCGACGTCGTCGGTGTAGAACACGCCCACCGGCTGGCCGCCGGTCTGGTCGCCGACGCGGTCGCGCTGGGCCTGGGTCTGGGCCTGCAGCAGCCAGACGCCCACCGAAGGCTGCTCGTGCAGGCGCAGGTGCACATAGCGTTGCTGCCCCACGGCCATGTCGACGAACACCTCCATGCCCAGCTTGTCCTGGTAGAAGGCGATGGCGGTGTCGTAATCGTTGACGAGCAGGACGAGGCGGCCCAGCGAATGCATGTCGAGACTCTTTTGAAAGTTTTGCTTGCGGCTATGCTAACCGGTCTACGTTAATCCACTTCGCGCAGCAGCCGGAATCCGACCAGCGGATAGCGCGTTTCCACCGTATTCCAGTTGCGGTAGGCCGAGCGCACGTACAGCGCCCAGGTGTGCCAGGAGCCGCCGCGCCGCACTTTGACGTTGCCGCTGGCGGGGCCTTGCGGGTCATCCTGGGGCGAATGCGCGTAGTAGTCCTCGCCATACCAGTCGGACACCCATTCCCAGGCGTTGCCGTGCATGTCGTACAGCCCGAACGCGTTCGGCGCGTAGCTGGCCACCGGCGCGGTGAAGGCATGGCCGTCGCGGCGCGCGGCGGCGAACGCCTGCCACTTTGGCCACAGGGGCGCGGCGTCGGCGTCGAACGTGTTGGCCACGTCCGGCAACGCGGCCGGATCGTCGCCGTTCTGGTAACGGCCGCGGCCGCCGGCGCGGGCCGCGTATTCCCATTCGGCCTCGGTGGGCAGGCGGTAGACGCGGCCTTCCTCGCGGCTGAGCCAGCGCGCCATCGCGGTGGCGTCGTTCCAGCTGACGTTGACCACCGGATGCGCGTCGGTCTGGGCGAAGCCGGGGTTGCGCCACGAATAGCGGCGATCACGCCCCTCGAAGGCGTCGCCGCGCTCGCTGGCCTCGGGGTCGTAGGCGGCGTTGTAGCCGTAGCCGCCGGTGCCGTCGGCTTCCGATTCCGGCACGTAGCCCGAGGCCTCGATGAAGCGCCGGAACTGGCCCACGGTGACTTCCGTGCGCGCCATCAGAAAGGGCCGGGTGATGCGCACCGTATGCACCGGCGCTTCGTCGAACAGCTGCGCAAAGCGTTCCTTCGGGTATTGCGGATAGTCGCGCGCCAGCGCTTCGGGCGTCTCGTCGCTGCCCATCTGGAAGGCGCCCGCCGGCAACGGCACCAACACCATGCCAAGCGAATTCTCGATCGGTGTCGGCGGTTCGGCGGCCGCGACGGACAGGCTGGCCAGCGTAGACAGCAGGGCGAAGGCAAGGCGCATGGAATTCCTGGGAAGGGCGCGAGGGTGCCCGATAGTAGGGCCGCCGCGCGGCCGCCGCCAGTTCTGGGGAACCCGCATGGCGGGCGGCCTCAATCGTCCGGTTGTTCCCGCCAGGCGCGCGGCGAGGCGCCCAGCTTGCGGCTGAAGGCGCGCGACAGCGCCGAGGCGTTGGCGTAGCCCAGCTCGGCCGCGATCGATTTGACCGGCCGCCCTTCGCGCAGCCGCGCCTGGGCCAGCGCCAGGCGCCAGTCCGCCAGGTAGTCGGCCGGCGGCTGGCCGACCGTTTCGTGGAACGCGGCGGCGAACGCGCTGCGCGACATGCCGGCCTCGGCGGCCAGCGCGGCCAGGCTCCAGGACGCGCCGGGCGCCTGGTGCATGGCGACCAGCGCGCGCGCCAGCCGCGGGTCGGCCAGGCCGGCCATCAGCCCGGCCTGGATGCCGGCCTGTTCGGGATGGTCGATGAGCCAGCGCAACAGCTGGATCAACACCACCTCGAACAGCTTGTCGGCCAGCAGGCGCTGGCCGCAGCGCACCGATTCGGTCTCGGCGAACAGCAGCGCCAGGGATTGTTCCAGCCCCTCGACCCGCGCCAGCGGCAGGGCGATCAACGGCGGCAGCGCGCGCACCAGGGGATTGCGCGCGCCGCCGTCGAAATCGAGCGTGGCGCAGGTGAAGTCCGAACCGTCCCGCGGCGGATTGTGGAAGTCGTGCCGCGCCGGCCGTGGATAGAACAGCAGCGTCGGCTCGGCCAGCGCCAGCCGCCGCGGCAGGCCGCCGCCCGGCGGATGGCGCACCTCCATGCGGCCGCGCCGCAGCACGTGCAGGAAGCCCCGGCCGGTTTCCGGCGCGAACCGGGTCAGGCCGCACATGGCGCCGCTATGGAACAGCCGGGCGCGGGCGCGGAACTGCTCCAGCAGGGAAGACAGGCGGTCGACGGGAGGCGTCATGACGGGCTTGGACGATTGGATATGTTTGATGGACGTTGAGTATCCAATGGTACTGCGGGAAGGGGAATACTGGGTGCCAGGCGTCGGCCCTCTGTGCCGGTGTCCCGCCCACTTCCCTTCATTCAAAGGAAACCATCATGTCCCGCGTTCCCCTGCTCGATTCCGCCTCCGCCCCGGCCGCCAGCCAGGACCTGCTGCGCCATATCCACGGCGCGTTCGGCGCCACGCCCAACATGTTCCGCGCGGTCGCCAATTCGCCCGCGGCGCTGGCCAGCATGTGGGCCGCGTTCGGCGCCCTGGGCGGCGGCACGCTGTCCGCGCAACTGGGCGAGAAGATCGCCGTGGCCGTGGCCGACAGCAACCGCTGCGAATACTGCCTGGCGGCGCATACCGCGCTGGGCCGCAAGGCCGGCGCGAGCGCCGAGGAAATGGCCGCGGCCCAGGCCGGCCGCGCCAATGACCCGCGCACCGCCGCGGCGCTGGCGTTCGCGCTCAAGCTGGTGCGCGATCGCGGCCAGGTGGGCGATGCCGATGTGGCCGCCTTGCGCCAGGCCGGTTTCGACGACGGCCAGATCGTGGAGCTGCTGGCGCACGTGGCACTGAACCTGTTCACCAACTACATCAACGTCGCCTTCGACGTGCCGGTGGACTTTCCCAAGGTGGCGTTGCGCGCCGCCTGAGCGGCGGCCGCGGCGGCGCGGGCGGCCTCAGCCCGCCTTGCGGATGGTGAAGTTGATCCGCACGCTGCCCAGCGTGGGGTGGGGGCGGTCTTTCAGCGGCAGCACGCCGTGATAGCGCAGGCGGTCGACGCCGCCCCAGACCACCACGTCGCCATGGAACAGCGGCACGTGCACGGCCTTGTCGCCGCGCTCGTGGCCGCCAAACAGGAACACCGCCGGCATGCCCAGCGACACCGAGACGATGGGCGCGTCGTAGTCGCGCTCGTCCTTGTCCTGGTGCAGCGACAGGCGCGCGCCGGGCTGGTAGCGGTTGACCAGGCAGGCGTCCGGCGCGAAGCCGGGAAAGTCCGCCGCCCGCGCGGCCTCGCGCGCCAGCGTGTCGAAGGCCTCCGGCATCGCCGGCCATGGCAGCCCCGTGCGCGGGTCCTCGCGGGTGTAGCGGTAGCCGCGTTCGTCGCTGGTCCAGCCGAAGTCGCCGCAATTGGTCAGCGCCACCGACATGGGCAGGCCGCCGGGCGTGACCATGTGGCGAAAGGGCGCTTCCCGGCGCACCGCGTCGACGCCGGCCAGCAGCGCCCGCGCCGCCGGCAGCGCATAGCCGCGCAGCACCACCGACTGCGCGCCGATGCGCTCGCGGCCGGTCTGCGCGGTTTCCTCGTCGTCAAACAGGTTCAGGCTGGTTCCCATGTCAGGTCGCGTCGTGGAAGATCACGCCGAGCGTGTGGCGCTGGCCGTCGCGCAGCGCGCTGACGCCGTGGCGCATGGCCACGCGGCGCCAGCCGCGCGCGCCGGCGACCGGGCGCTGGTTGACGGTGAAGACCAGCGCGTCGCCCTGGCGCAGCGGCAGCACTTCGGCGCGTTGGCCCGCGCTGTCGGTCTCGGTCATGACGAACTCGCCGCCGCTGAAGTCCTGGTCCGGCCGCGACAGCAGCACCGCCACCTGCAGCGGGAATACGTGTTCGCCATACAGGTCCTGGTGCAGGCAGTTGTAGTCGCCCGGCCCGTAGCGCAGGATCAGCGGCGTCGGCCGGCGCTGGCCGGCCTGGTGGCAGCGCGCCAGGAAGTCGGCGTGCGCATCCGGGTACTCCACCGCGATGCCCATCTGCCGGTTCCAGCGGTTGGCGATCGGCGCCAGGCGCGGATACAGCGCGGTGCGCAGGTTGTGCAGCAGGCGCGGCAGCGGATAGGCGAAATACTTGTATTCGCCGCGGCCGAACCCATGGCGGCTCATGACGATGCGGCTGCGGTAGCGGTGCTCGTCGTCGTAGCCGGCGGCCAGCGCCTGGCATTGCGCCGGCGTCAGCAGGCCGGCGGCCACGGCGTGGCCACGCGCGTCCAGGTCGGCGGCGATGCGGGTCCAGTCCAGGGTGTCCAGCTTGCTCATGGGGGCGATGCGCGGAAAAAGGCGATAGTTTCCAGTCTAGCGCCATCGGGCCGGCGCCGAACTCCGTAAGTTGCCGCCGCCTACAACAGCGATTCGATCGGCAGCAACGACACGAACCACACCGAAAAGCGCTGCCAGGCGGTGGTGCCCGGTTCGGTGTCGTGGCGGATCGTGCGGCCGTCGCGCTGTTCCAGCCAGTAGAGCCGGCCCTTGTCGTCCAGGCAGACGCGATAGGCGCTGCGCGGGATGTCGTGCTCGAAGGCGTCGGCGATGTGGCGCGCCAGGGTCGGGCTGTCGATCACGAAGCCCAGCTCGGTGTTCAGCCGCGCCGAGCGCGGGTCGAAATTGAACGAGCCGACGAACACGCTGCGCCCGTCCACCGCGAAGGTCTTGGCGTGCAGGCTGGAGCCGGAGCTGCCGAACGGCCCCAGGCTCTTGTTGCGCTCGACCTCGCCCGCCTGGCGCTTCATCTCGAACAGCTCCACGCCGGCGGCCAGCAGGTCGCGGCGGCGCGAGGCGTAGCCCGAATGCACCACGGCCACGTCGGTGGCCTCCAGGGCATTGGTCAGCACCCGCACCTTGATCCCGCCTTGCGCCAAGCGCGCAAAGGCCTCGGTGCCGCTGGCGGTGGGCACGAAATAGGGCGAGACCAGCTCCAGGTCGGTCGTCGGCGCGCCGACGATGTCGTGCAGCTGGTGCGGCAGCATGGCCTCGGGCGGCGCGGTGCCCAGCGTCTTGCGCGGATCGTCGCTGACCATGCGGGTATCGGCCCACTCCAGCGCCAGTTCCCCGCGCAGCAGTTGCTGGATGAACGGCAGCGCGCGCATCGCCTCGGCATAGGCGGCGGCCTCGGGCGACTGCTCGACGGCGCTGGCCTTGCGTTCCAGCGCGGCCAGCGCATCGGGGCCGGCGGGCTTGAGCAGCGCGGCCACCGGATAGGCCGACTCGCTGGCCCAGTAGCGGTCGAAGTCGGCCGAGACGTCCGGCACCACGGCGCCCACGGCCAGCACGTCCAGGTCGGTGAACAGCACGCCGTTGGTGGCGCCGAAGTATTCGTCGCCGATGTTGCGGCCGCCGACGATGGTGGCCTGGTTGTCGGCGGTGAGCGACTTGTTGTGCATGCGCCGGTTCAGGCGGCGGAAGTCGGTCAGGTAGCCGATGGACTTGGGCCAGCGCACCACGAATGGGTTGTACAGGCGCACCTCGATGTTCGGATGCGCGTCCAGCGCCGCCAGCACCGTGTCCAGCCCGGCGGTGCCGTTGTCGTCCAGCAGCAGCCGCACGCGCACGCCGCGGTCGGCCGCCGCGTGCAGCGCCTCCAGCAGCATGGTGCCGGTCATGTCGTCGTGCCAGATGTAGTACTGCACGTCCAGGCTGCGCTGGGCGGCCCGCACCAGCATCATGCGCGCGGCGAAGGCGTCGTGGGCGTCGGCCAGCGGGTGGATGCCGGATTTGCCCGGGTGCCGCGCCGCCAGCGGCGCGATGGCGCGGCCCAGCGCCGTGTCGCGGGCGACGTCGGGCGCCAGCGCCTGCGAGGCATTACGCGATTCCAGGGGCGGCAGGCTGCAGCCCGTCAGGATGCCCAGGCAGAGGACGGTCATGGAAACGAATCGGGCTGTGTGCATACGCCGTATTGTGCCGAATTGCCGGCGGCAGCGTCGGGGGGCGGGAACGCCCGGGGTGATTGATGATTTTCCATATTTGAGATAAATTCTCTTATATGGAAAATGCATCCGCTCCCGATATCGACCTGGACCAACGCCTGGCCGGCCGCCTGAAGGCCTTGCGCACCGAGCGCGGCTGGCCGCTGGACGAACTAGCATCGCGCGCCGGCATCAGCCGCGCCACGCTGTCGCGCCTGGAAAACGCCGAGGTCAGCCCCACCGCCAGCGTGCTCGGCAAGCTCTGCGGCGCCTATGGCATGACCATGTCGCGCCTGATGCGCATGGTCGAAGACGACTTCGCGCCGCTGGTGCCGGGCGCGGCGCAGGCCGTGTGGGTCGATGGCGCCACGGGCTTTCGCCGCCGCTCGGTGTCGCCGCCGTCGCAGAAGCTGGCCGGCGAAGTGCTGGCCTGCGAATTGCCGGCCGGCGCCCATATCGAATACGAACAGTCGCCGCGCGCCGGGCTGGAACACCACCTGGTGATGCTCGAAGGCGAGCTCTCCATCCGCGTCGACGGCCAGGCCCATGCGCTCGGGCCGGGCGACTGCCTGCGCTATCAGCTCTATGGCGCCAGCGCGTTCGATACCCCGCCGCACAGCGGCGCCCGTTACCTGTTGTTCATCGTCTGAGTCCGCCATGTCCATCGAAACCCCTGCATTGACCGCCGTTACCGCCGATGAGGCCCACGCCCTGCTGCCCGGCCTGGGCGAACTGTTGCATGCCTGCGTGCAGGACGGCGCCAGCGTCAGCTTCGTGCTGCCCTTCGGCCCCGAGGCGGCGCGCGCATTCTGGCTCGACAAGGTGCTGCCGCCGCTGGAAAGCGGCGGCCTGGTGCTGTGGGTGGCGATGCGCGAAGGGCGGGTGGCCGGCGCGGTGCAGCTGGACTGCGATACGCCGCCCAACCAGCCGCATCGCGCCGAGATCCGCAAGCTGCTGGTGCACCCGGACTTCCGCCGTCGCGGCATCGCCCGCGAACTGATGCAGGCGGCGGAGGCCGCGGCCGTGGCCGCCGGCCGCAGCCTGATCACGCTGGATACGCGCACCGGCGACAACGCCGAGCCGCTGTATACCTCGCTGGGTTACCGCACGGTGGGGGTGATTCCGGGATTCGCCCGGGATGCGCGCGATCCGAACCGGCTGGACGGCACGACCATCATGTACAAGCCGTTGTAGCCAGGCCCGGCGGGCGCCGGGCGGGCAGGGCCGCTCAGGCGAGCGGCTTCAGGCCCACGCTGTAGGGCGGGGCGTTGCCGCGCGCGGCGGCCTTGATCTTCAGCATCGAGCCGCCGGGCGTGAATTCGAATTCCTGGAACGGCACTTCGAACCATTGGTGGAAACTGGTGCGCGAGAACTCGGGCACCCAGACCTTGGGGCGCTTGGCGTCACAGTGGAATTCCACCAGGGTGCAGTCGATGCCCAGCGGCCGGGTGTTGCCGATGCGGTAGCTGGCGCGCAGTTCGGCGCTCTGGGTGCGGCCGGGCTGCCAGGTCAGGCCGATGGATACCATGAAGTGTTCGATCGCCTCAATGCCGCGATACATAGCTGACTCCGAATGCTGCCGGGCGCGAACGCCCGCAAGAAGCCGCCGCGAGGGCGGCGGGAAATACCGCGATTATCCGCCATTCCCCGTTTTCCTGCCGGGCGCCGCGCCGGCCCGTCAGCGCGCGGCGGGCCCGTCCGCGTGGAATTTCAGCAGCGCCGCGGCCACCGCCTGCGGCGCTTCGCGCTGCGGAAAGTGGCCGACGCCGTCCAGCACCCGCCGTTCATAGCCGCCGGTGAAATAGTGCTCGCGGCCCTCGGACGTCGCCGGCAGGTTGCAGGTGTCCGCGCCACCGTGCAGCACCAGCGTGGGCAGCGCCAGTGTCGGCGCGGGCACGAGCCGCGCGCTGTCCTCGGCGTAGGCCGGGTCGCCGGCCTCGAAGCCCCAGCGCTGGCGGTACGAGTGCAGCACCACCGCGGGCCAGTCGGGGTTGTCGAAGGCGCGCGCGGCCTCGTCGAATTCGTCCGGGCGGTACCAGCCGGACGGTGACCAGGTGTCCCACAGATAGCGCGTGAAGGCGCGGGCCTCTTCGCGCACGGCCGCCGCGCCGCGCGGCGTGGCCATGAACCAGTGGTACCAGTAGTTGCGCGCCTGCGGCAGCGGCAGGGCCTGCGCCGGGTCGTTGGTGCCGTAGCCGACCGACAGCAGCGCCAGGTGCGAGGCCACGCCGGGTTGCAGGCCGCAGGCGTTGGCGGCGGCGCGCGCGCCCCAGTCGTGGCCGACCAGCAGCGGCCGGCGCAGCCCGAGCGCGGCGATGAAATCCAGCAGATCGCGGCCCAGCGCCGCCAGCTCGCCGCTGCGCGGCGTCGCCGCGTCCAGGAAGCGGGTCGGGCCGAAGCCGCGCAGCGCCGGGCACAGCACGCGGTAGCCCTCCGCCGCCAGGCGCTGCGCCACCGGGCGCCAGCATTCGGGGCTGTCGGGCCAGCCGTGCAGCAGCACGGCGACGCGCTCGCCGCCGGGATTCCATTCGAGGTAGGCGATCTCCAGCCGGGGCGTGCGGAGGGTGGCGTAGGCGGTCATGGTCGTGTGTCCTTGCGGTATCGGGAAAGGCCACGATAGCGGCGCCGACAATCACGATTGGTGAATAATATGAAGTTATTATCAATGAATCACGCATTGAGGAATCGCCCATGGACACCCCCGCGGCGCCGGCCGGCGCGGTGCTGGACCTGACCCTGCTGCGCACCTTCCTGGAGGTCGTGGACCATGGCGGCTTCGCGCTGGCGGCCGATGCGCTGGCGCTGACGCCGTCGGCGGTCAGCGGCCACATCAAGCGCCTGGAGTCGGCGGCCGGCGCCGTGCTGCTGGAGCGCACCACCCGCAGCTTCGAGCTGACCGCGGCGGGCGAGACGCTCTACGCCTACGCGCGCAATATCGTCGACCTGGAACGCGAGGCCCGCGCCCGCCTGCGCGGCGCCGGCCTGAAGGGACGGTTGCGCATCGGCTCCTCGGAAGACTTCGCCGGCGCCTGGCTGGCCGAGGTGCTGCAGGCGTTCCATCGCGCCCATCCCGGCGCGTCGATCGAATTGAAGGTGGGCGTCACGGCCGACCTGCTGCGCCAGCAGGAACGCGGCAAGCTCGACGTGGTGTTCGGCAAGCGCTGCGCGCGCGTGCACGATGACGGCGAACTGCTGTGGGAAGAGGAACTGGTGTGGGCCTGGGGCGAGGACAAGCCGTGGAAGCCGGGCGAGCGCGTGCCGCTGGCGGTGTTTCCCGATCCCTGCGTCTACCGCGAGGCCGCGATCGCGGCGCTGGGCAAGGCGCGGCGCGCCTGGCTGCCGGCGTTCGAAAGCGCCAGCATGGCGGGCTGCCTGGCGGCGGCGCAGGCCGGCTTCGCGGTGGCCCCGGTGGCGCGCAGCCAGTTGCGCCAGGGCCTGCGCGCGCTGTCGCGCGAGGACGGCATGCCGGCGCTGCCCAACGCGCGCTTCTACGCCTTTGCGCGCTCGGCCGAGCCGGCGGTGCGGGCCCTGGTCGCGGCCGTGCGCGAGACCGGGCAGCGGCGCCGGTTCGCGCGCTGAACCGCGGGCTTGCGTTGTTTCAATCGCCCTGATTGAGGAAACCAAATGGACGCGTGGCGCCGCGTCCCGCACGATGGTGCCCATGTCTTCTATAAGACCGGCGCAGCCGCCGCCGGTCCAGGCATCTGAATCAAAGGAATCATCATGGCAAATTTCCTGCTTGCATTGGTCACCGCTGAACTCTCCCTCTTCGGCGTCGACGCCGCCGCCGCGCCCGTGGCCGCCACCCCGGCCGAGGCGCCGGCCGCCGACACCTCGCCGCGCTTCGACAGCGAGCACTACCGCAGCGCGCTGGGCTGAGGCGCAAGGCTGTAGAAATAGGCAGGTTTCACGCAAGAACGAGCCTGTACGCTGCACCACGCGATTCTTAATATCCCTCTCACGCCCGGGGTCGATGGTTTCCGCG
Organism: Achromobacter insuavis; assembly: GCF_902859645.1. Taxonomy (GTDB): domain Bacteria; phylum Pseudomonadota; class Gammaproteobacteria; order Burkholderiales; family Burkholderiaceae_B; genus Achromobacter; species Achromobacter insuavis. The sequence continues at coordinate 26,782 of NZ_CADIJR010000024.1, read as the reverse complement.
TGAATCCATGGACGACGGCGGGTCGCCGGCGTGTTGCCGGCGGCTGCAAGCAGAGGGAGATCGCATGAGCACCGAAAAAATCTGGTTTGTCACAGGCGCCGCGGGCGGCCTGGGTCTGGCGCTGGTCAGGATGCTGCTCGATCAGGGGTGCCACGTCGCGGCCACGGCCGACGATGTGGATGTGTTGATGGAGGCCGTGGGCGCCAAGCTCGAAGGCCGCTTCCTGCCGCTGGAAGTGGATCTGGCCGATGAAGGCAACGTGCGCCGCGCGGTCGACACCGCCATTGCCGCGTTCGGCCGCATCGACGTGGTGGTCAACCACGCCGGCCACGGCCTGTCCGGGCCGCTGGAAACGCTGTCCGACGACGCCTTGCGCGGCAGCTTCGATGTCAACGTGTTCGGCGTGCTGAACGTGGTGCGCGCGGTGATGCCGCGCCTGCGCGCCCAGCGCGCGGGGCACGTATTCAATATCTCGTCGATCCTCGGTTTCGATGGCGGCCGCGCCGGCTGGGGCGCCTACAGCGCCGCCAAGTTCGCGGTCAGCGGCCTGACCGAGGCGCTGGCGCTGGAAGCCGCGCCGCACGGCGTGCGGGTGTCGCTGGTCTACCCGGGCGCGATGCGGGCGGGCGCTGACGAGCGCGGCGGCCATCCCGAAGCGGGACAGGCCGTGGCGGCGGGATATCCGGCCGCCGGCGATCCGGCCAAGGCGGCGCGCGCGCTGATCCAGGCGGCCGACGGGCAGTACGCGCCGCTGCATCTGTTCCTGGGCCGCGACGCCTTCGACCAGGCGCGCGGCAAGATCCAGTCGGTGCAGCAGGAGCTGGCGCGCTGGCGCGAGATGTCCGTGTCGATCGGTTTCGTCGACGAACGGCGCATGGCGGCTTGAGCGCCAGGCGGCGCCTACCCGGCCAGGCCCTGCGCCACCTGGTAGGCGCCCAGCAGCGCCAGGCTCACCATGAAGCACTGCTTGAAGGCGCGCGGCGACAGCCGGTCGCGCAGCCATTGTCCCAGCGCCATGCCGGCCAGCGCCGGCAGCAGCATCAGCACCGAGGCGCCGGCCGCGTCCGGGCTGTAGCTGCCGGTCAGCCACAGGCCCGCCGCCAGCGCGACGGTCGAGACCGTGAACGAAATCCCCATGGCCTGGATCAGCCCATCCTTGCCCAGGTTCAGCGCCTGCAGATATGGCACGGCGGGAATCACGAAGACGCCGGTGGCGGCGGTGATGAGGCCGGTGACCACGCCGACCGCCGCGCCCAGCGCGCCCTCGTGGCGCGCCGGGACCGCGGGCGGCTTGCCGAACAATCCCCAGGCCGCGTAGGCCACCAGGGCGACGCCCAGGCAGACGCTGGCCCAGTGGCCGGCCGGCGCGCCCAGCCAAAGCGCGCCGCCGATCGTGCCCGCGCACACGCCGAGCTGCATCGCGCCGATGCGGCGCAGCACCCGCATCAGCGTCGGCCACGGCCGCGCCTGCCAGAGATTGGTGATGAGCGACGGCACGATCAGCAGCGCGGCGGCCTGGGCCGGCGCCATCACCAGCGCCAGCATGGCCATGGAGATGGTCGGCAGGCCCAGCCCCACCACGCCCTTGACCACGCCGGCCAGAACGAACACGGCGGCGGTCGCCATCAGCAGCGCCGGCGTGGCGATGCCGGACAATTCGTGCAGGTTCATGCGGCCTCGCAATGCGCGGTGAGCGGGTCGCGCGGCCGGCCGAACAGGGCATAGGCGACGTCGTCGGCGCCGCCCTGGCTGGCGGCGCGCAGCAGCCACTGACGGCCTTCGCACAGGTCGGCGGGCTGGCTGGCGCCATACAGCGCGGGGCCGCCGATCAGGGCGATGCCGAGCATGCGCTGGGCCGGCGCATGGCCTTCGCGCGCCGCGGCCCGCAGCCACGTCAGCATGGCGGGATAGTCGCCCTGGGTCTGGGCCTCCAGCGCCAGGGCGTATTTCTGCACCGGGGTGGCGTAGGCCGACAGGCCGTTGCTGGCTTCGGCGCGGCCTGAGGAGTGCAGCGCCAGCGCGATCAGCAGCGCGGCCGGCCAGGCCACGGCCATGCGCCGCGTGAGGGAGTGGTTCATGGAAATTCCCCGTGATGGATGATCGACAGCCCGATTCTGCGCGCGGCGGGCGATGAACCCATATCGGGATCTCGCTGAGTCTGCCTATGGAACAGCCTGAGCCTGGCGTGCTACGCTTTTCGCATGCGCTTCGACCTGACCGATCTGCGGCTCTTCCTCAATGTGCAGGAAACCGGCTCCATCACGGCGGGCGCCCGTCGCTCGCACATGACGCTGGCGTCCGCCAGCGAACGCATCCGCGGCATGGAAGAGACGCTGGGCGTGCCGCTGCTGCTGCGCGAGCATCGCGGCGTGCAGGCCACGCCCGCCGGCCGCACGCTGGCGCATCACGCGCGCCTGGTGCTGGCGCAGATGGACCGCATGCGCGGCGAGCTGGACCACTACGGCCAGGGGCTCAAGGGCCACGTGCGGGTGCTGTGCAACACCACCGCGCTCAGCGAGTACCTGCCGCAGGTGCTGGGCGCCTTCCTCAAGGACCACCCGCGCGTCTCGGTCGACCTGGAAGAACGCCTCAGCTACGAAATCGCCGACGCCCTGCGCGCCGGCACCTGCGACATCGGCGTGCTGGCCGATTCCACGGATCTGCGCGGCCTGCGGGTGCTGCGCTTTCGCCATGACCCGCTGGCGCTGGTGCTGCCGCCAGGCCATCGGCTGGCGGGGCGCGAGACGGCGCTGCTGGCCGACGTGGCGGACGAGGAATTCGTGGGGCTGGTGGAAGGCAGCGCATTGCAGGAGCACATCGCGCACCATGCGCGCCGCGGCGGCAAGGCGCTGTCGTACCGCGTGCGGCTGCGCAGCTTCGACGCCGTCTGCCGCATGGTGGGGCAGGGCGTGGGCATCGCCATCATGCCGAAGGTGGCGGCGGTGCGCTACGGCCGCGCGGCCGGTGTGCGGCGGGTTGCGCTGGTCGACGACTGGGCCGTGCGCGACCTGGTGCTGTGCGTGCGCGGCGAGCTGCCGGCCTATGCGCAGCAGCTGGTGGCCTACGCGCTGCGCGATGCGCCCAAGACCTAGCGGCCAGCGCGTGGCGCGTGTTGGCGTGAACCAGCCCCCCGCGCGTCCTCAGCGTTGCGCCAGTCCGGGCTTGCGCAGGTGCCCCCGTTCGAACCATGAGCCCGACGCCACGGCGGTCAGGATGATCAGGCCATACAGGCACATGGCGGCCGCGGCGATCAGGAAGAACAGCGTCAGCGATCCGGTCAGGTGCAGCGCCACGCCGCCGATGCCCGCGCCCACAGCCAGGCGCAGGAAGCCGGCCCACAGCGGCCATTTCAGGCGGCCCGCGCCCTGCGAGGCGAAGTACATCGAGAACCCGAGCGCGAAGAAGCCGTACACCGGCCCGACGATGCGCAGATAGGCGCTGCCGGCTTCGAGCATGTGGTCCTCGGCGCCGAACAGGCGCAGCCACGCTTCGGGAAACAGCGCCGCCGCCAGGCCGAGCGCCTCGGCCAGCGTGAACGCCATCGCGCCGCCCGTGAGCGCCACGCGCAGGGCGCGTTCCGGCTGGCCGGCGCCGATGTTGGAGCCGACCATCGCGACCATCGGCGCGCCCAGGCCGAACGCCAGCGGCATCATCAGGTATTCCAGCCGCACCGCGATGCCGTAGCCGGCCACCGCGGCGGTGCCGGCATAGGCGCCCACCAGCGCCGCCGTCAGCGCCACCAGGCCGTTGGTGAGCAGCGGATTGAGCGTGGCCAGCGCGCCGACGCTGAGGATGTTGCGCATCAGGCTCAGGTGCAGGCGGCAGCGGGTCAGGCGCGCGGCGTTGTGGCCGCTCAGGCAATAGCCGCCCAGCACCAGCGTGCCGACGGCGTAGTAGGTGACCAGCGCCCAGCCGCCGCCGGCCACGCCCAGCGCCGGGAACGGGCCCCAGCCGAAGATCAGGCACGGCGACAGCGGCACCAGCAGCAGCGCGCCGCCGCAGATCACCGCGCCCGGCACCAGCATGTTGCCGGTGCCGCGGATGACGCTGGCGAACGCGTTCATCAGCCACATCAGCACGATGCCGCCGAAGATGACGTTGGAATAGGCCAGCGCCGCCTCCAGCGCGGCGCCTTCGGCGCCCAGGGCGCGGTACAGCAGCGGCCCGAAGGCCAGCAGCAGCACGCAGAACAGCAGGCCCAGCGCGGCGTTCAGCACCACCGCGTGCAGCACCAGCCGGTCGGCCTCCTGCTGCCGTCCGGCGCCCAGCGTGCGCGCCACCGCGGCGGAGATGCCGCCGCCCATGGCGCCCTGCGACATGTTCTGCATCAGCATCAGCACCGGCACCACCAGCGCCACGCCCGCCAGCACCGGCGTGCCCAGCCGCGCCAGGAACCAGGTCTCGATCAGGCCGGTGGCGGACTGCGCCAGCATCATCAGGATGTTGGGCCACGCCAGCCTGGCCAGCGTCGGGGCGATCGGCGCGTGCAGCATGGCCTGCAGGCGGGCATTGGCGGGGCGGGGCGCGGAAGAGGCGGACATGGCGGACGGCCGGAGGGGGAGTTCGCAAAATTTACGTGCATATGCCAATATCTGTCAAGATTGCGCTAGACTCGAACCCGGCGCGGCAGTAGCGTTATGGGCTTGCCAGCGGCCCCTTTCCTGGCCGCGCCGGCGCGCGCCGCCCTGGCGTACCTTTCTCCCCTTGCCGTCCGAAGCCATCATGTCCGACGCCGATTCCTCCGCCATTCCCCAGGACCCGCTGGTCTGCAACGGCGCCGCGCTGCGCAAGGCGACCCGGCGCGTCTCGCAGCTGTACGACACGGTGCTCGCGCCCTGCGGCCTGAAAGTGTCGCAGCACTCGATCCTGGTGCACATCGCCCGCGCCGGCTCGCCGTCCATGACCGACCTGGCGCGCGCCATGGTGCTGGACCGTTCCGCGCTGGCGCACAACCTCAAGCCGCTTGAGCGCGATGGCTACGTCCACATGGCCCGCGACGAGCGCGACGGCCGCAGCCGCCGCGTGGCGCTGACCGACGCCGGCCGCGACAAGCTGGCCGAATCCAAGCGCCTGTGGAAGGACGCGCAGCGCCGCTTCGAGGCCGCCTACGGCGCCGAGCGGGCCGCGGCGTTGCGGACCTCGCTGGCGGACATCTTCTCCGAGGAGTTCGCGCTGGCGTTCAGCCGCGGCTAGCGCGCGCGGGCCAGCACCAGCACCGCGCCCAGCACGCAGGCCATGCCGGTCAACTGGCTGACCGACAGCGCCTCGCCCAGCAGCAGCGCGGCCAGCAACACGGCCGAGACCGGCGCGATCGCGGTGAACAGCGCGGCGTCCGAGCCGCTGACGCGTTCGGCGCCGGCGTACCACAGCACGAAGCCGCCCACGGTCGGCGCCAGCGCGTAATAGGCCACGGCCAGCAGCGCGTCCACCGGCACCGGCCGCGTCCAGGGCGCTTCGGCGAGAGCCGCCGGCAGGCACACCGCCAGGCCGATGGCGACCATCAGCGTCGACAGCGCCAGCGGCGGCACCGGCGCCCGCAGCCGCTTGTGCAGCAGGATGAACAAGCCCTCGCACAGCACCGCGCCCAGCACCAGCGCGTTGCCCGGCAGCGTGCCGCCATCCTGCGCCACGCCGCTTCGCGTCATCAGCCAGACGCCCCCCGCCGCCACCGCGATGGCCAGCAGCGTGGCCTTGCCGGGCCGCTCGCCCAGCAGGGCGATGGCGATGCCGGCCGACACCAGCGGCAGCGTGCCCAGGATCACGCCGCCGTCCACCGCCGACGTGCGCTGCAGGCCGGCGATCAGCAGCGTGGTGTAGCCGACGCTGCCGGCGATGGCCTGCGCCGCCAGCAGCAGCCAGTCGCGCCAGGCCAGGCGCGGCAGGCGCGCGCCAGTCAGCTTCCACAGCACGGCGAAGCAGGGCAGCGCCAGGGCGAAGCGCAGCGCGGTGGCGCTGAACGGCGGCAGGCCGGCGGCGATGATCTTGCTGGCGACGACGGTGCTGCCGACCAGCGCCATCGCGGCGGCCAGGCAGCAATAGCCTTGCAGGGTACGGTTCATGAGGATGCGGCCATGACGGAGAAGGCCGCAGCGTAGGCGCGGACGGGGGCCGCGGTCTTGAACGAAATTGCGCGGCGCCGATTCAGCCGGCGGCGGCCAGCGCGTAGCGCCCGGGCGAGACGCCGTAGGCGCGCGTGAACAGCCGGGTCATGTGGCTCTGGTCGGCAAAGCCGGCGCTGGCCGCCGCGTCGGCCAGCGCCATGCCCTGGCGCAGCAGGCGGCGCGCCAGCAGCAGCCGGCGCTGCACCTGGTAGGCGTGGGGCGTCATGCCGGTGGCGCGGCTGAAACCGCGCAGCACCTGGAAGCGGCTCAGGCCGCAGGCCTGGGCCAGGTCGGCCAGCGACAGCGCGGCGGCCGGGGCGTCGTCGATCAGGCCGAGGGCATGACGGATGGCGGCGGGCGCGCCGTCATCGGCCGGCGCGTTTCGCGCCAGGCCGCCGGCGCGCGCCAGCACCCGCGCCAGCAGCACGTCGCGCGCCAGCGCGTCGCCGCCCGTCACGGCCAGCGCGTACAGCGCCAGCAGGTCCGCCGCCAGCGCCGGGGCGTCCATCGCCGGATGTTCGAATTCAAAACCGCGGGCGGCCGGCAGCGCGTCGGCCGCGCCCGCCACCACCGCGGGATCCAGGTACAACATCTGCCAGGCGCGTTCGCCGCCGATCGGCGCGCCGTCATGCACCTCGCCGGGATTGACCGTGATGACGTGGCCCGGGCCGGCCTCGACCTGGCCGCGGCCGCTGTGCGACACCTGCGCCCCGTGGCGGATCACGCCGATGCCGTACTGGTCGTGCGTATGCCGCGCGAAGGCCCGCCCGCTGCGCGCGGCCACGGCCTGCACGCCGGCAAGGGCGCTGCGCGACATGACGAACTGGCTGGCGGGCATGGCAGGGCTCCGGGTTGGCGGCGGGATCAGGTCCGCCCGCCGCGGCTGAAGACCTCGCGCAGCGCCGCCGCGAACAGGGCGTCGACGTTGCGGCGCAGGCCGTCGGCGCGGGTGAATAGCGAGATCGGCGGCAAGGTCCAGTCGAAAGAATACGGCACGATCGCCGCGCCGGCGATGCGCACCAGCTCGTCGGCGATGTCGGCCGGCAGGATGGACACGGCGCGGTCGCTGGCGACGATCATTTCGCCGATCAGCTTGGACGAATCGCTCTGCACCGAGGGCGTGGGCGGCGCCAGGCCGGCGCGCAGGAAGATGTCGGCCACCTGTTCGCGGATCGGGCTGTCCGGCGTGCCCAGGATCCAGTCCAGATCGGCCAGCATGTTCCATTCCAGCCGGGCGCGGCCCAGGCGCGCCGCCAGGCGGCGGCTGGCGATCAGGCGCGGCGGCTGGTGGTACAGCACCTCGAAGTCGATCTGGCCCAGGTCCACCGACGGCGTGGCCCAGCCCACCACTACGTCCAGCGTGTGGTCGCGCAGCTGGCGCAGCAGCGCGGGGCCCTGGCCCTCGTGGATGGTGGCGGTGATGCCGCGCCCCTGCGGCATGGTGCGGGCGATGGCGGCCGACAGCATCTGCCCCGAGACGAACGGAATCACCCCGATGTGCAGGTGGGCGGCCTGGCCGGCGGCCACGGCCTCCATTTCCTGCACCAGATGGCCCAGGTCGTGCACCAGCGCCCGGGCCCGCGCCAGCACCACCGCGCCCAGGGGGGTGGGGGTCATGCCGCGCACCGAGCGTTCGAACAGCGGCACGTCGAACATGCTTTCCAGTTCGGCCAGCGCGTTGGTCACGGCGGGCTGGCTGGTGGCCATGTGTTCGGCCACCCGCGTCAGCGAGCCGTGCTGCTCGATCTGCAGCAGCAGCATCAGGTGCCGCATCTTCAGCCGCGAGGTCAGTTTCCGGAGCACCTCATCCGGGGAAAACGGTGTCATAGACAAGGCATAAGATAAAAGTGATGTGACAATATTAAATCTGAATGAACACCTTATGCCTGCGGCCCTAGAATTTTCCCTATTCAAGACTAGGAGGCGCCGCCCCATGAATTCGCAAGCAGACCGCCAGGCCGCTCTGGACTACCACGAGTTTCCCACCCCGGGAAAGATCTCCGTCGTGGCGTCCAAGCCGCTCACCAACCAGCGTGACCTGGCCCTGGCGTATTCGCCCGGCGTGGCGGCGGCCTGCGAAGAAATCGTGACGGATCCGGCCAATGTGTTCCGCTACACCGGCCGCGGCAACCTGGTCGGCGTGATCTCCAACGGCACCGCGGTGCTGGGCCTGGGCAACATCGGCGCGCTGGCCTCCAAGCCGGTGATGGAAGGCAAGGCGGTGCTGTTCAAGAAATTCGCCGGCCTGGACGTGTTCGACATCGAGATCAACGAAACCGATCCGGACAAGCTGGTCGAGATCATCGCCGGCCTGGAGCCGACCTTCGGCGGCATCAACCTCGAAGACATCAAGGCGCCCGAGTGCTTCACGGTCGAGCGCAAGCTGCGCGAGCGCATGAAGATCCCCGTCTTCCATGACGACCAGCACGGCACCGCCATCACCGTTTCCGCCGCGTTCATCAACGGCCTGAAGGTCGTGGGCAAGCAGATCGACAAGGTCAAGGTCGTGACCTCCGGCGCCGGCGCGGCCGCGCTGGCCTGCCTGGACCTGATGGTGGACCTGGGCCTGCCGCTGGAAAACATCTGGGTCACCGACATCGAGGGCGTGGTCTATGAAGGCCGCACCGTGCTGATGGACCCGGACAAGGCGCGCTTCATGCAGAAGACCGACGCCCGCAAGCTGGCCGAGGTGATCGAGGGCGCGGATGTGTTCCTGGGCCTGTCGGCTGGCGGCGTGCTCAAGCCCGAGATGGTGGCCAAGATGGGGCCGCGCCCGCTGATCCTGGCGCTGGCCAACCCCACCCCGGAAATCCTGCCGGAAGTGGCGCACGGCGTGCGCGACGACGTCGTCATGGCGACCGGCCGTTCGGACTACCCGAACCAGGTCAACAACGTGCTGTGCTTCCCGTACATCTTCCGCGGCGCGCTGGATGTGGGCGCCACCACCATCACGCGTGAAATGGAAAAGGCGGCGGTGTATGCCATCGCCGAGCTGGCCGAGGAAGAGCAGAACGAAGTGGTGGCCGCCGCCTACGGCACCTACGACATCTCGTTCGGCCCCGAGTACCTGATTCCCAAGCCCTTCGATCCGCGCCTGATCGTGCGCATCGCGCCGGCGGTGGCCAAGGCCGCCATGGAAGGCGGCGTGGCCACGCGTCCGCTGGCCGACCTGGAAGCCTACGAAGAGCAGCTGCAGCAGTTCGTGTACCACTCCGGCGCCTTCATGAAGCCGCTGTTCTCCGCGGCCAAGCGCATCGTGCGCAACGGCGGCAAGTCGCGCATCGTCTTCACCGAGGGCGAAGACGAACGCGTGCTGCGCGCGGTGCAGGTCATCGTCGACGAAGGCGTGGCCCGCCCGATCCTGGTCGGCCGTCCCGCCGTGCTGCTGTCGCGCATCGAGAAGTTCGGCCTGCGCCTGCGCCTGGGCGAGGATGTCGAGGTCACCAACCCGGAATACGACGAGCGCTTCCACCAGTACTGGACCACGTATTGGGAACTGATGTGCCGCCGCGGCATCACCAAGGAAATGGCGCGCGTCGAAATGCGCCGCCGCCTGACCTTGATCGGCGCGATGATGGTGCACCTGGGCGACGCCGACGGCATGGTCTGCGGCACGGTCGGCGCGTACCACGACCACCTGCGCTTCGTCGACGAAGTGATCGGCCGCCGCCCCGGCGCCAACGTCTACGCCGCCATGAACATCCTGCTGCTCAACGAGCGCACGGTGGTGCTGGTGGACACGCACGTCAACGACGAACCCACCGCCGAGCAGATCGCCGAGTTCACCATCGCCGCCGCCCGCGAAGTGGGCCGCATGTTCCTCGCGCCGAAGGTGGCGCTGCTGTCGCGCTCGAACTTCGGCTCGGGCAGCTCGGCTTCCGGCGCCAAGATGCGCCGCGCGCTGGAACTGGTGCGCGAAGCCGCGCCGGAACTGGAGATCGATGGCGAGATGCACGGCGACTGCGCGCTGGACGAAGCCCTGCGCCTGCGCATCCTGCCGTCCTCGACGCTCAAGGGCGAGGCCAACCTGCTGGTGTGTCCGAACGTGGATGCCGGCAACATCGCCTACAACCTGCTCAAGACGGCGGCCGGCGGCAACGTCGCGGTCGGTCCGATCCTGCTGGGCGCCAACGCGCCGGTGCACATCCTGACCTCCAGCTCGACCGTGCGCCGCATCATCAACATGACGGCCCTGACGGTGCTGGACGCCAACCGCGTCGAAGCCTGATCGCCGCGCGGTCGCGCGCGACCGCAAGGCAAAACGCCCGCTTCATCGCATGATGAAGCGGGCGTTTTTCATTGCCGGCAAAGCCGGCCGGCGGCTCAGTTGGCGCTGGCCTTCCAGGTGCCGTCGGGCTGCTTGCAGAACCAGAACTTCCAGGTTTCGGTGGTGCTGGTGCGCGCGAAATCGCCTTCCAGCAGACGGCAGGTGCGATCGCCCGCCGTGCTGGTCTGCAACGGCGTGATCTTGGCCGTGATCGGCGCGGCCTTGCGCTTGGGCGTGCTGGACCAGTTCACGCTCTGGCCGTCGGCGGCGCTGTTCAGCGCTTGCGCCACCGCCTCGTGGAAGGCCGGTTTGTCGGCCTTTGAGATCTGCGTGATGAGGGCGTTGTTCAACATGACGGCGGGCGCCGCCAGGACCGGCCCGGACGCGACGCCGGCGGCGAGTGCGAAAGCGATGAGACGGATGGTTTTCATTGCGGACTCCCTCGTTGTTGTCAGGGCCGCGCGGGCAGCCCATTGATGGTCAGGACCGATGGTACGCGAAGCGTCGGCGTCTTGTCTCGATCCGCCCGCGGCCAGGGGCCGCGGCTTGCGCACACGCAAAAAAAGCCGCCCGGCAGGGGCGGCCAAGGTACAACAAGGGGAGGGGTAAATCGATCGGCGCCGACTCAGTTGGCGCGGTGGTAGGCGCCCGAGAACGGCATGTCGTTGGGTTCGACGTTCGAGACCTGGCCGGCGGCCTTGGCGGCGGCCAGTTCGGCTTCCACCTGGGCGCGGGTCACGCCCGATTGGGGGGCGCCGTACACGCCCTGGAACGGCATGTCGTTGGGTTCGACGTTCGAGACCTGGCCAGCGGCCTTGGCGGCGGCGAGTTCCGCCTGCACCTGGGCACGGGTCGGGCCTTCATACGGGGTGCCGTAGACGCCCTGGAAGGGCACGTTGTTCGGTTCGATGTTCTGCGAGGCGTAGGCGCCGGCGCTCAGGGCGGCCAGGGACATCAGCAAAGCGGTGGCAAGGGTCTTTTTCATGGTGAATCTCCGATTTCAGAAGCCGGGGAGCGAATCGGCGGCCTATCCGTCGTAGTTCGTTGTTGTTTCCCGATGGCTCTATAGTGCGCCGGATATCACTAGGGATAAACCCGTATATCGGTAAAAGATCTTTCCATAAATGGAAGGAATAAGTAATTTCGAGCAATTAGTCGCCATCAATGGCAGCGATAGCCGGCGTAACGCCTTGCTGGGGCGCGGCGTGGAGCAGGGGGGAATGGCACGATGCCGGCAACAGGCGGCAGGCGATCCGGGCAGGCCGGGCGAGCTGTGGCGGGTGGGGGCGTTGGGGCAGACGGGAGCGACGGGGCGCCCTGGAGCGGCCGGGCGGCCGCCCGCGGCCGGGATCAGTAGTGCGGCGGCAGTTCGTCGCGCAGGCTGCGGAACGGCGCCGCGCCCTCGGGCGCCTGCTGGCGCAGGTCGGCCACCTCGCGTTGCAGGCGGTCGATCTGTTGTTGCTGGCGCACGATGATCTGGTTCAGCTGTTCCAGCAGGTCGTCGGCGAAACTGGCCTTGACTTCCAGGTCCAGCAGCCGGCGTTCGATGTCTTGCGAGTTTTCCATGGGAGTATTAGAACCCATTCCCCGCGACCCGCGCGCAAGGAGATCCGATTGACCGACGCACGACGCCGCCGTGGCGTGTTGGCCCGCCCGATCCTGCACAGCCTGCTCGGCATGGCGCCGGCCGTGGCCGCCATGGCCGAATCGCAGGCGCCGCAACTGGCGCCGGTCGTGGTGAGCGGCACCCGCCTGGGCGCGTCGCCCCTGGAAACCCCGGCCTCGGTGGACATCGTCGAGGGCGCGGAGATGCGCCGCGCCCAGCCGGGCATCAACCTGTCCGAGGGCCTGGCGGGCGTGCCGGGCCTGCAGATCCAGAACCGGCAGAACTACGCGCAGGATCTGCAGCTGTCCAGCCGCGGCTTCGGCGCGCGCTCCACGTTCGGCGTGCGCGGGGTGCGGCTGTATGTGGACGGCATCCCGGCCACCATGCCCGACGGGCAGGGCCAGACCTCCAACATCGACATCGGCTCGCTTGGCCGGGTCGAGGTGCTGCGCGGCCCGTTCTCGGCGCTGTACGGCAATTCCTCGGGCGGCGTGATCCTGGCCTATACCGAGGACGGGGCGGTGCCGTCCGAAATCGGCGCGTCGGCCTGGGCCGGCAGCGACCACACCTGGCGCTACGGCGCCAAGGCCTCGGGCACGTCCGGCGACCTGGACTACGTGCTCGATCTGTCGCGCATGACCACCGACGGCTACCGCGACCACGGCGCGGCGCGCAAGAACCTGGGCAACGCCAGGCTGGGGGTGCGGCTGGACGACGCCAGCCATTTGACGATCGTGGCCAACAGCGTCGACCTGACGGCGCAGGACCCGCTCGGCCTGACCTACGCGCAGTTCCAGGACGCGCCGCGCAGCGCCGACCTGGCCGCGCAGTACGACACCCGCAAGACCGTGCGCCAGACGCAGGGCGGACTGGTCTACGAACGCCACGTCGACGGCGCCAACACCTTGCGCCTGATGCTGTACTACGGCCAGCGCGACACCACCCAGTTCCAGGCCATCCCGCCCGCGGCGCAGGCGGCGCCGACCCAGGCGGGCGGCGTGATCGACCTGCGGCGCCGCTATGGCGGCGCCGATCTGCGCTGGACCTCGGAGCTGGGGCCGGCGCAGCGGCCGCTGACCCTGGTCGGCGGCTTTGCCTACGACACCATGCGCGAGAACCGCAAGGGCTACCAGAACTTCACGGGCGAGGGCGCCAGCCGCCAGCTTGGCGTGCAGGGCGCGCTGCGGCGAGACGAAACCAACACGGTCTACAACGCCGATCCCTACCTGCAGGCCTCGTGGCGGGTCGCGCCGCGCTGGACGCTGGACGCCGGCCTGCGCTACAGCACGGTGGACTTCCGCTCGCGCGACCACTATGTCGCGCCCGGCAATGGCGATGACAGCGGCGACGCGCGCTACCGCCGCGCGCTGCCGGTGGCCGCGGTGCGCTACCAGCCCGATGCGCGGACCAGCCTGTATGCCTCGTACGGCCGGGGTTTCGAAACCCCGACGCTCAATGAACTGTCGTACCGGCCGGGCGGCCTGCCCGGCCTGAATTTCGCGCTGGCGCCGGCGCTTAGCACCCATGCCGAAGCCGGCGTGAAGACCGGCCTGGCCGGCGGCCAACTGACCGCCGCGGTGTTCCATGTGTCGACCGAAAACGAAATCGTCTCGGCCGGCAGCACGGGCGGCCGCGTCACGTTCCGCAACGCCGGCCGCACGCGCCGCGACGGCGTGGAGCTGGGCTGGTCCGCCGGATTCGCCGGCCATTGGCGCGCGCAGCTGGCGTACACCTGGCTCGATGCGCGCTACCGCGACGACGGCGGCGGCGACATCCGCGCCGGCAACCGCATCCCGGGCATCGCGCGGCAGTCGGCCTACGCCTCGGTCGGCTGGGCGCCGCCGCAGGGGTGGCAGGCGGGCATCGAGGCCCGCTACCTGAGCCGCCTGTACGCCAACGATGCCAACGACGCGGTCGCGCCGGGCTATGTCGTGGCGGCGTTGTCCGCCGGCTACGTGAAACAGGCGGGGCCGTGGGAATGGCGCGCCCATGCGCGGGTCGACAACCTGTTCGACCGGCGCTATGCCGGATCGGTCATCGTCAACGAGAGCAACGGCCGCTACTACGAACCGGCGCCGGGACGCGGCGTGGGCGTGGGGCTGGGGGCGACGTATCGCTATTGAGGCAGGCGCTGGCGCGGGACGCCGCGGCGCGCGCGCCGGGAACGAGGGCAGGCCGAAATGTCGGACGGTTTGCCGGGTCGAGGCTTTAGGGGTGACCGATAAAATAGTTTTTACATTCTGATCATCCGGGAGCATCGATCGTGGCTGCAAGACTGAAGGGGCCACGCGCCTGGATCGCGGGGCTGGTTGCTGTCCTTGCGCTGTTGCCGAGGCTGGGGCATGCGCAAGCGGGTGTGCAAGGATGCAGATTGCTCGATGGTGGCGACACCGTGACGTTCCAAATACCGCCGTCGGTCAGTTTCGATCTTGATCGCCAGTTGCCCGGCGGCTCCATTATTTACATCAGCAAGAGCTATGAGTTCAGGTATCGCTGTTTCAACAATGCCACGACTCCGAAGCGGGTGGCGCTCGTGGTCCTTGGCGACTATGAGCCGATCAGGAACTCCCTGAGAGAAGCCTCGTTGAGGCTGTCAATCGTTTACGACAGCCTTTTTAAGGGGCAATGGAGCCCGGATCCCTTGTATCCGACGTACTTACCCTACTTCAGTGTCGATGAGCCTTACCTGGGGGATACCGGCGAACGCATCGGGCGCATCCTCATGGTTCTGAATTTGGAACAGAGGGTCTTGAAGCCCCTGCGTGCGTTCCTACCCGCCACGCATGCGTTCAAGTTGGTCGCGGATGAAAGCTCCTTGACGGCGCCTGGCATTTTCTTGAACACCACGCCCTCGCGTTTCCAGCATGTCCCCTCCTGCGTCGGCTCGGTCAATGTCGATAACACGGTCACATTCGACACGGTGTTGACGACGGCAAGCTACAACGGCAAGTTGCCGCAGGCCAAGCCGTTCAATCTGACGGCGCGCATCAATAGTCCGGCGGCCTGCCCGGGGTTGGAGTCGCTGACAGGCCCGCCGGCTTCCAGCAATCCCCTGGACGGGTTCTTCTTGCCTACTGTCGTGTCATTCCTGCCGCAAAGCGGCGAACGCACGGATATTTTCGACCGGGAGATTTTCCTGAAGAATGCCAATGGTCAGGAGAACGGCCTGAAACTGACCATCACCAATGCCGCCAACCAGCAGGTCAAGTTCGGTCCCGTTCCGATGGATCAGTACGGCATATCAGATGTCCGTTACGTCGGCAATGCAGGCCCGACACTGTACGGCACCAAATTGTCAGCGACCCAGGCGTACACGGCGCATCTCGAACGGACTGGCGCCGAGCTGAAGACCGGTAGCTACAGCGCGCAGGTGCTCGTCAAGCTAACCTGGTTCTGAGCCGGCGCAGGGCGCAGGCGCCGCGCGCCCTCAAGCGCCGGCTCAACGCCGGCCGCCATCCCCATAGCAGAACCCATGGTCCTCGCAGTCCGCACAGCCGGGCGCGGCGGCGGCGGGCTGGCCGGCATGCTCGAACGCGGAATACGCCAGGAACTTCTTCCAGCGCAGATTTTGCGTGTTGCGCGCCACCAGGCCGGGATAGTGGCGCGTCAGCAGCGCGGTGACGTCCTCGCGTCCGTTCAGGCCCAGGTCGCGCCACAGGTGGTCGGGGCGCAGGCAGGCTTGCGCCAGCACGCTGGTGACCCAGGCGGTGGTCGAGGCCTGGCCGCTACAGGCGTCGAGCAGCACGCGCAGCAGCCGCGTGAAATCCGCTTGCGGGCTGGCCAGGCCGCGCGCCGCGTAAGCCAGCAGTTGCGCCCGCAGGTTGGCATAGGCCGGCGCGGAGCCGGCCTGCGCGCCAGGGAACAGGTTGGCCAGCACTTCGGCCAGTTCGGTCGGCGACAGGCCGGTGCGGGCCAGGTCGCGATGCGCCAGGCTCTTGCCGATCACCGTCGCGAAAAAGCGGGTGTCGGGATGGCCGGGCACGGCCTGCTCCAGCAGGCTACAGGTCAGGGCATCGATGTCCCGGGCGGGCGGGGCGGCGGTCAGGACGGCATCCATGGCGGTTCAAGGCAAGATTTGAAGGAATCGTTATATGCTGAAATATATAACGAAGGGGGGATGACCCTTTCTGCGATGTGTCAAAGCCGCCGGCATCGGGCGCGGCGGCGGACAGATGGGGCGGTATCATCGGCCCGCTTCCCATTACAGGTCCCCACGATGTCCCGTCTTGCCCCTCTTGCGGTTCCCCGCCGTTTCGGCGCCGTTGCGCTGGCGCTGGCCGGCCTGTTCGCCATGTCCGCGCCGCCGCCCGTCGCGGCGCACGACATCGGCGCCGCCATCGAGGCCATGCGGCTGGGCCGCTATCCGCTGCGCGAGCCCGAGCGCCGTGTCTGGGGCACTGAAAATGCCAAGGACGCCTTGCTGGTCGGCCAGCTGGAAAACCGCCTGTTCCTGTATCGCTATCTGCGGCCGGGCGGCGCGGGCTCGCCGTCCGAGCTGGCGTTCCGTTCGCGGGCGCTGGTGATCGACCCGGCGGCGTGGCGCGCCGACCGCGCGGAAAATGTCAGTGTCACGGCGCCCCGCGACGGCCAGGTCTTCTATTGGGTGACCTACACCTATCCCGATGCCGCCGAGGGCCGCGCCGATGGCTTCCTGGTGGATGCCTCCGGGGCCGTGATCCGCGTGCAGGCCGATGCCGCACGGGTGGTGGCGACGGCCGACCAGCCCTGGGACGAGACGCGCCGCGCGCAGGCGCTGGCCACGCTCAAGCCGGCGCTGGCGGGGTATCCGAGCCGCTTGCCGGCGTGGCCCGCGGACGTGCGCTTCGAGACGCGGCCGGCGGGCGATGTGCCGGTCGCGTTTCGCGCCTTGCACCAGGCGGTGCGTGCCATCCCGCGCGCCAAGGCCGCCGAGTTCGGCCGCGCGCTGGCGGACCTGCGGCGCTTCATGCTGGAACACGACTATCGCGAGATCGACCCGGCGGGCAAGGACGCCGAGGCGCTGACCGCGTTGAACGACTATGGCTTCTGGCTGGGCGAGTCGGGCCGGGGCGGCGAGCTGGCCGAAGCGGAGCGGGTGCTGGGCGAGGTGCTGCGCCGCGACCCGGCGCGCACGCCGGCCTACCTGAACCGCGCCGATGCGCGCCTCAAGTTGCGCGACCGGCAGCGCGAACTGCGCGACTATTACGAGACGCTGGCGCGGGAGGACTTCCGCCAATACTGCTCGCGCCGCCTGGCGGCGGGCGAAGCGATGCCGGCGAACGTGGCCGCCCGTATCGGCGCTGCCCTGGACGCCAGGACGCTGGATGCCGCGGCGTGCCGGCCTCGGCTGGCGATCTTCGAGGCCATCCGCGCGGGCGACCTGGACGCGGTGCGCGCCGAACTGCGCGGCGGCCAGGATCCGAGCGGCGTCAACGAGTACGGCGTGTCGGCGCTCAGCGCCGCCACCTATGGCCGCCAGCCCGGGATGGTGCGGGCGTTGCTGGCGGCCGGCGCCAAGGTTGACGGTCCCAATCGCGGCGCGCCGCTGCTGGCCGCGGCCCTGCCGCCGTCGGGCGACAGCCGCCCGGCGGCCGAGCGCTATGCGTTGGCCGACGTCCTGATCGCCGCCGGCGCTTCGCTGGAGGCGCCCGACTCGAATGGCACGCCGCTGCTGCTGCGGCGGGTGTCGTACTCGGCCGAGGACAAGGACACGCTCGACTACCTGCTGGCCAAGGGCGCCAACCCGAACGGCCGCGACAAGAGCGGCCGCTCGGTGCTGCACGCGGCCATGGGCAGCCCGTCGAAGTTCTGGTTCGCCGACAAGCTGCTGGCCAAGGGGGCGGACATCAATGCCGTCTACATCCGCATGTATTACGGCGACCAGGCCATGTGGGAAACGCCGTTGCTGGAAGCGCTGCGCGAGTCGCCCAGCGGCGAGCTCTCGCCGCAGACCGTGTATCCGGTGTCCGAGCGCGTGGCGTTCGCGCTGGCGCGCGGCGCCGACCCGACGGTGGGCGGCTATGGGCCGAAGGGCGGCCAGCAGCGCGCCGGCATGGACGAGGCCCTGAGCCTGGCGGCGCGGCAGATGTCGCCGGAACTGGTGGACCGCCTGGCGCAGGCCGCCGCCGGCAAGCCGCGCGCGCCGCTGACGGCGGCGCCGCTGTCGAGCCTGCTGCGGCAATGGAACGAGGTCGAGAACCGCGCCGACGCGCAAGGCAATGGCCCGCAATGGGACGGCCTGCGCGCGCGCTTGCGCGCCACCGCCGAGCGGCTGCTGGCGGCGGGGGCGCCGCTGGCCTATGACGGCAACCCCTCGGGCGTGACCCGCCGCGATGTCGCGCCGTTGTCGCTGCCCTGGCTGCCCGACGATCTGTACCTGGCCTGGTTGCAGGCGGGCGCCAATCCGTCGGATCGCAGCGACGGCGAACTGCGGCTGCGCGGCGTGGTGGACGCGGACGCCTTGCCCCTGGTCATCATGCTGCGGCTGGGCAACGATGCCAAGGCGCGCATGCTGCTGGAGCATGACGCCGGCCTGTACGCCACGCCGGCGCGCTGCGGCATGGCGGTGGCGGACATGCTGGCCTGGAAGCTGGGCGACAACGGGCCGCTGGGGCCGTCGGCCGCGCGGGCCTTGCGGCAGGTGCTGGATGGCGCGGCCCGGGCGCCGGCCTGCGACCTGGAGCAGGGCGCGCGGGTGCAGCCGTTCGTCGGGGTCAGCGCACGTGAACTGGCGCAGCGCGCCGGCGTGACGCTGACGGTGAAGGCGCCGGGCTGAGCCTCGGGCCATGTCCGCCCGGTTGCGGGCGCGGCCCGCCAAAAAAAAACAGGCGCCTCGCGGCGCCTGTCTGTCGTCATCGAATGACGGGTCTTACATGGCGTGGCCCATGTTGACGTTCATGTTGTACAGCACCCAGGCCGAACCCCCGACGATGATGGCGATGATCATCACGGTGAAGACGAACGTGGCCAGGTTGTCGCGGGCCGATTTCGAAGCGCCCATGTGCAGGAAGTACACCAGCTGCACCAGCAGCTGGAGCACGCACAGCGCCACCACGCCGATGATGGTGATGGTGTGGGACAGCGCGCCGCTCATCACCAGGCCGAACGAGCCGAAGGTGAGCAGGAGCGAAAGCACGAAACCGATGATGTAGGACTTCACGGTGCCGTGGTCGGCGGCGTGATCGTCGTGGCCGTGTGCGGCCGCAGCGGAGTGCGACATCAGAGGGCTCCCAGAAGATAGACGAAGGTGAAGACGCAGATCCAGACGATGTCCAGGAAGTGCCAGAACAGGCTCAGGCACGCCAGACGACGCTTGTTGATCGAGTCCAGGCCATGGCGGCGGATCATGTCGATCATGACGACGATCCAGATCAGGCCGAACGTCACGTGCAGGCCGTGCGTGCCGATCAGCGTGAAGAACGCCGACAGGTAGGCGCTGCGGCCGGGGCCCGCGCCTTCGGTGATCAGGTGATGGAATTCATAGACTTCCATCGCGATGAAGCCCGCGCCGAACAGGAACGTGACCATCAACCAGCCGATTGCGCGGCTCTTGTTGTTGGCGTGGACGTTCAGGTTGGCCATGCCGAAAGTGAAGCTCGAGAACAGCAGCAACAGGGTTTCGACCAGCACGAACTTCAGGTCGAACAGTTCCTTGCCGGTGGGGCCGCCCGCGGTGGCGTTGGCCAGCACCGCGAACGTCGCGAACAGCACCGAAAAGATCAGCAAGTCGCTCATGAGGTAGACCCAGAAACCGAAAACGGTCTTGGATCCATCGTCATGGTGCGCGTGATCGTCGTGACCCGCGTGGGGGTGAGTGGCTACGGCTTGAATCATGGCTCAGGCGGCCTTCTGCATTTTTTCAAAGTGGGCGTTTTCGATGCGTTCGACTTCCGCGGCCGGGACCCAGTAGTCGACGTCGCGGTCATAGGCGCGGACGATGAACGAACCGATCATGCCGACGAAACCGACGATCGACAGCCACCAGATGTGCCAGATCAGGGCAAAGCACATGACCAGGCCGAACGCGCCGATGAAGACGCCGGCGGCGGTGTTCTTCGGCATGTGGATGTCTTCGTACTTGGCCGGGCGCTTGTAGGCCTTGCCGCTCTGCTTGTCTTCCCAGAACTGGTCCAGTTCATCGACGTGAGGAACATGGGCGAAGTTGTAGAAAGGCGCGGGCGACGAGATCGACCATTCCAGGGTGCGGCCATCCCAGGGATCGCCGGTGATGTCCTGGTTCTGCTTGCGCTGGCGCACGGACACGAACACTTGCTGCAGCAGGAACCAGATGCCCAGCATGATCAGCGCGGCGCCGGCCAGCGCGACCAGCAGGTAGGGCTGCCATTCGGGGTTGTCGTAGTGGTTCAGGCGACGCGTCATGCCCTTGAAGCCCAGGATGTACAGGGGCATGAAGGCCAGGAAGAAGCCGACGAACCAGCAGTAGAACGAGTAGCGGCCCAGGCGTTCGTTCAGTTTGAAGCCGAAAGCCTTGGGGAACCAGTAGGTCATGCCGGCGATGCAACCGAACACCACGCCACCGATGATGGTGTTGTGGAAGTGGGCGATCAGGAACAGGCTGTTGTGCAGCACGAACGACACGCCGGGGATGGCCAGCATCACGCCGGTCATGCCGCCGATGACGAACACCAGCATGAAGCCCAGCGTCCACAGCACCGGCGTGGTGATGCGCAGGCGGCCGCGGTAGATGGTGAACAGCCAGTTGAATATCTTCGCGCCCGTCGGGATCGAGATGATCATTGTGGCAATGCCGAAGAACGCGTTGACGTTGGCCCCCGCGCCCATGGTGAAGAAGTGGTGCAGCCAGACCAGGAACGACAGCACGCCGATGGCGGCCGTGGCGTAGACCATGGACTTGTAGCCGAACAGGGTCTTGCGGGCGAACGTGGCGACCACTTCGGAGTACACGCCGAAGGCCGGCAGCACCAGGATGTAGACCTCGGGGTGGCCCCAGATCCAGATCAGGTTCACGTACATCATGACGTTGCCGCCCATGTCGTTCGTGAAGAAGTGCGTGCCCAGGTAGCGGTCGGCGGTCAGCAGCGCCAGCGTGGCGGCCAGCACCGGGAAGGCGGCCACGATCAGGACGTTGGTGACCAGCGAGGTCCAGGTGAAGATCGGCATCTTCATCAGGGTCATGCCCGGCGCGCGCATGCGCAGGATGGTGACGATGAAGTTGATGCCGCTGAGCGTTGTGCCCAGCCCGGAGATCTGCAGCGCCCAGATGTAGTAGTCGACCCCGACACTTGGGCTGTAATCGAGCCCGGACAGCGGCGGATAGGCGAGCCAGCCGGTCGCGGCGAATTCACCGACGAACAGCGAGATCATCATCAGCGCGACGCCGGCGCCGAACAGCCAGAAGCTCAGCGAGTTCAGGAACGGGTAGGCCACGTCGCGGGCGCCGATCTGCAGCGGCACCACGATGTTCATCAGCCCGGTGATGAAGGGCATCGCCATGAAGAAAATCATGATGACGCCGTGGGCGGTGAAGATCTGGTCGTAGTGGTGGGGCGGCAGGAAGCCGGCGGAGTCGGCCGAGGCGACGGCCAACTGGGTACGCATCATGATGGCGTCGGCGAAGCCGCGCAGCAGCATGATCAGCGCGACGATGATGTACATCACGCCGATGCGCTTGTGGTCGACGGAGGTCAGCCATTCCGTCCAGAGGTACTTCCACTTGCCGAAGTAGGTGACGGCGCCGAAGACCGCCAGGCCTCCCAGGCACACGGCGGCCAGCGTAACCATGACGATGGGTTCATGGTACGGAATGGCCTCTAGGGTGAGTTTCCCGAACATTATTGATTCAATCCTGCGACAAGATTATTCGACGTGGGGGTGCACGTGGCATCGTCGACGCCGGCCATCTTGGACATGGTGCTGCCCAGGATGTAGTCGAACATGGACGGCGGCACCGAGGCGTACTTGACGACCGGGTTGCGCTCGCTGCGCTTGGTCAGTTCCTGGTACACCGCCGGAGTCAGCGAGGCGCCCGAAGCCTTGGCTTCCTTGACCCAGTTGTCGAAACCTTCCTGCGACGTGGCGATGGCCTTGAAGCGCATGCCGGAGAAGCCGGCGCCGCTGTAGTTGGCCGAGATGCCGGCGTAGGTGCCGGGCTCGCGCGCGTTCAGGTGCAGCTTGGTCTCCATGCCGGCCATCGAGTAGATCTGGCTGCCCAGCTGGGGAATGAAGAACGAGTTCATGACCGAGGCCGAGGTGATCCGGAAATTGACCGGGACGTCGACCGGGAACGCGATCTCATTGACCGTGGCGATGTCGTACTCGGGGTAGATGAACAGCCACTTCCAATCCAGCGACACCACCTCGATGGTGACCGGCTTGTGCTCGGAGACGAGCGGCTTGTAGGGATCGAGCGCGTGCGTGGAGCGCCAGGTGATCACGGCGAGGATCGCCACGATGATACATGGCACGGTCCAGACCACGACTTCGATCGCCGTGGAGTGGGCCCACTTGGGCTGGTAGTCGGCTTTGGTATTGGATGCGCGGTATTTCCAGGCAAACGTCAGGATCATGATGATGACCGGGATCACCACGATGAGCATCAGACCGGTTGCCGTGAACAGCAGGGTCTTTTCCTGAGCGCCAATGTCTCCCTTGGGGGAGAGGATTTCCATGTTGCAGCCGCCAAGCAGCATGACCGCGCCGACGCCGAAAATGCGCGTAAGGGTCGCAAGGAGGGGGTGTTTCACGTACAGCCTTGGATGGATGGTGGGAAATGCTGCGGAGCAGCAGACTGGAATGCTGCTAGGCAGCAACGTCCATCCTATCGGGTTGATTTGGGTCAAGGCTGCGACGAATGGTCGCATTGCCCGGCAGGCTTTTGCCCCCAAGGCGCCGTGTTAAGGGTTTTCCCAGGCGGGAGCGGGCTTTGCGGGGAGGGTGGGGGTGCGACGATATGTCGCACCTGCACAAAAGGGGATTGTTGCGATGTGTGGCATCCGCGCCAATCAGTCGACCAGGACTTCGCGTTCCGGCCCCGGTTTCTTGGCCAGCTTGCGCTGCAGGGAGCGCCGGTGCATGCCCAGCAGGCGGGCGGCGGCCGAGACGTTGCCGCCGGTCTCGTGCAGGGCCTGGTGGATGTGCTCCCATTCTAGGCGGTGCAGCGGCGTCATGGTGCTTTCGATCGTAACGCTTTCCGGCTTCACCAGGCCCAGGGTGCGCAGGATCATCGGCGCGGTGGCGGGCTTGGGCAGGTAGTCGTCGGCGCCGCGCTTGATGGCCTCGACCGCGGTGGCGACGCTGGCGTAGCCGGTGACCAGCAGGATGCGCATGTCGGCGCGCAGGGCGCGAAGGGGACGGATCAGGGTCAGGCCGGAGTCTTCGCCCAGGCGCAGGTCGACCAGCGCGAAGGCCGGGCGGATCTCTTCGGCCACGCGCAGCGCTTCGGCGATGCCGGTGGCGGTTCGGGTTTCCAGGCCGCGGCGCGACAGGCTGCGCTGCAGGGTGCGCACGTAGAGCTCGTCGTCGTCGATCAGCAGGCCAAGATCGGTGGGATTCAACATATCAGGTCCCGGGAGTGCCGAGAGGCAAATAGAAACGGATGCGGGTGCCGCCACCATCGGCGGCGGTCATGGTCATTTCACCGCCCATCTGCTCGACGGTGGCGTGCGACAGGGCCAGGCCGACGCCCAGGCCGCCCGGCTTGCCGCTGTTGAACAGACTGATGGCCGGCAGCAGCGTGTGGTCGGGGTCGAAACCGCCGCCGTAGTCGCGCACTTCGCCGCGCAGGGCGCCATAGCCGTACTCCAGATGCAGGTCCACGCGCGGCTCGCTGGCGGCTTCGCCGGCGTCGGCCGCGTTGTTCAGCAGCGCCTGCAGCAGGTGGGCGATGGCCGGATCGACCCGCAGGCTGGCCGGCAGGGTGCCCGAGCGCTGCAGGTCGATGGTCGGCCGGATCAGGCGCCATTGCCCCACCACGCGCACCAGGTCCACGGCGGTTGGGACCGCCAGATTGCGGATGCGTTCCCGGCACAGGGCCAGCAGCTGGCTGAGGGTGGCGACATCCTGCTTGAGGTCGGGCTCCTTGACCTCGGCGGCGATCTCGTCGGCCAGCAGGGTCATGGTGGCCAGCGGGGTGTTCAGTTCGTGCGCCATGGCGGCGGCGTGGGTGGCCAGGGCGACGATGCCCTCGTTGCGGGTGAAGCGCTCGCGCAGCCGCGCCAGTTCGCGCTCGCGCGCCCGCAGGTCGGCGGCCAGGCGGGTGGTGAACACCAGCACGACCACCACGGAAATCAGGAAGTTGGCGCCCAGGCCCCACAGCAGCAGGGTGTGGGTGTTGACGTCGCCGCGTAGCGGCTGGCCGAAGATGGCGGCGGCGAAATAGCCGGAGATCCCCGCCAGCGCGGCGGCCAGCGCCCAGTTGCGCGGCAGCGCCAGCGCCGCCAGGGCGGTGAGGATCAGGAACATCATGCCGAACGGATTGCTCAGTCCGCCGCTCCAGCCCACCATCCAGGCCAGCACGGCCATGTCCACCAGCAGGTGGCCGAAGGCGGTGGCGTGCGACAGGTCGCGGCTGTGGCGCAGGCGCAGGCTGGCGTAGACGTTGAAGCCGATCAGCACGCCCACGCCGATCCACAGCGGCTCCAGCGGCAGGGCCAGGCCCAGCACGCTGCTGGCCACCAGGATGGTGGCGGCCTGGCCCGCGATGGCGAGCCAGCGCAGGCTGCAGAGGGTACGCAGGAAGGAAAAGGCGGAACTACCGGGCATATCCAGACACAGAGTTGCCGGTCTATCGCCGGCGGATCAGGCGTCCGGCTGCGCGGAACGCTGGCATCCGGCGCGGCGTGGGGCGCCGCGCTGCCGCCGGGCCCCGCGAGGCCGCCGGCGGCGGATGTGTGCTGGCATTGTATGAGGAATCAGGACGGGCCGCAGGTTGCGGTATGTCCCTGTTATTGAATGGCGGACGTACCGCTATGGGCCATCGGCACCGGCGGATAGCTTTCCTGGTCGGACGCCATCTGGCCCTGCATCTCGGCGGTCTGCAGTTCCTGCTCGACCTGGGCGCGGCTTTCCCCAGGGCCGTTCGAGGCGACGGCGGGCGGATAGTCTTCCTGGCCGAAGGTGTACTGGCCGTCGGCCTTGGACTGGGCGAGTTCGGCGGCGACCTGGTCCGAGGTCTTGGCCGTGGGCGCCGGATAGCTGACACGCCAGTCGCCGTACAGGTCACGCTTGTACTGGGCGGTCGGGGCCATGGTCTGGGTTTGCTGGGCCTGTACCGCCGCGGTGGCGGTGAGACCGGCGCAGAGCAACAAAGTTACTGTCAAGGTCTTCATGAAACGCTCCTGGCAATCAAAGCAAACGGCCTGGGGGCAGGCCGCGCCGTCGTCTCCGGTGCGGCATGGGGACGATTTCCTGAGAGGCGGGGAATGCGGTGGATGCGTAGGAAAACGGCGCACCCGGTGTTCTTGATTCGACCGGGCGCGCGTCTTGGCGTTGCAGAAAACGCGGGTTGTGAGGCAAACAGCTATTTCAAGCTTGAAATACAGGTGTCAATGCGCTTGCAATGACACGGTCCCTGTTAATCAGTGTCCATGCTTGGCGGCGGGGGCCGCGCCGCCCGCCAGCGGCCGCGCGGTGGCGGTCACCGGCACGCGGCGCTGCTGGCCGTTGGCGTCTTCCACCACCAGCGTCAGCGCCACCGGGTCGCCCGCCGACACCTGTTTGGCCAGGTCGATCAGCATGACGTGGTAGCCGCCCGGCTTGAGTTCCACCGGCTGGCCGGCGGGCAGGTCGAGGGCGGGGATCTGGCGCATTTTCATGACGTTGTCCTGCATCGCCATTTCGTGCACCTCGACGTGCTTGGCGGCGTCGGATTCGACGCCGACCAGGCGCGCCGGGGCGGACGAGGTCAGGCGCATGAAGACGCCGGTGGCGTGCTGGCTGGGCACCGTGGCGCGGACCCAGGCGTCTTCCACCTTGAGGGTGGCGTCCTGCGCCAGGGCGGGCGCCTGAACCAGGGTCAGGGCGCCCAGGGCGACGGCGGCGGCGAGGGATTTGAAGGCGGTCATTTTCATGGGATTTCCTTGGATCGGGGGGCGGTTCAGATCACCGTGCGCAGGTCGGCGACGCATTCCTCGGCGCTCTGCTGGTGGCGCAGGGCCACGCGCAGCTTGCCTTCGGCGTCGATGATGTAGGTCAGCGCGGTGTGGTCCATGGTGTAGGACGAGCCGGTCGGGACCTTCTGGTAGAACACCTTGAACGACTGCGCGGCGGCGCGGGTCTGCTCGGCGTCGCCGCGCAGGCCGACGAACGCGGGGTCGAAGGCCTGCATGTAGGCCTGCAGGATCTCCGGGGTGTCGCGCTCGGGATCGACGGTGATGAACAGCACCTGCAGCCTGGCGGCATCGGCGCCCAGCAGGTTCTTGATCTCCAGCGCGCGGGTCAGCGCGGTGGGGCAGATGTCCGGGCATTGGGTGAAGCCGAAGAACAGCATCACGGTCTTGCCGCGGTAGTCGGCCAGCTGGCGTTGCCGGCCCTCGGTGTCCCGCAGCTGGAAATCGCCGGTGGGCATGCTGGTCAGGTCCATGCCGTTGAGCTTGGGGGCGTCGGGGCCGCAGCCGGCCAGCGGCAGCAGGGCCAGGGCCGAGAGCAGCCGGCGCCGGTGGCGGTCGGGCGCCGGCGCGGCGCCCGCGGGGGCGCGCGAAAGGGGGGAATGCATGAAAGCCTCGTCGGTTGACGGTTCGCAAGGGCGCGGCGGGGCCGCGCGGGAAAGCGGAGTCAGGCGGCGAGGGGCGGGGCGCGCGAGCCCAGCGGCGGCCCTTGGGCCGGTTGCACCGGCGCCGCCACGTGGGCGGG
>NZ_CADIJR010000023.1 GCF_902859645.1 Achromobacter insuavis | reverse complement strand
GCCCTGGTCGCGGCGGGCCTGCTGGCCGACGCCCCGCAGGCCGACGTCGCCGTGGTGCTGGGCAACACCGTCGCGCCCGACGGCAAGCCCTCGCCGCGCCTGGCCGCCCGGCTCGACCGCGCCTACGACTGCTACGCCGCCGCGCGCTGCCGCGTGCTGTTCGTCAGCGGCGGCGTCGATCCGGCCGGCCACGACGAAGCGGCGGTGATGCGCGACTACCTGATCGCGCGCGGCGTGCCGGCCGACCGGGTGGTCGCGGACAGCCTCGGCAACGACTCCTGGGCCACCGCCCGCCACGCCAGCGCCTACATGCGCGAGCACGGCTACGCCAGCGCCACCGCCATCACGCAGTACTTCCACGTGCCGCGCACCATGCTGGCGCTCAGGCGCCACGGCGTGCAACAGGTCGGCGGCGCCTCGCCGCGCTATGCCGAGGCGCGCGACCTGTATTCGATCCTGCGCGAGCTGCCGGCCATCGCCTGGTACGCGCTGCGGCCGCTATAGTTTCCCTTCCTCTCTTTCCACAGACGCTACCGTGCATATCTTCCACAACCCCGTCCACGGCAAACACGACGGCCGCCAGGAAATGTTCCGCGGCAGGCTGGTGCCCTGTCACGAGACCCCGGCCCGGCTCGAATACGTGCTGGACGCCCTGCGCCAGCGCGGCATCGGCACGCTGCAGGCGCCGGCCGCGCCCGACCTGGACCTGATCCGGCGCGTGCACAGCCCGCGCTACGTCGACTTCCTGCAAGGCGCGTGGGCCGACTGGATCGCGCTGGATCCCGCCAATGCCGAGCTCGACATCCTGCCGTCGGTATGGCCGGTGCGCGGCTTCCGCCACGACATCTCGCCCAGCAACTTCGCCGCGCGCGTCGGCCTGTTCTCGTTCGACAGCGGCAGCCCGCTGACGGCGGGCACCTGGGAGGCGGCGGCCGCCGGCGCGGCCTGCGCCATCGACGCCGCGCGCGCGGTCTCCAGCGGCCACGGTCCGCGCGCCGCCATGGCGCTGACGCGCCCGCCCGGCCATCACGCCGGCGCCGACTTCTTCGGCGGCTACTGCTTCCTGAACAACGCGGCCCTGGCGGCGCAGGCGCTGCGCGAGGCCGGCGCCGAACGCGTCGCGGTGCTGGATATCGACTACCACCACGGCAACGGCACCCAGAGCATCTTCTACGAGCGCGGCGACGTGCTGACCGTGTCGGTGCATGGCGACCCGACCACCGAATATCCCTTCTTCCTGGGTTATGCCGACGAACCCGGCCAGGGCGCCGGCCTGGGCGCCAATCTGAACCTGCCGCTGGCGGCCGGCACCGATTTCGCCGGCTGGACCGAGGCGCTCGAACAGGGCCTGGCCGCCATCGGCCGCTTCAAGCCGGACGCGCTGGTGATCGCGCTGGGCGTGGACACCTACGAAGGCGATCCGATCTCGAAATTCAAGCTGCGCAGCGCCGACTATCTGCAGGTCGGCGCGCGGCTGGCCCGGCTGGGCCTGCCAACGGTGTTCACCATGGAAGGCGGCTACGCGGTGGCCGAGGTCGGCACCAACGTCGCCAACGTGCTGGAAGGCTACGCCGGCTGACCGGCGGCGGCCATCCGCCGCCACACGGCCTCGACCGCGGCGCGCGCGTCGCTGCGGTCCTTGAATGCCAGGATCGCCACCTCGATGTCCCAGGCGCGGTTGGCCAAGGGCACGAGGTCGGCCGTCTCCAGCCGCCGCAGCGCGCTGTCGGCCAGCCACGCCACGCCCAGCCCCTGCGCCGCCATGTCGCCCAGCACGTCCGACATCTCCGCCTCGAACAGGCGCACGCCGTGCAGGGGCTCCGGCCCGCTCTCAATGGCGGCGTCGATCAGGCGCGCGAAATAGACGCTGGGCGAATACATCAGCAACGGCACCGGCCGCGCCGTGGTGCCCGGCAGGTCCAGCCCCTCGCGTTCGACCAGGGCGCGCGCCGCGTACGGCCGTATCAGCTCGCGCCCCAGCGTCAGGCAGTCGTAGCGCGACAGGTCCAGCGGCAGCGGCTGCGCCACCTGGTGGAAACAGATCAGCAGATCGGCCGCGCCCGAGGTGAAGGCCGACACCGTGTCATGCACGTTGCCCGTCTGCAGGCTGCAGCTGAGCTGCTGGCCCGCGCTCCAGTCGCGCCACCAGCGCGGCAGGTGGGTCGTCGCCAGGGCATAGGAGGTGGCCAGGCGCAGCTGGTTGCGCGCCGGCACGGCGGCGATGCCCGCGCGCGCCTCGACCAGCTGGTTGACCAGTTCGATGGCCGCGACGCGGAAGCGCTCGCCCGCCTCGGTCAGCTGGGTCGGGAAGGCCGAACGGTCGATCAGGCGCGCGCCGGCCCAGTTCTCCAGGCTCTGGATGCGGCGGCTGAAGGCCGCCTGCGACAGATTGCGGGCCTCGGCCGCGCGCGTGAAATTGCGCAGCTCCGACAGGGTGATGAAGTCCTGCAGCCACCGGGTATCCATACCGCTCCTTGCGCGATTCGCATGGGCCATGCGCGCCATGCATGGCGGCGCATGCGTACTTCGCATTGGACGCCGGCGCCGCGCCGCCAGACACTGCGTCCGTCGGTTCCGCATTGGAACCTGCCTTTTGCCGGAGTGTAAACATGGATCAAACCCTGCGTGCGGCGGCCCGCGAATACCTCATCCGCTACGGCGGCGACACCTTCCCCAACCTGTTCAAGTCGGCCAAGGGCACGGTGGTGCGCGACGACACCGGCCGCGAGATCCTCGACTTCACCTCGGGCCAGATGTGCGCCACCATCGGCCACAACCACCCGGCCATCGTCGACGCGGTGCGCCGCGCCGGGGAAACCGCCTTCCACTTCTTCAGCGGCATGATCCCGGAAGCCGTGGCGCAACTGGCCGCGACGATGGCGCGCGACTGGATGCCGGCCGGCATGACCAAGTCGATCTTCGTCAACACCGGTTCCGAGAGCAACGAGATCGCGCTGCGCATGGCCAAGATGCACAAGAGCGGCTTCGAGATCCTGGCGGTGGGCGGCTCGTGGCACGGCGTCACCAGCGGCGCCGGCTCGGTCTCGTACGCCAGCGACCGCAAGGGCTATGGCGTGCCGCCGGCCGGCGTGTTCGTCATGCCCGAACCGAACTCGTACCGCCCCTACATCGCCGGCCTGGACGCCGAACAGTCGGCGCTGGCCTGCCTGGAGATCGGCCTGAAGATGTTCGACATGGCCTCGGCCGGCCGGCCCGCGGCCATCATCGTCGAACCGGTGATCAGCGCCGGCGGCGTGCTGGTGCCGCCCAAGTCATACATGCAGGCCCTGCGCCGCGCCGCCGACGCGCGCGGCATGCTGCTGATCTTCGACGAGGCGCAGACCGCCTTCGGCCGCCTCGGCTGCCGCACCGGCTCGGAACACTTCGGCGTCACGCCCGACATCATCAGCGTCTCCAAGACCCTGGGCGGCGGCCTGCCGCTGGCGGCCACCATCACCACGCCCGCCATCGAACAGGACGTGCACGAGAAGGGCTTCACCTTCTACACCAGCCACGTCTCGGACCCGCTGCCCGCCACCGTCGGCCTGGCGGTGCTGGAGACCCTGCAACGCGAGCAGCTGCTGGAGCGCGCCCGCCGCCAGGGCGACTACCTGCGCCGCGGCCTGCTGGAACTGCAGCAGCGCCACGAAGCCATCGGCGACGTGCGCGGCCTGGGCCTGCTGCTGGGCGTGGAGCTGGTGCAGGACCGCGCCACGCGCGAGCCGTATCACGCGCTCGGCGCCCTGACCACGCAGCGCTGCTTCGAGCTGGGGCTGTCGATGAACATCCGCCGCCGCCCCGAGCGCGGCTCGGTCTGGCGCATCGCGCCGCCGCTGACCGTCAGCAATGACGAGATCGACCGCGCCGTCTCGATCCTGGACCAGGCCCTGACCGAAAGCCTGGACCAGATCGCCAAGCCCCGCGCGCTGAGCGCCTGAACCGTCCCACCCTGGCGCCGGGCCGGGCCCGGCCGGAGAACGCAATGCCGATATTCCGAACCGCGGCCGGCGCCCTGGCGCTGGCCACCGTCACCAGCCTGGCCCACGCCGGCCCCACCCTCGACACCGTCAAGAAGCGCGGCTACGTGCAGTGCGGCGTGTCCACCGGCATCCAGGGCTTTTCCTCGCCGGACAGCAAGGGCAACTGGCAGGGACTGGACGTGGACATGTGCCGCGCCATCGCCGCCACCGTCTTCAACGACGCCAGCAAATTCCGCCTGACGCCGTTGACCACGCAGGCGCGCTTCACCGCGCTGCAATCGGGCGAGGTCGACGTGCTGACGCGCAACGTCACGCCGACGATGGCGCGCGACACCACGCTGGGCCTGATCAGCACTGGCGTGAACTATTACGACAGCCAGGGCGTGATGGTGTCGGCCAAGCTCGGCGTCAAGAAGCTCAGGGAACTGGACGGCGCCACCATCTGCGTGCAGCCCGGCACCGTCACCGAGCTCGACCTGGCCGACTGGTTCCGCGCCAACGGCCTGAAGTTCAAGCCGGTGGTGATCGACAAGTACGACGAGATCGTGCGCGCCTTCGCGGCCGGCCGCTGCGACGCCTTCACCTCCGACAAATCGCAGCTGGCGGCCTCGCGCACCACGCTGGAGCAGCCGGACAATTACCTGATCCTGGACGAGAACATCGCCAAGAGCCCGCTCGGCCCGATGGTGCGCCAGGGCGACGACAACTGGTTCAACGTGGTGCGCTGGACGCTCAACGCCATGCTCGAAGCGGAGGAATTCGGCGTGACCTCGGCCAACGTCGACAGCCAGCTGAAAAGCAACAACCCCAACGTGCAGCGCATCCTGGGCGTGACGCCGGGCATGGGCAAGAACCTGGGGGTGGACGACAAGTGGGCCTACAACATCGTCAAGCAGGTCGGCAACTATGGCGAGAGCTATGAGCGCAACCTGGGCATGGCCAGCGCGATGAAGCTGCCGCGCGGCCTGAACGCGCAATGGCGCGACGGCGGCCAGATGTACGGCTGGCCGGTGCGCTGACCCGCGCAGTACGGGCGGACAGTGCGGGCGGACAGCCCGTACGGGCCTGTCCGCGCCACGCATGCCGCGCCCTCGGGCGCGGCGTCGCGCATTCAGGCGGCGCGCGTCCCGCGCCGCCACCACAGCGCCTCGCACAGCCACAGCAGCGGCCACGCCAGCAACAGGCCGACCAGCAGGTCCGGCAACCACGGCGCGGCCGCGGGCGGCGTACCGCCTTGCAGCCAGGCAGGGCTGTAGAGCAGGAACGCGGAGACGAAGCCGCGCGACCCGATGTCGCGAAAGCCCGCGCCACGGCCCAGCGCCGCGGCCAGTATGCATACGATGACGAAGAACGCGTCGCCCGCGGCGCGATACCAGGCCGGGATGACCAGCGGATCCAGCGGCCGGTACATGGCAATGGCGATCAGCAACGCGCCCAGCACCAGGGCGCGCACCCAATAGAATGAAGTCCCCGCGTCGCTGCCGCGTACTGGCGCCCTGTTCCCGTCAGTCACGCGTTTCCAGCGCCTTGTTGATGCGCAGGGCCAGCAGCGTGCAGGCGGTGCCGGACAGCAGGTAGATGCTGACCGCCACCAGCCCGAAGCGCGCCGACAGCCCCAGCGCCACCAACGGCGCGAAGGCCGCGCCGATCAGCCAGGCCATGTCGGTGGTGAGCGCCGCGCCGGTGTAGCGGAAACGCTTGGTGAAGTTGGCCGTCACCGTGCCGGACGCCTGGCCGTACGACAGCCCCAGCAGCGCGAAGCCGATCAGGATGAAGGCGTCCTGCGCCTTGGGACTGCCGCCCAGCAGCCACGGCGTGAACAGCGCGAACACGCCGATCAGCGCGGCCAGCAGGCCCAGCGTGGTGCGCCGGCCGATGCGGTCGGCGATCCAGCCCGAGGCGATGGTGCCCAGGATGCCCACGCCCGCGCCGATGATCTGCACGATCAGCACATCGGAGATCTGCTGCGTGGCGCTGACCGCGATCCACGACAGCGGGAACACCGTCACCAGGTGAAACAGCGCATAGCTGGCCAGCGCCGCGAACGCGCCCAGGAACAGGTTGTAGCCCTGCTCGCGCACCATCTGGCCGGTGCCGATGGGTTCGAGCTCGCCCTCTTCGAGCAGCTGCGTGTATTCCTCGGTCAGCACCAGCCGCAGCCGCGCGAACAGCGCCACCACGTTGATGGCGAAGGCGACGAAGAACGGATAGCGCCAGCCCCAGTCGAGGAAGTCGGCCTCGGTCAGCGTCAGGTGCAGGAACAGGAACAGCGCGCTGGCGATCATGAAGCCGATGGGCGCGCCCAGCTGGCCCAGCATCGCGTACCAGCCGCGGCGCTTGGGCGGCGCGTTCAGCGCCAGCAATGACGGCAGGCCGTCCCAGGAGCCGCCAAAGGCCAGCCCCTGCAGGCAGCGGAACACCGCCAGCAGCACGATGGCGTGCGAGCCGATGACGTTGTAGCCGGGCAGGAAGGCCATGCCCACCGTGGCGGTGCCGAGCAGGAACAGGGCGATCGTGAGCTTGGTGCCGCGTCCCCAGCGCCGCTGGATCGCCATCGAAACCGCGGTGCCGATGGGGCGCGCGATGAACGCGAACGAGAAGATGACAAAGGCCCACAGCGTGCCTTCGAGCTGCGGTTCGAACGGGAAGAACACCCGTGGAAACACCAGCACGCAGGCGATGCCGAAGACGAAGAAGTCGAAGTATTCGGAGGCGCGCCCGATGACGACCCCCACGGCGATTTCGCCCGGCGCCACCTTGGCGTGGCTGGCCGCGCCCCTTGTCGCGCCCGGACCGGGCAAGGGGGAGGCATGACCGGGATACTGCGTGGTGGTCGCCATGTGAGTGCTCGCTGAAAGGAGGTTTTGGAAAACGCCTTGTCTACGCTTTTTGCAACACACTCGTATGTACATTCGAAGGCCTGGCGGGCCGCGGCGCGATGACGCCCGACCCTGCCCCGCACGCCTTCCCGTGCATACTTTTGCTCTTTTTACCCTAGATTTTTCGCGGCTTCCAGCGTAGTGTTGCGTTTACCTCCCACGGTTACGTTTCGGGGTATGGCCATGCCGTCTTTCCCAAGGTTCCGCGGATTGTTGCTGTTAGCCGCCCTGCCATTGCTCTCCGGATGCAATGCGGTGCTGCTCTCACCATCAGGCGACATCGCGGTGCAGCAGCGCAACCTGATCATCATCTCGACCGGCTTGATGCTGCTCATCATCGTGCCGGTGATCTTCCTGACCTTCCTGTTCGCGTGGCGCTATCGCGCCAGCAACCGCGACGCGCACTACGACCCCGACTGGAACCACTCCACCATGCTGGAGCTGCTGATCTGGGCCGCGCCGCTGCTGATCATCATCGCGCTCGGCGCGCTCACCTGGGTCAGCACCCACCAGCTCGATCCCTACCGCCCGCTGGCGCGCCTGTCCGAAGGCCGCGAGGTGCCGCCCGGCACCAAGCCGCTGGTGGTCGAAGTGGTGGCGCTCGACTGGAAGTGGCTGTTCCTCTATCCCGAACAGGGCGTGGCCGCGGTCAATGAACTGGCCGCGCCGGTCGACCGCCCGATCCAGTTCAAGATCACCTCGTCGACGGTGATGAACTCGTTCTTCATCCCGGCGCTGGCCGGCCAGATCTACGCCATGCCGGGCATGCAGACCACGCTGCACGCGGTCATCAACCATCCCGGCGAATACGAGGGCCTGTCGGCCAACTACAGCGGCGCGGGCTTTTCCGGCATGCGCTTCCGCTTCCACGGCCTGGACCCGCAGGGCTTCGACAAGTGGATCGCCGACGCCCGCGCCTCCGGCGCCACGCTCGGCCGCGACACCTACCTGAAACTGGAGCAGCCCAGCGAACGCAACCCGGTGCAGCGCTACGCCAGCGTCGCGCCCGGCCTGTTCGACGCCATCGTCAACCGCTGCGTGGAACCGAACCGCATGTGCATGAAGGACGCCATGGCGATCGACGCCGGCGGCGGCATGGGCATCCCCGGCGCGCGCAACATCGCCAGCCTGGATGCGGCCACGCGCGAGCGCCTGGGCCTGGCCGATGCGCCGCCGCGCAAGTACGTCGGCGCCATGTGCACCTCGGCGGCGGAACTGGCGCTGTAGCGGCGTCGCCGCCGCCACGGCGCAGCGCGTGAAATCAAGGTATTCCCCCTGGAAACCGAGCCCTGGAAACCGAGATGACTGATCAACCAGACCTCACCAAGCTGATCTTCGGTCGCCTGACCTGGGACGCCATCCCCTTGCACGAGCCGATCCTGCTGGCGACTTTCGCCATGGTGGCGATCGGCGGCATCGTGGTGCTGGGCGCCATCACCTACTACCGCAAGTGGGGCTACCTGTGGCACGAGTGGTTCACCAGCATCGACCACAAGAAGATCGGCATCATGTACATGATCCTGGGGCTGGTGATGCTGCTGCGCGGCTTCGCCGACGCCATCATGATGCGGCTGCAGCAGGCCGTGGCCTTCGGCGATTCCACCGGCTACCTGCCGCCGCACCACTACGACCAGATCTTCACGGCGCACGGCGTCATCATGATCTTCTTCGTGGCCATGCCGCTGGTCACGGGGCTGATGAACTACGTGGTGCCGCTGCAGATCGGCGCGCGCGACGTGGCCTTTCCGTTCCTGAACAACTTCAGCTTCTGGATGACCACCGGCGGCGTGGTGCTGGTGATGATGTCGCTGTTCGTCGGCGAGTTCGCCCGCACCGGCTGGCTGGCGTATCCGCCTTTATCGGGCATCGCGCAGAGTCCGGACGTGGGGGTCGACTACTACATATGGGCCTTGCAGATCGCGGGGGTCGGCACATTGCTGTCCGGCGTGAATCTGCTGGTGACCATCGTCAAGATGCGCGCGCCCGGCATGTCGCTGATGCGCATGCCGGTGTTCACCTGGACCGCGCTGTGCACCAACGTGCTGATCGTGGCGGCGTTCCCGGTGCTGACGGCGGTGCTGGCGCTGCTGTCGATGGACCGCTACGTCGGCACCAACTTCTTCACGGCCGACTTCGGCGGCAACGCCATGATGTACGTGAACCTGATCTGGATCTGGGGCCATCCCGAGGTCTACATCCTGATCCTGCCGGCGTTCGGCATCTTCTCGGAAGTGGTCGCCACCTTCTGCCGCAAGCGCCTGTTCGGCTACGCGTCGATGGTCTACGCCACGGTCGTGATCACGGTGCTGTCGTACCTGGTTTGGCTGCACCACTTCTTC
Source organism: Achromobacter insuavis (assembly GCF_902859645.1). Lineage (GTDB taxonomy): Bacteria > Pseudomonadota > Gammaproteobacteria > Burkholderiales > Burkholderiaceae_B > Achromobacter > Achromobacter insuavis. The sequence continues at coordinate 67,970 of NZ_CADIJR010000023.1, read as the reverse complement.
ACCATGGGGTCCGGGGCCAGCGTGAACTCGTTCTTCGGGATCACCACCATGATCATCTCGATCCCGACCGGGGCCAAGATCTTCAACTGGCTGTTCACCATGTACCGCGGCCGCATCCGCTTCGAGGTGCCGATGCTGTGGACCATGGGCTTCATGGTCACCTTCGTGATCGGCGGCATGACCGGCGTGCTGCTGGCGGTGCCGCCGGCCGACTTCGCGCTGCACAACAGCCTGTTCCTGATCGCCCACTTCCACAACGTCATCATCGGCGGCGTGCTGTTCGGCCTGATGGCCGGCATCACCTACTGGTTCCCCAAGGCCTTCGGCTACAAGCTCGATCCGTTCTGGGGCAAGTGCTCGTTCTGGTTCTGGCTGGTGGGCTTCTACTTCGCCTTCATGCCGCTGTACGTGCTGGGCCTGATGGGCGTGACGCGCCGCGTCAACCACTTCGAGGACATGTCGCTGCAGATCTGGTTCCAGGTGGCCGCGTTCGGCGCCTTCCTGATCGCCATCGGCATCGCCTGCTTCCTGATCCAGCTGGTGGTCAGCTACCGCCGCCGCGATTCGCTGCGCGACGAGACCGGCGACCCGTGGGACGGCCGCACACTGGAATGGTCGACCTCCTCGCCGCCGCCCAACTACAACTTCGCCTTCACGCCGCGGGTGCATGACCAGGACGCCTGGTGGCAGATGAAGCAGCACGGCTACCAGCGCCCGCAGACCGGCTTCATCCCCATCCACATGCCCAAGAACACCTGGGCCGGCATCGTGCTGGCGGCCATCAGCGTGGTGATGGGCTTCGCGCTGATCTGGCACATGTGGCCGCTGGCGGTGCTGTCGTTCGCCGCGCTGATCATCGTGTCCATCGTCCATACCTTCAACTACAAGCGCGAGTACTACGTGCCGGCCGACGAGGTCGTGCGCACGGAGGACGCCCGCACTCACCTGTTGGCGAAACATGTCTGATACCCTGGCCCCCACCCTGCCCGGCGGCGCCACGCCGCCCCCGGAGCCCGTGTTCCACGTGGCCGGCGAGCACCACCCGAAGAACGGCACGCTGCTGGGCTTCTGGGTGTATCTGATGAGCGACTGTCTCATCTTCGCCTGCCTGTTCGCCACCTACGGCGTGCTGGGACGCAACTACGCCGCGGGCCCGTCCGGCGCCGACCTGTTCGACCTGCCGCTGGTGGCGGTCAACACCTCGCTGCTGCTGCTCTCGTCCATCACCTACGGCTTCGCCATGCTGGAGATGCGGCGCAACCGGGTCGGCGCCACGCAGGGCTGGCTGGCGGTCACCGGCCTGCTGGGGCTGGGCTTCCTGTCGCTGGAACTGTATGAGTTCGCGCACCTGATCCACATCGGCGCCGGGCCGCAGCGCAGCGCCTTCCTGTCGTCGTTCTTCACGCTGGTGGGCACGCACGGGCTGCACGTCACGTTCGGCATCGTCTGGCTGGTGACGATGATGGTGCAGGTGCGCATGCACGGCCTGATCCCCGAGAACCGCCGCCGGCTGATGTGCCTGTCGATGTTCTGGCACTTCCTGGACCTGATCTGGGTCGGCGTGTTCACCTTTGTCTACCTGATGGGAGTGCTGCCATGAACGCCCATGCCGACCACGCGGGCCACGGCCACGGTCACGGCCACCATGACGATGACGACGGCGCCGCCCATGGCACCCTGAAAAGCTACGTCACCGGCTTCATCCTGGCGGCCATCCTGACCGCGATCCCGTTCTGGCTGGTGATGGACCGGGTGTTCGAAAGTTCGCGCACCACGGCGCTGATCATCCTGGCCTTCGCGGCGGTCCAGATCGTGGTGCACATCATCTATTTCCTGCACATGGATGCCAAGTCCGAAAGCGGCTGGAACATGTTGGCGTTAATATTCACGCTGGTGCTGGTCGTGATCACGCTCAGCGGATCCATCTGGATCATGTATCACCTGAACTCCAACATGATGCCCATGTCGATCCACGACATGCGGAATATGCCCTGACGTGATGGCGGCAACAAAAGACTCTACGCATTCCGGCGACACCCCCCGCAATCCCCGCAGCGCAACCACCCTGGCCGTCCTGGGCGTGGTTGCGGTCGCGCTGTTCGCGGGCCTGTGCGCCCTCGGTACCTGGCAGGTGCACCGCCTGGCCTGGAAGCAGAACCTGATCGCGCAGGTGGACCAGCGGGCGCACGCGCCCGCCACGCCCGCCCCCGCTCGCGCCGACTGGCCGGCGCTGACCGCCGACAACGCCGAATACCGACGCGTGTCGGCCAGCGGCGCCTACCAGTACGACAAGCAGACGCTGGTGCAGGCCGCCACCGAGCTGGGCAGCGGCTACTGGGTCATGACGCCGCTGCAATTGGCGGATGGCGGCGGCACGGTGCTGGTCAACCGCGGCTTCGTGCTGCCCGAATGGCGCAAGCGCCAGGCCGCCGGCGGCCAGCCCGCGGCGGACGCCGCGCCGGTCAAGGTCGACGGCCTGCTGCGCATGGGCGAGCCGGGCAACGGCTTCCTGCGCAACAACGATCCGGCCGCCAACCTCTGGTATTCGCGTGACCTGCCCGCCATCGCCCAGGCGCGCGGGCTGGGCGAGGTGGCGCCCTACTTCATCGACGCCGACGCCGCCCCAGGCGCCGGCCGCGATCCGACGCAGGCGCCGGTCGGCGGCCTGACGACGCTGACCTTCCCCAACAACCACCTGGTCTACGCCATCACCTGGTACGCCCTGGCCGTCATGATCATCGTCGGCGCCGGCATCGTGGCTCGCGAGGAACGGCGGCTGCGCGCGCGCCGCTGACCGGATCAGATCGGGCCCGAATCGACCATCGCAGAGCGGGCGTAGGATACCGGCGTCGCAAACGCCCACGGTATCCCCGCCATGCCTCTTTCCGTCATCGTCATCGGCGCCGGCATCGCCGGCCTGACGGCCGCGCACCGCCTGTCGCAACACGGCGTGCGCGTCACCGTCCTGGAAGCCCGGGACCGGGTCGGCGGCCGCATGAGCACCGACCTGCGCCACGGCTGGCGCATCGATCGGGGCGCGCAGTTCCTGTCCAGCGGCTACGCCCGCATCCACGCCCTGCTGGCCGAGACCGGCCTGCTGGCCTCCTGCCGCCCCACCTCCGGCTGGAGCGCGACCGTGGCCGATGGCCGCGTCCGGCGCCTGCACGCGCGGCGGCCCTGGACCCTGGCGTCATCCGGCCTGATGGGCAAGCGGGAGCTGCTGCGGCTGGGCTGTCGCATGGCGGCCGGCATGCGCGGCACCGCCCGCCTGCCGCTCGATGACTATGCCGCCTGGAGCGACTGGGACGACGGCGACACCGCCGCCTGGGCCGCCCGACTGGCGGGCGAGCGCGGCCTGGACTACCTGTTCGAGCCGATGCTCGAGGGGTTCTATTTCCAGGCGCCCGAGCAGACCTCGCGCGCCCTGTCGATGGCGTTGTGGGCCTTCGGCGCGCGCCGCAGCCGCACGCTGGCGCTGGCGCAAGGCATGCAGTCGCTGCCCGAGGCCCTGGCGGCGCCGCTGGACCTGCGGCTGGGCACGCCCGTCACCGCGCTGGACGTGACGCCCGGCCGGGTCTGCGCGCACACGCCGGCGGGCCCGTTCGAGGCCGACAAGGTCGTGCTGGCGGCGCCGGCGGCGCAGGCGCGCGCGCTGTACCGCGGCGACAGCGAGGCGCAACAGGCCCTGCTCGCCACGCCCTACAGCGCCACCCTCAACATCGCCATCGCGTTGCCCGGCGGCCTGCCCGCGCCGCAAGGGCTCGAGGACGTCTACGGCCTGCTGATCCCGCGCCGCGAGCGGCAGGTCATCGCCGCGGTCGGCATCGAGTCGCGCAAGGCCGCCACCTTGGTGCCGGCCGGCGGCGAACTGCTCAACGTCATGCTGGACGGCCGCGCCGGCGCGCGCCTGCAGGACGCCGACGAGCGGCGCGTGCTGGCGGAAGTGCTGCCCGAACTGGGCCGCCATTTCCCCGGCCTGGTCGGCCGCATCGACTTCACCCATTTCTGCCGCTGGCCGGCGGCCGAGCCCCTGTCGGCGGTCGGCCGGGCGCGCGCCATCCGTGATTACCGCCGGCAATGGCGCGACGCCGACCCGGTGGTGCTGGCCGGCGATTACCTGGCCATGCCCACCACCGACGGCGCGGCCCACAGCGGCGAATGGGCGGCCGCGGCCCTGTTGCGAAACCGCGTCACCGGGGCCGATTCCGCTCCCGTCAATCGGTCCGACAATCGCCGCAGATGACCGGAAATGCGTGACGGTTGACTGAGAATGCTTGAGTGCAATCTACACAGGCAACCGGGAACAACGCGGGCAGCACGCCCCCCCGTCGTTCCCGTTGTTTTTCCCCACTCAAGGAGTTCTCCGGATGAAAAAGACGCTGCTCGCGGCCGCCATGTTGACCACTCTTGCCGGCGCGGCCCAGGCTGAAACCTCGGTCACCCTCTATGGCGTCATCGACACCGGCATCGGCTACAACAAGGTGTCCGGCTCGGTCAACGCGACCGACCCCATCACCGGCGCGCCCCGCGCCGTCGACGTCGGCGCCAGCCGCATCGGCATGATCAACGGCGTCCAGTCCGGCTCGCGCTGGGGCCTGCGCGGCTCCGAAGACCTGGGCGACGGCCTGCGCGCCATGTTCACGGTCGAAAGCGGCTTCGACTCGGGCAACGGCACGTCCCAACAAGGCCGCCTGTTCAACCGCCAGGCCACCATCGGCCTGGCCAACGACAGCTGGGGCTCGCTGGAATTCGGCCGCCAGACCACCGTCGGCGGCACCTTCCTGGGCGATATCGACCCCTTCTACACCAGCTTCACCCAGGCCAACATCGGCACTTCCTTCAGCGCCGCCAACACCATGCGCTGGGACAACATGGTCATGTACCGCAGCGCCTGGTCGGACGGCTTCCAGTTCGCCCTGGGCTATTCCTTCAACGCCGACAGCACCGACAAGAACCAGAGCGGCTTCCGCACCGGCGACAACGCGCGCGGCATCACCGCCGGCCTGCGTTACGTCCAAGGCCCGCTGAACGTCTCGCTGACCTATGACCAGCTCAACAGCTCGAACTCGGCGCGCCAGCTCGACGCCGATGGCGACCCTGTCATGGTCGCCGGCAAGCCGGCCGAATTCGACCACTCCGTCACGCCGCGCCAGTACGCCGTGGCGGCCTCCTACGACCTCGAAGTGCTGAAGCTGGCCGCCGCCTATGGCCGCACCACCGACGGCTGGTTCGTCGGCCAGGACCTGGCGGCCAACACGGCGGTCAACGACCAGCTGGGCACCTTCCACTACGCGGCCGGCTTCAAGGCCAACTCCTACATGCTGGGCGCGACCCTGCCGCTGGACGGCATGAGCAACCTGTTCGGCTCGTGGCAGCATGTCTCGCCGTCCAACGACAAGCTGACCGGCGATGACGCCAACATGAACGTCTGGAGCGTGGGCTACACCTACGACCTGTCCAAGCGCACCATGGTTTACGCCTATGGTTCGTACGGCAAGAACTACGCCTTCATCGAAGGCTTGAAGAGCACCGCTGGCGGCGTCGGCTTGCGCCACCTGTTCTAAGCATCCACGCCGGGCCGGCCCTGCCGGCGCCACGCGCGCGACACCGCCACGGATCCGCTCCGTGGCGGTTTTTTTTGGCTTCGGCCTGCGACGACGCGCGGCGCCCTGGCCCGTTTGCCCGGTTTTTCAACGACGAGTGGCCGCCCCTCTCACGATACAAATAGACAGAAAATCACGGTTTTTGCCAGGAAATAGGACTTTTTGACCTACACTAGGGGCTGGGAACCACGTTGGGCGTCATGCTCAACGTGTTGTTCCCTTTATTTTTTCCCTCTACAGCAAGGAGTTCCACGGATGAAAAAGACGCTGCTCGCAGCCGCAATGTTGACCACTTTTGCAGGCGTCGCTCAGGCAGAAACGTCAGTCACTCTCTATGGTGTCATCGACACCGGCATTGGCTACAACAAGATCAAGGGCAGTGGCTATGACGGCAGCAAGCTCGGCATGATCAACGGCATCCAGGCCGGCTCCCGCTGGGGCCTGCGCGGATCCGAAGACCTGGGCGATGGCCTGCGCGCCGTGTTCACGCTGGAAAGCGGTTTCGATTCGGGCAACGGCACCCGCGGCCAGAGCGGCCGCCTGTTCGGCCGCCAGGCCACCCTCGGGCTGGCCAACGACGCCTGGGGCACGATCGAATTCGGCCGCCAGGCCACCGTCGGCTCGAACTACCTGGCCGATATCGACCCCTTCTACACCAGCTACACCCAATCGAACCTGGGCCTGGGTTTCAGCGCGGCCAACACCATGCGCTGGGACAACATGATCATGTATCGCAGCCCCTCGATGAGCGGCTTCCAGTTCGCCGCGGGCTATTCCTTCAACGTCGACGATACCAACAGCGACGAAACCCATTTCCGCACCAACGACAACTCGCGCGGCATCACCGCCGGCCTGCGCTACGTCGAGGGCCCGGTCAACGTCACCCTGACCTACGACCAGCTCAACGGCTCGAACCGCGGCTCGATCGACCACGGCGCGACGCCGCGCCAATACGCCATCGGTGCGTCGTACGACCTGGAAGTGGTGAAGCTGGCCGCCGCCTACGGCCGCACCACCGACGGCTGGTTCGTCGGCCAGGACCTGCCGGCTGGCACGCCCTTCAGCGACGAGTTTGGCACCAACCGCTACGTGGACGGCTTCAAGGCCAACGCCTACATGCTCGGCGCCACCTTCCCGATCGGCGGCGCCAGCAGCGTGTTCACCTCGTGGCAACACGTCTCGCCGTCCAATGACCGCCTGACCGGCGGCGACGCCAACATGAACGTCTGGAGCGTGGGCTACACCTACGACCTGTCCAAGCGCACCAACCTGTACGCCTATGGTTCGTACGGCAAGGACTACGCGTTCATCGACGGCCTCAAGAGCACCGCGGCCGGCGTCGGCATCCGCCACGTGTTCTAAGGCAACGGGTCGCGCCGGCGCTGCCGGCGCCCCGGCGGCTCGCCGTAGGCGCGCCGGTACATGGCGATGAAGGCGCTGTCGCTGGCATAGCCCACGGCATGCGCCACTTCCGTGACGGACGCGCCCTCGGCCAGCCGGGCCCGCGCCATCAGCAGGCGGCATTGCGTGCGCCAGCGCGTGAACGGCAAGCCGGTCTCCGCCAGAAAGGCGCGCGCCAGCGTACGGCCGCTGGCGCCCACCCGGCGGCCCCAGTCATCGATCGACAGCGCGCAGGCCGGATTTGCCAGCAGTTCGCGCGCGATCGGCGCCAACCGCCGGTCGCGCGGCATGGGCAGATGCAGCGGCGCCGCGGGCGCCGCCGCCAGTTCATCCAGCAACGCGCCCACCAGGCGCTGGCGCGGCCCGTCCAGCGCCTGGTCGGAGGGCCATTGCGTCACGCGCACGATCATTTCGCGCAACAGCGGATTGACGTCGAGGATGCGCGGCTCGCGCGGCAGGTCCGGATAGACCGCCACATCGAAATACAGGCTGCGATAGGCGAACGTGCCCTGCATGGCCGTGCGATGCACGCACCCGGCCGGCAGCCAGGCTGCCTGCAGCGGCGCCAACTGCCCCACCCGGTCGGTGAGATACAGCGTCACCCCGCCTTCCGCCTGATACAGCAATTGCGCGCGTTGGTGCGCATGCCAGTCCGACGCGTGCGCGCGCGTGTCGATCGCCATGCCCACCACGGGGCAGGCGACGAGGTCCGGATCTTCGACGGCATCGGGGGAATAGACAGGCATGTCCGATTGGCGATGTTTTATGGCGCGATAGCGTGATTTTGCGCGCCGCCGCGCGCCTACGCTAGCGGCTTTTCGCATCAAGTCCGTCGCATGTCTTCCCGTCTTTGCTCCCCGTCCGCCTGCGGCGCCCCGCCGCCGTCCTGGCTCGTCATCGCGCTGCTGGCCCTGCCGCAGATCGCCGAGACCATTCTCGCCCCCGCCCTGCCGGACCTGGCGCGCCACTGGCGCCTGGATGCCGCCGCCACGCAGCCGGTCATGGGCGTCTTCTTCGTCGGCTTCGCCGCCGGGGTGTTTCTATGGGGACATCTCGCCGATACCTGGGGCCGCCGCCCCGCCATGCTGGCCGGCCTGGCCACCGGGCTGGCGGGCACGCTGGGCGCGCTGGCCGCGCCGCATTACGCGGCGCTGCTTGGCGGCCGCTTCGTCCAGGCGCTGGGCCTGGCGGCGTGCTCGGTGGTGACGCAGACCGCGCTGCGCGATTGCCTGGACGGCCCGCGGCTGACGCGCACCTTCGTCACGCTGGGCGCGGTGCTGGCCTGGTCGCCCGCCGTCGGACCGTTGACGGGCCAACTGCTGGCCGACCGGCATGGCTATGCCGGCGTGCTGGCGACGCTCGCCGTCGTGATCGCGCTGCTGCTGGGGTCGGTCGCCTGGCGCTGGCACGAAACCCGCCCGGCGCGCACCGGCCACGTGCCGCTGGCGGCGCTGGCCGGCCAGATGCTGGCCGACGCCGCGCTGCGCCTGGCGGTGCTGCGGGTCGCCGGCCTGAACCTGCTGGTGTTTTCGTTCTATGCCGCCGGCCCGTTCATGACGGGCCCGCTTCCGGGACTGGGTTTCGGCTGGGTGGGCCTGGGCGTGGCGCTGGTGGGCAGCCTGGGCGCCGCCGCCAACCGCCGGCTGCCCGCCGCCGCGGACGCCGAGCGCCGGGTGCGCTACGGCCTGCGCTGCGTCGCGCTGGGCACGGCGGCGCAGGCCGCCGCCATGGCCTGGCGCCCGGAACCGGGCTGGCTGTGGGCGGCCGCGGCGCTGCCGGTGTTCGCGGGCTATGGCCTGGCGATCCCCAATCTGCTGGGGCCGGCGCTGCGCCGCTACGGGCATTGCCTGGGGCGCGCCGGCGCCCTGTTCGGCCTGGCCTACTACAGCCTGCTGGGGTTGGGGTTGGCGGCCACCTCATGGCTGCCTTTCGACACGCCCCGGCCGTTGTCCCTGGCGTGGCTGGGGTTGGCGCTGGCGTTGCTGCTGGCGCGCTCGAAGCCGGCTTGAATGCGGCCCTCTGCGCAAGACGTCGCGGCGCGCTAGCGCGCGGGCGGGTCGGGCGTCTCGACCGCCAGCCCCTCGGCGCGCCAGTCCGGGAAACCGGCGTCGAGCCGCCGGGCGCGCAGGCCGTGCGCCCGCAACGCGGTGACGGCGTCGGAAGACAGCACGCAGAACGGGCCGCGGCAATAGGCCACGATCTCGTGCGCGGCCGGCAATTCGCCGAGCCGCTCGAGCAACTCGCCGGCGGGGATATTGATGGCGCCAGGCAGATGGCCTTGCGCGAACTCGTCGGCGGGCCGCACGTCCAGCAGCGTCATGCTGCCTTCGCCCAGGCGGTCGAGCAGTTCGTCGCGCGAGATGGCTTCCAGCCCGTCGCGGCGATCCTGGCTGTCCGCCACCAGGCGCCGGATCTCGCTCCGGTTGTGCTGCGCCACGGCCCCGAGGGCATTGAGCAGCCCGGCGATGGGCGCGGTGCCGAGCCGGTAGTACACATGCTTGCCGTCGCGCCGGGTCGCCACGAAACCGGCGCGGCGCAACTGCTGCAGGTGCTGCGAGGTATTGGCGACCGACAGGCCGGACAATTCGGCCAGCCGTTCGACCGGGCGCTCGCCCTGCGCGATATGCTCGAGCAGCACCAGGCGATGGGCGTTGCCCAGCGTGCGGGCGAGTTCGGCCAGTTCGGCCGCGAGAGGGGTCTGGAGGGGTGGCGCGGTCATTGGCGGCGATCTTAGCATTGGGGCCGCGTCAATCAAGCGGGACCTTGAACGACGCCTGGCGTGAACCTGGCGTGACGGTGCAATGAACACGAAACACGTGACTGTCATCATTGGATACTTCTTCAGCCGACCCCGAAACGCTCATTCATGTCCCGCTCGCCCAACTCCGTCCTTCCCCGCCCTTTCACCGCGCGCTGGCGCCCCGCCCTGCGGATCCTGGCCCTGGCCGCGCTGCCGCTGGTGCTGGCCGCCTGCAACGGCAGCAAAGACGATGATGACGACAGCCCCGTCGTCCAGAATCCGGCGCCGCCGACCGACACCCGCAACCAGGCCTATCTGGCGACCAAGCCGGGCGACGTCATCAAGGTCCGCATCGAGGAACTGCACCCGACCCAGGCCGCCATCGGCTACGACCAGATCTACTACAAGCTGGGCCGCTGGCAAGGCGACTTCAACCGTCCCACCTGGGCGGCCGACGCGACCAAGCAGCTGGATTATCTGAACCGCACGGTCGGCAAGAAATTCAGCGACTACTGCGAGGACATGGGCGCCAACACGTCCCAGGCCTTTACCTCCATCGCCCAGCTGCAGGCCGCGCGCCTGGACCAGCCGGCCACCTTCAACTGCACCGCGGCGATGGGCGCAAACCCCACCAACCTGAAGACCGTGGTGGTCGGCTGGGACGGCAATCTGTACCTGACCGACGGCCACCACACGTTCTCGTCGCTGCGCGAGATCGCCGACGGCGGCCCCAAGCTGCCGGTATGGGTCAAGGTCGACGCCAACTACAGCGGCATCGGCACCGCCTCGGCCTTCTGGCAGCGCATGGTCGACGAGCGCAAGGCCTGGCTGCGCGACGGCCAGAACCAGCCCATCACCGTGGACCAGCTGCCGACGCGGGTGGGCATCGCCAACGCGCAGGAAGCCGGCGGCATGCAGGAAGACCGCTATCGCTCGCTGGTGTACTTCACCCGCGACATCGCCTACAGCAACGGCAGCCTGCCGGAGTTCGCGGAGTTCCTGTGGGGCGACTGGCTGCGCCGCCAGGTGGCCGGCGGCCAGCTGCCCGGCCTGGACCAGTACGCGATGGCCGCGCCGTCCACGCCCGCGCAGATCCTGACGGTCAGCACCTTGAGCGGCGCGTTGGCGCCCACCGGCGCCAACGACGGCTATGCCGCCGCCGTGCGCAACGCCGCGCTGAAGATGACCGCGCTGGCCGACACCGACATCGTGTTCCAGGACCGCACGGCGGCCAGCCTGGGCCGCATCCAGCTGGTGGCTGGCGCCCCCAGCGGCTCGCCCACCAAGACCGCGCGCGACACGCTGGAAGAACTGCCGCGCAACGACGTCAAGGCCGACGCCACGCCGCAAGGCACCCCGCGCGGCGCGGGCAAGCTGTGGTTCGCGGTCAACTACCGCGCCTGCGGCAAGCCGGCCACCGGCACCTGCTGGGGCTGGTAGGCGCCGGGGCGGCCACGCCGCCTCAGCGGTCGATCTGCATGGCCGGCCGGGCTTGCACCTTGCCCAGCCAGGCCTGCACCTTCGGGTGCGCCGCCACGCGCGCCCCGAGCATCGTGCTGTAGCCGATCACCGAGCCCACCACCAGGTCGGCCAGCGAGTATTCGGCGCCCAGTATCCAGGGCTGGCGCGCCAGGTGACCGTCCAGCACCGCCAGCAAGACGTCCAGGTCGGCCAGCGCCCGTTCCGCCTGGCTCGGATCGCGTTGGCCTTCCTCGCCGTAGCCGACGTGGAACAGGCGCCACAGCACCGCGCCGTACGACACATAGGCCCACGCGCTCCAGGACATGGCGGCCAGCCGTTGCGGCGTGCCCGCGGCGGGCCACAGGCCGCGCTCGACGCCCCATTGCTCGCCCAGCCACAGCTGGATCGCCAGCCCTTCGAACAGCGGCGCACCGTCCACGGTCAGCGTCGGCACCTTGCCATTCGGATTGATCGCCAGGAATTCGGGGCGATGCTGCTCGCCGGCGCGGATGTCGACCTTCACGCGTTCGTGCGGCACCTGCAGTTCGGCCAGGGCGGCGGCGATCGGGGAGGCGCTGGACTGGGGATACCAATAAAAGACGATGGACATGGAAAAACTCCGGTTTCGTGGATTCCCGCCGCGGCCCCATGGCCGCTGGCGACGGGATGAACTGTAGAATCCATTGCGGACAGTTTCCGCCCTCGATTCGTTTTATCGTTGTCCCCATGCTCACTTCCAGCAACCGTCTCCTGCGCCTGCTTTCGCTATTGCAGACCCGCCGCCACTGGGCCGGAGGCGAGCTGGCGCAGACGCTGGAAGTGCACCCGCGCACCCTGCGGCGCGACATCGACCGGCTGCGCGAACTGGGCTACCCGATCCAGGCCAGCAGCGGCGTGGCCGGCGGCTACGCCTTCCGCGCCGGGCACGCGCTGCCGCCGCTGCTGCTGGACGACGACGAGGCGCTGACGGTGGCGATCACCCTGCGCACCGCCGCCACCGGCACGGTCGGCGGCATCGAGGAGGCCGCGCTGCGCGCGCTGGTGAAACTGGAACAGGTGATGCCGTCGCGGCTGCGGCACAAGATGGATGCCTTGCGCTCGGCGCTAGTGCCGCTGGCCCGCCACACCCCGCTGGTGGACGCGGGCCTGCTGGCCGCGCTGGCGGCCGCCTGCCGCGACCAGCTGCGGGTGAGCTTCGGCTACATCGACGGCCGCGGCCAGGCCAGCACGCGCGAGGTCGAGCCGCAGGGGCTGGCGCACACGGGCTGGCGCTGGTATCTGGTGGCCTGGGATCCGGCGCGCGATGACTGGCGCACGTTCCGCCTCGACCGCATCGCCGGCCAGGTGACGCCGGGCGCGCATTTCCGCCCGCGGCCGCCGCCCGATGGCGGCGACCTGCGCGGCTACGTGGCGCGATCGGTGGGCCAGGCGCCCAACGCCGAGGACGCCCGCGTCATCCTGCACGCGCCGCGGGCGGCGATGGCGGCGCGCATTCCGCCGTGGGCCGGCGAACTCGATGCGCTCGATGACGGCCGTTGCCTGCTGCGTTGCGCCGGCCAGTCGCCGGACATGCTGGCCTACTGGCTGATGACGCTGGACGTGGAGTTCGACGTGCTGGCGCCCGCGGCGCTGGCGCAGCGCCTGCGGCAGGCGGGCGAACGCGTCGACCGCATGCTGCAACGCCGCGCCGCGCGCGACGAGGGCCTCTGACCCCTGCGTCTGAACCCTATTCCCCGGCCCCTCGGGCCGATGCCGAGGAATGGCACCCGAACCGGTTGTTTATCCGCTGATTGCCCCGATGCGCGCGGGCCGCAGTTCGAGTATCTTGTGACTCCCTCGCACATTCCGGAGCCCCTGCCGCCATGAGTCTCGAACCGACCTCCTCCCCGTCCCAGCCCGCCCCCGCCGTCGCCACGCCGTCCGCCGACGTCTTCCTGCAATTCCTGGTGAACCTGGTGAACAACGGCGGCCAGCTCAAGAGCATCGGCGTGACGCTGCAGATGGGCGGCATGCTGGTGTCCGGCGAGATCGTGTCGGGCGCCGAGTACTTCGACCGCTTCGCCGAAACCTTCGCCGACTCGCTGTCGGACGCGGACGGCCAGGCGCGGCAATCGGTGCGCACCTCGCTGGCGGAACTGGGCGACGTGTTCCGGCTGCCGCAACCGGCCGAACCCCTGCCCAACTACATCCACCTGGCCGACGCCCTGTTCTTCACCGCCGACGGCACCCCGATCGCCGGCCAGCCGACGCTGTGGCGCGGCCGCAGCAGCGCCGTGGACGGCTTCATCCTGGGCCGCCTGCAGGCCGCCTGAGCCGGGCGACCGCGCCAGGGCCTGCCGAACACGACAGGACGCCTCGCACGCGTACCCCTCCGTGCGGGGAGCGCTTCCTAGGGCGAGACGCAGGCGTTGAAACTGCGCCAGGCGGCGCCATCGGCCGCCAGCCAGACCGCCAGGCATTGTGCGCTGAGCGGCGCGGACAGCGTGGCGCCGCGAAACAGCAACCCGGGATGCGAACGCAGCCAGACGAAATCGTGGATGTCCGCGATGTCGTCAGCCACCACTTGCAGGTGGGTGTCGGCGAGACATGCCATCAAGGCGTTGAAGCGGCGTTGCAGCCCACGGTCGGCGCCGAGTCCGCGCGGGATTTTCAACACCAGGCCGGTCGCGCAAAGCTCGCCACAGGCCACCGGCTGGCCGCCGCAAGTAGCAGGCAGCAGCTGCGCGCGCAGGCCGGGACGGAATTCGGCGTAGCTGGCCACGGCCTGCGCCTGCGGCATCAGGCGCAGGATCAACGGCAACTGGAAGGTGAGACGCCGGGCCGCCAGGTGCGTCCTGTCACGGCGGGCGGCGGCGCCGAAGCAAAGCTGTTCGCGCGACAGGCCCAGGTCGAGATCGGTGCACAGGCGCTGCGCCAGGTCGGCGTCGCCCGGGGCGGTCAGCGCATGATCGAAAGACAGGTCGATGGGCGCGTCAGGCCGGGAAGCGAAAGCCGCCGCGGCCCGCAAGCGGGCACGCTGGGGCGCCAGATCGACGGCGCGCCAGGGCATGAAACTGTCGGCGACCGCGTACTCGTGCACCCGGCCTTGCGCGGTGAAGACCGGCTGGAACCGCAGGAACAGGGATTCTTCGGGCGGGAAGCAGGCGTGAGTGGCGTCACGCATGGCGGGACCGGACCACGGGCGCCGGCCAGAGGCGGCGCGTGGGGGAGAACATCATGGAACCTCATCGGGGCGCGGCCAGGCCGCAATGCCGGCCGTGTCGGACGGAAGACCAGCAGGGATGTGGACGATGGTGCCAAAGGCGGGGCAGCGATTGAACAGGAATATTCTCAATCGGCCGCGTGATCGCGCCTGGATGGATCCGAGCGGGCGCTGGCTGCCCAGGTGCGGCCGGCGCGCCCGTCCTGCTTGCATTTTTGAGATTCCTCCCACCGCCTGCGGCCGTCATGAACCCTAAAATTCTGTCCCCTCGTCCGGCTTCGGCGCCGCCGGCTCCGCCCGCGGCCGCCGATGCGGAATAATTCGTCGGTCCCTCCCGCCAACCCGACCGCGCCCCGCATGCAAAGACTCCGCATCGTCATCGCCGACGATCACCCCCTGGTCCTGATGGCCATGACCGAACTGCTGAAGCAGTACCTGGGCTTCGAGGTCGTCGCCGCGCTGGACTCGCCGACGGCGCTGGTCGAGCAGCTCGAGCGCGAGCTGCCGCAGGTGGTCATCACCGACTACGCCATGCCCGGCGACGACCTCTACGGCGACGGCATCCGCCTGGTCAAGTACCTGATCCGCCACTATCCCGGGGTCCGCGTGGTGGTGCTGACCATGGTGTCCAATCCCATGATCGTGTCGGCGCTGTACGACGCCGGCGTCGATGCGGTGGTCTTCAAGCACGACAGCCCGAACGAGATCGTCAGCGCCCTGCAGGCGCTGCAACGCGGCCGCAAATACTATCCGCCCGGCCTGACGCGGCGGCCGTCGCCAGCGGGGCGCGGCGCGCTCATCGGCGACCGCATCAACAGCCTTTCGCCCAAGGAGTTCGAGGTGCTGCGGCATTTCGTGCGCGGCGAGTCGATGATGCAGGTGGCCGGCAGCCTCAAGCGCAGCGTCAAGACCGTCAGCGGCCAGAAGATCTCGGCCATGCGCAAGCTGGACGTACGCACCGACCAGGAACTGGTGGCGTTCTGCGTCGAGCACGGCATGTTCCAATGAGGGTTCGATGAACCCGATAGAGAAGATGGGCATGACGCGGCAATCCCCGGAAACCGTCATCGGCCAGGCGCTGGACCGCCAGGCGATGCAGGCGCTGATTGAACGGGCCGACGGCCAGCCGCTGGCCTTCGACGACTGCGACTTCCAGGAAGCCGACTTCTCGCGCCTGGATCTGCGCGGCGCCCGCTTCACCGCCTGCGCCATCGCCGGCGCCTCGTTCCAGGGCGCGACGCTGGCCGACAGCGTCTGGCGGCGCTGCCGTGGCGGACAGGCCGTGTTCGCCTCGGCCGACGCCAGCGAGGCGCTATTCGAGCATTGCGACCTGAACAATGCCAACTGGCGCCGCGCGCGCCTGGCGAGCGCCCGCTTCCAGGGCTGCAAGCTGACCGGCGCCGACTTCGACGGCATCGCCTGCCTGGGCTGGACGCTGGAAGACTGCCTGCTGGTGGGCGCGCTGGTGCGCGGCATCTCGTTCCGCAAGTGTGCATTGCAGCAACTGGACTTCTCCGACGCCGACCTGACCGGCTGCGATCTGCGCGACACGGTGTTCCATGGCGGCAGCCTGCGCAACGCCACGCTCAAGAACGTGCGGTTCGAGGGCGCCGACCTGCGCGAGGCCGACCTGGGCGGCATCGACCTGTCCGCCGCCGCGCGGCTGGCCGGCGCGGCCATCTCCAAGACCCAGGCGGCGGCGCTGCTGGCCGAACTGCGCATCACCGTCATCTGACGGCGGCCGCGCCGTCCGCGCGGACGCCCGCAAGGCGCCCGGTCCCGCTACACTCCTGGCGACAGGCCGGTCATCGGCACCGGTCCGCGACCAGGGAACCGCCATGCTCGAAACAGACAGCATTCAAGCGCGCAGGTCCAACGGACAGAAGGCCCGGGAACGCGTCAAGCGTTCGGCCCACGCCGCCCTCGGCAATGTCGACCGGGACCCGATCCGGTTGCTGCGGATCAACAGCGCCGGGCGGGTGCAGGCCCTGATCCCGCTGCGCTACGGCCGCATGGCGGCCTCGCCCTTCACCTTCTTTCGCGGCGCCGCCATCCTGCAGGCGCACGACCTGGCCGGCACCCCGCATACCGGCATCTCCATCCCCATCTGCGGCGACGCCCACCTGCTCAACTTCGGCGGCTTCGCCACGCCCGAACGGCAGCTGCTGTTCGACCTGAACGACTTCGACGAAACCGCCACCGGCCCGTGGGAATGGGACGTCAAGCGGCTGACGGCGAGTCTGGCGGTGGCGGCGGCGCACATGGGCTATGGCCGCGGCGACAGCGCCGACATCGTCATGGCGGCCGCCAGCGAATACCAGCTGCGCATGAACGAGTACGCGCAGAACAGCACGCTCGACGTCTGGTACCAAGGCATCACCTTCGAGCGCATGCTGCAGGACGCCGAGACGCCCGAGGGCCGCCGGTTGATCGGCCGCGCCATGGAGAAGGCCGCCGGCCGCACCAACGAGAGCATGCTGCACAAGATGGCGTACCTGGACGGCGGCCACTGGCGCATCCGCGACGCGCCGCCGGCCATGTTCCACCCCGGCGGCCCGGTGACGCTGCTGGGCAAGGCCGAGCACTGGCCGGACACGCCGACCTGGAAGAAAAAGATGGCCAAGTGCTACGCCGGTTATCTCGACAGCCTGGCGCCGGACCGGCGCGAACTGCTCAAGCACTTCGCGGTGCAGGACGTGGTCTTCAAGGTGGTGGGCGTGGGCAGCGTGGGCACGGTCTGCCTGGTGATGCTGATGGTCGACAGCTGGGGCAATCCGCTGTTCCTGCAGGTCAAGGAAGCGCGCCAATCCGTGATCGCCCGCTATGCCCGCGACAAGGCGCCCGCGCATGACGGCTATCGCGTGGTGGCGGGCCAGCGGCTGCTGCAGGCGGCCAGCGACATCTTCCTGGGGTGGTCGACGGGGCCGCGCGGCAGGCACTATTACTTCCGCCAGTTGCGCGACATGAAAGTGTCGGCCGACGTCGAGAGCTTCAACCAGAAGATCCTGACCGGTTACGCCCGCATGTGCGGCCGCGCGCTGGCGCGGGCCCATGCCAAGGCCAGCGGGCACTCGGTGGAGCTGGCCGCGTACATGGGACGCGCGGGCCAATTCCCCGAGGCGCTGCTGGCGTATGCGCAGGGCTACGCGCGGCAGAACGAGAAGGACTACCGCCGCTTCCTCGAGGCCTGCCGCGCGGGCAAGCTGCCCATGCGCACCGACGAGGACATGGCGGCGGACTTCCGCGTCTGACCGCGCCCGGCCGTCAGGCGCCGGCCACGCCCATGGCCGGATCGCTCACCGTGTGCGCGCCGGTCTCGACGCGGCCGGCGAAGCGGCGGTAGAACGCCGGATCGCTGGAGCAGGTGACGGCGAAGTCATACCACTGCCCGCTGGCCGCCAGCCCCCAGTTGCGAGTGGCCTTGCCGCCGCCCGCCACGTCCAGCGTCACCGCCGCGTCCTGGCGGTACGCCTGCGGCGCGACCGTAAAGGTGCAGGCCTTGGCGCCGGTGTTGAGCAGCTCGGCGTAGACCTCGCCGTTGGCGATGTCGTAGCAGACCCGGATCTCGGGCAGCGCGCCGCTGTCGGCGATGCGGTTGGTGTCGCCCTTGAAATGGCGGTGGTAGCCGTTGGGGCCGAGCACCCACAGGTCGTACATGCCGAGGTTGTCCTGCAGCGCGTTCCAGGTGTCGGACAGGGTCTTGCCGGCCTCGACCGCATAGCGGCGCGGCAACCGGTCCAGGTGATAGCGGTCGTAGACATGGAACACCGCGCCCTGCGTGCCGGTGTTGGCGAACACCAGCTCCACCGTGCCGGCCGCGGCGCAGCGCGCGCTGGTGTGCAGTTCGTAGGGCAGCGCGCGCGACGGCCGCGTGCCGCTGGCCTGCAGCGGCAGCTGCATATCGGTGGGCAGCGGCATCTGCGGCAGGGCCTCCTGCGCGGTGCGCAACTGGTCGGCCGCGGCGCGCGTGGCGCGTCCGGCCAGCGTCGGCAGCGACTCGGTGTTGGGCGTCTTGAAGTTGAAGGTGCTGGTCAGGTCGCCGCAGACCGCGCGGCGGAACGGGCTGATGTTGGGCTCGGCCACGCCGAATCGCGCTTCTAGGAAACGCAGCACCGAGGTGTGGTCGAACACCTGCGAGTTAACCCAGCCGCCGCGGCTCCAGGGCGAGATCACGTACATCGGCACGCGCGGGCCGGGGCCGTAGACGCGGCCGTCCTTGGTCGCCGGCTGGGTCGTGCTGCCGGCGGGCGAGGCGTGCGTGAAGTACTCGGGCGTCAGGTCGGCATCGGCCAGCGTGGTCTTGCCGGCCGGGCTGCCGCCGGCGTCGCGCGACGGCGCGGACGGCGACGGCACGTGGTCGAAATAGCCATCGTTCTCGTCGAAATTCACCAGCAGCACCGTCTTGCTCCAGACCTCGGGCACGGCGGTCAGCGCGTCCAGCACTTCCTGCAGGAACCAGGCGCCCTGCACCGGGCTCGACGGGCCGGGGTGTTCGCAGTAGATCGACGGCGCGTTCATCCAGGACACCTGCGGCAGCTTGCCGTCGCGGATGTCGCGCTTGAAGGCGTCCAGGTAGTTCTCGGGCGCGGCGCCCGGCAGCGTGTTGGCCACGCCCTTGTAGAGCGGATTGGCGGCATTGTCGGTGGCCGGGTCGTAGGCCTTGTACGGCAGCGCCTGGCCGGTGTTGGCGTAGGGCACGCCCGGCTCGCCGCCGCTGGACACCGGAAAGCCGGAGTTCACGTTGGCCTGGCGGAACGCGCGGAACGCGCCCAGCATGTTGTCGCCCCATTCATCGGGCATGTTCTGGTACGAGATCCAGCTGACGCCGGCCTGCTCCAGCCGCTCGGCGTAGGTGGTCCAGGTGTAGCCCTTGTTGACGTTGGCCGGCAGGCCGTCGATCCAGTCCCACTCGTTGTTGACGAAAGCGGTGTTGGTGGGCACGGCGCCGTTGGTGCCGGTCAGGTGGAACGAGCGGTTGGCGTCGGTGCCGGTATGCATCGAACAGTGATAGGCGTCGCACAGCGTGAACGCGTTGGCGAGCGCGAACTGGAACGGGATCTCGCGTTCCTTGAAGTAGCCCATCGAGATGTCGTTCTTGTGCGTCGGCCATTGCGCCATGCGGCCGCCGTCCCAGGCTTTCTGGCTGTCGTCCCAGCTGTGCGGGGTGCCGGAGACGCGCTGCGCGTTGTTGGTGGTGCCGTCGATGTGGAACGGCGTCAGCACGGCGCCGTTGGCGCGTTGCTGCTGCCAGACCTTGCGGCCGTTGGCGAGCGGAATCGGGAAGCGGTCGCCGAAGCCGCGCACGCCCTTGAGCGTGCCGAAGTAATGGTCGAACGAGCGGTTCTCCTGCATCAGGATGATGACGTGCTCGACGTCCTTGATGGTGCCGGTGGCGTTGTTGGCGGGGATGGCGAGCGCGCGGCGGATGCTGGGCGGAAAGGCGGCGAGCGCGGCGGCGGCGAAGCCCGCGCCCGTGGCGGTCTGGAGGAAATTGCGGCGGGAGGTCATCAGCTCTACTCGGGATCGTGGAGGTCGGCGCTACCGCCGCTTACGGGGCGCAACGCAGCTGCGGCGCGGTCGGTTGGGTGACCGGCGGCTGCGCGGGATCGTCGGAGGAATCGTCACCGCCACAGGCGGCGAGCGTGGCGGCCGCGAGCAGGACCGCGGCAAGGGTTCTTGCAAGACTCGTGGAGGGCATGGGGAGGTTCTTTGGAAAGAGGAGGACCGACCTTGCCGCGACCAGCCGGCAAGACCCCAGCGAGTCTAGGAATGCGACGTGACAGCGCCGTGAAAGGTGGCGTGCAGAAACGGGCCGCGGCGCGTGCGCGCGGCCTCAGTGTGTGTCCAGATGCGTCAGCGCGCGGGCCGGCTGAAGCGCTGCTCCACCACCACGCCGCCCCATTGCGTGCCCTCGGCTTCCTCGGTCAGCACGAAGCCTTCGGACTCGTACAGATGGCGCGCGGCGTCCAATCCCTTGAAGGTCCACAGATACGTTTCGTCAATATCGAGCGTGTCGACGAAGCGCATCGCGCGCGTCAGCAGCGCGCGGCCGACGCCGAGTCCGCGCAGCGATTCATCGACGATGAACCAGCGCAGATGCGCGGTGCGTTTTTCCAGGTCGCTGTCGATGGCGATGGAGGCCAGCGTGCGGTTGCCGTCGGCATAGCGCCACAGGTTCTTGCCCGGCGCCGGCAGCGACTCGGCGAAGGCCGCCAGGCCCGTCGCCACCAGGCGCTCGAACACCACGCCAAAGCCGGCGGCCTGCGCGTAGTAACGCGCATGCAATGCGGCCACGTCGCCGATACAGCCCGGCGCATAGCCTTCCTGGATCTGCAGCTCGATGGCGTCGCTGGCCTGGGCGGCGCGGGTGTTCGGATTCTCGCGCGCCAAGGCGTCGGCATAGAGCGACAGGTAGCGCACCAGGATCTCCTGGTCGGGCGGCGCCAGTTGCCGCAGGGCGCGCGAGACCTGCTCGGTGGCGAACTGGTCGATGCGGTTGCGCAGGTCCAGGCCCGCCGGCGTCAGCGACAGGCGCGAGGCGCGCGCGTCGCCGCTGTCGGTCTCGCGCGCCACCAGGCCGGCCGCTTCCAGCTTGGCCACCTGGCGGCTGGTGTTGGATTTGTCCAGCCGCAACACCAGCGCCAGGTCGCGCGCCTGGATGCCGGGCTGCAGGCCGATCTCGATGATGGCGTGCACCGCCGACGGCGCCAGCTCGCTGCCGGCCAGCGAAGGCCGCATGAAGCCGAGCTCGCGCACCAGCTTGCGCGAGAATTCCCGCAGGTCGCGGATGGTCTGTTCGCGGGATCGGGTGGGAAAGTCGATAAGATCCATGGTGGCGCGTCCTGAAGTTGCGGGTCGCAACCAATTTACTTGCGAATCGCAACCAACACAAGCCCCCCTGCTGCCTCATGAAAATCCAATTGCTGTCCGATCTGCACCTGGAATCCGACCCCACTTTCGTCGCGGACCCGACGCCGGGCGCGGACCTGCTGGTGCTGGCGGGCGACATCGGCTCGTA
This sequence comes from Achromobacter insuavis, assembly GCF_902859645.1. Lineage (GTDB taxonomy): Bacteria > Pseudomonadota > Gammaproteobacteria > Burkholderiales > Burkholderiaceae_B > Achromobacter > Achromobacter insuavis. The sequence goes on along the minus strand of NZ_CADIJR010000023.1, from coordinate 46,545 downwards.
CCAGCCGCGCTCGCGGCTGGCCACGGACGACTTCGGCCTGGGCCGCTATGCCCCGCGCCACGGCTGGCCGACGCCGGTGGTCTACGTGCCGGGCAACCATGAATACGACAACCTCGACTTCGACGAGACCCACGAGCGGCTGCGGACGTTGTGCGAGGCGCTGGGGATCCAGTGGCTCGAGCGCGAGACCCTGGTGATCGACGGCGTGCGGCTGGTGGGCACCACGCTGTGGACCGACTTCGACGCGCTGGCCGCGCCGGGCGACACGCTGACGCAGGCGCTGGCCAAGCGCGGCAAGGCGTTCCGGGCCGCCGATTTCTACCTGGAAAAGGCGCAGATGCGGCGCCACGGCGCGCCCTTCATGGCCGAGCAGATGCGCGAGCAGGGCCAGGCCTGTCAGGCCTGGCTGGAAGCGGCGCTGCGCGCGCCGTTCGACGGCCCCACGGTCGCCATCACCCACTTCGCGCCGAGCCTGGCCAGCGCCGATCCGCGCTACGGCGTGACGCCGGGCACCGCCGGTTTCTGCAACGCGCTGGACCACCTGCTGCCGCTGGCCGACATGTGGCTGCACGGCCACCTGCACTGCCCGCTGGACTACGTGAAGGACGGCTGCCGCGTGGTCGCCAATCCGCTGGGCTACGCCCGCAAGGGCGAGCAGGAGGGCTACCTGCCCGACGCGTTGTGGGACGTGCCGCGCGCGTAGGCCGGCATCGCGGCGGCGTTCAGCGCGCCGCGGTATCGAGTTCGGCCAGCACCTGCCGGGCGACCTCGTCGAGCGAACGCCGGCAGTCCATGGCCACCCGCTGCAATTGGTCGTGCGCGGCCTGCTCGCTCAGGCCGTGGCGGCTGACCAGCAGCCACTTGGCGCGCTCGACCCGCCGCCGTTCCTCCAGCGCGCCGCGCGCCAGCGCCAGCGCGTCGTCCGACTGGCGCAGGCGCTGCGCCTGATCGCGCATCAGGTCGAGGATGGACCGCTCCATGGCCTCGCCCACGCCGTCCTGCGGCGGCACGTCGAGAATGCGGCCCTGCAGCTGGAACAGCATCGCCGGCGCGTCGTCGCCGGCGCGGTCGGCGAAACGGCTCAGCAGCAGCCGGTGGTTGTCGAGCTCGGCGCGGGTCTCGACGATGCGGCGATGGCATTGCAGCGTCAGGGCCTCGGCCAGCAGGCTTTCGACCGCGCGCATGGCATCGATGCGCTCGGTGCACAGGCCGAACCACAGCTCGGCCAGACCGGCGTCGACGCGTTCGGCCTCGGAGGTCCGCAGCGCCATGTCGCGCAGCCGCAGCACCGGGCCGGCGCTCTGCTCCAGCCGCTCCCACGCGGCCAGCGCATCCGCGCCGGCGTACTGCGCGAAGCTGTCGAAGCAGCGCTTCTGCAGATCCGCCAGCTCCAGCACGCGGGCCTTCTGCGCTTCGGTGAAATAGCCGGCGGTGTAGCCCATGACGCCATAGGCGCGTTCCTGTCCGCACAGCTCCTTGCCCTGCATGAAATTGAGCAGCGCCACCAGCAGCCGCGTGACGCCCGCGTCGAGCGACGAGTCGGCGGCTTCGAACACCAGCGCGAACAGGCTGGCGATGAGCCGCGTGAAGACCGCGCCGGCCTCTTCCGCCGCCACGCGGCGGTCACGGATGGCGCGGCGCGTGCGCGGCAGCTCGTCCAGGCGGTACAGCGCGTAGGCGATGCAGTTGAGCAGCCGCGCCTTGCCGGCGCTGCGGGTGGCATCCGGTTCCAGCCGGTCGAGGAAGCGGCGCACTTCCTCCTCGACCGCGCAGGCGTCGGAGCTCAGGCCGGCCAGGGTCTGGCGCAGCGCGTCCTGGCCGCCGCACAGATACAGGTTGGACGAACCGCGCTCCTTCTGCAGCACGTGCACCAGCTTGCTGACCAGGGTGGCCAGCTCACAGGTGCTGGCCAACGCTTCGAGTCCGTGCAGCTCGCTGCGGCGGGCCGCCAGGAGGAAACGCAGGGTCGAGGGCATGGCGTGCTGCGACATGGCGACGATCCTCAGGCCGCGGCGGGCGGCTGGACTTCCACCGCGTCGCCGTTGAAGCGCACCGGCCAGGCCCGCAGCGATTGCTCGGGATACTCGACACAGACGCCATCGCGCAGCCGGAAGTGCTGCTTGTACAGCGGCGAGGCCACCACCAGCTCGCCGGCCAGGTGGCCGACGATGCCGCGGCCGATCACGTTGGCGCCCGACTTCGGGTCGCGGTTGTCGATGGCGTAGAGCGTTTCGCCGGCCACCGCCGGCAAGTAGAACAGGGCCACCTGGCGGCCATCGACCAGCGCCACCACGCCGGAATCGGCGACCAGGTCGCGGCGGGTGCAGACAGGCTGCCACGCCTCGGCGCCGGGCCGGGCATTGAATGGCGCCTCCTGGCGCAGGGCGATCACGACATTCGAGCGCATCAGGCAAGCTCCTCGGCGATGGGAATCACGCGCGCGGCGGGCGCGGGCCGCGGCTGGCCGCGCTCCTGCACGAAGCGGATGTCCGGATCCGCGGCGGCGCTGTTGACGAAGGTGCGGAAACGCTTGAGCTTTTCCGGGTCGGACAGGGCGTTGGCCCATTCGCATTCATAGCGGTCCACCACCAGCTGCATCTGCGCCTCCAGTTCGGCGCCCAGCCCCAGGCTGTCGTCGATGACCACGGCCTTCAGGTAGTCCAGGCCGCCTTCCAGCGATTCGCGCCAGACCGAGGTGCGTTGCAGCTTGTCGGCGGTGCGGATGTAGAACATCAGCAGGCGGTCGATGTAGCGGATCAGCGTGGCATCGTCCAGGTCCTGGGCGAACAGTTCGGCGTGGCGCGGGCGCATGCCGCCGTTGCCGCACACGTACAGGTTCCAGCCGTTCTCGGTGGCGATGACGCCGATGTCCTTGCTCTGCGCCTCGGCGCATTCGCGGGTGCAGCCCGAGACCGCGAACTTGAGCTTGTGCGGCGCGCGCAGGCCCTTGTAGCGGTCTTCGATGCGCAGCGCCATGGCGACGCTGTCCTGCACGCCGTAGCGGCACCAGGTGCTGCCGACGCAGGACTTCACGGTGCGGGTGGACTTGCCGTAGGCGTGGCCGGTCTCGAAGCCGGCGGCGATCAGCTCGGCCCAGATGTCGGGCAACTCGTGCAGTTGCGCGCCGAACAGGTCGATGCGCTGGCCGCCGGTGATCTTGGTGTAGAGCTGGTACTTCTTGGCCACGGCGCCGATCGCGATCAGGCCGTCGGGCGTGACCTCGCCGCCCGGGATGCGCGGCACCACCGAATAGGTGCCGTTCTTCTGCATGTTGGCCATGAAGGTGTCGTTGGTGTCCTGCAGCGGCACCCGATTCGGATCCTGGATCGGGCGGTTCCAGCACGACGCCAGGATCGACGCCACCGTCGGCTTGCAGAGATCGCAGCCGACATGGCCGCGGCCGTGGCGCGCCAGCAGTTCTTCGAACGATTCGATGCCCTGCACCCGGACGATCGAATAGAGCTCCTGGCGGGTGTAGGGAAAGTGCTCGCACAGGCTCTTGTCCACCGCGACGCCGCGGCTCGCCAGTTCGTGTTCCACCACCTGCTTGAGCAGGGCCGCGCAGCCGCCGCAGCCGGTGGCGGCCTTGGTGCAGGCCTTGACGCCGCCGACGTCGGTGCAGCCGCCGTCGAGCGCGTCGCAGATGGCGGCCTTGCTGACGTTGTGGCACGAACAGATGGTGGCGGTGGCCGGCAGCGCGCCGGCGCCCAGCGCGGGCGCGGCCTGGCCGGCGGGCAGGATCAGGCTGGCCGGGTCGGCCGGCGGCGCGATGCCGTTCTGCGCGTATTGCAGCAGCGTGTCGTAGTAGCTGTTGTCGCCCACCAGCACCGCGCCCAGGACGCGCTTGCCGTCGGCCGACACCACCAGGCGGCGGTACGAGGCGCCCGCCTCGTCGATGTAGCGGTAGCTGCGCGCGCCGGGCGTGGCGCCATGGGCATCGCCGATCGAACCGACGTCCACGCCCAGCAGCTTGAGCTTGGTCGACATGTCGGCGCCGGCGAACGGCGCGCTGTCGTCGCCACAGAGCTCGGCGGCGGCCACGCGCGCCATCTGGTAGCCGGGCGCCACCAGGCCGAAGATGGCGCCGTCGAACGCGGCGCATTCGCCGATCGCGTAGATCGACGCATCGCTGCTGCGGCAATGGCCGTCGACGGCCACGCCGCCGCGCTCGGCCACCGTCAGTCCGGCCTGGCGCGCCAGGCCGTCGCGCGGCCGGATGCCGGCCGAGAACACGATCAGGTCGGTTTCCAGCGGCGCGCCCTCGGCAAAACGCATGCGGTAGCGGTACTGCGTGCCATCCTTGATTTCCTGCGTGGCGCGCGACAGGTGCACGCCCACGCCCAGCGCCTCGATGCGCGCCCTGAGCGCGCCGCCGCCGGCCTCGTCCAGCTGCACCGGCATCAGGCGCGGCGCGAACTCGACCACGTGCGCCTCCAGCCCGAGCGACTTGAGCGCATTGGCCGCCTCCAGGCCCAGCAGGCCGCCGCCCACCACCACGCCGCGCCGGGCGCCGTCGGCCGCCGCGCGGATCTGGTCCAGGTCATCGAGCGTGCGGTACACCAGGCGCGAGGCCCCTTCGGCGCCGGCGATCGGCGGCACGAAGGGATAGGAGCCGGTGGCCAGCACCAGCTTGTCGTAGCCATGGCTGCCGGCGGCCGTCACCACCTGTCGCGCGTGGCGGTCGATGCGCAGCACCGGCTCGCCCAGCCGCAGCGACAGGCCTGGCCGCTCATAGAACGCGGCGTCGCTCATGGCCATCGATTCGGCATCGCGGCCGCCGATGTATTCGGACAGGTGCACGCGATCGTAGGCGCGCCGGGTCTCTTCGCCGAACACCAGGATGCGGTAGCGCGCCAGCGCGCCGCGCTCGATCAGTTGCTCGACGCAGTGATGGCCGACCATGCCGTTGCCGATGACGATCAGGGTCTGCATGGGAGTCGTGGAGGTCGCTGTGCTCATGGGGCTATCCAGGCTGGGCCGTTCGGTTTTCAAAAGACAAACGGCGCCCGGGACTGGTGGGTCCGGGCGCCGTTGCCTGCAAAGCTTGCGTTGTCTGGCCGGACACGGGCCCGGTATGGCTATCAAAGCAATAAGCGTGCCATCGCGATGCCGCCCGCGCGGCGGCCCGCCACCCATGCCGCCGCGCACCCAAACGGGTCGGCGGCGCACCACGGCGGTGCAGCCACGCACCACCGCGCGCGCCGCCGGTCCGCGTGCGGCGCGGTCCACCGGCGGCGGCCGATTGGCATGGAACTTGCATCGACAGGGTATCGACCCGGCCACGCCGGGAACCAACCAGGGCAATGGCGCCCTGCCCGCCCGGCCGCTGGCCGCGCAGGCAGGGCGCTTTCTTTTTTGGGAACCGAGCATGAGCGGCAGCCAGCGCACCGTGGACACCGTCTGCCCCTACTGCGGCGTGGGCTGCGGCATGACCCTGCACGTGGAACGGGAGCAGGTGGTGAAGATCACCGGCAACCGCGAGCATCCCAGCAACTTCGGCCGTCTCTGCACCAAGGGGTCGTCGGCCCACCTTGCCCTGCGCCAGTCGGGTCGGCTGGAGCACGCCTACGTGCGCGACCGGCGCGGCCAGGACCTGGCGCCGCGGCCGATGGCGAACACCCTGCGCGACACCGCCGGGCGGCTGCGCGCCATCATCGACGCGCACGGCCCCGACGCGGTATCGCTGTACGTGTCGGGACAGATGTCGATCGAGGCCCAGTACCTGGCCAACAAGCTGGCCAAGGGCTTCATCGGCACCAACAACATCGAATCGAATTCGCGCCTGTGCATGGCCAGCGCCGGCAGCGGCTACAAGCTGTCGCTGGGCGCCGACGGCCCGCCCGGCTCGTACCAGGACATCGACCGCGCCGACCTGTTCCTGGTGATCGGCGCCAACATGGCCGACTGCCATCCGATCCTGTACCTGCGCATGATGGACCGGGTCAAGGCCGGCGCCCGCCTGATCGTGGTCGATCCGCGCCGCACCACCACCGCCGAGAAGGCGCATCTGCACCTGGCGATCAAGCCGGGCACCGACCTGGCGCTGCTCAACGGCCTGCTGCATCTGCTGCATGGGGCCGGCAAGACCGACGCGGCCTTCATCGCCGCGCACACCGACGGCTGGGAGGCCATGCCGGACTTGCTGCGCGACTACGCGCCCGAGCGGGTCGAGGCGCTGACCGGCATTGCCGCCGCGCAACTGCGCCAGGCCGCCGACTGGATCGGCGCGGCGCCGGAATGGATGAGCTGCTGGACCATGGGGCTGAACCAGAGCACCCACGGCACCTGGAACACCAACGCGCTGTGCAACCTGCACCTGGCCACCGGCCGCATCTGCCGGCCGGGCAGCGGGCCGTTCTCGCTGACCGGCCAGCCCAACGCGATGGGCGGACGCGAGATGGGCTACATGGGCCCCGGCCTGCCGGGCCAGCGCAGCGTGCTGTCGGCCGCCGACCGCGCCTTTGTCGAAGCGCGCTGGGGCGTGCCCGCCGGCACGCTGCATACGCGGCTGGGGCAAGGCACCATCGACCTGTTCCAGCGCATGGCGGCGGGCGAGGTCAAGGCCTGCTGGATCATCTGCACCAACCCGGTGGCCAGCGTCGCCAACCGCGCCAATGTGGTGGCCGGGCTGCGCGCGGCGGAACTGGTGATCGCGCAGGACGCCTACCTGGACACCGAGACCAACCGCTACGCCGACATCCTGCTGCCCGGCGCGCTATGGGCCGAGGCCGACGGCGTGATGATCAATTCCGAACGCACCCTGACGCTGATGCCGCGGGCCGTGCCGCCGCCCGGCGACGCGCTGCCCGACTGGCGCATCATCGCCGGCGTGGCCTGCGAGATGGGCTACGGCCACGCGTTCCAGTACGCCAGCGCGGCCGAGGTGTTCGAGGAGATCGCCGGTTTTTCCAACCCCGCCACCGGCTACGACCTGCGCGGCGCCAGCCATGCGCGATTGCGCGAGACGCCGCTGCAATGGCCCTGTGCGCGCGCCGACGGCCCCGAGCGCAATCCGATCCGCTATCTCAACGACGGCGTCAGCCAGCCGTGGCGCGAAGAGGACGATGGCGCGCGGCCGCGCCTGGCATTCGCCACCGCCAACGGCCGCGCGCAGTTCCACGCGCGGCCGCACGCCGATCCGGCCGAGCTGCCCGACGCCGACTATCCCATGGTGCTCAACACCGGGCGGCTGCAGCACCAATGGCACACGCTGACCAAGACCGGCAAGGTGCCGATGCTGAACAAACTCAACCCCGCGCCGTTCGTGGAGATCCACCCCGATGACGCGACAGCGCTCGGCATCGCTGCCGGCGACAACGTTGAGATCCGTTCGCGCCGCGGCCGCGCGGTGCTGCCCGCCGTCGTCACCGACCGGGTGCGGCCCGGCAACTGCTTCGCCCCCATGCACTGGAACGACGTGTATGGCGACGATCTGTGCATCAACGCCGTCACCAGCGACGCCATCGATCCGGTGTCGCAGCAGCCCGAGCTGAAGTTCTGCGCGGTGGCGCTGTGCCGCGTCGCGGCGCCTGCCGGCAGGGCGACGCGCGCCGTAGCGCCGGCCACGTTGGCCATGACGGAAATGGCGGCCGACAATGTTGCCGGCCTGGCCGCGGCACACGCGGCCCCGGCGTTGACAGCGGTCGGGAACCTGGAGACCGGCCCGGCCCTGCAGCCCGTCGCCGTGTCGGCCAGCGGCGCCGCCCCCGCCGAGGCCATGGCCGCGCTACTCGGCCTGACGAGCGGCGCGGAACCGCCCGCGCTGGATGCGCGCCAGCGCCACTACCTGTCGGGTTTTCTCAACGGCTTGCGGCAGGCCGGCGGCGCTCCCGGCATTCCGGAGCTGCCCGTCCACGCGCCTTTCGACGAAGCCACCCGCCTGTGGCTCAACGGCCTGCTGCATGGCCTGTACAGCCGCGCGCCGCGGCCGTTGGCGCCAGCGACCACGCCTGCCACCGACGCGGCGGAGGCCACCGTCCGCATCATCGGCCCGCGCCCGCGCGTGACGCTGCTGTGGGCCTCGCAGACCGGTAATGCCGAATCGCTGGTGGAACGCAGCGCCACCGCGCTGGCCGCGGCCGGTTTCGAGCTGCGCACCGCCTGCATGGCGGACTGCACGCTCGACGCCCTGGCGCGCGCCCAGTACCTGTTGCTGATCACCAGCACCTTCGGCGACGGCGACGCGCCGGACAACGGCCAGGACCTGTGGCGCGCGCTGTCGGCCGCCGACGCGCCGCGGCTGGCGTCGCTGCGCTATGCGGTGCTGGCGCTGGGCGACAGCAACTATGACGCCTTCTGCGGCCACGGCCGCCGGCTCGACCAGCGGCTGGCGCAGCTGGGCGCGCGGCCCTTGCTGGCGCGGGTCGATTGCGACACCGACTACGAGGCGCCGGCCGACGCCTGGCTGGAAAGCGCCATCGCCGGCATCCATGCGGCCAACGCCGAACAGCATGGCCATCCGGCCGGCGGCCTGATGCCTGACGACATCGCGGCGGCGCTGACTGCCGACGCCCCGTCCGGCAGGGCGGCCCCCGCCGCGCCGCCCGAACCTGCCGCCCCGCCCATCGGCGCGCGCCCGGCGCCGCCCTCCCGGACGCGCCCGGCGCCCGCGCGCCTGATCGGCAACCAGCGGCTGAACGCCAGCGGCGACAAGGACACGCGCGCGCTGGCGCTGGACATCGCCGGCACCGGGTTGGACTACCAGGCCGGCGACGCGCTGGGCGTCTGGCCGGTGAACTGCCCCGAGCTGGTGGAGGAACTGCTGGCGCAGGCCGGCCTGTCAGGCGACGCGGTGGCCAGCGTGCCGGGCGTCGGCGACATGCCGCTGGCCCGGGCGCTGTCCACGCATTACGAAATCGCGCGCCCCGCGCCGGCCACGCTGGCGCTGATCGCGGAACACACCCGCGATCCCGGCCTGCGGCAATTGCTGGCCGAGGAACGCCGCGCGGACCTGCGGCAATGGCTGTGGGGCAAGCAGCTGGCCGACGTGCTGCACGCGTTTCCGGCGGTGCTGCCGGCGCAGGCGTGGCTGGGCGCGCTCAAGCGCCTGCAACCGCGTCTGTACTCCATCGCCTCCAGCCCCAAGGCGCATCCCGGCCAGGTCCACCTGACGGTGTCCGCGGTGCGCTACGACAATGGCCGGCGCCAGCGCAAGGGCGTCTCGTCGACCTTCCTGGCCGACCGCGCGAGCGACGCCGACGTGCCGGTCTTCGTGCAGGAGGCCAGCCACTTCCGGCCGCCACGGCAGGGCGACACGCCGATGATCATGGTCGGCCCCGGCACCGGCGTGGCGCCGTTCCGCGCCTTCCTGCAAGAGCGGCGGGCGCGCGGCGATGGCGGCCGCAACTGGCTGTTCTTCGGCGAGCGGCACGCGGCCAGCGATTTCTACTATCGCGACGAACTGCAGGCGCTGCGCGACGACGGCCTGCTGACGCGGCTGGACCTGGCGTTCTCGCGCGACCAGGCCGCCAAGATCTACGTGCAGGACCGCATGCGCGAGCACGGCGCGCGGCTCTGGGCGTGGCTGCAGGAGGGCGCCCATTTCTATGTCTGCGGCGATGCAGGACAGATGGCCCGCGACGTAGACGCCATGCTCAGGCAGGTGGTGCGGGAACACGGCGGCATGGATGCCGACGCGGCGGCGGCCTACGTGGCGCGCATGACCGCGGACAAGCGCTATGTGCGCGATGTGTATTGAAGCGAAGCGGCGCGGCGCGCGGCCGCAATGATCGGCCGGCGCGTCGGCCGGCTCGCGCAGGCATCACCCGCGCCGGCATGACCGACGGTTGCGTGCTAGCGGGCGCCGCCGTGGGGATCGTGCGGATCGTCGGCCGCCAGCCCGGCGCCCACGCCCATCATGCCCATGCCCGCGGCGGCGCCGCCGCCCCCTGCACCCCCACCCCCGCCCTTGCCGCCGCCGCCCGCCTCGCCACGGGCATTGCCGCCCTTCGCGCCGCCAGCCGCGGGCCGGGTCGGGCCCTGGCGCGGAATCGCCAGGCCGACCGGCACGGGTTCCAGGTTCAGCACGCGGCGGATGAAGTCGCGCAGCGACACCACCAGCTCGGCGGTCTCGATGCGGCGTCCGGCCACCAGGTCGGCGGCCGCCTGGGCCGCGAGCCGCACCTGGTCCTCGGTGCCCAGCAGGATGATGTCGGACAGCGCCGCCTCGACCGCGTCGCGCACGCGCCGGCGGCGCTCGCCGCCGGGGCCGTCCAGCGCCGCCGGCCGCAGCGGGTCGGCGGCATCGGGGTCGATCTCATCGTCGTGCGCGCCGCTGGCGACGGCCGCTTGCGGCGCGCCATGGCGCAGGTCGCGCAGATGGCTGGGGTCCACCACCAGGTTGCCGGTGAAGGACCCGCCCAGCGTCTTGTAGGCCGCGATCAGGGTGCGCAGGCGCTCGTTGATCTGGCGGTTCTCGCGTTCGCGCCGCTGCTGGATGGTCTGCATCACCAGCAGGCGGATCCCCACCCCGATCAGGGTGATGACCGCCAGGCCCAGCAGCGTGGACAGTACGGTTTGCCAGGAGCTGAAATCGAGATTGCGCATATAGGGTCCTCGTCGCTCCCGGCAAGCGGGATCAAGGCGCCGGATTCGGGTGGCGCACGTGGATCTGGTCGATGGCCTGCAGCACGTCGGACGACAGTTCGACGTCGACGCTATCGATATTTTCCTTCAATTGCTGCAGGTTGGTGGCGCCGATCAGGTTGCTGGTGACGAACGGGCGCTGGTTGACCCAGGCCAGCGCCAGGTGCGTCGGCGAGATGCCGTGCTGGCGCGCCAGTTCGACGTACTCGCGGGTGGCGGCCTCGGCCTGCGGGTTGCTGTAGCGGGTGAAGCGCGTATACAGCGTCAGGCGGGCATTGGCGGGACGGGCGCCGTCCAGGTACTTGCCGCAAAGCATGCCCATGGCCAGCGGCGAATAGGCCAGCAGGCCCACGCCTTCGTGGTGGCTGAATTCCGACAGGCCGATCTCGTAGACGCGATTGAGCAGGCTGTAGGCGTTCTGGATCGTAGCGATGCGCGCCAGGCCGAGATTGTCGGAGGCCTTCAGGAACTGCGACACGCCCCACGGCGTTTCGTTGGAGACGCCGACGTGGCGCACCTTGCCGGCGCGCACGAAGTCCTGCAGCACCGACAGGGTTTCCTCGATCGGCACGGTGTGGTCGTCCTTGACCCACGGATACGACAGCTGGCCGAAGGTGGCGGTGGTGCGGTCGGGCCAGTGCAGCTGGTACAGGTCCAGGTAATCCGTCTGCAGGCGCTTGAGGCTGGCGTCCAGCGCCTCGGTCAGGTTCTTGCGATCGAGGAAGGTCTTGCCGTCGCGGATGTGGCCGGGACGCTTGGGATCGCGCACCGGGCCGGCCACCTTGCTGGCCAGCACGATGTCCTGGCGCCGCTTGCTGCGCGCCAGCCAGGTGCCGATGTAGGTTTCGGTCAGGCCCTGGGTTTCCGGCTTGGGCGGCACCGGGTACATTTCGGCCACGTCGACCAGGTTGACGCCGCGCTCGAGCGCGTAGTCCAGCTGCTGGTGGGCCTCGGCCTCGGTATTCTGCTCGCCCCAGGTCATGGTGCCCAGGCCGATCAGGCTGACGTCCAGGTCGGTACGGCCGAGTTTGCGGTATTTCAAGTTCTGCTCCGTGCGGAATCTCTGAAGGGAACGGTTACCTTACCGCAACTCTGTTGGCGTTTTGCTGACGGCGCCCCGCCGTTGGCCCACCCCGTGGACGCCGGCGCGGCCCCGACCCGGCGCCGCGCCGTCCCGCGTCAGGCGATGGCCTGGCGCACCCAGCCCAGCACGTCATCGTGCCGCGGCGCCCAGCCCAGTTCGCGGCGCGCCTTGCCCGCCCGCACCCGGCTGTTGGAGCCGAGCGCGTAGGCGCCCAGGTCCTTGCCCCAATAAGCCACCGCCTGCGCCGGATCCCAGGCCTGGGCCGGTCCCAGCCCCAGGGCCTGGCCGATGGCGCCGACCAGGTCGACGAAGGCGGTCTCGCCGTTCTCGACGAAATAGAAGCTGCCGGCCGGCGCCTTCTCCAGCGCCAGGTGATACAGCGCCGCGACATCGGCGATGTGCACGTTGGACCAGCGGTTCAGGCCCCGGCCGACGTGGCGCGCGATGCCGCTTTCGCGGGCCTGCGCCACCAGCGGCGGGATCTGCACGCTTGCGGCGCGCGGCCCCTCGGTCGAACCGTAGATCAGGGTGTGGCACAGCACCACGCTGCGCACGCCCGGCGCGCTGGCGTGGATCAGGTCATTGATGGCGATGCGCGCCACCTTGCCCGGCACCGGCGCCACCGGCGTGGTTTCGTCGAACACCGCGTCGGACGGCTCGCCCAGCGCGTCGTCGGCGACCAGGCTGCTGCCGCTGGTATGGATGAACGCCTTGCCGCTGCCCGCCAGCGCGCCCAGCAGGGCCTCGACGGCGCCGCGATGGTCGCTGTCGGCGGCGTTGATGACCGCGTCGGCGGCGCGCGCCTCGGCCGCCAGCTGCGCCGCGTCATCCAGCGTGCCCAGCACCGGTTCGATGCCGAAGCCGCGCAGTTCGGCGGCGCGGTCGGGATTGCGGATCAGGCCGCGGACCTGGTGGCCGGCCCTGGCCATCGAGGCGGCGACGGCGCCGCCGATGAACCCGCTGGCGCCGGTGATGAATAGCTTCATGGAATGGCTCCTTGTGAAATCTGGTTGGCGCGCGCGGCGCCGATGGCGTGCCTCAGTCCCAGGCGGCGGCCAGGCCTTCCGGGCTGACTTCGCGGCCGTTGCGTTCCAGCGCGGCGATCTGCGCCATGTCGGCGTCGGTCAGGCGCAGGTCGCGGGCCAGCAGGTTGCTCGCCAGGTTCTCGCGCCTGGTCGACGACGGGATCACGGCGAAGCCGCGTTGCAGCGCCCAGGCCAGAGCGACCTGCGCCGGCGTGGCGTTGTGGCGCTGCGCGATCTGGCCGATCACCGGATCCTTCAGCACCTTGCCGTAGGCCAGCGTCATGTACGACGTGACGGGGATGCCCTGCTGGTTCAGGAAGTCCACCAGCGCCGCATTCTGCAGGTAGGGGCTGAGCTCGATCTGGTTGGTGGCGATGGCGTCCTTGCCGACGGCGGCGATGGCCTCGCGGGTCTCGGCAATGGGGAAGTTGGAGATGCCGATCTGGCGCGTCAGGCCCTGCTCGCGGGCATCCATCAGGCCGGCCATCATCTCGGCGATGGCGACGCCGTTGCCGGGCGCGGGCCAGTGGATCAGGGTCAGGTCGACGTAGTCGGTGCGCAGCTTGGCCAGGCTGTCCTTCAGGCTGGGCACGAGCTTGGCGCGGCCATAGTTCGGCACCCAGATCTTGGTGGTCAGGAACAGGTCGGCGCGGGCGATGCCGCTGGCCTCGACAGCCTGGCCGACCTCGGCCTCGTTCTCATAGATCTGGGCGGTATCGACGGCGCGGTAGCCGACGTCCAGCGCGTTGCGCACGGAATCGATGACGACCTGGCCCTGCAGGCGGAAAGTGCCGACGCCAAAAGACGGGATGCTCATGTAAAACTCCTGGGTAGGTGTTGGAATGCACCCAGTGTGCCCGCACGATCCTTGCGGAATAAGCCCTGTATCGGCGAAAGACTTTTGATATAACGTCAAATATGAAAACGACACTCGACGAAATGCAGGTCTTTATCGCCATCGTCGACAGCGGCTCGATCACCGCCGCCGCCGATGCGCTGCAGCAGACCATTTCCGCCACCAGCCGCACCATGACGCGGCTGGAGGAAAAGCTGCAGACCACGCTGATGCGCCGCACCACCCGGCGGCTGGAACTGACCGAGGAAGGCCGCGCCTACCTGGAGCAGGCCCGCAAGATCATCGCCGCGGTCGAAGAGACCGAGGAGCAGATGCACGCGCGCCGCAACCAGCCGGCCGGGCGGCTGCGGGTCGACGCCGCCTCGCCCTTCATGCTGCACGTGATCGTGCCGCTGGTGCCTGGCTACCGCAAGCGCTATCCCAAGGTCGAGCTGGAACTGAACAGCAACGAGGGCAACATCGACCTGCTGGAACGCCGCACCGACCTGGCGCTGCGCATCGGCAGCCTGAAGGATTCGTCGCTGCATGCCGTGCCGATCGGCCGCAGCCGCGTGCGGGTGCTGGCCAGCCCCGGCTACCTGGCGGCGCACGGCACGCCCAAGCGCGTGGCCGACCTGGCGGACCACAGCCTGCTGGGCTTCTCGCAACTGGAATCGCTCAACGAGTGGCCGCTGGAGGATGCCGACGGCCAGCCGCTGCACATCCAGCCGGCGATCCGCTCGTTCAGCGGCGAGACGCTGCGGCAACTGGCGCTGAACGACGCCGGCATCGTCTGCCTGTCGGACTTCATGACGCGCGCCGACCGCCAGTCCGGCGCGCTGCGCCAGCTGTTTCCGCGCCAGACGCTGGACGTGCGCCAGCCGGTCAACGCGGTCTATTACCGCAACACCGCGATCTCCTCGCGCATCAAGTCGTTCATCGATTACCTGGTCGAGTCGCTGGGGCCGCGCGGCTTCGACGAATGAGCGCCGCCCGCGCCGGGCCCGCGGCGGCGGCTCCGGCATAATGGCTGCCTGAACCGCAATCTCACGCATCACCCATGAAAAGCAGCTCCCCAGGCGGACTCGTCTATTCCACCGACGGCGGCCGGATGTGCCCGCAATGCCGCCGCCCGCTCGCCGATTGCCAGTGCAAGGCGGCGGCCCGGCCCGTGCCGGCCCCCGGCGGCGTGCGCGTTTCGCGCGAAACCAAGGGCCGCGGCGGCAAGGCCGTAACCGTGGTCAAGGGCCTGCCGCTGGACGACGACGCCCTGGCCGCGCTGGGCAAGCAACTGCGCACCGCCTGCGGCTCGGGCGGCACCGTCAAGGACGGCGTCATCGAGGTGCAGGGCGACCATTGCGACCGCATCCTGGCCGCGCTCGACAAACTCGGCCATCGCGCCAAGCGCGCCGGAGGTTGACCCTCATGATCCTGGACCCCGCCATCGTCGACAGCTGGCACGCCCACGTCTATTTCAATGCCGACAGCCGCGACGCGGCCTGGGCGCTGCGCGAACAGGCCATCGCCGCGTTCGGCGACAGCATCCAGATGGGCCGCTTCCACGAGCGCCCGGTCGGCCCGCATCCGCAATGGAGCTACCAGCTCGCCTTCGCGCCGGCCACGCTGCCGCGCGTGCTCACCTGGCTGGCGCTCAACCATGGCGCGCTGGATGTGTTCCTGCATCCCAACACCGGCGAATCGCTGCGCGACCACCGCGACTGCGCGGTGTGGATCGGCCACAGCCACACGCTGAACCTGGCCGCGCTCGGCGGCTGATCCCCGCGCGCTTGCCGTGCTCGGCGCGCATCCGCGACCCGCCGGACGCGCCCCCTTCCGCCTGACGACGCCCGACATGAACCTGCACTACCGCCCAGCCCATCCCGACGACGCCGCCGCCTGCATCGACCTGCGCGGCCGCACCCGCGAGAACGCCTTCTCGGCCGAAGACCTGCGCGCGCTCGGCATCACGCCTGAAAGCTGGCGCGACGGCATCCGCGACGGCTCGCTGCCCGGCGTGGTGGCACTGGCGGACGGCGCGCTGGCCGGCTACTGCTTCGGCGATCGCGACAGCGGCGAGATCCTGGTGCTGGCCCTGCTGCCGGCCTGCGAGGGCCGCGGCATCGGCCGCGCATTGCTCGACCAGGTCATGCAGACGCTGCGCGGGCTGGGCCACGAACGCCTGTTCCTGAGCTGCGCGGCCGATCCGGGCGTGCGCTCGCACGGCTTCTACCGGCGGCTGGGGTGGACGCCCACCGGCGAGATCGACGCAGCCGGCGACGAAGTGCTGGCCTATCGATTCCGCTAGGGCCTACGCGAAGCGCGCCATCAGGAAATCAATGAACGCCCGCGTGCGCGCCGACAGGTCGCGCTTGCTGGGGTAGTACACGAACAGGTCGGCCGAGGGCAGGATGAACTCGGGCAGCACCACCCGCAGCCGCCCGCTCTCCAGGTACTTGGCCAGGTCCCACTCCGAACGCACCAGGATGCCGTGGCCATCGAGCGCCCAGTTCAGCACGATGTCGCCATCGTTGCTGGAGAGCGCGCCATGCACCTTCACGGTCTCGGCGCGGCCGTCGCGGGTGAAGCGCCAGACGCCATAGGCGTCCTCGTTCTGCCGGTGGATGATGCATTGGTGGCTGGCCAGATCGCGCAGGCTGGCGGGCGTGCCGTGCCGCGCCAGGTAGCGCGGCGCCGCGCACAGGAAGCGCCGGTTCGACAGCACGCGCCGGGCGACCAGGCGCTGATCGGGCAAGGCGCCGAAGCGGATGCCCAGGTCCACGCCGCTTTCCACCAGGTCGATGGGCCGGTCGGTGACGTCCAGCTGCACCTCGACCTGCGGATGCTGCGCGGCGAACTCGGACACGATGGGCGCGATCGCGGTGCGGCCGAAGCCGAGCGTCGCGTTGATGCGCAGCAGGCCCTTGGGCACCGAACCGCTGGACGACACCACCTCTTCCATTTCGCGCACGTCGGCCAGGATGCGCGTGGCGTAGTGCAGGTAGGTTTCGCCTTCGGGCGTGAGGCTGATGCTGCGGGTGGTGCGGTTCACCAGCCGCACGCCCAGCCGCGCCTCCAGCTGCGCCAGGCGCTTGGTGGCCGCCGGCGGCGTCAGGTCGAGCAGGCGCGCCACCGTCGACAGGTTGCGGTGGCGCGCCAGCAGCACGAAGAACTCCAGGGAAGATGCCAGATCGTGGTTCACGGCGGGAAACGCCTCATGCGGACGAGGCCGGCGACGGCAGGCGAGCGCCGGAATCTTTAACTTCAAGTTAATAAAGTAGTGCCTGATAGCGAATCATAATGCCGCATCAAGCCAATAATCTACGGTTTTCCCATCCCCGCCCCCGGCCAGGAGACACCATGAAAATCGTCGAAATCCGCGAGAAGACCGTCCCGATCAGTTCCCCCATCCGCAACGCCTACATCGACTTCAGCAAGATGACGCTGAGCCTGGTGGCCGTGGTGACCGACGTGGTGCGCGACGGCCGGCGCGTGATCGGCTACGGCTTCAACTCCAACGGCCGCTATGGCCAGGGCACGCTGATGCGCGAACGCTTCATCCCGCGCGTGCTGGAGGCCGACCCCGCCAGCCTGCTCGACGACAGCGGCGACAACCTCGATCCGCACCGGGTCTGGGACGCCATGTACATCAACGAAAAGCCGGGCGGCCATGGCGAACGCTCGGTCGCCATTGGCACCATCGACATGGCGGTGTGGGACGCGGTCGCCAAGATCGCCGGCAAGCCGCTGTTCCAGCTGCTGGCCGAGCGCTACGGCAATGGCCGCCCCGACCGCCGCGTGTTCGTCTATGCGGCGGGCGGCTACTACTATCCGGGCCAGGACCTGGGCAAGCTTAAGGACGAGATGCGCGGCTACGTCGACCGCGGCTACACCGTGGTCAAGAAGAAGATCGGCGGCGCCTCGCTGGACGAAGACCTGCGCCGCATCGACGCCATCCTGGGCGTGCTGGGCGATGGCAAGAAACTGGCGGTGGACGCCAACGGCCGCTTCGACCTGGACACCGCGATCCGCTACGCCAAGGCGCTGTCGCAGTACGACCTGTTCTGGTACGAGGAAGCCGGCGACCCGCTCGACTTCGAACTGCAGGCCACGCTGCGCAACTACTACGACAAGCCGATGGCCACCGGCGAGAACCTGTTCTCGATGCAGGACGCGCGCAACCTGATCCGCTACGGCGGCATGCGGCCGGACCGCGACTGGCTGCAATTCGACTGCGCCCTGAGCTACGGCCTGGTGGAATACCTGCGCACGCTCGACATGCTGCGCCAGCACGGCTGGTCGGCCAGCCGCTGCATTCCGCACGGCGGCCACCAGATGTCGCTGAACATCGCCGCCGGCCTGGGCCTGGGCGGCAATGAATCCTATCCGGACCTGTTCCAGCCCTATGGCGGCTTCCCCGACGGCGTGCGGGTCGACAACGGCTACGTCACGCTGCCCGAACTGCCCGGCATCGGCTTCGAGGGCAAGGCGGACCTGATCGCCGAGATGCGCAAGCTGGCGGAGTAAGGCGGCCGCCAGACGCCGGGACGCCGCGCGTCCCGGCGCGCGGATCAGGCGACGCCCGCGACGCCCGCGTCGCCCTCGTCCAGCGGCGTGCGCAGATAGCGCCCCGGCGTCATGCCGAAGGCGCGCTTGAACATGGCGATGAAATTGCCGGGCGTGGCGTAGCCCAGCGCGTCGGCCACCTGCGCCACCGGCTGGCCCGCGCTCAGGCGTTCCAGCGCATGGATCAGGCGCAGTTGCTGGCGCCACTGCGCGAACCCCAGGCCGGTCTCGTCGCGGAACAGGCGCTGCGCGGTGCGCGGCGCCAGGCCGGCGTGCGCGGCCAGCACGTCCAGCGGCCGGCTGTCGGCCGGGTCGTCGGCCAACGCCTGCGCCAGCCGGGCCAGGCGCCGGTCGCGCGGCCACGGCAGGTGCAGGCGTTCGCGCGGCGCCGCCTCGATCTCGTCCAGCAACACCGCCGCGAAGCGCGCGCGCGCCGGATCCAGCGCCAGCTTGTCCGGCCAATCGGCCGCGCGCAGGACCATGGCGCGCAACACCCCGTCCACCCCCAGCACGCAGGGCGCCGCCGGCAACGCCGCGGCGGCCCGCGGATGCACCAGCGCGACCCAGCCGCTGGCGGCGCCCGCCACGCTGACCCGGTGCCGCAGCCCCGGCGGGATCCAGCCCGCGCGCTGCGGCGGCAACAGCCATGCGCCCGCCTCGGTGCGCACCCGCATCGCGCCGCTGTCCACCCCGAACAACTGCCCGCGGGCATGGGCGTGCCAATCGTATTCGCGCGAGCCCAGCCGGAACTCGCTGCCCGGCGCGTCGGCGCCATGGAACACGTACACGGCCGAGCCGTCGAGCAATTCGCTGTAGTCGGGCGCGGGGGCAGCGGTCTGGCGGGTTCGCATGATTTGTTGGCGCGCCGGCATTACCGGCGCGGACGCGCTTGCGCGCAAGCTGTGGGGGTGCCGGCGACGCCGGCTTGCTTCGAGGACATTATGCAGAATCTCCACGTTTCCATCATCGGCGCCGGCCTGGGCGGACTGTGCCTGGCGCAGGGGCTGGCGCGCGCCGGCATCGAGGTCGACGTCTACGAGCGCGACGCGCGCACCGACAGCCGGGTGCAGGGCTACCGCCTGCGCATCGACGCCACCGGCCAGGCGGCGCTGGCGCACTGCCTGCCGCCCGACCTGTACGCCCTGTTCCAACACAGCTGCTCGACCCACGACCAGCCCGGCGGCATGTTCGACGCGCAACTGCGGCCGCTGCCGCAGCGCGCCTCGGCCACTTGGCGTCTGGACGGCGCCGACACCCCGCCCGACCGCTCCGCCCACCGTCAGACGCTGCGCGAGATCCTGCTGTCGGGCCTGGGGCCGCGGGTGCATTTCGGCCATGGCTGCGCCGGCCTGGACGCGGCGGGGCTGCGCCTGGATGGCCTGCCCGCGCGGCCCGGCACGCTGGTCGTGGCCGCCGACGGCGTGCATTCCGCGCTGCGGCGCCAGCATCTGCCGCAGGCCGCGCCGCAGGACACGGGCACCGTCACGATCTTCGGCGTGGCGCCGCTGGGCAGCCTGGCAGGCGATGCGCTGCCCGCGGATCTGCGGGCCGGCGCGGGCGTGGTGTTCGGACCCGGCTATGCGCTGGTGCTGGACGCCATGCGGCTGCCGGCGCTGCCGCCGCTTGCGCAGCGGATCGCCCCCGCCAGCCGTCTCAGCGATATCCCCAACTACCAGTACTGGGCCGTGATCGGCGAACGCGCCGCGGTGCTGGGCGAGGACTCGCCCCTGCCCGACGCCGACGCGGCCCCGCGGGATGCGGATGCCGGCCGTCGCTGGCAGCGCGCCGCCGAGCGGCTGCTCGCCCCGGTGCATCCCGCGCTGGCCGCCATGGCGGCCGCCAGCGATCCGGCCGGCATCGCCCTGAAGACCGTCTACAGCGCGCCCGCCCTGCCCCGCTGGACGCAAGCGGGCCTGACCTTCCTGGGCGATGCCGTCCACGCAATGAGCCCGGCGGGCGGATTGGGCGCGAACACCGCCCTGGCCGATGCGCAATCGCTGGCGGCGTTGCTGGCGCAGACGCGACAAGGCCTGCCGCTGGAGCAGGCCTTGCAACGCTATGAGGAGAGTCTGCGGCAACGCGGAGCGCTGGCCGTCGGCCAATCGACGCAGGCCGCCGCGCGCATCATGGGGCGGGACGGCTGACGCCCAGGGCGCGGATGCGTGGGCGATAATCAGCGGCTTGAAGCCGCCTCCCGACTCTCGACCCGACATCCCTCAGCCACCATGCGCATGCGTTCAACGTCCGGCCGTCGCCTCATTGCTGCTCTTGTCCTGAGCGCATCGCCCCTGGCGCATGCGCAGGACTGCCAGGCGGACGACTATTCGCCGATATGCACGGACATGCGGGCGCAGGCCGCCTACGAGCAGGCCGACAGCGACCTCAACGGCGTGTATCAACGGCTTCTGAAAACCCTGTCGCAACCCCGGAACGAGGTGCTTGACTATCCCGCGCTGAAAACCCGGTTCGTCGAGGCCCAGCGGCGGTGGGTGCGCTTTCGCGACAGCGAGTGTGCCGCGTGGTACCTGATCAATCAGGCCGGGACCGGGCGCAATGCGGACCAGATGGCATGCCTTCTGCGCAGGACGCAACAGCGGACCCAGCAATTGCAGGAGTGGCAGGCCAATCTGCCCTAGCGCGCGCATGACGCTCGCGCCGGGCATCCGACCCGGCCCTGTCGGCGCCGCGGGCGGCGTCGACAGGGCCAGGCGTTCAACGCACGATCACGGCTCGGCGGGTTGCTGCTCCAGCGCCGGCGCTTTGCGCGCCTTGCGCAGGAACGACACCAGCTGCCACACGACGGCCGCGCCGATCAGCGCCAGCAGCGTGCCGCTGATCGGCCGCGTCAGGAACACGCCGAACTCGCCGCGGCTGAGCAGCATGGCGCGGCGGAAGTTCTCTTCCAGCATCGGGCCGAGGATGAAGCCCAGCATCAGCGGCGCCGCTTCCATGCCCAGGCGCAGGAACAGGTAGCCGATCAGGCCGAAGATCGCCGTGATGTAGATGTCGTCCAGGTTGTTGTTGATGCTGAACGTGCCGATGCAGCAGAAGAACAGGATCGCCGGGAACAGCACCGTGTACGGGATCTTGAACACCGACAGCCAGTAGCGCACCAGCGGCACGTTCAGGATCAGCAGGAAGCAGTTGCCCACCCACATGCTGGCCACCAGGCCCCAGAACAGGTCGGGGTGGGTGCCGATCATGTTGGGACCGGGCTGGATGCCCTTGACGATGAACGCGGCCAGCATCAGCGCCATGACGGCGTTTTCGGGGATGCCGATGGCCATCAGCGGGATGAAGCTGGTGCGCGCGGCCGCCTCGTCGGCCGCCGCCTGGCCCGCCACGCCTTCGATGGCGCCGTTGCCGATCTCGTGGCGGTACTTGCTGAAGCGCTTGTCGGCCGCATAGGCGGCGAACTGCGCGATCGTCGGGCCGCCGCCCGGCAGGATGCCCAGCACCGAACCCACCACGCTGCCGCGCAGCGCGCTGGGGATGATGCGCTTGAACTCGGGCCACGTCGGGATCAGCTTGATCTTGCCGTTGAACGGCGTCAGCGTGTTGCGGTTGTCCAGGTTCTTGACGATCTCGGCGATGCCGAAGCAGCCCAGCGCGATGCTGATGAGGCCCACGCCGTCCTGCAGGAAGGCCAGGTCCATCGTATAGCGCGCCACGCCGCTGTTGACGTCGGTGCCGATCACGCCCAGCAGGATGCCGATCATGGCCATCGCCAGGCCATTGAGCAGGCTGCCGCTGCTGACGAAGCTGACGCAGAAGAAGCCCAGCAGCATCAGCGCGCAGTAGTCGGCCGGGCCGAACAGCAGGCCGACTTCGCCCAGCGCCGGCGCCATCGTCGACAGCACCACGATCGCCACGGTGCCGCCGATGAAGCTCGACACGCCCGCGGTGAACAAGGCCAGGCCGGTCTTGCCCTTCAGGTTCATCTGATACCCGTCGATGCAGGCGACGATACTGCTCGCATGCGGGATCTTCATCGTGATCGCGCTGACGCTATCGCCGTACTGCGCGCCGTAGTAGATGCCGGCGAGCATGATCAGCGCGCCCCCGGTGGGAATGGAATACGTCAGCGGCAACAGCAGGCTGATGGTCGACAGCGGGCCCAGGCCCGGCAGCAGGCCGACCAGCGTGCCGACCACGCAACCGATCGCGCAGTACATCAGGTTCTGCAGGGTCAGCGCGTGCTCGAAACCGAACGCGAGATTGTTCAACATTTCCATCATGATGGCTCTCCCCTCAGAACAGCGGCAGGTTCAGGCCGAGCAGGTTGCGGAAGGCGAATGCCACCGCGATCAGGCCCAGCGAGATCTTGATATTGCGCACCACCGAGTACGAGGTGCCCGCCAGCGTCGAGCAGAACACCAGGAAGACGATGCCCACGATCATGTTGATGAAGCCCGACACCACCGCGAAGCCGCACAGGCTCAGCATGATGATGGCGATGTTCTTGATGCTGTAGCTCAGCGGCACCGGCGGCACAAAGCGCGAACGCACCACCGAGATCACCCCGATCACGCCCAGCAGCGAACTGACCATCAGCGGGAACAGGCCCGGCCCCGAGCGGCTGAACGACCCCAGTTGATACTTCAACGCCGCCAGCCCGAACAGCAGGGCGAAGGCGATCATGAAGAGCCCCGCGACAAAGTTTCTATTGCCAAAGTACATAAGACGCGCCCTCCCAGGCATTGCGTTTTTTCGCTTGTTATTGCCACCCGGCTTCTCAAACCGGTCTGGTTTCCCCGCCTGTCTTCCCGCTGAAAATTTCGGTGCTGCGGACGAGGTCGGCAGATAGTAGAGAGCGACACTTCCAATCTGCTTTCGCTTTTTGCGCCGGAACGCGTGAATGCGTTATCGCTTTCCCGTAGGTCCGGCGACATGAAGCTGACTGCATACTGAATTGATGTCAAAATGACAACGGCCCGCGGCCTCACCCCCCATTCAGCGAGACGAAAGCCGCGTGCGCGGGCCGTTCCGGCAAGACGGATCGGGTCGGTGGAAAGACAGGAAAAACGTCCGCGAACGGGACCGGGAAAGATCGGCGCGATGCAACCGCATCGCGCCACGACAAGCGCCATCTCCGGCGACATCCATGCATCACCCGCGTCGCATTGCGCGACGCTGGCGCGGCCGTCACCACACGGGATGACGGACCGCCATGCGCGTCGGCGCGCGGCGCGTCATGCGCCTCACGCGCCGCCGCGCCAACCGCGCCGGATCAGGCCGGCAGCGCCGCCATGCGGGGCGCGGCGCCGTGCGCATCGCCGCGCAGCTTGAACAGGGCCACGGTGCCGGCCAGCGCGCCGGCCTGGTCGCTCAGCATCGCCGAGGCCGCCGCCGACTGTTCCACCAGCGCCGCGTTCTGTTGCGTGGCCTGGTCCATCTCCGACACGCTGCGGTCGATCTGACTGATGCCCACGCTCTGTTCGGCCATGGCGCCGTGGATCTCGCTGACAAGACGCTGAACACGCGACACGCCTTCAACGATCTCGTGCATGGTCGAGCCGGCCGCCTGGACCCGCTCGGTGCCGCTGCGCACGTTCTGCACCGATGCCTGGATCAGCGTGCGGATCTCCTGCGCCGAGGCCGCGCTGCGCTGCGCCAGCGTGCGCACCTCGCCCGCCACCACGGCGAAGCCGCGGCCCTGTTCGCCGGCCCGCGCGGCCTCGACCGCCGCGTTCAGCGCCAGGATGTTGGTCTGGAAGGCGATGCCGTCGATGACGCTGATGATCTCGGTGATGCGCTCGGACGACTGCGCGATCGCGCCCATGGTGCTGACCGCGTCGGTCACCACCTGGCCGCCGCGCTCGGCCGCCTGGCTGGCTTCGGTCGCCAGGCGCGTGGCGTGCTCGGCGGCCTCCTCGGTCTGGCGCACGCTGGAGGTCAGCTCGGTCAGCGCCGACGAGGTCTCCTGCAGCGAGCCGGCCGACACTTCGGTGCGTTGCGACAGGTCGCGGTTGCCCATCTCGATCTCGCGCGTGGCCGAGGTCATCGAGTGCACGCCGTTGCGCACGTCCAGCATGACGTGGCTGATCTTGTCGACGAAGGCGTTGAACGACGACGAGATCTGCGCCACTTCGTCATGCCCCACCACCGCCAGCCGGTGCGTCATGTCGCCGTCGCCCGAGCCGATGGTGTCCATGGCGTCGCGCACCGCCGACAGGCGCTTGAAGGCGCGCGAGGTCACCACGCTGGCCAGCAGCACGGCCACCAGCGTCAGCACCACCATCGAGATCAGCGTGGCGTTGAACACCTGCGACAGGCCGGCGGTGGCCTCGGCCTCGTCCAGCGCGATCACCAGGAACCAGTCGGTGCCGGCGATCGGACGCGCCTTGAGCAGCTTGGGCGCGCCGCCCAGGCTCAGCACCAGCGGCGCGGCGCCGTCGTGCGCCATGCCGGCCAGCACCGCCGGCGTCAAGCCGGCGGCCACGTCGGTGGACGGCTTGAGCGCCAGCTTGTCGTCGACGTGCGAGATCACCTGGCCGTCGGTGGCCAGCACGAACGCGGTGCTGGAAGGCGTGGGCCGGATCGCCTTGATGACGTCCTTGATGCCGTCCAGCGCCACCGCGCCGCTGACGGCGCCGGTGGTCTGGCCGGCGCGCACGATCGGCGCGGTGAAGGCCACGTAGGGCTTGCCGGTGCCGGAATCGCCATACGGCTTGGTCACGGTCAGCTTGCCGGCGGACACCGCGCTCTTGTACCAGGGACGCGCGGTGGGATCGTAGTCGGCCGGCGTCTGGGCGGTCGAGAAGTAGCTCTTGTCGGACCAGCCGATGCTGGTGATGGGAAAGCCGTTGGTCTCGCCCATGAGCTTGGTCAGGCCGCGCGGATCGCCCTTTTCCACCACCGCGGCGGTGGCCGATACCGCCAGGGCCTTGTCGGCCGACCAGCGTTCGATGGCGCTGGCGTTGCCGGCGGCGATGGCGTCCAGGTCCGCGGAGATGGTTGCCATCATGTTGTCGCGCACGATGTGATAAATCGCAATGCCCGAGAGCACTAGCGCGCCGATGACGGTGAAGCAGGTGATCAACAGGATCCTGTTGCGCAACGAGGTGATTTTCATGCTTGTCTTCTTACTGCAACTGCCCATGCCGGGGGGCACGGGTATCCAGGTACGCGACGACGCAAGCGTCCGCGCCATCCTGGCTTACGGCAATGCAACATAGGACTTTAGGAAGGCAGGGCAGGCATAATGTCGACAAGGCCGCTCCCTGGGCCGAGGACCCGGGGCCGGCGTCGATGCGTCAGTGTTTTTTTGGGAGCTTTCGTTGGACCCGATACTCGCCGAACTGTCGGCGTCACTGCAGGCGGCCAAATCGGTCGAACAGTTGACGCGCCCCCTTCTGGATATGCTCGGAGCCGTCACCGGCCTGGAATCCACCTATCTCACCTCGATCGATCCGGACGAGGACCAGCAGCACGTGCGCTACGCGCGCAACGTCGGCGCGCTGCAGATTCCGGAAGGCCTGTCGGTGCCGTGGTCGGACACGCTGTGCAAGCGCGCGCTGGAAGAAGGCCGCATGTCCACCAGCGACGTCGGCGCCTGCTGGCCCGATTCCGACGCGGCGCGCCAGCTCGGCATCCAGACCTACGTCAGCACCCCGATCCGCACCGACGACGGCCTGCTGCTGGGCACGCTGTGCGGCGCCAGCGCCCGCCGCCAGGACATCGCGCCGCAGGCCGAGGCCATCATGCGCCTGTTCTCCAGCGTGATCGCCAGCTTCCTGGAACGCGAACAGCTGGTGGCCGAACTGCGCACCGCCAACACCAAGCTGATGGCCTACGCGCTGACCGATCCGCTGACCGGCCTGCCCAACCGCCGCGCGCTGTACGAGGAACTGGACCGCCTGCGCGGCCGCGCGCTGCGCGAAGGCGGCAGCGTGCTGGTGGGCGTGGTCGACCTGGACGGCTTCAAGGGCATCAACGACACCTACGGCCACCAGCTGGGCGACGCCTTCCTGCAGGAAGTCTCGCGGCGCCTGGCGATGGCGCTGCGCGCCTCCGACATGGTCGGGCGGCTGGGCGGCGATGAATTCGTGCTGATCGGCCCCGGCCCCGCGCTGGCGCGCGGCGACGCGGCGCCAGGCCACGAGGCCGAGCGCGGCGATGCCGAGGAAGCGGCGCGCTCGCTCGAAGACCGCGCCGCCGCCGCCACCGTCGGCCGCTACCAGCTCGGCGAGACCGCCCTGCCCTACGAGGGCGCCAGCGTCGGCGTGGTGGCGCTCGATCCGCGCGGCCTGGCGGCCGAGGAAGCGGTGCGCCTGGCCGATGCCCGCATGTACGAGATCAAGCGCGCCCGCAAGGCGGCCCGCGTCATCCACTGAGTCCCCCGCCCGCGCAGGGCGGCGGCCCGGCCCCTGATCCGGGCCGGGCCGGGCTTGCACAACACATAAGCAACTGCTAATGTGTTGCCATGATCGAAAACGACATCTTCAAGGCCCTGGCCGACCCGACCCGCCGCGCGCTGTTCGACAAGCTCGCGGCGGGCGCCATGAACGCCAGCGCGCTGCGCGAGGGCCTGGACATCAGCCAGCCCGCGGTCTCGCAGCACCTGGCGGTGCTGCGCCAGGCGCGGCTGGTGCGCGAGGAACGCCAGGGTCGTTTCGTCAATTACGAAGTCGACCCGGACGGCCTGGCGCTGCTCGCCGGCTGGCTGTCGAAGTACCGCGCCTGGTGGCCGGCGCGGGTCGACGCCCTGAAGACGCTGCTCAAGGACATGGACCAATGACCCACACGGACGCCGCCTCGCGGGACACGACCCTGGTGCTCGACTACGAACTGGATGCGCCGCCCGAGAAGGTCTGGCGCGCCCTCAGCATCCCCGCCCTGCGCGAGCAGTGGCTGCCGGACGGCGCGCTGGCCGATCCCGAGCCGCTGGCCGCGACGCCCGGCGTCGAAATCCGCTACCGCATGCGCGACACGCTGCCGCCCTGCCTGGAAAGCGTGGTCACGTTCCAGCTCAATCCCACCGCCGACGGCGGCACCCGCCTGACCATCATCCACGCCCCCGACGACGCGCGGCTGGCGCGGCCCGCGCCGCAAGCCGCGAACGATGCCTGGCCGGCCTTCAAGCTCGCCGCCTGACGCCGCCTTTCCCTTTGATGCAAGACAGGAGTTCGCGCATGAGCGAAACGATGCAGCTCGTCCCGATGGTGGTGGAACAGTCCGGCCGCGGGGAACGTTCGTTCGATATCTATTCGCGCCTGCTGCGCGAACGCATCATCTTCCTGAGCGGCGAGGTCAATGACGCCATGTCGGCCCTGGTGTGCGCGCAGCTGCTGTTCCTGGAAGCCGAGAATCCCGGCAAGCCGATCCATCTGTACATCAATTCGCCCGGCGGCGTCATCACCAGCGGGCTGGCCATGTACGACACCATGCAGTTCATCAAGTCGCCGGTGCACACCCTGTGCATGGGCACCGCGCGCTCGATGGGATCGTTCCTGCTGATGGCCGGCGAGCCCGGCCATCGCGCCGCGCTGGCCAACGCCAGCCTGCACGTGCACCAGCCGCTGGGCGGCTTCCAGGGGCAGGCCTCGGACATGCTGATCCACGCCGAGGAAATGCAGCGCACCAAGCAGCGCATCATCCGCCTCTATGCCGAGCACTGCGGACGCAGCTACGAAGACGTCGAGCGCAGCCTCGATCGCGACCGCTACATGAGCGCCGAAGAGGCGGTGGACTGGGGCCTGATCGACCACGTCATGGATGCGCGCTCGGCCGGCTTCTGACGCGCCCCCCCGGCGCGCGTCGTCACCCGGCCGACGCGGCGCGCCCGCTACGCCTCGGCCAGCCTGCGCTGGTGGCGCGCCCGCAGCACGCCGTTGGCGGCGGCGCCCAGCGCCAGCAGCACCGCGGTTCCCAGGAACACCGCCGGCATGCCGAAATGGCCGCCGATGAAGCCGCCCAGCAACGGGCCGGCCACCTGGCCGACGTACTGCGCCGAGATCGACATGCCCAGCACATTGCCGCCGATGCCATCGGGCACGTTGTGGCGGATGACGCTGGTGACGCACGGCAACAGCCCGCCCAGCGCCAGGCCCATCAGGAAACGCAGCGCCACCAGTTGCCAGCCGGCGGTGACGAAGGCCTGCGGGATCAACAACAGCGCGGCCACGGCCAGCGCGCCGACGATCACGGTCCAGTGGCCGACGCGGTCGGCCAGCCGGCCCAGCCGCGAGGCCGACAGGATCGCGCCCAGCGCCGCCGCCGACATGACCACGCCCGACACCAGCGTGACGCGCGCCGGATCCTCCACCAGCTGGCCCACGTAGACCGTGATGATCGGCTCGATCGACATGGTGGCGAACATCAGCAGCATGCCGGTCGCCAGCATCGCGGCCACCGGCCGCTTGTCGGGGATCTGCGCCCAGCCGCCGCGGCGCTTGCCGTCCTGCGTAGCCGACTTGGGCGGGCGCGGCATTTCCTTGATGAGGAACACGGTGGCCAGGAACGCCAGGAAGATCACGCCGCCCGCCAGCAGGAAGGTGGCGCGGATGCCGATCAGCGGCGGCAGCGCGCCGCCGATCAGCGGGCCCACCAGGTTGCCCGCCATGATGCCGGCCGACAGCACGCCCAGCGCCCAGCCGGAACGCGCCTTGGGCGCCTGCATCGCCACCAGGATGGTCGAGCCCGACGCGTAGCCGCCGGCCAGGCCCACCAGCAGCCGCAGCAGCACCAGCTGCCACACGCTCTGCACCATGCCGGTCAGCGACATACAGATCGCCATGCCGAACGAGGCGCGCACCAGCATCAGCTTGCGGCCGTAGCGGTCGCCCAGCCGGCCCCACAGCGGCGCGACCAGCGCCGCGGCGAAGAAGGTGGCGCCGTAGGCCACGCCCGACCACTGCACGATGGCCGCATGGCCCTGCACGCCCAGCTCTTCCACGTACAGCGGCAGGAACGGCAGCAGCAGCGTCATCGCCACGATGGTGCTGAACGAGCCGGCGAAACAGACGGCCAGGTTGCGGCGCCAATGGATGTTCTCGGCCGGCGCGGCGCTGTCGGCGCGTTCCGGGGAAGTGGACGAAGTCATGGGGGAAGGCCTTGGCGCTGTCGGGCGTGGAGTCGTGGAACCGGGATTGTTGCCAGCCTCGTCCCCCGCAGCAAGGCCAGCCGCGATACCGGTATTGCCGCTACCCCCCATACGCGCGGCTACTGCGCGGCGCCGCGCAGCCAGGCCGTGGGCGTGGCGCCGCGATGCGCCTTGAAGGCCTTGATGAAATGGCTGAGGCTGGAAAAGCCGATGCGGTAGGCGGTCTCGGTGACCGAGCAGCCGCGGCGCAACAGGCGCGCGGCGGCGTCCATCCGGGTCTGCAGCAGGCAGCCATGCACCGATTGCCCGTAGAGCGACATGAAGCCGGCCTGCAGCCGCTTTTCGCTCAGGCCCACGGCCTGCGCCAGTTGCCGCACGCCGCCGCAATCGGCGTAGTCGCGCTGGATGCGGCGGTGCGCTTCGGCCAGCCGCCTGCGGTCGGCCGGCGGCGGCAGGTCGGCGGCGCCGCGGCCGGCCAGGTGCGACAGCGTCAGCGCCAGGGCCTCCTGGGCCTTGCCCTGCAGATACAGCGCGGCGATCTCGCCGCGATCCTGGTTCCAGGCCAGGATCTCGCTGGCCACGCGCGCCAGGCCCGGCCACAGCGGCAGCAGCGCCAGCTGCGCATCGCGCGCCGGCACGCTGCCATCGGCCGCGAAGGCGCTGGACGGCACCTGCTGCAGGGTGCGCCGCCACAAGGCGCGCACGGCCTCGCTGGAAAACCGGATGTCGACCGCGCGGATGTTGCGCCGGCCCTTGAAATCGTCCCAGCCAGGCACCGGTTCGGCGGTGCCGTGCACGATGACGCTGCCCGGCTGGATGCTCAGGGCCGCGCCGCCGTCGAAGCCCAGGCCGAACTGCCCTTCGAGCACGATCGCCACGCCGACGCAGGACTCGGCCGCGCCGCTGGCCGCCCAGTCGGACTCGGGCCGGCCGTCGAGGCAGCCGATCGAGATGCCGCCCGGCAGCTCGTGCTGGGTGCGGATCTCGAGCCAGTCCGGCGGCAGCAGGCGCAGCAGGTCCTGCGCGGTGAGCGGCGCGCCGCGGTCCGGGGCAAGGCGGGGCTGAGAGGCCATTTTGTTCCTATTCCGCAATTTCCGGCGCGGATTCGCTAGCGCGACCGCCGCCAGGCCTGGATGATAACAATTTTCATCCGCATCAAGCCCTACATGCCCGCCTCTTCAGACCCGCTCCGCGCGCGCAGCGAAACCACCGCGCTGTTCGTCTTCAACACCCTGTGCCTGACGGCAATCATGGCTTTCATGCCGGTGATCGGCCCGGTCGTGCGCGGCCTGCGCCTGGCCGAATGGCATGGCGGCCTGGTGGTCACCGTGGCCGGCGTGCTGTGGATGCTGATGGCGCGCTACTGGGGCCGCCGCAGCGACCGCATCGGCCGCCGCCGCGTGCTGCTGCGCGCCGCCGCCGGCTATATCGTCAGCTATCTGTTGCTGGCCGTGGGCCTGGACCTGATGCTGCGCGAGCCGCCGCCGGTGTGGCTGGCGCTGCTGGCGCTGATGGCGCTGCGCGCGCTGATCGGCGCCTTCTACGCCGCCATGCCCACCGTCAGCGCCGCCCGCATCGCCGACGTCACCGCGCCGGCACAGCGCGGCGCGATGATGGCCAAGCTGGGCGCGGCCAACGGCCTGGGCATGGTGCTGGGGCCCGCCATCGGCGGTCTGCTGGTCAAGGACAGCCTGACCCTGCCGCTCTACCTCGCCGCCGCGCTGCCGCTGCTGGGCACGCTGTGGCTGGCCGCGAAGCTGCCGTCCGACGCCGCGCACGAGCCGCGCGCCACGCCGCCGCTGAAGCTGAGCGACCCGCGGCTGCGCCTGCCGCTGGTCGCCATGCTGCTGGCCATGGGCGCCGTCATCACGGCGCAGATGATCGTCGGCTTCTACGCCATGGATGCGCTGCGCCAGGCGCCCGGCCCCGCGGCGCGGACGGCGGCGTGGGCCATGACCACCGTCGGCGTCATGCTGATCCTGGTGCAGGTGGGGCTGGCCAAGGCCCGCCGCATGAACGCGGCGCGCTGCCTGGCGGGCGGCGCGCTCTTGTCCGGCATCGGCTTCCTGCTGGTGCCGGTGCTGGGCGGCGCCGCCGGCCTGGTGGCGTGCTACGCCATCATGGCCGCGGGCATGGGGCTGGTGTTCCCGTCGATCCAGACCCTGGCCGCCAACGCCGTCAGCGCCGACGAGCAAGGCATCGCCGCCGGCTCGGTGATCGCGGTGCAGGGCATGGCGATGGTGGTGGCGCCGCTGGTGTGCACGCTACTGTACGGCGTGCGTCCGTGGATGCCTTATGTGGTGGCCGCCGGCCTGTTGCTGCTGGTGGCGCTGGCCGCGACGCTCAAGCCGCGCCGGCCCCTGGCAGCCCCGTCGGCGCCGTGAGCGGCGCGGACTGCGCGGCCGCGCGGGTCCAGCGATCGACGACGTTCTCGCCCGCCACCCGCAACAGGCGCAAGCCGGCGGGCCGTAACGCGACGCGATAGCCGGCGGCGGCGCCAGCGCCGCTCACCAGCCCGGTTTTCTCCAGCGGCCGCAGGCGCCGCAGCAGCGCCGAACGCGACGCGCCCAGGGCGGCGGCCAGCGTCGCCAGCGACACCGGTTCGCCGCGCGCATCGGCCAGCCGATGCAGCAGCGCGAAGTCGTCCAGGTCGATGCCGTGATGCGTGGCCAGCACGTCATCGAGCTGGAACCGCAGGCCGACATAGCCGCCATGCCACGCCAGGCAGGCGTCGATGGCGTCCGGCGTCATGGCGTGGCTCCCGCCGGTTCGTAACCCGCCTCGCCCTGGCAGGGGATGTCCTGGCGCCACAACGCCACCAGGTCCTCCAGCTCGCGCGCGGCGTCGAAGGCCGGGTCGGCGCGCGGCTTGACCCGGTCCAGCACGTCGAAGGTGAAGCTGGCCTCGCCATGCTCGCGCCAATCGCGGCGCAGCAGCGCGTTGCGATGCGTGCCCTGGCGCAATTCGAAGCGGTGCCGGTTGAGCGCGCCGTCGGCATTGGCGCTGCCGGCCACCAGCGCGCGGCCGCTGATCCGGTTGCGGATCGCGTAGACGCCGGCCAGGGTCTTGGTCTCGAGGTACTGCCGTTTGAGGGTCTGTCGGTCTGTCATGTCCAGGGCTCGTCCACAAGGAACGCGCGCCGGGATTCCGACGCGTCAATGCGGATTATTTTATCCGGGTAAATATTGCCAGTCAATAATACCCGGATAAAACAAACGCCCTGTCGCGCTATTCCGTGATGCGGATGTTGGCCTGGTCGATGATGACCTGGTAGCGCTTCATCTCGGCGTCGATGAACTTGGCGAAGGCCGCCGAATTCTTGACCGACGGTTCGAAGCCCAGGCCATTGAGCTGCTCGACGATCTTGGGATTGGCCATCACCTTGGCCGAGGCCGCTTCCAGCTTGCGCAGCACCGGCTCGGGCAGCTTGGCCGGGCCCCACACGCCATACCAGGAATAGAACTCGAAGTTCTTCTGGCCCTGCTCCTTCATGGTCGCCAGGTCGGGCAGCAGCGGACTGCGCGCGGCGCCGGTCACGGCCAGCGCCTTGAGCTTGCCGGCGCGCACCATCGGCAGCGACGACAGCATCGGGTCGATCAGGCCCTGAACCTGGCCGCCGACCAGGTCGGACAGCGCCGGGCCGCCGCCGCGATAGAGCACGATGGGGATCTGGTCCAGGCCGTTGTCATGCAGGAACGAGGCCGCGGCCAGATGCCCGGCCGAGCCGAAGCCCGAAGTGGCGAAGGAGTACTTCTGCGGCTCGGCCTTGAGCAGCTTGACCAGGTCGCCCACATTGTCGGCCGGCACCTTGGGATAGACGCTGAAGATCAGCGCGCCCTGCGCCAGCTCGCTGATCGGCGTGAAGTCCTTGACCGAGTCGAACTTGATGGTCTTCTTGTACAGCAGCGGATTGATGGCGTGGATCGACGCGTTCAGGTACAGCGTGTAGCCGTCCGGCGCGGCCCGCGCGACGTAGGCCGCGCCGATCATGCCCGACGCGCCGGCGCGATTTTCCACCACGATCGACTGGCCCAGCTCCTTGCCCAGCTGTTCGGCATACAGGCGCGCCACGCCGTCGACCGAGCCGCCCGGCGGGTGCGGCACCACCAGCGTGATCGGACGCTGCGGATAGGCCGCGTCGGCGGCCAGCGCGGCGGCGCCGCAGGTAATGCCCATGGCCGCCAGCGCGGCGGAGAACAGCCGGGTGAACGGCGCGGGACGGGACGGCGAACGGAACATGATGAATCTCTCTTGGCGATGGCGCGTCCATTTCGGACGCGCAGGGGCCGACCACGCCACCGGCCGCGACGCTCGCGGCCGCCATGTCGTGGATCGTCAACATGCATCCGGCGGCTATTGCCGCCGGAACAGGGGAATCAGGCCGCCTTGAGCTGGGCGGAGCTGAAGCCGTACTTGGCGTCCAGCCCCAGCTCGCGCACGATGCGCAGGCCCTTGGCCAGGGCATCGCCCTCCAGGCCGCGCAGCGGCCGGCGCAGATCGCCGACCGGCAGGCCCACCGCCTTCATCAGCGACTTGATGGCGACCGGGTTGATGGCCGAGTACGAGTAATGCAGCATCGGCAGCAGGCCCAGGTAGCCTTCGCGGAAGCTGACCGACACGTCCGGCGTGTCCCACGGACGCGAGATGTCGGCCATCTCTGCGGGCGCGATGTTGCCGGTCATGTTGGCGGTGCCGTGGCCGCCCAGGCTCATGGTGGGCACCACCAGGCCGAGGTTGGGCGAGTCGCAGCACATCACCGACACATCGGGACGGCCGCGCAGCACCTGCGCCACCTGGCCGACGCGGGTGGTCGATTCCTTGTGCACCACGTAGTTGGGGTGCTTGAAGATGCGCAGCAGCTGGTCCCAGTGCAGGTCGCTCTTGACCCGCGGCGGGTTGTTGTAGATGCCCAGGGGCAGGTCGGTGGCGTCGGCCACTTCGAGGAAATAGGCTTCGGTGTCGGCCTCGGACGCGCAGATGTAGGCGGGCGCGGCCAGGATCGCGCCGTCGGCGCCGTTGGCGCGCGCGAACTTCAGGTAGTCGATGGTGCTGTCGGTGTTGTTGCCGGTGCAGCCGTAGAACAGCTTCATCTTGCCGGTCTTCATCTTGGCCGTCTCGACGATCACCTGGCGGCGCTCTTCGGGCGACAGCAGCGAGACCTCACCCGTGGATCCCATGATCAGCACCGCGGCGGTGCCGTTGTCTTCCTGGAACTTCAACAGACTGCGGAAGGCGCTGAAATCGACGCTGCCGTCACGATTGAACGGCGTGACGATGGCGACGAAGGACCCCTGGATTTTCATTTTGCTCATGACCTGCTCCACATGCGGAAGGACTGCTCAATCAAAAAAAGCCAGGCTGGCGCGCGGTCGTTGGCGCCTGCACCTGACCATTCCCCTTGCTGCTTTCGCAGTATAGGAAGAGCGGCCCCGAAAATTTTTCTATTTTCCACACTTTCGCAGGGCCTGAAAGACAAAGAATTTCTAAGGCAATGCCGTTAAGTTATGAAGATTTCCACAACAATACGCTTTTCACGGCGCCACCCGCATGTCCGAAGCGATCTCCCGTTATCCGTCCCTGTCTCACTGGGGCGCGTACACCGCGCTGGTGCGTGACGGCCGCGTCATCGGCTGCGAGCCGTTCGCTCACGACCAGGCTCCGTCCCCGCTTATCCACACGATGCCCGACATGGTGCATTCGCCGCTGCGCATCGCCCGCCCCAGCGTGCGCGCCAGCTGGCTCAGGCACCGCGGCGCGCCCGAACTGCGCGGCGTCGACGGTTATGTCGAGGTCGACTGGGACACCGCGCTGGCGCTGGTGCACGATGAGCTGCAACGGGTGCGCGCGCAGCATGGCCCGAGCGCCATCTTCGGCGGTTCATATGGCTGGTCGTCCGCCGGACGGCTGCACCACGCGCGCACGCTGACGCACCGTTTCCTGTATGCCGGCGGCGGCTGCGTCGACCAGTCGGGCAACTACAGCTGGGGCGCGGCGCAATTCCTGCTGCCGCACATCATCGGCACCTATGCCCCCGTGACCGGCCGCATCACCGACTGGAACAGCGTGGTCGGGCACACCCGGCTGCTGATCGCGTTCGGCGGCATCCCGCTGCGCAACACCCAGATCGCCTCGGGCGGCGCGGGCGACCACAGCGCCCCCGGCTGGCTGGCGCGGGCGCGTCAGGCCGGCATGCGCGCGGTGGTGGTCAGCCCCACGCGCGCCGACGCGCCGGCGGCGCTGGCCGCCGAATGGATCCCCATCCGTCCCAACACCGATGCCGCGATGATGCTGGGCATGGCGCACACGCTGCTGGCCGAGGACCGCCACGACCGCGACTTCCTGGCCCGCTGCTGCAACGGCTTCGAGCAGTACGCCGACTACCTGCTGGGCCGCGCCGACGGCCAGCCCAAGGACGCGGCCTGGGCCGAGCGCATCTGCGGCGTGCCGGCCGATACCATCCGCGCGCTGGCGCGGGACGCGGCCGGCGCCCGCACGCTGCTGTCGTGCTCGTGGTCGCTGCAGCGCGGCCATCGCGGCGAGCAGCCCTACTGGGGCAGCGTCGCGCTGGCCGCCCTGCTCGGCCAGATCGGCCTGCCCGGCGGCGGCTTCGCCTTCGGCCATGGCTCGATGAACGGCGCCGGCAATCCGCGCCCCGACCTGCCCGCGCCGGAGATGCGCGCCGGCCGCAATCCGGCCGGCGCCTCGATCCCCGTGGCGCGCCTGACCGACATGCTGTTGCAGCCGGGCGAGCCGTACGAATTCAACGGCAGGACCGGCATCTATCCGGACATCCGCCTGGTCTACTGGGCCGGCGGCAATCCGTTCCATCACCACCAGGACCTGAACCGGCTGATGCGGGCCTGGGCGCGGCCCGAGACCATCATCGTGCACGAGCCGTGGTGGACGCCGACCGCGCGCCGCGCCGACATCGTGCTGCCCGCCACCACCACGCTGGAACGCAACGACATCGGCGGCTCATCGCGCGACCGCTACCTGCTGGCGATGCGGCAGGCGGTGGCGCCGGTGGGCCGCAGCCGCAACGACTTCGACATCTACCGCGAACTGGCCGCGCGCGGCGGCTTCGAGCTGGCCTACACCGAAGGCCGCGACGAGATGACCTGGATCCGCCACATCTACGAACAGATGCGGCCGGCCTGGGAAGCGGCGCAACTGACGCTGCCGGCCTTCGACGAATTCTGGGAACGCGGCCACGTCGCGCTGCCGCCGCCGGCGCGCGACTTCGTGCTGTTCGAGCAGTTCCGTGAAGACCCCGCCGGGCATCCGCTCAAGACCCGTTCCGGCCGGCTCGAACTGCACAGCGCCGCCATCGCCGAATTCGGCTACGACGACTGTCCGCCGCATCCGGCCTGGCTGCCGCCGGTGGAATGGCTGGGCGCCGAGCGCGCCGCGCGCTGGCCGCTGCACCTGGTCACCTGCCAGCCCGCCGACCGGCTGCACTCGCAGCTGGACCCGGCGCCGGCCACCCGCGCCAACCAGGTCGCCGGGCGCGAGGCGGTGCTGCTGCATCCCGACGACGCCGCCGAACGCGGCATCGCGCAGGGGGATGTGGTGCGCCTTTTCAATGATCGCGGCGCCTGCCTCGGCGGCGCGCAACTCAGCGCCGACCTGCTGCGCGGCGTGGTGGTGATGCCCACCGGCGCCTGGTTCGATCCGCAGGACGACGCGCTGGAACGCCATGGCAATCCCAACGTGCTGACGGTGGACGTGGGCACGTCGCGGCTGGCGCAGGGCCCGAGCGCGCTGTCGGCGCTGGTGCAGGTGGAACGCTGGCAAGGCGACGCGCCGGCGGTGCGCGCCTTCGAGCCGCCGGCGCTGCAACCCGAGGCCTCGGGCGCGCCACGCTGACGGCGCAATCGCGCCCCCGGTGCTGCGCGACCTCGCCTGGCGCCCGATTGCCGGCCCGTGCGAGGCGCCTGTGAACAGACCCTAGGCCGCCC
This sequence comes from Achromobacter insuavis, assembly GCF_902859645.1. Taxonomy (GTDB): domain Bacteria; phylum Pseudomonadota; class Gammaproteobacteria; order Burkholderiales; family Burkholderiaceae_B; genus Achromobacter; species Achromobacter insuavis. Next base: position 9,452 of record NZ_CADIJR010000023.1, on the reverse strand, counting down.
GCAGGAACGCCAGCACCGCGTCGTTCTGCCCGCGGATGAAATGGCGCTCGCGCGGCAACAGCGTCACCTGCGCGCGCGGCGCCAGGCGGCGCAGCCGCTCTCGGGTATCTTGCGAATCGAGCATCACATCGCGCCCGCCCACCGCCACGAACAGCGGCTGCGCCAGCTGGCGCAGCGCCTCGTCGCCGAAGACCGGAATGGCGCCGAAGCGCGACCGGAAGCCGCGGTCGATAGCCTGCATCAACGCGAACTGGGCGCGGTCGGCGGGCGCCGGATCGGCCGGCAGCGGCCCGATGATGCGGCGACGCACCAGCGCGCGGCCCGCGGGCCCCAGCAGCAGCAGCGGCAGGACCCACGGCAGGATGTTCTTCTGCCGGCCGATGCCGGACGGACACAACAGCGCCAGCCGCTCGACCCGCGCCGGCCGCCGCACGGCGAAGTCCAGCGCCAGCCACGCGCCCAGCGAAATGCCGAAGCACGCCGCGCGCGCCACGCCCAGGCCGTCGAGCACCGCCTCCAGCCAGGCCGCGTGCGCATCGCTCGCCAGCGGCAGCCGCGCCGGCGCGCTCGGGCCGGCCTCGCCGATCAGGTCGATCGCGTAAATGCGGAAATGCGGCGCCCAGGCCGCCGCCTGCCGCTGCCAGCTGGCCGCCGTGCTCTGCGCGCCATGCAGCAGCACCAGCGGCGGCGCGTTCTCGCGGCCACACACCAGCACATGGGTGTCGCCAGCCGGCGTCGGCACCGTCACCCGCCGCACATCGGCCGGCCAATGGACCAGCGCGGCGGCATAGGCCTGGCGCACGGCTTCGGCGTGGCGCTCGGACTTGAAGACCGGGCTCATGCCGGCGCGTCGCCGCGATGACGCAGATGGATCAGCGGATAGGCCCGTCCCTGGCCATCCCGCTCGGAACGCCCGGTGCGCTCGAAGCCCAGCCGTTCATAGAAGCCGATCGCCTGCGCGTTCTGCTCGTTGACGTCGGTGCTCAGGCCGGGATGGCGCCGCAGCGCGTCCTCGACCAGCGCGCGCCCGACGCCCGTGCCGCGCGCGGCGGGATCGACGAACAGCGCTTCCATGTGGCTGCCGTCGAGCAGCATGAACGCCAGCGCGCGGTCGTCCGCATCCACGGCCAGATCGAGCGTGGCGGCGGGCAGGAAGCCCACCACCTCGGCCTCGATGTCATGGCGGTCCTGCGGCGACAGGAAGTCGTGGGTCGCATCCACGGCGCGGCGCCAGATGTCGACGACGCGTTCGCCGTCCGCGGGGGTGGAGGTTCTCAGAGTGATCATGGTGCTACGGAAAAAAAAGAAGAAGGGTTGGCGGCGGCCGTCAGCCGGCGTCGGTGCGCCGCTCGATGGCGCGGATTACCGCCACCATGTCGGACGCGCCCAGGCCCTGGGCCTCGGTCTCGCCGTACAGCGCGTGGCTGGCATCCAGCAGCGGCGAGGCGATGCCGGCGCTGCGCGCGGCCTCGGCCACCAGGCGGCTGTTCTTGAGGACGTCGGTGATCGCCGCCTGCACGGAAAAGTCCTGCGTCACCAGCTTGCCCAGTTTGACGCGCGACACATCGCTGGCCATCGGCCCGGCGTTCAGCACCTCGGCGAACAGCGCCAGGTCGATGCCCTGCCGCTCAGCGAAATGCACCGACTCGGTCAGGCCCGTAACCATGGTGATGAGGAACAGGTTGACCGACAGCTTCATGGCCAGCGCCGACGGCACCGCGCCACAGACGAAACTGTCGCGGCACAGCGGCCGCACCAGTTCGCGCACGGCGGCGACGTCGTCGTCATGGCCGGCCAGCATCACCACCAGTTGCCCGGCTTCGGCCGGCTTGCGCGATCCCGACACCGGCGCCTCGACGTAGCGGCCGCCGGCCGCCTCGATGTCGGCGCCCAGCTGGCGCGAATAGTCGGCCGAGGTGGTGCCCATGTTGACGATCACGTGGTCGCGCACGCGCGTCTCGAAGTCGTCCGTGCCGCGCGCCAGCACCGTGTCGATGGCCGCGTCGTTGGCCAGCATCAGGATGACGGTGCGGCATTGCGCGTAGACCTGGCCGGCCTCGTCGGCCACGCGCGCGCCCGCGGCGCGCAGCGCGTCATAGCCGCCGGGGGACCGGCTCCAGACCACCAGCGGCGTGCCGGCGCGGGCCAGGTTGAGCGCCATCGGCGTGCCCATGACGCCCAGGCCGATGAATCCGATATCCATGTGTGTCTCCTGCTTGGTTGTGATCAGTGGCGCCGCGCCTCGACCCGCAGGCCGGCGGCCTTCCAGGCGGGGAAGCCGTCGCCCAGGCGCTGCGCCTGGAAGCCGCGGGCGCGCAGCAGCGCCACCGCGCGCATCGACAGCACGCAGTAGCGGCCGCCGCAATAGGCCACGATGTTCTGGTCGCGCGGCAGCTGCGCCAGGTGCGGCTCCAGCTCCTCGGTCGGGATGTTGACCGCGCCTGGAATATGGCCGGCGGCGTAGTCCTCGCGCGAGCGCACGTCCAGCAGTAGCGCGCCTTCGTCGAGCTTGGCGACCAGTTGTTCGATCGAGACCGCTTCGAGCTGCTCGGGGCGGTTGACGCTGTCGGCGGCCACGCGCCGCATTTCCTGGCGCTGGTGCGACAGGTAGTCCTGCAACGCCGACAGCACTTCCGACACCGGTCCTGCGCCGCCGCGGTACAGCACGTGCTTGCCGTCGCGGCGCGACTGGATGAAGCCGGCGCGCTTGAGCTGCTGCAGATGCTGCGAGGCATTGGTGATCGACAGCCCCGACCCCAGGGCCAGCTGCTCGACCGTGCTTTCGCGCTGCAGTACGGCCTGCAATAGAGCCAGGCGATGCGGATGGCCTAGCGTCTTGGCGGCATCGGCCAGGTCATCGAGGGAATCGGCGGCGGCATCGGTCATTGGCGGGGACGGCGGCAGGGTCTTCATTGACGCGACCTTATCATCTTCCTATCATTCCATCATTTGTTGGATTGATAATTTACAAAGAGGAGACCCCATGTCATCGAGCCCCCCGCCGTCCGGCGCCGCCACCGCCTCCTGGGCCGACCTGCTGCGCGGCAGGAACGGGCTGCGCTCCATTGCGCTGGCCGGCGGCGTCGCGCTGCACGCCATCAACATCTACATCGTCACCACCATCCTGCCCACCATCATCCGCGAGATCGGCGGGCTGGCCTATTACGCCTGGAACACCACGCTGTTCGTGGCCGCCTCGATCGTCGGCTCGGCGCTGTCGGCCAAGCTCATCGACCGTCTCGGCCCGCGCCTGGCGTACCTGCTGGCGCTGGCGGTGTTCTCGGCCGGCGCGATCGGCTGCGCGCTGGCGCCGTCGATGCCGGCCCTGCTGCTGGGCCGCACGGTGCAGGGTCTGGGCGGCGGCGTGCTGTTCGCGCTGAGCTATGCCTTGATCCGCGTGGTGTTCGATGCGCGGCTGTGGCCCCGGGCGATGGCGCTGGTCTCCGGCATGTGGGGCGTGGCGACCCTGGGCGGCCCGGCCATCGGCGGCGTGTTCGCGCAGAGCGGCCACTGGCGGCCGGCGTTCTGGGTGCTGGTGCCGGTGGCCTTGCTGCTGGCGCTGATCGTGGCCAGCCAGTTCCGCGGCAGGACCGCGGGCGAGGCGGCGTCAGGCCCGGTGCCCTGGCTGACCATCACGCTGCTGGTGCTGTCGGTGCTGGCGATCTCGGCCGCCGGCCTGTCGCAGAGCCTGGCCTGGAACGCCGCCGGCATCGTCGCGGGCATCGCCATCGCCGCCGCCATCGCGCGCATCGACACCCGCGCCCGCGCCAAGCTGCTGCCGACCGGCGCCTATACGCTCGGCACGCAGCTGGGCCTGCTGTACGCCGTCATGAGCCTGCTGGTGGCGGCCCTGACCACCGAGATCTTCGTGCCCTACTTCCTGCAGGTGGCGCACGCGATGACGCCGCTGGCCGCGGGCTACATGACCGCGCTGATGGCGGGCGGCTGGACGCTGGCCTCGATCTACAGCGCCGGCCGCGAGCCGGCCCGGGCCTGGCGCCTGATCCGGGCCAGTCCCATCGTGGTGCTGGCCGCGCTGGCGGCGCTGGCGGCCACCATGCCGGTCATCGCCTGGCAGCCGGCCGCGCTGGGCACGGTGCTGCACGGCATCGCGCTGACGGCGGTGGGCTTCGGCATCGGCCTGGGCTGGCCGCACCTGCTGACGCGGGTGTTCTCGGCCGCCGCGCCGGGCGAGGAAACGCTGGCGTCGTCGTCGATCACCACGGTGCAGTTGTACGCCACCGCCCTGACCGCGGCGCTGGCCGGCGTGGTCGCCAATGCCGGCGGCCTGACCCAGCCGGGCGGCATTGACGGCGCCAGGAGCGCGGCGCTGGTGCTGTTCGGCGTGTTCGCCATCGCGCCGGCCGCGGCCATCGTGCTGACGGGCCGCCTGCGGCGCGCGTGATGCCGGGCGCGGCCGGCCGCCGAGGGCGCGCGTGATGTCAGGAGCGACGGTCCGCCGAAGGCGCTCGGCGAACCGGCCGCGGCGCCCGCGAAACGCCTGTCAGGCCAGGACCGCGGGATTGATCACGTGGATCGGCTTGCCGGCGGCGTAGGCGACGATCTGATCGAAGACGTCGGAGAACTGGGTCTCGTATTCGTCTTCGGTGACGTAGCCGATGTGCGGCGTGCAGATCGCGTTGGGCAGTTGCAGCAGCGGATGTTGCGGATCGGTCATCGGTTCCGACTCGAACACGTCCACCGCCGCCGCGCCCGGCCGGCCGGCGGCCAGCGCCTGCGCCAGCGCGCCGGGCTCGATCAGGCCGGCGCGGCTGGTGTTCACCAGCAATGCCGACGGCTTCATGCGCGCCAGGTCCTGCGCCGTGACGATGCCGCGCGTGTCCGGCACCAGCCGCATGTGCAGCGACAGCACGTCGCAGGTCTCGAAGAACGCCTGCTTGTCCGGCGCCACGTCCCAGCCGTCGTCGCGGGCCCTCTGGCGCGAGGCCTCGCGCGCCCACACCAGCACCTTCATGCCAAAGGCGGCGCCGTAGCGCGCCACTTCGGCGCCGATGCGGCCATAGCCGTAGATGCCGAGCGTGCGGCCGCGCAGCGTGCGGCCCATGCCGGTCTGCCAGGTGCCCTGCTTGAGCAGTTGCACCGCCTGCGGAATGCGCCGCATGCCGGCCAGCACCAGGCCCCAGGTCAGCTCCGCCGCCGCGTACGACGGCGTGCCGGCGTGCTGGTTCGACGACAGGATGACGCCGTGCGCGGTGCAGGCGTCGACGTCGATGTGCGGATAGACGCTGCGCTGGCTGATCAGCCGCAGCTTGGGCAGGCGCGCGATCAGCGGCGCGCGGATCTGGGTGCGTTCGCGGATCAGCACCAGCGCCTCGGTGTCGCGCAGGCGTTCGGCCAGCGCGTCCACGTCCTGCACGTGGTCGTTCCAGACCGTGACGGCATGGCCGTCGAGTTTGCGGAAACAGGGCAAGCCCCGCAGCGTGTCGAAATAGTCGTCGAGAATGGTGATGTTCATGGTTTGTCTCCTGCCAGGATGCGGGCATTGTGAGCGCCGCCCCGCCGACCGTAAAATGATATTAATTAGTCAATTGATGCGTTTTTCTCATGAAAATCGACGTGCTCGGCGTGCAGGCCTTCGTGGCGATCGCGGATCACAAGAGCTTTCGCCGCGCCGCCGGCGAGCTCAGCATCACCCAGACCGCGTTGAGCCGGCGGCTGCAGAACCTGGAATCGTTCCTGGGCGTGCGGCTGGTGGAACGCACCACCCGCTCGGTCGCGCTGACGCCGCCGGGCGACAGCTTCCTGCCGCAGGCGCGGCGGCTGCTGGCCGACCTGGCCGCGGCGCTCACCGAGATCCGGGAAACCGGCAAGGCCCAGCGCGGCGACGTGACGCTGGCCTGTGTGCCGACCATCGGCGTGCACTACCTGCCGCACATCCTGCAGCGCTACAGCGCCGAGCATCCGCAGAACCGCGTCAAGGTGCTGGACCATTCTTCCGGCGCGGTGGCCCAGGCGGTGCTCACGCGCGAGGCCGAGTTCGGCATCAACATCGCCGAGACCCACGCCCCCACGCTGCAGAGCATCCCGCTGCTGCAGGACGACTTCGTGCTGATCTGCCGCGAGGACCATCCGCTGGCGCGCCGCCGCACGCTGCCCTGGGAAAAGCTGGAGGGTCACCGGCTGATCTTTCCCGGCGCCAGCAGCAACAACCGGCCGCTGCTCGATCACGCGCTGGCCGAACTGGCGCCGCGGCTGACGGCCTTCTATGAAGTGCAGCGCAGCTCGACCGCCGTCGGGCTGGTGGCCGCCGGCGCCGGCATCGCCGTGGTGCCGCGGCTGGCGTGGCAGGCCGGCTCGTATCCGGGGCTGCGGGTGGTGTCGCTGCACACGCCGGTGGTGGGCCGCACCTTTTCGCTCATCAGCCGCAAGGGCGCGCACCTGTCGCCCGCGGCCCAGGCCCTGCACGACCTGATCCTGCGGCACCGCGACCAGGGGCCACGCTGACCCGCGCCAAGGGCGGGAGATTTTTGCACCGCTTCATACAATTGGTGACGCGTGGCGGGAAAAATCGGGCCACAATGCGCCGGCGCTTTTCCCGATCCACGAGGAACCACGATGAATAAAGCCCTTGCGCTGCTGCTCTGCGCCGTCCTGCCCGCCGCCGCCAGCGCGGCGCAGCCCGATGTCGAGACCTTGACGCTCAACCCGCAGAACCAGCTGTACTGCAACGCGCAGACGGACTGGTGCGTGGGGATCAAGGTGGACGGCGGCTTCGAAGACAACGGCCCGTTCGCCACCAGCCGCACCCTGCGCGCCGACTACCGCTTCTGGGACCTGCCCGACATCCCGAACTTCACGCGCTTCACGGTCTGGCCGCACCTCATTCGCCTGAGCGAGGAACGCGCGCTGGTGGGCGTGATCGGCCCCAACGAGCCGGACTACAAGGAAGAGATCCAGTTCCCCGGCGGCAGCTTCTCGCGCCGCGACCTGTACCTGTTCATGGTCGACCTGGGCGACAAGTCCGCGGCCCTGGTGCACCTGCTGCCCTACACTGCCAAGGCAGGCATCCGCGCCTGCGCCAACGAGGCCGACGAGAAACGCCGCGAAGGCAACTGCATGGACTATTACCGCTATGACGCCACGGTGAAGGCCCTGCCCAGCAAGCAGCCGTACCCGGACCTGCAGGTCACCACCCAGGCCACGCGCAGCCCGGCCGACGCCAGCCGCTACGCCGATCCGGGCAAGCGGCCCGCGCCGACGGCCGCGCAACTGCAACCGCAGGCCGACAAGCAGTGCAGCTACACGGTGACCTACAAATGGAAGGAAGACGGCTCGGTCTACCAGCCGGCCACGCCGGTGCCGGACTGCGGCGAGTTCCTGGAACCGCAGCCCGGGAAGAAGTAAGGCGCGGGCCTGGCCACCCTGGCCGCGCCCGCCCCGCCGCACTGGCGGGACGCGCCCGGCCGCTGGGGTCGTCAGTCGGCGTAGCCCGGATTGCGCCGGTCCAACCGGCGCAGCAGGCCCGGCCAGGCCAGCGAAGCCTTGTGCGCCCGGTCGGCTGGGGATTCCACCGCCGCGCGCGCCAGCACCTCGGGCGGAATGAACGTCAGTTCGCCGCCCGCCTGCGCCCGCACCTGCACCATGCAGGCCGCTTCCAGCCGGTGCATGGCCTGGAACGCCTCGGCCATGCTCTGCCCCACCGTCAACAGGCCGTGATTGCGCAGGATCAGGTAGTTGTTGCTGCCCAGGTCGCGCACCAGCCGCGGCTGCTCTTCGGGATTGAGCGCCAGGCCCTCGTAGTCGTGATAGCTGAGCGAACGCAGCACGATGAACGCGAACTGCGACAGCGGCAGCAGGCCTTCCTTCTGCGCCGACACCGCCACGCCGTTGATGGAGTGCGTGTGCAGCACGCACATGGCGTCCTTGCGGGCCGCGTGGATACAGCTGTGGATGGTGAAGCCGGCCGGATTGATGTCGTATTCCGAGTCCATCACCTTGCGGCCGTGCAGGTCGATCTTGACCAGGCTGGAGGCCGTGATCTCGTCGAACATCATGCCGTAGGGGTTGATGAGGAAATGCTCGGTGCCCGGCACCTTGGCGGTGATGTGCGTGAAGATCAGGTCGTCCCAACCAAACAACGCCACCAGCCGGTAGAGCGCCGCCAGGTCCTTGCGCACCTGCCATTCCGTCTCGCCGACCCGTTCGCGCACGCTGGCGCCCGTCTGACCTGCCGTATCCATGCTGTCTCCCTTTGTGGTGTTCTCCCGCCGCAAGGACGCGGCGAGGTCTGTTGCGCACTGTATTCCGTTTGCGCCCCGCCGGCGGCCTGGCAACGGCAAGCGTCCGCAGCGTGCAACGCGCCCGCTCAGCGCGCGCCCGCCGTCGCGCCGCGCAGGATTGCCGCCAGGCACAGCGCCAGCGCGTCGGCGCGCGCCGGCGTGGCCTGGCCGATGCCGAACACCAGCCCCGGCTCCGGCGCGGCCAGGCAGAACTCCGAATAGGTCCGGGCGCCGTAGCCGGCCCGCGCCAGCGCCCGCACCACCTCGCGGTCGTCGATGGCCGGGTTGCGGAACCGCACCGCCAGTTTCAAGCCGCCCGCCCCGTCCGCCACCCGCAGCCAGCGCCCGCAATGCCGCGTCAGCGCGCCCACCAGGTTGTCCATGCGCTCGGCGTAGACGCCGCGCATGCGGCGGATGTGGCCGCGGAAATGGCCGTCGTCCAGGAAGTCGGCCAGGCCAGCCTGGATGTGGATCGAGACCTCGCCCTGCCGCAGCGCCATCTCGGCCAGGCACGGCGCCACCAGCGCCGGCGGCAGGATGGCGTAGGCCACCCGCAGCCCTGGCGCCAGGGTCTTGGAGAACGTGCCGAGGTAGGCCACGCGCTGGCCGCTGTCGATGCCCTGCAGCGCGGCGATCGGCCGCGTCGCGTAGCGGAATTCGCTGTCGTAATCGTCCTCGATGATGAAGGCGTCGTGGCGTTGCGCCGCTTCCAGCAGCGCCAGGCGCCGCGGCAGCGTCATGGTGGCGCCGGTGGGGCACTGGTGCGACGGGGTCACGTAGATCAGGCGCGGCGGCCCGTCGGCGGCGCGCGCCGGGTCGATGCCGGCGTCGTCGCAAGGCACCGGCGCCAGCCGCGCCCCGGCCCGCTGCAGCAGGGCCCGCGCCTTCGGGTAGCCGGGGTCCTCGATCCACGCGACCGGCGCCTCGGGCGTCAGCACCACGCGGGCCAGCAGTTCGATCGCGGCCGCCGTCGACGGCAGGATCACCACCTGCTCGACCTGCGCCACCACGCCGCGCGCGGCGCCGACGTGCGCCAGGATCGCGGCGCGCAGGGCCGGCAGGCCGGCCACCGGCCCGTAGCCCAGGTCATGCACGCGCAGCGACTTGATGCGGCCGGCCACGCAGCGCGACCAGGCCGCCGCGGGAAAGCTCTTGAGGTCGGGAATGCCGGGCTGGAATGGCAGACTGCGCGCGGCCGGCGCCGGCGGTGAC
>NZ_CADIJR010000022.1 GCF_902859645.1 Achromobacter insuavis | reverse complement strand
CCAGGCTCAGGTTCGGGTTGGGCGGCGCGATGATGCGCGGCGGCTCGGCCGGCTGGGCCGCGTGCGGCGTCATCAGCGGCTCGGCCGACGAGGCCGGCGTGGCGCCGGTGCCTGCGGTATTGGCGGGCGTGGCGTGCGGGTCGGCGGGGGCGGCGGATTCGGCGCCGGCCGTCAGCGCGGGCTTGCCGCTGGCTTCGCGGGCGACTTCGTCGAGCTCGGCGCGGAATTGCTGCACCGGCTCCTGCAAGGCGTTGTGGGTATCGTTCAGGGACTGGTGCACATCCTGTGCCGCGGTCTCCATTTCGCTCTTGAATTTGCGCAGTTCGTCCAGCTCGATCTCGCGCTGGATATCGGATTTCACGTCATTGACGTAACGCTGCGCGCGGCCCAGCAGGTGGCCGACCGTACGGGCGACCTTGGGCAGGCGTTCGGGGCCGATGACGATCAGCGCGACGACGCCGATCACCATCAGTTCAGTGAGGCTGACATCAAACATTCGACGGCCGCTCGGGAATTGAGGCAATTAGGGCCGGCCGGTTCAGGCCGGGCCCGGGGGAGCAGGCGCTCAGGTGTTGGACTTTTCCTTGGCCTGCACGTCGATGGTGTCGCCGGCGACGCGCTGCTGGGCGATGGGCTCGGCCGGCTTCTCGCCGTTGGCGTCCTTCATGCCTTCCTTGAAGCCCTTGACGGCGCCGCCCAAGTCGGAACCGATGTTGCGCAGTTTCTTGGTGCCGAAAATCAGCGCCACAATGACCAGAACGACCAGCCAATGCCAAATGCTAAAGCTACCCATGATGGTTCTCCGTATTACGCAGTGGGGGCCATGCGCCCTTTCCAGGGTCGCTGACCGCCGATGATGTGGAAATGCAGATGCGGGACTTCCTGGCCGCCTTCGACGCCAGAATTGATCATGATGCGAAACCCGCCATCAGGGCCCGGGGTGCAACCGTTTTCAGCGGCAAGCCGCGGCGCCAATGCCATCATTCTACCCAACCAACCTGCGTCCTCGGCCGTAATATCCTGCATGGATGTGACATGACGTCGAGGGATCAGCAATAAATGCACCGGCGCGGCCGGGTTGATATCGTGGAATGCAACAAAGTCCTCGTCCTCGTAGACCTTCTTGGACGGGATCTCGCCGGCGGCGATCTTGCAGAAGATACAGTTGGCGCTCATTTTTGCGGTTCCGTGTCAGTCCTGGGGACGGCTGGCCTTCTCGGCCAGGCCCGACAGCCCTTCGCGGCGGGCCAGTTCGGCCAGCACGTCGTCGGGCCGCAGGTTGAAGTGCGTCAGCGCGACCAGGCAATGAAACCACAGGTCGGCGGTTTCGCTGACGATGCGCTCGGGCACGCCATCCTTGGCGGCCATGACCAGTTCGGTGGCTTCCTCGCCGATCTTCTTGAGGAAGGCGTCGGGGCCTTTGGACAGCAGCTTGGCCGCGTACGAGGCCTTGGGGTCGCCGCCATTTTCGGGGCGGCGGGTTTCCAGGGTGTCGGCGATGCGGGCCAGGATGTCGTGGGCGGTCAGGGGCGAATCGGTCATTTGTAGATCAGCTCGGGGTCTTTCAGCACCGGGTCGACCGTGACCCAGGTGGCCTGGTCGGTCTGGCCTTCCAGGCGGCGGTAGAAGCAGCTGGCGCGGCCGGTGTGGCAGGCGATGCCGCCTTCCTGGTGCACCTTGAGCAGCACCACGTCGCCGTCGCAGTCCAGGCGCAGCTCGTGCACCTGCTGCACGTGGCCGGATTCCTCGCCCTTGCGCCACAGGCGCTGGCGCGAACGCGACCAGTACACCGCGCGGCCGGTGGCGGCGGTCTCGGCCAGCGATTCGCGGTTCATCCAGGCCACCATCATGATCTGGCCGTTGTCGGCGTCCTGCGCGATGGCGGGGATCAGGCCGTTTTCGTCGAAGACGACGTCGGCCATCCAGCTGGGTTCGTTGCTCATCTTCACATCCTCACTGCAATGCCCTGCTCGGCCATGAAACGCTTGCACTCGCCGACCGTGTGCTGGCCGAAGTGGAAAATACTGGCGGCCAGCACCGCGCTGGCGCGGCCCGTGGTGACGCCGTCGGCCAGATGCTGCAGCGAGCCGACGCCGCCCGAGGCGATGACGGGCACCGGCACCGCGTCGGACACGGCGCGGGTCAGTTCCAGGTCGAAGCCCGACTTGGTGCCGTCGCGGTCCATGCTGGTCAGCAGGATCTCGCCGGCGCCGTAGGCGGCCATGCGGCGGGCCCATGCCACGGCGTCCAGCCCGGTGGCCTTGCGGCCGCCATGGGTGAACACTTCCCAGCGCGGCGGTTCGCCCGCGGCCGAGACCCGGCGCGCGTCGATCGCCACCACCACGCATTGCGAGCCGTGGTAGTCGGAGGCCGCGCGCACCAGTTCCGGATTGGCCACGGCGGCGCTGTTGATGCTGATCTTGTCGGCGCCGGCGTTGAGCAGGCGCTGGATGTCCGACACCTGGCGCACGCCGCCGCCCACCGTCAGGGGGATGAAGACCTGCGAGGCGACCTGCTCGATGATGGGCAGGATCAGGTCGCGGCCATCGCTGGTGGCGGTGATGTCCAGGAAGGTGAGCTCGTCGGCGCCCTGCTCGTTGTAGCGGCGGGCGATCTCGACGGGATCGCCGGCATCGGCGAGGTTGACGAAGTTGACGCCCTTGACGACCCGGCCGGCGGTGACGTCAAGGCAGGGAATGATGCGGCGGGTCAGCGCGCTCTGGGCGGGCGCGCCCGCCCCGGAGGTACTGCTGGAGGTGGTCATTTGGCCAATTCGTCGGCGCGGGCCTGCGCCGCCTGGAAGTTGAGCGTGCCTTCGTAGATGCTGCGGCCCAGGATGGCGCCTTCGACGCCCTCTTCCTCGACGGCGCACAGCGCTTCGATGTCCTGGATGCCGGCGATGCCGCCCGAGGCGTACACGGGGATGCGCACGTGCTGCGCCAGGCGCACGGTGGCCTCGACGTTCACGCCCGACAGCATGCCGTCGCGGCCGATGTCGGTGTAGATGATGGCTTCGCAGCCGTAGTCCTCGAACTTCTTGGCCAGGTCGAGCACGTCGTGGCGGGTCAGCTTGCTCCAGCCGTCGGTGGCGATCTTGCCGTCGCGGGCATCCAGGCCGACGATGATCTGGCCGGGGAAGGCGCCGCAGGCGTCCTGCAGGAAGCCCGGGTTCTTGACCGCGGCGGTGCCGATGATGACGTAGGAAATGCCGGCGTCGAGGTAGCGCTCGATGGTGTCGAGGTCGCGGATGCCGCCGCCGATCTGGACGGGGATGTCGTCGCCGACGGCGTCCAGGATGGCCTTGATGGGCGCTTCATTCTTGGGCTTGCCGACGACGGCGCCGTTCAGGTCGACCAGGTGCAGGCGGCGCGCGCCCTGTTCGAGCCATTTGGAGGCCATGGAGGCGGGGTCTTCGGAGAACACCGTTACATCGTCCAGGTCGCCCTGGCGCAGACGCACGCAGCGTCCGTCTTTGAGATCGATGGCGGGGATCAGCAGCATGGTGGGCAGCGGGAAAATATGGGGTTGAACGGGCTGCAGCGCGTGTGCCGCAGCGGAGTGCTAGTGGCTTACGGCTGCCAGTCTACAAAATTGCGATACAGGCGCAAACCGTGCTCGGCGCTCTTCTCGGGGTGGAACTGCACCGCGAAAATGTTAGCTGCCGCCACCGCGCAGGTAAAGGCGACGCCATAATCGGTTTCACCAACGGTCAGGCTCGTATCGGCCGGGTCGGCGTAATAACTATGGACGAAATAGAAATGCGTGTCGTCCGGAATGCCGTCCCAGATAGGGTGAGAGCGCGTCTGGCGGACTTTGTTCCATCCCATGTGCGGGACTTTCAGCAGTTCGGGACGGGCGTCGACCGGGCCGGCGGCGCCGGTGTCGGCCAGGCAGGCCTGGTCGTCGCCGGCGGCCAGGTCGGCGAAGCGCGGACCGGCAAAGCGCCGCACCACGCCGGGGAACAGGCCCAGGCACGGGGTGGCGCCCTCTTCGCTGGCGTCGAACAGCATCTGTTCGCCCACGCAGACGCCCAGCAGCGGCTTGCTGCGGGCGGCCTTGACGACCGCTTCGCGCAGGCCGGATTCATTCAGGGTGCGCATGCAGTCCGCCATGGCGCCCTGCCCGGGAAACACCACGCGGTCGGCCGCGTCGATTTCATGGGGCTGGTTGCAGATGCGGATGTCCGCGTCGGGGGCGGCGTACTTGAGCGCGCGCGCGACGGAGTGGAAATTGCCCATTCCGTAGTCGACGATGGCGATAGTGGTCACTTCGATTTACCTGATGCGTGGCGGGAGGTCGCGGACGTTACAGCACGCCCTTGGTCGAGGGGACGACGTCGCCCATGCGCGGGTCGACTTCGATGGCCATGCGCAGCGCGCGGCCACAGGCCTTGAAGACCGTCTCGCATTGGTGGTGGGCGTTGGTGCCGCGCAGGTTGTCGATGTGCAGGGTGATCAGCGCGTGGTTGACCAGGCCCTGGAAGAATTCGCGCGTCAGGTCGACGTCGAAGGCGCCGATGTGCGAACGCGTGAAGGGGATGTGGTATTCCAGGCCGGGACGGCCCGAGAAATCGACCACCACGCGCGACAGCGCTTCGTCCAGCGGCACGTAGGCGTGGCCGTAGCGGCGCAGGCCGGCCTTGGTGCCGACCGCCTTGGCGATGGCCATGCCCAGCGTGATGCCCACGTCTTCCACCGTGTGATGCGCATCGATGTGCAGGTCGCCCTCGGCCTTGATGTCGAGGTCGATCAGGCCGTGGCGCGCGATCTGGTCCAGCATGTGGTCCAGGAAGGGCACGCCCGTGTCGATCGTCTGCTTGCCGGTGCCATCCAGGTTGATGGCCACGCGGATGCGGGTTTCGTTGGTGTTGCGGGTGATCTCTGCGGTACGCATGTCAGGACTCGATTAGGCACTCAGGATGTCTTGCAGTGCCGATAGCAAAGCGGCGTTCTCGTCCGGGGAACCTACCGAGATGCGGAGGCAGCCGGCCAGGAGCGGATGGGCGTTGGAGAAGTTACGAACCAATATTTTGCGCTGTTTCAAGGCAAGATGCACGGCGTTGCCGTCCAGCTTGCCGGAAAAGCGGGCGAGTACGAAGTTGGCGGCGGAAGGGAATACCCTGACGCCGGGCAGCGCCGCCAGGGCCGCGGCCAGCGGCTCGCGGTCGGCGCGCAGGCGGGCGGCCTGGGCGTCCAGCACCGGCTTGTGGCGCAGCACCGTCAGCAGCGCGGCCTGGGTCAGCACGTCCAGGTTGTAGGGCGGGCGCACCTTGTCCAGCTCGGCGACCCAGTCGGGATGGCCGGCCAGGTAGCCGAAGCGCAGGCCCGCCAGGCCGATCTTGGACACCGTGCGCATCACCACCACGTTGGGCGCGTCCAGCAGGCGCGGCATCCAGCTGCGGTCGGTGAAGGGCTGGTAGGCCTCGTCCACCACCACCAGGCCGGGGGCGGCGGCGATGATGGCGGCCATGTCGGCGTCCGACCAGGCGCCGCCGGTGGGGTTGTTGGGCACGGCCAGGAACACCACCTTGGGCTGGTGCTCGCGGATCGCGGCCAGCATCGCCGGAAGATCCAGGGACAGATCGTCGGCGAGCGGCACGCCGACGAAGCGGGCGTGGTCGAAGCGCGCCGCCATGTCGAAATAGACGAACGACGGCCACGGCGCCAGCACCACCTCGCCCGGGTTGCAGCAGGCCTGCACCACGATGTGGATCAACTCGTCCGAGCCGTTGCCGAACAGCACGCCGGCGGCCGCGGGCACGCCGAAGGCCGCTTTCACGGCCTGGCGCAGTTCGGACAGGTCGGCGGCCGGGTAGCGGTTCAGCGGCGTATCGCGCAGCACGCGGGCCAGGTCGTCGCGCACCGCCTCGGGCAGTTCGTAGGGCGACTCCATCGCGTCCAGCTTGATGCAGCCTTCGGCGTGCGCCACCGGATACGCGCTCAGTTCACGGATGTCGGGCCGGATGGTGCCGGCGATGCGGCCGGCGACCTCGCTCATGGCTGGTCGATCCGGTACTGGGCGCTGGCGGCGTGGGCCTGCAGGCCTTCGCCCAGCGCCAGTTCGGCGGCGATGCGGCCGAGCGTCTGGGCGCCCTGGTGCGAGACCTGGATCAGGCTGGAGCGCTTCTGGAAGTCATAGACGCCCAGCGGCGACGAGAAACGGGCCGTGCGCGAGGTCGGCAGCACGTGGTTGGGGCCGGCGCAGTAGTCGCCCAGGGCTTCCGAACTGAAGCGGCCCATGAAGATGGCGCCGGCGTGGCGGATCCTGGCGGTCCAGATTTCCGGTTGCTCGGTGGAGATCTCCAGGTGTTCCGGGGCGATGTCGTTGGCGATGCGGCAGGCTTCGTCCAGGTCGCGCACCTGGATCAGCGCGCCGCGGTTGGCCAGGCTGGTGCGCAGGATGTCGGCGCGCGGCATGGTCGGCAGCAGGCGGGCGATGGCGGCCTCGACCTCGGCGATGAAGGCGGCGTCCGGGCACAGCAGGATGGACTGGGCCAGTTCGTCGTGCTCGGCCTGCGAGAACAGGTCCATGGCGATCCAGTCGGCCGGCGTCTTGCCGTCGCAGATCACCAGGATTTCGCTGGGGCCGGCGATCATGTCGATGCCGACCACGCCGAACACGCGGCGCTTGGCGGCGGCCACGTAGGCGTTGCCCGGGCCGACGATCTTGTCCACGGCCGGCACGGTGGCGGTGCCGTAGGCCAGCGCGCCGACGGCCTGCGCGCCGCCGATGGCGAACACGCGGTCGACGCCGCTGATGGCGGCCGCCGCCAGCACGATCGGGTTGCGCGCGCCGTCCGGCGTGGGCGTGACCATGACCAGTTCCTGCACGCCGGCGACCTTGGCCGGGATGGCGTTCATCAGCACCGACGAGGGATACGCGGCCTTGCCGCCCGGCACGTACAGGCCGACGCGGTCCAGCGGCGTGACCTGCTGGCCCAGCAGCGTGCCGTCGGCCTCGGTGTAGGTCCAGGTCTCGGCGCGCTGGCGCTCGTGGTAGCGGCGCACGCGCTCGGCGGCGGCCTGCAGCGCGTCGCGCTGGGCGGCCGGCAGCGCGGCCAGGGCCGCATGCCAGTCGGCCTTGGGGATTTCGAGCGTGTCCGCTGACGCATGCGGCATGCGGTCGAAGCGCTGGGTGTATTCCACCAGCGCGGCGTCGCCGCGGGCCCGCACGTCGGCCAGGATGCCGGCGGCGGCGCGGTCGATGGACTCGTCCTCGGTGGCCTCGAAGGCCAGCAGCTTGGACAGGGCGGATGCGAATCCGGGATCGCGGGAGTCGAGACGATTGATCAGGGCCATGGCGTTCAGGCGGGTGGCGGACGCCGCGCGGGGCGGCGGCCTGGGTCAGGCGTTGCGGGAGGCGGCGCGCTCGAAAGCGTCCAGCAGCGGTTGCAGGCGTTCGCCGCGGGTCTTCAGCGCGGCCTGGTTGACGATCAGGCGCGAGGAGATCGGCATGATGTCCTCGACCGCGACCAGGTCGTTGGCGCGCAGCGTGCCGCCGGTGGACACCAGGTCCACGATGCAGTCGGCCAGGCCCACCAGCGGCGCCAGTTCCATCGAACCATACAGCTTGATGATGTCGACGTACACACCCTTGGAGGCGAAGTGTTCACGGGCTGACTGCACGTACTTGGTGGCCACGCGCAGGCGCGCGCCCTGGTGCACCGCGGCTTCGTAGTCGAAGCCGTTGCGCACGGCCACGGCCAGGCGGCACTTGGCGATGTTCAGGTCGATTGGCTGGTACAGGCCGCCGGGCTGCTGCGCGGCGTGCTCGATCAGCACGTCCTTGCCGGCGATGCCGAGATCGGCCGCGCCGTACTGCACGTAGGTCGGCACGTCCGAGGCGCGCACGATGATCAGGCGCAGGCCGGGATCGCTGGTCGGCAGGATCAGCTTGCGCGAGCTTTCGGGGTTCTCGGGCACCTCGATGCCGGCTTCCGCCAGCAGAGGCATGGTTTCTTCGAAGATGCGCCCCTTGGACAGAGCCAGGGTCAGGGGGGCGAGCGGGGCATTGCTCATGCCGATTCCTTGCCGGTAACGCGTTGAATATTGGCGCCCAGGGCGCGCAGCTTGACTTCCATCCGATCGTAGCCGCGATCCAGGTGGTAGATGCGGTCGACCAGCGTGTCGCCGTCGGCGGCCAGGCCGGCGATGACCAGGCTGGCCGAGGCCCGCAGGTCGGTGGCCATGACCGTCGCGCCCGACAGGCGGGCGATGCCGCGGACGATGGCGGTGTGGCCGTCGATGTCGATGTCCGCGCCCATGCGGCGCAGTTCCTGCACGTGCATGTAGCGGTTCTCGAAGATGTTCTCGACGATCACCGAGGTGCCTTCGGCCACCGTGTTCAGCGTCATCACCTGGGCCTGCATGTCGGTGGCGAAGCCGGGGTACTCATGGGTGCGAAAGCCGACGGCCTTGGGGCGCGTGGACATGGCGCCGCGGATCCAGTCGGGGCCGGTCTCGATGGTCAGGCCGGCTTCGGTCAGCTTGTCGAGCGTGGCGCCGAGGATGCCGGCGTCGGTGTTGCGCAGCACGATGTCGCCGCCCGCCGCGCCCACGGCGCACAGGAAGGTGCCGGCCTCGATGCGGTCGGAGATCACGCGGTGCTCGGCGCCGTGCAGGCGCTCGACGCCGTCGATCACGATGCGGTCGGTGCCGTGGCCCTGGATGCGGGCGCCCATCTTGATGAGCAGCTCGGCCAGGTCCACCACCTCGGGTTCGCGGGCGGCGTTCTCCAGCACCGTCTGGCCCTCGGCCAGCACCGCGGCCATCAGCAGGTTCTCGGTGCCGGTGACGGTGACCATGTCGGTGCGGATCGAGGCGCCCTTCAAGCGCTTGGCGCGCGCCACCACGAAGCCGTGCTCGATGCTGATGTCGGCGCCCAGGGCCGCCAGGCCCTTGATGTGCTGGTCCACCGGCCGCTGGCCGATGGTGCAGCCGCCGGGCAGGCTGACGCGGGCCTCGCCGAAGCGCGCCACCAGCGGACCCAGCACCAGGATCGAGGCGCGCATGGTCTTGACCAGGTCGTACGGCGCTTCGAGGCTGTCGACGCGGTCGGCCTGCAGCGTCACGATGCCGTCGCTGCCGCGCTCGGCGCGCACGCCCATGCGGCCCAGCAGGCGCAGCATGGTGGCGGTGTCGTTCAGGTGCGGGACGTTCGAGATGGTCAGCGCGTCGGCCGTCAGCAGGCCGGCGCACAGGATCGGCAGCGCCGAGTTCTTGGCGCCGGAGATGGTGATTTCGCCATGCAGCCGCGCGCCGCCGGTAATGCGGAGTTTGTCCATGGTCACTTGCCCGCCTGGGTGTATTCGGCCGGGGTCAGGGTGCGCATCGACAAGGCGTGGATCTCGGCCTTCATGCGGTCGCCCAGCGCCGCGTAGACCAGTTGATGGCGCTGGATCAGGCGCTTGCCTTCGAAGGCGGTGCTGACGATGACCGCGTCGAAATGCGAGCCGTCGCCCTGTACGTCGAGGTGTTCACAGGGCAGGCCGTCCGCGATGTATTGGCGGACTTGCGCGGGAGTGGGAAGCATGGACGTCAGTTCCTGAGTTTGTAGCCGCTGGCCAGGAGCCGCAGCGCATAGATCGAAAGCGCGAGGAACACCCCCGTCACCACCGCCAGGCTGCGCCAGGGGGAGACGTCCGACACCGAGAAGAATCCGTAGCGGAAGCCGTCGATGGTGTAGAAGATGGGGTTCCAGTGGGACACGCCCTGCCAGAAGGCCGGGAGCGTATGGATGGAATAGAACACGCCGGACAGGAAGGTGGCCGGCATGATGAGGAAGTTCTGGAACGCCGCCAGCTGGTCGAATTTCTCGGACCAGAGGCCGGCGATCAGGCCCAGCACGCCCATGATGCCGCAGGCCAGCACCGCGAACACCAGCAGCCACAGCGGGTTGGACGGCACCAGCGAGACGAAGAACAGCGCCACCACCCACACGCACAGGCCCACGGCCAGACCGCGCACCACGGCCGCCAGCACGTAGGCGGCGAAGATGTCGCGGTGCGACAGCGGCGGCAGCAGCATGAACACCAGGTTGCCGGTGATGCGGCTCTGGATCAGCGACGACGAAGGGTTGGCGAAGGCGTTCTGCAGCATGCTCATCATCATGAGCCCGGGGATCAGGAACGCGGTGTACGGCACGCTGCCGTAGACCATGACGCGCCCTTCCAGCACGTGGGCGAACACCAGCAGGTACAGCAGCGCGGTGATGACGGGCGCGGCGATGGTCTGGAAGCTGACCTTCCAGAAGCGCAGCAATTCCTTGCGCAGCAGGGTCGGAAAGCCCGAGCCCGCGTCCAGGCGGGGCTGCACCAGCGGCTGGCTGGCATTGGCGGCGGGCTGCGTCATTGCGGAATCTCTTCGGGTTGCGGGGCGTCGTCCTGGTGCATGATGCGCACGAAGGCGTCCTCGAGGTCGACGCCGCCGACGCGGGCCAGCAGCGCCTGGGTGGTGTCCAGCGCCACGATGCGGCCGCCCTTGAGCATGGCGATGCGGCCGCACAGGGCTTCCGCTTCTTCCAGGTAGTGGGTGGTCAGCATGATGGTGTGGCCGGCCTTGTTCAGGCGCGAGATGAATTCCCACAGGGTGCGGCGCAGGTCCACGTCGACGCCCGCGGTGGGTTCGTCCAGCACGATGACCGGCGGGCGGTGCACCAGCGCCTGCGCCACCAGCACGCGGCGCTTCATGCCGCCGGACAGCGCGCGCATGTTCGAGTTGGCCTTATCGGCCAGGCCCAGGTTGAAGAGGATCTCGTCGATCCAGTCGTCGTTCTTGCGCAGGCCGAAATAACCGGACTGGATGCGCAGCGTCTCGCGCACGGTGAAGAACGGGTCGTAGACCAGTTCCTGCGGCACGACGCCCAGGGCCCGCCGTGCCGACTTGTAGTCGGCCACGACGTCGTAGCCACAGACGGTGGCGCGGCCGGCGGTGGCGTGCGCCAGCCCGGCCAGGATGGAAATGAGGGTGGTCTTGCCGGCGCCGTTGGGCCCGAGCAGGCCGAAGAACTCGCCGTGCTCGATGTTCAGGCTGACGTTGTCGAGCGCCTGGAAGCCGGCGCCGGGCGCGCGCCCGGTGAGCTTGCCCCAGCCGCTGCGGCGCGGCGAGTAGATTTTGGAGACGTTCTCAAGACTGACGGCAGACATGACGGCGGCGAGGGTGCCCGGCAAAGAGCGAATTGATCATTATATAAGCGCCCCGCTACGCGAGGCGCCGATAGCCCCGGCGACCGTGGGGGCGCAGCGCGCTTATCCGTCCCCAAAAATGACAGGCCCGGCGGACCGCAGGGGCGCGCCGGGCCGGGACAAGCCGGACGGGATCGTTACTGGTTGCGCTGGTTCAGCGCCTGGATCAGGCCGTCGATGCCGTTCTGGTTGATCTGCTGGGCGAACTGGTTGCGGTAGTTCTCGATCAGCCAGATGCCTTCGACGTTCATGTCGTAGATCTTCCAGCCCTGGGGCGTCTTTTCCAGGCGGTAGTCGACGCCGACCGGCTGGCCGTTGGGCTGGCTGATGAGCGTGCGCACGACCACGTCGTCGGACTTGGGGTCGCCGCGGAACGGCAGGGCCGTGACCGTGGTGCCGGACGTGACGCGCGTCAGCGCGCCGCTGTAGGTGCGCACCAGCGTGCCGCGGAAGGCGTCGGCCAGGGCGGTCCGCTGCTGTTCGGTGGCCTGGCGCCAGTAGCGGCCGGCGGCCAGCCGCGTCGTCTTCTGGAAGTTGACGTAGGGCAGGATGTGTTCGTTCACGACCTGGTTGATGCGGGCGGTGTTGCCGGCCTTGACGGCGCCATCGGCCTTCAGGACGTCCAGGGCTTCATTGGCGGCGCCCAGCACGAACTGGTCAGGCGCGCCCTGCGCGTCGGGTTTCGCCTGCACGGCGGCGGATGCCGCCAGTCCCAGCAGGCCGGCAAACGCCAGGCGCTGGAGCAGGGGGAAAAAAGAAAACGACATGGAGACTCCTTGCAATACGGATAACGCGATCCGACAGCTTACTTGTTTGCGGGCTTCGCTGCCGCGTCGCCCTTGTCCTTGTTGGCGGGAGCGTCTTCGTCGTCTTCGTAGTTGGGCAGGGATTCGTCGTCCACGCGCTGGCCGTTGACCATCGCGGCGCGGCGCTGCAGGTAGGCATCGCGCACGAAGCTGTACGGATCCAGCGCCACGCGGTCGATGGTGTCGGTGGCGTTGAGCAGGCTGGCGCGCGTGTCGACCACTTCCAGGCCCCACAGCGAATTGCGCAGCGGCACATTGTCGATGGCGCTCACGCCCATGTAGCCGTGCATGCGGCCCTGCCAGTCGCCGACCAGGCCGACGCCGTCGCGCACGCTGGCCGAACCGAAGAACGGCAGCACCAGGTACGGACCCTGGCTGAAGCCCCAGACGCCCAGCGTGGTGCCGAAGTCGTTCGGGATCTTGCGCGCGCCGTTGGCCGAGGCGACGTCGAAGCAGCCGCCCACGCCCATGGTGGTGTTGAACAGGAAGCGGCCGAGCGTGTTGACGAAGTCGTGGCCGCGGCCCTGCAGGAAGCTGTTGGTGCCCGACCAGAGGTCGCCGACGTTGCTGAAGATGTTGTGGACACAGCTGCGCACCGGCTCCGGCGTGACGTAGGTGTAGGCCTGCGCCACCGGCTTGAAGACCGCGCGGTCGACGGTGTCGTTGAACTTGTAGACGCCGCGGTTGAAGCCTTCCCAGGGATCGCGCGGGTCCGGATGTTGCGGCGCGGCGCAACCGGCCATCAGTGCGCCGGCGGCGGCGACGGTGGCGATGCGGGAGAGAGCTTTCTTGTTCATGATCAGGGCATCCCTATCAGCAGATTTGTATTCTTATTGCAGCGTGCGTCAAGCATCGGGTTGTAGCCGGGCGTGACGGATCCTCTTTAATTCGGCGCTTTCGCTTCCGGGGCGCCAGCCGCGTTCGTGCCTTCCTTCTCGGCCGAGCCGTACAGGAACTTGCTGATCAGCTGTTCCAGCACCACGGCGCTTTGGGTATAGCGGATTTTGCCACCCTCGGCCAGATTGTCGTCTTCGCTGCCCGGCGTCAGGCCCAGGTACTGCTCGCCGAGCAGGCCCGAGGTGAGAATGGCCGCGGAGGAGTCCTTGGGAAACTGGTAGGCGGTTTCCAGGTTCATCGCGACGACCGCCTGGAAGGTCTTGTCGTCGAAGGAGATCTTGGAGATCCGGCCGACCACGACCCCGGCGCTTTTCACGGGCGCACGCACTTTGAGGCCGCCTACGTTATCGAAATTGGCCGTCAGCGTATAGGTGGGGGCAAAAGAAAAGGTGCTCAAGTTGCCGGCGCGCAACGCCAGGAACGCCAGCGCGGCCGCGCCCAGCAAGACGAACAGGCCTACCCAGAAATCGGTTTTTTCGCGAGACATGATCGATCCGTAATCAGTTTCCAAACATCAAGGCGGTCAGCAGGAAGTCCAGCCCCAGCACCGCCAGCGAACCCACCACCACCGTGCGGGTGGTGGCGCGGGCGACGCCTTCGGGGGTGGGCTTGGCCTGCCAGCCTTCGTAAAGCGCCACCAGCGTCACCGTGACGCCGAAGACCAGGCTTTTGATGACGCCGTTCAGGACGTCGTTCCAGACATCGACGCCGCCCTGCATCTGCGACCAGAAGGCGCCGGCGTCGACGCCGATCATCAGCACGCCGACCACCCAGCCGCCCAGGATGCCCACCATGGAGAACACGGCGGCCAGGATCGGCATGGCGATGATGCCGCCCCACAGGCGCGGCACCAGCACGCGGCGCATCGGGTCGACCGCCATCACTTCCATGGCCGACAATTGCTCGCCGGCCTTCATCAGGCCGATCTCGGCGGTCAGCGAGGTGCCGGCGCGGCCGGCGAACAGCAGCGCGGTCACCACCGGCCCCAGTTCGCGCACCAGCGACAGCGCCACCAGCAGGCCGAGCGATTCCTCGGCGCCGTAGCGGTTCAGCGTGTAATAGCCCTGCAGGCCCAGCACGAAGCCCACGAACATGCCGGACACGGCGATGATCAGCAGCGAAAAATTGCCGATGAAATGGATTTGCTGCGACACCAGCCGCGGCCGCGACAGCGCGATGCCGCTGCGCGCCAGCATGGCGCCGAAGAAACGGGTGAAGTAGCCGATGCCGGCGATCCGGGTGCGCACCCAGCCGCCCAGCGCGCTCACGGCGTTGTTGGATCCGCTCATGCCTTGCGCCCTTGTTGTTGCGACAGCCACTTCTGGAAGGCCGGCGTTTCGGGGTACTGGAACGCGACCGGGCCGTCGGGTTCGCCCTTGAGGAATTGCTGCACGTAGGGGTCCTGCGAGGCCGACAGGCTCTCGGGACTGCCGGCGGCCTTGAGCTGGCCCTGCCCCACCAGGTAGACCTGGTCGGCGATCGCGAACGATTCGTGCACGTCGTGGGTGATCAGCACCGAGACGCAACCCAGGCGGTCGGCCAGGCTGCGGATCAGGCGGGCGGTGATGCCCAGCGAGATCGGGTCGAGGCCGGCGAAGGGTTCGTCGTACAGGATCAGTTCGGGTTCCAGCACCACCGCGCGGGCCAGCGCCACCCGGCGGGCCATGCCGCCGGAGACTTCGGCCACCTTCAGGTGGGCGGCGGCGCGTAGGCCCACGGCGTCGAGCTTGTCGAGCACGCGGGCGGTGATTTCGGATTCGGCCAGCGTGGTGTGTTCGCGCAGCGGGAAGGCGACGTTCTCGAACACGTTCAGGTCGGTGAACAGCGCGCCCTGCTGGAACAGCACGCCCATGCGCTTGCGCAGGGACTGCAGTTCGGCGGGCGTGGCCCGGGCGATGTCCTGGCCGAACGCCAGCACGGTGCCCTGTTGCGCGATGAGCTGGCCGGTGGCGGCCCGCAGCAGCGTGGTCTTGCCGGAGCCCGAGCCGCCCATGATGGCGACCACCTGGCCCGAGCGCGCTTCCATGGAAATGTCGCGCAAGACGGTGAAATCACCGTAGCCTAGCGCCACACCTTCCAGGCGCAGGGCGAATTCCGGGGTGCTGCGGGTTTGATCGGGCATGGGCAACAAAAGGGTGTTTCGGTGGCGGGTGCCCTGCCGCCGCGCTCATGCGGGGCGGGTCATCCGGCCGGCGCGAGCGAGACGGGCTGCGTCGGGAAGCGCCCTGTTACTCATATGCCGGGGACGAGGAAAGACCCGTCGCACCCGGCGGCGAGGGGCCATTGTAGCCCGACGAATTGTCATCGCAGTGCGATATGACTGCCCATGGAACAGTGTTTTCGCCATTGGGAACAATCGATGGAGGCGCCCAGGGCCCCCGAACCGCCGGCGCCAGCGTCCGTCAGGCCGGGCCGCAGCCGCGCGCCGCGGCGGTTTCACGCGCCAGCCGCGCCACCAGCGCGGCCGTGCTCTCCCGCCGCGCCAGCGGCGCGCCCTGGCCGGCCCAGAGCGACAGGACGGCGATGTTGCCGGCCTGGCCGCCGGCGGTGCGCATCGGCCGGGTCAGCGCGTTCTGCAGCGGGTACGGCAGGATATCGTCCGAAATCTGGTCGGCGTCGCGCATGAAGGAATTCACGATGCCGCGCGCCGGCCGCCCGGAGAAGGCCCGGGTCACCCGTGACTGTTCCGCGCGCGAGGCCGGCAGCACCGCCTTGTAGGCGTCGCCGATGCCGGCTTCGTCCGTGGTCAGAAAAGCCGTCCCCATTTGTGCGACGTCCGCGCCCAGGGCCAGCGCGGCGGCGATGCCGCGGCCGTCCATGATGCCGCCGGAGGCGATCACGGGGATCGACACCGCGTCGGCCACCTGCGGCACCAGGGCCATGGTGCCGATCAGCGAATGCTCGAAATCGTCCAGGAAGGTGCCGCGATGCCCGCCCGCCTCCGCCCCTTGGGCCACGACGGCGTCGACGCCGTCCTGTTCCAGGGCCACGGCTTCGCGCACGGTGGTGGCGGTGCCGACCGTCAGGATGCCCAGTTCGCGACAGCGCGCCAGCGCGTCCGCCGGCAGGCGGCCGAAGGTGAAGCTCAGGACCGCCGGCTTCACGCGCAGCACGGCCTCGATCTGGCCGGGCAGCGGATCGGCCTGCGGGCCGGGGGCGACGGGCGCCGGCAGGCCCAACTGGGCGTGGTAGCGCGCCAGCAGGGCCAGCATGCGGCTGGCGTCGCCCTTGAAGGGCTGTTCGGGCACCGCCGCGAACAGGTTGATGCCGAACGGCCGGTCGGTGCGCTCGCGGATCGCTGCGGCGGTCGTCTCGATCTGCTCGGGCGTCAGGTAGGCGGCGCCCAGCGAACCCAGGACACCCGCCTTCGAGGCCTCCGACACCAGCGCCACCGTCGTCGCGCCGCCCGCCATGGGCGCCTGGATGATGGGGTGGTCGAGCTCGAGCAGATCGGAAAGGCGGGATGTCATGGGGATACTCCTGGTTGGCTTACTGGAGCTGGATGTTTCCAGCCTGGATGACGTGCGCCCACTTGGCCGTTTCGCTCTTGATGAACGCGCCGAATTCCTCGGGCGTGCCGCCGCCGGCCTGGCTGCCGGTGTCGGCGATGGCCTTCTGCACGTCGGGTTCCTTCAGGATGCGGTTGAACTCGGCGTTGAGCTTGGCGATGATGGGCGCCGGGGTGCCGGCGGGGGCGACGATGCCCTGCCAGTTATACGATTCGAAGCCCGGCAGGCCGGATTCGGCCATGGTCGGCACGTCCGGCAGCACCGCCAGGCGCTGGGCCGAGGTCACCGCGATCGGGTGGATCTTCTGGCCCTGGATGGCCGGCAGCGCCGAATAGCCCATCTCGAACATCATCGAGATATGGCCGCCCATCAGGTCGGTCGCGGCCAGGCTGCCGCCCTTGTAGGGCACGTGCACGATGTCGATCTTGGCCTGTTCGCGGAACATCTCGCCGGACAGGTGGTGCGCGCCGCCGACGCCGGACGAGCCGAACGACAGTTTGCCCGGCTGCTTTTTGGCCATGGCGATCAGGTCGGCCAGGGTCTTGACCGGCAGTTCGTTGTTCACGCTCAGCACCAGCGGACTGTTCTCGATCAGGATGACCGGCGCCAGGTCTTTCTGCGGGTTGTACGGCATGTCCTTCATCAACGACGGGTTGACCGCCATCGGCGCCAGGTTGCCGGTGCCGATGGTGTAGCCGTCGGGCGCCGCCTTGGCGATCAGGTTGGTGCCGACCACGCCGCCCGCGCCGGCCTTGTTCTCGACCACGATCGGCTGGCCCAGCGATTCGCCCAGCTTGCGCGCCAGCAGGCGCACGCGGGTATCGGCAAAGCCGCCCGGGGCGTAGGGCACGATCATGGTGATGGGCTTGGCGGGCCAGTCGGCGGCCTGGGCGTGGGCGGTGCCGCCAAGGGCGGCGAAGGTGGCCAGGGCGGCGACCAGGGGGCGTAGCGATTTCATGCTGGGTGACTCCTCTCTCTTAATTTGATGGTTCCTGGGAACCGATCGCATTATGCCCAGCGTTCCTGCCCGCGGCGCTGATATTTCCCAAGCGCCAGGCCGACAGCGCCAGCAGCGCCGCGCCGCCGGCCAGCACCTGCGGCAGGCTGGCGCCCCAGCGCGCCGCGCCCGAGGCCAGCAGCGGCCCGATGATCTGCCCGGCGGCAAAGGCCGACGTCATGACGGCCGCGGCCCGCGGCGCGGCGCTGCCGGCCAGCCGCTGCGCGGCCAGCATGCCCGATTGGGTGATGACCATGAAGGTGCCGCCCACCAGCAGCGCGGCGACGATGACCGCGGCGATGGTGTGCCAGAGCGCCACGGCCAGCATGCCTAGCGCCATCACGGCCTGCGCGCCGCGCCACACGGTCTTGTCGTCGCGGGCCTGCGCCACGCGCGGCGCCACCAGGCAGGAGAGCGCGGCGGCCAGGCCGAACAGCGGCCAGGCCCAGCCGAACACCGCCGGGTCGGGAATGATTTCGCGCGCCATGGCGGGCAGGAAGGTGGCGGGAATGATGTAGCCGGCGCCGAACACGCCGTAGTGCAGCGCCAGTTGGCCGATGCCCGGCGGCAGGCGTCCCGGGGCGGGCGCGGCGGCCAGGTGGCGGGCCGGCGCCGGCCGGTTCAGGCCCGGCCAGGCCAGCGCCGACAGCGCCAGCGTCAGTGCGCCCAACGCGGTCCAGTTGGCATTGGCGCCGGCGCCGGACGCCATCAGCGCCAGGCAGGCCAGGCCCGTCAGCGCGATGCCGGCGCCGACGCCAGCGTAGGTGATGGCGGACACCGCCGGCGCGCGCGGGTCGCCGGGCGCGACCGGACGCGCGGCGGCCACGCAGATGAAGGCGCTGGCGCTGCCATAGCCCGCCGCCAGCCGCAGCAGGCTCCAGGCCAGGATGCCGTGGACCCACGGCATGGCCAGCGTCAGCAAGGCCACGGCCAGCAGGCTGACCGCCAGCATGGCGCGCGGATGGCGCGGCGGCCGCACCGCCGCGGCCAGCGCGCCCAGCAGGTAGCCGGCGTAATTGGCCGACGCCAGCCAGCTCCCCTGCGCCAGCGACAGCCCGGCTTCCTGGGCCATCAGCGGCCAGACCGGGGTGAAGGCGAAGCGGCCGATGCCCATGGCGGCGGCCAGCGCCAGCGCGGCCGGCAGGGCCAGGCTGAGGGCGCCGCGCGGGGGCGCGGGATCGGGGTGGTTGGCTATTGACATGGCCCCACTCTACGGCTGTACTAATATCTTGAATAGTGAATTATTAAGAACATGAGTTCTTGAAATGAGAAACTTAGACCTCGACGCGCTGCAGATCTTCAAGGCGGTGGCGGACCATGGCGGCGTGGCGCGCGCCGCGGCCCACCTGAACCGGGTGCAGTCGAATGTCTCGACCCGCCTCAAGCAGCTGGAAGCGACGCTGGAGGCGCCGCTGTTCCGCCGCCAGAACCGGCGCCTGGTGCTGTCGGAACAGGGGCGCGTGCTGCTGTCCTATGCCGACCGCATGCTGCGCCTGTCGGCCGAGGCCCAGGCGGCCGTGCGCGACGGTGCGCCGCAAGGGCTGTTGCGCATCGGCACCATGGAAAGCACGGCCGCGGCGCGCCTGCCGCCCATCCTGGCGGCGTACCACGCGGCCTGGCCGAAAGTGCGGATCGAACTGGTGACGGGCACTTCGGGCGCGCTGGCGGCCAAGGTGCGCGACTTCGAGATCGAGGCGGCGTTCGTGGCGCAGCCCTTCGAGGCGCAGGGCCTGGCGCAGCAACCGGCGTTCGAGGAAGAGCTGGCGTTGATCTCGCCGTTGGCCTGGCCCGAGATCCACGGTCCCGAGGACGTGGGCGATCGCAGCGTCATCGCGTTCGCGGCAGGGTGTTCCTATCGCCGCATCCTGGAATCCTGGTTCGGCCAGGAAGGCGTGGCGCCGGGCAAGGTGATGGAGTTCGCGTCCTACCACGCGATCGTGGCCTGCGTGGCGGCGGGGTCGGGCGTGGCGATCGTGCCGCGCTCGGTGCTGGCGGTGCTGGGCGCGGAGCAGTCGCTGCGCGTGACGCCGCTGTCCGGCAGGCACGGCCGCGCGCAGACGCGATTGATCTGGCGCGCGGACGACGAAACGCCTGCATTGCAGGCGTTGCGGCAGCTACTGGCGCAGCGGCGCCAGTAGCCGGTGGGGGGCGGGTATCAGAAGCGGTAGCCGACGCCCAGCGTGGCGACCCACGGATTGATGCGGGCGGTGCCGATGTGTTCGCCGTTGAGCTTCACCTTCGACTTGATGTCGATGTAGCGGATGTCGGCGTTCATGAACCAGCGTTCGCTGATCTTGATGTCCGCGCCCAGTTGCGCGGCCACGCCCCACGAATCGCCCATCTTCAGGTCCGAGCCCTTGAGCGCGCCTTCGGCCTTGGTGTCGAAGAACTTGGTGTAGTTGATGCCGACGCCGATATACGGCTGCACCATGCTGTCGGGCAGAATGTGCCATTGCAGGCTGAGGGTCGGCGGCAACTGCTTGCTCGAACCGATCTTGCCCAGTCCGCTGCCGCTCACGTCGTGCTGGAACGGCCAGGCGCCCAGCAGTTCGATGCCGATGTTGCGCGTGGCCATGTAGGCCAGCGTGAAGCTGGGGCGCACGTTGTTGTTGGCGTCGAGTTTGACGCTGCCATCGAGCACGGTGCCGTTGTCGGACGCGGGGCGGACCTGCGTCACGCCGACGCGGAACAGGATGTCGCCGGCTTCGTGGGCATGGGCGGGGGCGGCAAGCATCAGGGTGGCGCCGCAGGCAGTGGCCAGGGCAAGGGCGCGGGTGCGCCGATACATCGCGAACATTTTCCTCTCTCCGTGTATTGCGTGAATGTAGGCATTCAGGTTCGCAGAGGCGGGAAAAGCCGGTCTTGACGTGCATCAAGCGGGGACATGGCGCGTGGTTGCGGCGCCACAACCCCGCGCGAATCGGACTCAACGCAAATTGTCGGTGCCGCGCGGCACGGCATAGGCGTGGCGGAAATAGTCGCGCACCGCGCGCATCGGGCCGGTGATGTCCGCGCCCTTGCGCCACGCCAGCCCCACGTTCATTGGCGGGATCGGATCCTTCAACTGGATGGTCTCGATGCGGCGGCCCTCCAGCGACCACGGCCGATAGACCATGTCCGACAGCACCGCCACGCCGCCGCCGTTGGCCACCATGCTGCGCACCGCTTCCACCGACGAGGTGCGCAGGCGCACGTCGGGGCGGAACGGCGTCTCGCTCCAGTAGCGCAGCGCGGTGTGCGCGGCCTCGTCGACCGTGAGCATGATGAACGGTTCGTGCGCCACGTCTTCCAGCGTGACGGTGTCGCGCGCCAGCAGCGCATGGCGCGCCGGCACCCACAGCCGCCGCGGCGAGCCGAAGAAGTGCTCGACCGCCAATTCCGGATTCACCACGTTCGAGGTCAGCAGCACCGCCATGTCGTAGCGGTGCGCGATCAGGCCTTCCTCGATGGCGTTGCGGTTGAGCTCGTGCAGCTGGATGTCCAGGTTGGGATAGAGCTGCGACAGGCGCTGCAGGTGATACGGCAGGAAGTAGCCGATCACGGTGTAGGACGCCGCCAGCAGCAGGCGTCCGCTTTCGCGCGCATCGGCGCTGGGCATGCGCAGCGCCTCGTCGACCGAGGACAGGATGTTGTAGGCGTGGTTGAGAAAGCCGCGTCCGGTCTCGGTCAGCGCCACGCCGCTGGCGCTGCGCTGGAACAGCGGCGAGCCCACGATCTCTTCCAGTTCGCGGATGGCCGTGGTGACGGCGGATTGCGAGATCGCCAGCTGGATCGCCGCTTGGGAGATCTGTCCGAGTTCGGCGGCCGCGACGAAATATTTGAGCTGCCGGAGGGTAAGCGACATGGCGGCAATATCTGATTAATAGATAGGTAGCCACCAGAATATCTGTTTATCCGCGCCATCGGGGTGCGGCAAATCTCAGGGAAATCCCTGAAATTTCATAGGAATTTATCGATCGCTCCGATTTGGTGCGTAACGTGGGGCATCTGAAATTCAGATAAGGATTGATCCAAAAAAAGAACTTTTTATCCCTCGGACGCTTCGCTACTGTGCAGGCATTGCGCGGCCAGCCGGCCTGCAAGAAGAAGGAGATCCTGTTTCATGAGCAAGGCGACGATAGACCTGAACTCCGACATGGGCGAGGGCTTTGGTTCCTGGAAGATCGGCGATGACGTGGACGACGCCATCATGCCGCTGATCAGCTCGGCCAACATCGCCACCGGCTTTCATGCCGGCGATCCCAACATCATGAACCGCACCGTGGTGATGGCGCGCGAGCATGGCATCGGCATCGGCGCGCATCCCGGCTTTCGCGACCTGGTCGGCTTCGGCCGCCGCGACCTGAACGAGAACGCCGAGGGCCTGGTCAACGACATCGTCTACCAGGTCGGCGCGCTGCGCGAATTCGCCCGCCTCTATGGCCTGCGGCTGCAGCACGTCAAGCCGCATGGCGCGCTCTACATGCGCGCCGCGCGCGACGAAACCCTGTCGCGCCGCCTGGTGCAGACGCTGCGCGACCTGGAGCCCACGCTGATGCTGTATTGCATGGAGAACTCGCTGACCTGCAAGGTGGCGCGCGAGCTGGGCCTGCCGGTGGTGCGCGAGTTCTACGCGGACCGTGACTACGACGCCAGCGGCTCCATCGTTTTCACGCGCTACACCCAGGCGCTCGATCCGGAGCAGGTGGCCGACAAGGTGCTGCGCGCGTGTACCGACGGCAAGGTGCGCACCGTGGACGGCCGCGACATTCCGATCGGCTTCGACTCCGTCTGCATCCACAGCGATACGCCCGGCGCGCTGGCGCTGGTGCAGGCCACCCGCGCCCGCCTGGAGGCGCACGGCATCCGCATCGCGCCGCCGCGGCTGTCCTGATCCGCCCATCATTCCCACACATTCCAAGGAGAAAACCCATGTCGCAGCAAGAGATCCAGAGCCCCCTGCCCGGCACCTTCTATCGCCGGCCCAGTCCCGACGCCGCGCCGTTTGTCGAGGTGGGCGCCACCATCCAGCCCGGCGACGTGGTCGGCATCGTCGAGGTGATGAAGCAGTTCAACCAGATCGAGGCCGAGATCGGCGGCGTGGTCGCCGAGATCCTGGTGGCCGACGGCGATCCGGTCGAACCGGGCCAGGCCCTGCTGCGGATCGAGGGCTGAGGCATGGGCGTGCATTCCTTCTACCGGCCGCGCTGCATCCAGACCCTGCTGGTCGCCAACCGGGGCGAGATCGCGCTGCGCGTGATCCGCGCCGCGCGCGAACTGGGCATGCGCACGGTGGCGGTCTACAGCGACGCCGACCGCGACGCACTGGCGGTGCGCCTGGCCGACGCCGCCGTCCACATCGGGCCGGCCCACGCCACCCGCAGCTATCTGAATGCCGAGGCCCTGCTGGCCGCGGCGCGCGAGAGCGGCGCCGACGCGATCCATCCGGGCTACGGCTTCCTGGCCGAGAACGCCGATTTCTCCCAGGCCGTGACCGACGCCGGCCTGGTGTTCGTCGGCCCCGACGCCAGCACCATCCGCAGCATGGGCGACAAGGCCGCCGCGCGCGCCTGCGCCAAGGCGGCGGGCGTGCCCACGGTGCCGGGCAGCGAGGGCGTGGTGGGCTCGCTGGACGAGGCCCTGAGCCACGCGGCGCAGATCGGCTATCCGCTGATGATCAAGGCGTCCGCCGGCGGCGGCGGCCGCGGCATCCGCGTGGCGGCCGACGAGGCGCAGCTGCGCGAAGCCATTCCCATGGCCCAGGCCGAGGCGCGCGCCGCCTTCGGCGACGGCGGCGTCTACCTGGAGCGCTACCTGCCGCGCGCCCGCCACATCGAGGTGCAGGTGCTGGGCGACGGCGAGCGCGCGGTGCACCTGTTCGAGCGCGAATGCTCGCTGCAGCGCCGGCGCCAGAAGGTGTTCGAGGAAGCGCCGTCGCCGGCGCTGAGCCCCGCGCTGCGCCAGGCGCTGTGCGAATCGGCGCTGCGCCTGACCGAGTCGGTGGGCTATCGCGGCGCGGGCACGCTGGAATACCTGTACGACGAGACCCGCGGCGAGTTCTACTTCATCGAAATGAACACGCGCATCCAGGTCGAGCATCCGATCACCGAAGCCATCACCGGCATCGACCTGGTGCGCGAGATGCTGCGCATCGCCGACGGCGAGCCGCTGCGTTTCAAGCAAGCGGACATCGCCATGCGCGGCGCCGCCATCGAATGCCGCCTGAACGCCGAAGACCCGGCGCGCAACTTCGCGCCGGGCCCCGGCACCGTGTCGCACGTGCGCTGGCCGGCCGGGCCGGGCGTGCGCATCGACTCGATGGTGTACGCCGGCAGCGTGGTGCCGCCCTACTACGATTCGCTGCTGGCCAAGCTGATCGTGTGGGACGAAGACCGCGACGCCGCGCTGGCGAGGATGGCGCGCGCGCTGGATGAAACCGAATTCGAGGGCGTGCCGTCGACGCTGGCCCTGCATCGCGCCCTGGTGGCCGATCCGGGCGTGCTGGCGGGCGACTATCACACCAACTACCTGGAAAGCTGGATGCAGCAGCGGGAGGGGACCCAATGACGGTGCGCTACACCCATGGCGGCGATGAATTCATCTTCGCCGAGATCAGCGAATCGATGTCGCTGGCCGCGTTCTTCAAGGGCATGGCCATCACGCGCGCGCTGCGCGAGCGCGCCGTGCCCGGCGTGAGCGAGATCTGCCCGGCCAACGCCTCGTACCAGATCCGCTACGACCCCGACCAGGTCGCGCCCGAGGCCATGCTGGCCATCCTGCGCGAGATCGAGGCCACCATCGACCTGGACAACCTGCGGCTCGACACCCGCGTGATCCAGGTGCCGGTGCTCTACAACGATCCCTGGACCCACGAGACGCTGATGCGCTTTCGCGAGCGCCACCAGGACCCGGCCTCGACCGACCTGGAGTACGCCGCGCGCATCAATGGCTTTGCCGATACCGATGCATTCATCGCGGCGCATTCCAGCGCGCCCTGGTTCGTGTCGATGGTTGGTTTCGTGGCCGGCCTGCCGTTCATGTTCCAGATGGTCGAGCGCGAGCGCCAGCTCGAAGTGCCCAAGTACCTGCGGCCGCGCACCGACACGCCCAAGCACACGGTGGGACATGGCGGCTGCTTCGCCTGCATCTATTCCGTGCGCGGCGCCGGCGGCTACCAGATGTTCGGCGTGACGCCCGCGCCGATCTTCGAGCCCGCGCAGCGCCAGGCGCACCTGCGCGACTCCATGGTGTTCTTCCGCCCCGGCGACATCGTCAAGTTCAAGCCGATCAGCCGCGCCGAGTACGACGCGGCGGTGGCGCGGGTCGAGGCCGGCACCTTCCAGCTCGACATCCGCCCCGTGTCGTTCTCGCTGTCCGAATTCATGGCGGCGCCCGAGCAGTACAACGCCCGCCTTCTGGAGACGCTCCATGCCGCATGACGAACCGCTCATCGAAGTGATCAAGCCCGGGCTGGCGACGTCGGTCCAGGATCGTGGCCGCCAGGGCTACTACCACCTGGGCATTCCGCCCTCGGGCGCGCTCGACCAGTACGCGCTGGCCGCCGCCAACCTGCTGGTGGGCAATCCCGAGGACGCGGCGGTGCTGGAATGCACGCTGATGGGCCCCGAGCTGCGCTTCACGCGCGCCGCGGTGATCGCCGTCACCGGCGCCACCATGATGCCCAGGATCGATGGCCAGGCCCAGGCCTGCAACACCGCGCTGGCGGTGCCGGCCGGCGCCCGGCTGTCGTTCGATTTCGTGCAGGCCGGCGCGCGCGCCTGCCTGGCGATCGCCGGCGGCATCGACGTGCCCGAGGTGCTGGGCAGCCGCTCGACCTACACGCTGGGCGCCATTGGCGGCTTCGACGGCCGCCGCCTGCAGGCCGGCGACCGCTTGCGCGTGGGCGTGCCGCGCCCGGGGACGCGGGTCGGCCGCGCGCTGCCGCCGGAGCTCGCCAGCCAATGCCCGAAGGAGCAGGTACTGCGCGTGGTGCCGGGCCTGTACGACCATCGCCTGATGCCGGAATCGGCCGCCTCGTTCTACGAGGACGCCTGGAGCGTGACCTCGGAGGCCGACCGCATCGGCTACCGCTACAAGAAGGGCCGCGCGCTGAAGTTCCAGCCGCGCGAGCAGCCGTTCGGCGCGGGCGCCGATCCGTCCAACATCGTCGACGCCTGCTATCCCATCGGTTCCATCCAGGTGCCGGCGGGGGTGGAACCCATCATCCTGCATCGTGATGCCGTGTCCGGCGGCGGCTACGCCATGATCGGCACCGTGATCAGCGCCGATCTCGACAAGGTCGGCCAGATGCAGCCCAACCAGCAGGCCCGCTTCGAACGGGTCACGCTGGAAACGGCCTTGCAGGCCCGCAAGGACTACCGCGCCCGCCTCGACAGGCTGCGTGCCGCCATGGGTTGATCCCCGCCCCGTTTCCCCGTTGATCGTTGCTTTCCTTCCGGCCTGTTCCGACAGGCCGGGCGGGCGCGCCTGCGCCTGTGCTTTTCGAGTTTCACACGCTGCACGCCGTACTCGTCCGCATTCCGCGGTTCTTCAGCACGTCAGGAGAGCCTCCATGGCCAACCTTGCTTCCAGCTCCTCGTCCTCCGACCGGGACACTTCCCTAGCCACTGTGGCCGATGCCGACCGCATGGGCCGATTCCCGCTCACCATGGCCTGGTGGGCCGTGTGCAGCGCCATCTTCTACATCGTGGTCGGCGCCACGCTGGCGCTCAACTACGGCGCCCGCAACGCCATCATCGGCATGGTGCTGTCGGTGATTTCCTATGGCCTGATCAACGCCGTGATCTCGCGTTACGCCATCCGCACCGGCCAGTCGGTGGCGCTGTTCTCGCGCGGCGTGTTCGGCACCTCGGGCGCGGCGCTGGCCACCCTGATCTTCTTCGCCACCGCCATCTACTACGCCGTGTTCGAGGGTTCGGTGATGGCGGTGGCCGCGCACCACATGTTCCCGGCCGTGCCGTACTGGGCCTTCGCGCTGCTGGTGGTCATCTACAGCGTGCTGCTGATCTTCGGCAGCGTGCAGCGCTGGCTCGACAAGTTCAACGGCGTGCTGTTGCCGTTCTACCTGGGCGGCCTGCTGCTGGCGGTGGCGCTGGCCACGCGCGAGTACGGCTACAGCGACGCCTGGCTGGCGTTCGGCCCGGCCGGCGGGCCGGTGGCGGGCGGCTGGTGGGACGCCTACGTGTATTACATGGGCGTCTGGATCCTGATGATGTTCACCTTCGATTACGCGCGCTTCGGCCGCCGCGAGGATGCGCGCTACCACGGCCGCTACAACTTCGGCATGCCGTTCTACCTGGTCACCTTCCTGCTCAACGGCGTGGCCGGCATCTACCTGGTCGCCATCATTCCCGGCGATGGCGCCTTGAGCGAGGTGTCGGTGGTGCTGGCGCTGCTCAAGCTGATGGGACTGGGCGGCCTGTTCTTCGTCTGGGTGACGCAGACCCGCATCAACACCGCCAACTATTACCTGGCCACCATCAACATGCAGGCCTTCTTCGCGCGCTTCGGCCTGGGCCGCTGGCCCAAGGCGGCGTGGGCGGTGGTGGTGGGGCTGGTGTCGTACGCCTTGATGCTGTTCGACGTGTTCTCCTATCTGCTGCAGGCGCTGGCCTACCAGGGCATCTTCGTGGTGGCGTGGGTCGCGGTGGCGCTGGTGCACATCCTGGCGGCGGGCGAGTCCGCGCCGGCGCCGGGCGGCGGCAGCGCCTACAACCGCCGTGGCCTGGGCGCCTGGTTCGCGGGCGCCGCGAGCGGCCTGGCGTTGATGCACGTGAGCGGCCTGGCCGCGACGTTCGCGGCGCCGGCCAGCTTCGTGGTGGCGGGCGTGGTGTACTGGCTGGGGCAGGCCGCGGTGTCGGGCCAGCGCATGCAGGGCGGCGGCGCCTAGCGCCATGCCGTCCGGTGGGCGCCGCGTCGACGGTGCGCGGCGCAACGATGGGCGCCGTCGCGTGTCAGGCCAGCGCGGCCAGGAACACGAGCGCGCCCAGCGCCAGCATCAGGAAGGGGCTGACGCGGGTGTAGACCAGCGCCAGCGTCGAGGCGGCGGCCACGCCCCAGGCCCACGCGCCGCCCTCGGCGGCGCGCAGCAGCGTGCACGACGAGGCCAGGATCATGCCGGCGGCGACCGGCACCAGTCCGGCCTCGATGGCGCGCACGCAGGTGGCGTGGCGATATCGCGCCCAGACCCGCGCCAGCGCATAGATCAGCAGCGAACAGGGCAGGAAGATCGCGATCGAGGCGGCGATGGCGCCGGCCCAGCCGCCCACCTGCCAGCCGATCAGCGTCACCAGCAGCGAGGCCGGCCCCGGCGTGATGCGCGACAGGGCGAAGTAGTCCAGGAACTGCGCTTCGGTGATCCAGCCATAGTTGTCGACGGCCTGGCGGTGGATTTCGGGCAGGATGCTCTGGCCGCCGCCCACCGTCAGGAACGACTGCGGCGTGAAGACCGCGAACAGGTCGTGCAGCGTGGCCAGGTTCATGGCTGTCGCTCCCGGCGCCGCAGGCGCGAATAGGCGATGCCGATCGACAGCGGCGCCATGACGCCCACCACCCACAACAACGGCAGGCGCAGCAGGAAGATGGCGGCAAAGGTCACGCCCATGACCGCGGCGGGCACCCAGCCCTGCAGCGCGCGCCGGGCGGCGCGCAGGCCGGTCTGCAGCGATACGCCCACCGCCGCCGCCGCCACGCCCGCCATCGCCACGTGCAGGCCGTGCGATTGGGCCAGACGGGCGAACAGCGCCGCGGCGGCGATCGCCACCAGCATCGGCGGCACGGTGATGCCCAGGCCGCCCAGCAGCGCGCCGGGGCCGCCGCGCAGGCGAAAGCCGATCCAGATGGCCAGGTTCACCACGTTCACGCCGGGGAACGACTGCGCCAGCGCCAGGCCGCTGAGGAAATCGGATTCGGACAGCCAGCGCCGCTGCTGCACGAATTCACGCATCATCCAGCCGCTCAGCCCGCCGCCGAAGCTGGTCAGGCCGACCTTGGCGAAGGCCAGGAAAATCTGCGGCAGCGTCGGCGGTGCGGCAACGGCGGGGTCAGCGGCGGACATGGCGGGCGGCGCGATGGGGTCGATGCCGCATCTTACGCAATGCGAAATGTCGGCTGGCTGAAAGAATTTCGCCGCCGGGCACGACGTGCCGGGCGGCGAAAGCGGGGGCCGGCCGATGGCCGGCCTGGCAACGCGGCGCGATCAGCGCGGCAGTTCGCTCGACCCCATCAGGTAGGCATCCACCGAGCGCGCGCACTGGCGGCCTTCGCGGATGGCCCAGACCACCAGGGACTGGCCGCGGCGCATGTCGCCGGCGGTGAAGACCTTCTCCACGTTGGTGCGGTAGTCGTCGGTGTTGGCGCGCACATTGCCGCGCGCATCGCGGTCGACGCCGAAGGCGTCCAGCACGGTCTGCACCGGCGACACGAAGCCCATGGCCAGCAGCACCAGGTCGGCCTTGATCTCGAATTCCGAGCCTTCGACCTCGCGCATCTTCATCTGCCCGGTGGCTTCGTCCTTGAACCACTCGACGCGGGCGCCGACCAGCTTCTCGACCTTGCCGTTGCTGCCCTGCAGCAGCTTGGTGGTCACCGACCAGTCGCGTTCGCAGCCTTCCTCGTGCGAGGACGAAGTGCGCATCTTCAGCGGCCAGTACGGCCACGTCATGGTCTTGTTCTCGGATTCGGGCGGCTGGGGCATCAGCTCGAACTGCGTGACCGAGGCCGCGCCGTGTCGGTTGCTGGTGCCAACGCAGTCGGAACCGGTGTCGCCGCCGCCGATCACCACCACGTGCTTGCCCTTGGCCAGCGTCTGGTTGGTGAGGCGGTCGCCGGCCACGGCCTTGTTCTGCTGGCGCAGGAAGTCCATGGCGAAGTACACGCCCGACAGCTCGCGGCCCGGCACCGGCAGGTCGCGCGGGGTTTCCGAACCGCCGCTCATCACCACGGCGTCGAACTCGGCCAGCAGCGAGTCCGGGGTGCGCACGGTCAGGCCGTCGGCCACCGGGTCGGACGGATTGCCGACGTAGGTCGAGGGCGCGAATTCCACGCCTTCGGCTTCCATCTGCGAGATGCGGCGGTCGATCTGGTGCTTTTCCAGCTTGAAGTCGGGGATGCCGTAGCGCAGCAGGCCGCCGATGCGGTCGCTCTTCTCGAACAGCGTGACCGAGTGGCCGGCGCGCGCCAGCTGCTGCGCGCAGGCCATGCCGGCGGGGCCGGAGCCGACCACGGCGACTTTCTTGCCGGTCTTGCGCGCCGGCAGTTGCGGCGCGACCCAGCCTTCGGCCCAGCCCTTGTCGATGATGGCGTGCTCGATGGACTTGATGCCCACGGCGTCGCTGTTGATGTTCAAGGTACAGGCGGCTTCACACGGCGCCGGGCAGATGCGGCCGGTGAATTCCGGGAAGTTGTTGGTGGAGTGCAGCACGTCCAGCGCACGGCGCCAGTCCTGCTTGTACACCAGGTCATTCCAGTCGGGGATGATGTTGTTGACCGGGCAGCCGTTGTTGCAGAACGGGATGCCGCAGTCCATGCAGCGCGCCGCCTGCTGCTTGGCCTGGTCGTCGGTCAGGTGCAGCACGAATTCGCGCCAGTTCTTCAGCCGCTTCTGCGGGGCCTCGGAGGCCTCCTGCAGACGCTGAAATTCCATAAAGCCGGTAATCTTTCCCATGGTATCCCTCACGCAGCCAGTTGTTGCGGGTTGGCTGCACGCCACATTTCACCCAATGCGCGGCGGTAGTCCGTCGGCATGACCTTTACGAATTTGCCGCGCGAGGCTTCCCAGTCGCCCAGGATTTCGCGGGCGCGGAAGCTGCCGGTGTAGCGGAAGTGGTCTTCCACCAGGCGGCGCAGGATGGCTTCATCCGTTTCGCGTTCGCCGCCGCGCTGCGCGCTGTGCCAGACGTCGATGTTGTTCTGGGCCTGCTGCTCGGCGTGCGGCACCACGGCTTCCAGTTCGACCATCGACAGGTTGGCGCGATGCTTGAGCGTGCGCTCCGGATCCCACACGTACGCCACGCCGCCCGACATGCCGGCGGCGAAGTTGCGGCCGGTGGCGCCCAGCACCACCACGGTGCCGCCGGTCATGTATTCGCAGCCGTGGTCGCCGGTGCCTTCCACCACCGTGGCGGCGCCCGAATTGCGCACCGCGAAGCGTTCGCCGGCCACGCCGTTGAAGAAGGCTTCGCCCGCCAGCGCGCCGTACAGCACGGTGTTGCCGGCGATGATGTGGTCGGGGCCGAAGCCGCGGAAGTCATTGGGCGAGCGCACGATG
Organism: Achromobacter insuavis; assembly: GCF_902859645.1. Taxonomy (GTDB): domain Bacteria; phylum Pseudomonadota; class Gammaproteobacteria; order Burkholderiales; family Burkholderiaceae_B; genus Achromobacter; species Achromobacter insuavis. The sequence goes on along the minus strand of NZ_CADIJR010000022.1, from coordinate 46,926 downwards.
ATGCGGCCGCCCGACAGGCCCTTGCCGACGTAGTCGTTGCCTTCGCCCACCAGGTCCATGGTGATGCCATGGGCCAGGAACGCGCCGAAGCTCTGGCCGGCGGTGCCGTTGCACTGGATGTGGATGGTGTCGTCCGGCAGGCCGTCGTGGCCGTAGCGCGCGGCCACGGCGCCCGACAGCATGGCGCCGATGGTGCGGTTGCGGTTGCGCACCGGCACGATGAACGAGACCTTCTCGCCGCGTTCCAGCGCGGGCTTGCTGCGCTCGATCAGCTGGTGATCCAGCGCGCCGGCCAGGCCGTGGTCCTGCTCTTCGGTCTGGCGCACGTCGGCGTCGGATTGGGTCTGGTGGAACACGCGGGCGAAGTCCAGGCCCTGCGCCTTCCAGTGTTCGACGCCCGAGCGCATGTCGAGCAGGTCGGCGCGGCCGATCAGGTCGTCGAACTTGCGGATGCCCAGCTGGGCCATGATCTCGCGCACTTCCTCGGCGATGAAGAAGAAGAAGTTGACGACGTGCTCGGGCTTGCCCTGGAACTTCTTGCGCAGCACCGGATCCTGCGTGGCCACGCCCACCGGGCAGGTGTTCAGGTGGCACTTGCGCATCATGATGCAGCCTTCGACGACCAGCGGCGCGGTGGCGAAGCCGAACTCGTCGGCGCCCAGCAGCGCGCCGATGACGACGTCGCGGCCGGTCTTCATCTGGCCGTCGGCCTGCACGCGGATGCGGCTGCGCAGGCGGTTCAGCACCAGCGTCTGCTGGGTCTCGGCCAGGCCGAGTTCCCACGGCGTGCCGACGTGCTTGATGGACGACACCGGCGAGGCGCCCGTGCCGCCGTCATGGCCGGCGATCACGACGTGGTCGGCCTTGGCCTTGGCCACGCCCGCGGCCACCGTGCCAACGCCGACTTCCGACACCAGCTTGACCGAAATCGAGGCCTTGGTGTTGACGTTCTTCAGGTCGTGGATCAGCTGCGCCAGGTCCTCGATCGAGTAGATGTCGTGGTGCGGCGGCGGCGAGATCAGGCCCACGCCCGGCACCGAATAGCGCAGCTTGGCGATGTATTCCGAGACCTTGTGGCCGGGCAGCTGGCCGCCCTCGCCGGGCTTGGCGCCCTGCGCCATCTTGATCTGGATCTGGTCGGCCGACGACAGGTACTCGGCGGTGACGCCGAAGCGGCCCGAGGCGACCTGCTTGATCTTCGAGCGCAGCGAGTCGCCCTTCTTGAGTTCGACGTCGGCTTCGATGCGTTCCGGGCCCAGCAGCGAGGCCAGCGTGTCGCCGTCCTTGATGGTGCTGCGGCCTTCGCGCATTTCGGCGCGGTAGCGCAGTTCGTCCTCGCCGCCTTCGCCGGTGTTGGACTTGCCGCCGATGCGGTTCATGGCGACGGCCAGCACCGAGTGCGCCTCGGTCGAGATCGAGCCCAGCGACATGGCGCCGGTGGCAAAACGCTTGACGATGTCCTTGGCCGATTCGACGTCATCGAGCGGAATGGCGCGCGACGGGTCGAAGCGGAACTCGAACAGGCCGCGCAGCGTCATGTGGCGGCGGCTCTGGTCGTTGATGATCTGCGCGTACTCCTTGTACGTGCGGTAGTTGTTGGCGCGCGAGGCGTGCTGCAGCTTGGCGATGGAGTCCGGCGTCCACATGTGCTCTTCGCCGCGCACGCGGTAGGCGTATTCGCCGCCGGCGTCGAGGTCGTTGGCCAGGACCGGGTCGCTGCTGAACGCGGCGCGGTGCTGGCGCAGCGCTTCCTCGGCCACCTGGAAGATGCCGATGCCTTCGATGTTGGAGGCGGTGCCGGTGAAGTACTTGTTCACCAGGCTGCTCTGCAGGCCGACTGCCTCGAAGATCTGGGCGCCGGTGTAGGACATGTAGGTGGAAATGCCCATCTTGGACATCACCTTGTTCAGGCCCTTGCCGATCGCCTTGATGAAGTTCTTGACGGCCTTTTCCGGGTCGCTCATCTTGCCCAGCGATTCCAGCGCCAGGTAGGGGTGGATGGCCTCGGCGCCGTAGCCGCCCAGCAGCGCGAAGTGGTGCACTTCGCGGGCCGAGCCGGTTTCCACCACCAGGCCGGTGTTGGTGCGCAGGCCGGCGCGGATCAGATGCTGGTGCACCGCCGAGGTGGCCAGCAGCGCGGGGATGGCCACGCGCTCGCCGTCGACCAGGCGGTCCGACACGATCAGGATGTTGTAGCCGCTTTGCACCGCGTCCACGGCGCGCGCGCACAGGGCGGCCACGCGGGCTTCAATGCCCTCGGGACCCCAGGCGGCCGGGTAGGTGATGTCCAGCTCGAAGCTGCGGAACTTCTTGCCCGTCACCTGTTCGATGTCGCGGATCTGCGCCATGGCGGCGAAGTCCAGCACCGGCTGCGACACTTCCAGGCGCAGCGGCGGGTTGACGTTGTTGATGTCCAGCAGGTTGGGCTTGGGGCCGATGAACGACACCAGCGACATCACCATCTGCTCGCGGATCGGGTCGATCGGCGGGTTGGTGACCTGGGCGAACAATTGGCGGAAATAGTTGTAGAACGGCTTGGCGCGGTCGGACAGCACGGCCAGCGGGGCGTCGTTGCCCATCGAGCCGATCACTTCCTCGCCGGTCGAGGCCATGGGTTCCAGGATGAACTTGTAGTCTTCCTGGGTCCAGCCGAAGGCCTGCTGGCGATCCAGCAGCGCCACCGGCGACTGCGTGGGCACGGCGGCCTGGCGCGGGGCCGGCAGCGATTCCAGCTTGATCTGCAGGCGTTCGATCCACTGGCGGTACGGACGGCTGTTGGCCAGCTGCAGCTTGATCTCGGCGTCGTCGATGATGCGGCCCTGTTCCAGGTCGATCAGGAACATCTTGCCCGGCTGCAGGCGCCACTTCTTGATGATGCGGTTTTCCGGGATCGACAGGGTGCCGGCTTCGGAAGCCAGGATGACCATGTCGTCGTCGGTCACCAGGTAGCGCGCCGGGCGCAGGCCGTTGCGGTCGAGCGTGGCGCCGATCTGGCGGCCGTCGGTGAACGCGACCGCGGCGGGGCCGTCCCACGGTTCCATCATGGCGGCGTGGTATTCGTAGAAAGCGCGGCGGCTTTCGTCCATCTGCGTGTGCTGTTCCCAGGCTTCCGGGATCATCATCATCATGGCGTGGGCCAGCGAGTAGCCCGAGTTCACCAGCAGTTCCAGGCAGTTGTCGAACGTGGCGGTGTCCGACTGGCCTTCATAGACGATGGGGTACAGCTTCTTCAGGTCGTCGCCCAGCACGGCCGACTGCATCATGCCTTCGCGGGCGCGCAGCCAGTTGAAGTTGCCCTTGACCGTGTTGATTTCGCCGTTGTGGGCGATCATGCGGTACGGGTGGGCCAGCGGCCAGGCCGGGAAGGTGTTGGTCGAGAAGCGTTGGTGCACCAGCGCCAGCGCCGACACGGTGCGCGGGTCGGCCAGGTCGCGGTAGTAGCGGCCGACCTGGTCGGCCAGCAGCAGGCCCTTGTAGACCACGGTGCGCACCGAGGCCGAGGGCACGAAGTATTCCTTGCCGTGCGCCAGGTGCATGTTCTGGATGGCGTGGCTGGCGGTCTTGCGGATCACGTACAGCTTGCGCTCGAGCGCGTCCGGCACCATCACGTCGGCGCCGCGGCCGATGAACAACTGGCGGATCACGGGTTCGCAGTCGCGCACGGTGGGCGACATGGGCATGTCGACGTCCACGGGCACGTTGCGCCAGCCCAGCACGACCTGGCCTTCGGCGCGCACCGAGCGCTCGAGTTCCTGTTCGCAGGCCAGGCGCGAGGCCGTTTCCTTGGGCAGGAACACCATGGCCACGCCGTATTCGCCGGGCGGGGGCAGGGTGATGCCGTGCTGCGCGAACTCGTCGCGGTACAGCGTATCGGGGATCTGGATCAGGATGCCGGCGCCGTCGCCCATCAGCTTGTCCGCGCCCACCGCGCCGCGGTGATCCAGGTTTTCCAGGATCTTCAGGCCTTGCTGGATGATGGCGTGGCTTTTCTTGCCCTTGATGTGCGCCACGAACCCCACGCCACAGGCGTCATGTTCGTTCTTGGGGTGGTACAGGCCCTGGGCAGGCGGCAGGCCGATGCGGCTGGCATCGATCGGGGTCGCCTTGGGGGTGGGACAGGATTCGTTCGGGGTGATTTGGGGCATGGCGCGCTCCGCAGTAAGACTGCGTTCTAATGTTGCAGTGCAGGAACGGACAATACCCCCGAGAGCAGTAGGGTGCAATAGGAATATAAGGGGTGTGACCCTAATTAATTAGATGCACCGTCATAGAGCATTAATATGGGGACGCAACAACGGCCGCGCCAATCAAGGCTTGCCAAGGGGGTGTGCCGGCCGGCATCGACCCTGGGGGGATAAATCCCCCATTTTCCCTATGTTCAGTCCCCAATTATTGTGATGCTTTTTGGCAAATCCGGCAGGTCGTTCGACGCCCGTTGGGCCGAGCTGGAGCACGCGATCATGCCGCCGCGATGTGCTCGCGGCGGCATGAAAAAAGCGCCCGAAGGCGCTGTGTCAGGAAGACGATCCGCTTCCGGAGGTTCCGCTGGTGGGCGGCGGTGACGCCGACGGTGCGGACACCGCGGCATCGCTGTCGGACTCGGCGGCGGCCGGCGTGGCCGGCTTCTTGCGCGGGCGTCCGCGCTGGCCCGGGGCCACGCGGCGGCTGGCGGTGTGGGCCAGGCTGGCGATGAAACTCGGGCCGCCCAGCGCCCACTGGCCCGAAACGGCCTGATCGATGCGCTGGCTTTCCTCGCGCGACAGGCCGTCCTGCAGGCGCTTGCGGTAGTTGGCCTGGCGATCGAACGGCGTGTTGCCGCAGGCCCAGTAGTCGGCGTGGTCGGACTGCCACTGCGCCGGCGCGGCGGTGGTGTTGCCGGTATGGCTGGAGGCCGACGACCAGGGCCAGGAATCGGGATCCTGCGAGGCGCCGCTGCGCACCGGGTAGGTTTCCAGCCAGACCAGCGCGGGCAGCACCCAGGCGCCGGGTTCGAGCAGGGCCGATCGGTAGCGTCCGGCGAACACCCGGCCGCCGCGCAGGCGCGCCGCCAGGTTGCGCCCCAGCGTCTGCATCAGGCGCGGCAGGCCTTCCTCGTCGGCGGGGGTGGCCAGCAGCAGGATGCGGTCGTTGGCGAGCAGCCAGCCGTGCACCGACACGCGGTGGCGCTGGGCGGATTCGCCCAGCCACGTGGCCAGCTGGTTGAGGATATCGGCCGGGGCGGGCTGTGATGCCGCCGCCAGCGGCTGAATGAAGTTGGCCTGCACCAGTTGGGGCAGCCCAGGGGCGTACAGACGGGGCAGACGGGCCATAGTGTCAGGGCTTGCGCTTCCAGAAGAACGGGTTGTCTTCTCTCACGTATATAAATAGTGCCACGGTGAACGCTGGTCAAGCCCCGCGATCACAATATGGGCGCGGAATCGCTACTTTTTGTGGAAAGGACTCCAATTCGGGCAGGTTAACATTCGGCGACGGATCCTCGTACCGTGGATATACCCTAATTCCGACCGAATTTTCTTCAGCCTCAGACCCGGAGACTTCCCATGCCCGCCTCCCTGGAACTCATTTCCCAGCATCGTTGTTTCGGGGGTTCGCAGCGCTATTACCGCCATGAGTCGGCCGAGATCGGCCTGCCGATGCGGTTTTCGGTGTTCGTCCCGCCGCAGGCCGAGCACGGCCCGGTGCCGGTGCTGTTCTATCTGGCCGGCCTGACCTGCACCGAGGAAACCTTCATGATCAAGGCGGGCGCGCAGCGCCTGGCCGCCGAACTGGGCGTGATGCTGGTGGCGCCCGACACCAGCCCGCGCGGCGCCAATGTGCCCGGCGAAGACGAAAGCTGGGACCTGGGCACCGGCGCCGGTTTCTACCTGGACGCCACCACCGCGCCCTGGCGCGCCCGCTACCGGATGGACAGCTACGTGACCCGCGAGCTCCATGGCATCGTCACCACCGCCCTGCCCGGCGACGCCGCGCGCGTCGGCATTTTCGGCCACTCGATGGGCGGCCACGGCGCGCTGGTGCTGGCGCTGCGCAATCCGGGCAAGTTCCGCTCGGTCTCGGCCTTCGCCCCGATCGCCGCGCCCAGCCAGTGCCCCTGGGGCCAGAAGGCGTTCGGCGCCTACCTGGGCGAGAACCGCGACGACTGGGCCGCCTACGATGCCTCGGCGCTGATGCGCTGCCTGCGCCAGCCGTTCCCCGACGGCATCCTGGTCGACCAGGGCACCGCCGACCAGTTCCTGGCCGAGCAGTTGTATCCCGAGGTATTCGAGGCCGCCTGCGCCAGCGCCGGCCAGCCGCTGGTGCTGCGCCGCCAGGAGGGCTACGACCATGGCTATTACTTCATCTCGACCTTCATCGAGGATCACATCCGGTTTCACGTCGAGCGGCTTGGAAAGCCGGCGGCCTGACGCCCCGCTTCTATACTGGGCGGCCTGCCGTGGCAGGCCCGCGGCGTCCCCCGCCCGGTCCCCGGCCGTGGCGTTCTTTGCATAGGATCGCCTGATTTGATCAACGGAATCGCTCCCTTCGTCTGGATCCTGCTGGCCGCGGTGGTCGTCTTCCTGCCGGGCCTGGCGATGCTGCTGGGCAAGGGCGGCCCGCGCGACGAGCGCGGCCGGCGCACCTTCCAGTTCCGGCCCGTGCGGCGCGTGTTCGGCCTGTTGCTGCTGTTGCTGGGCGGCGTGTCGGGGCTGCTGGCGCTGTCGCTGGTTCAGTTCTTCAAGCTGACCACGGACGAACCGGTCGCCCGGATCGAGATCCGCCAGCAGGCGGAGGGCCAGTTCCAGGTCAGCGCCACCGCGCCAGGCGTGGGCACCAAGCAGTACGTGCTGTACGGCGACCAGTGGCAGATCGACGCCCGCGTGGTGCGCTGGCGTCTGCCGGCCCTGATGGCCGGCGTGTCGCCCCTGTATCGCCTGGAGCGCCTCTCGGGCCGCTACAGCGACGCCGTGCGCGAGGCCTCTGCGACGCGTTCGGTGCACGCGCTGGACGACTGGCCGGCGCCGGACCTGGGCTCGCTCAAGCAGAGCTTCCCGAACTGGTTCCCCTTTGTCGATGTCCAATTCGGCAGCGCGGCCTACATGCCGTTGTTCGACGGCGCGAAGTACCAGGTCTATATGGATCCCCGCGGCGCGCTGTTCGCGCGTCCGGATGGCGAGGCCACCGCGGCCGGCCTGAAGCGCCTGGGCTGGTAGCCGGGCCGTTTGGCCCGTGGCGGACCCGCCTGGCGAGCCGGACCCCAGCCCTGCCGACAGCCGGGGATTTAAAATGGGGTCGTATCAAGGAAAGGAAACTTTGACGCGCCGCAATAGTCGAATTAGCACTCCCTTTACTAGAGTGCTAACATCGAATCCATGTCTTTACCCCTTCGCCTTCCGGAGACCGTCGCAATGAAACAACCCAGTACTTCGTTGGCCACGTCCGGCAACGCCCTGGCGTTGGCCATCGCCAATCCGGGCGCGCTCGGCACGATCGACGCCTACATCTCGGCCGTGAACCGCCTGCCGGTCCTGTCGGCCGAACGCGAAACCGAACTTGGCCGTCGCCTGCGCGACAGCGAAGACCTGGGCGCCGCGCGCGAGCTGGTGCTGTCGCACCTGCGTCTGGTGGTGTCGGTCGCGCGCCAGTACCTGGGCTATGGATTGCCTCACGCCGACCTGATCCAGGAAGGCAACGTCGGCCTGATGAAGGCCGTCAAGCGGTTCGACCCCGAGCGCGGCGTGCGCCTGGTGTCGTTCGCCGTGCACTGGATCAAGGCCGAGATCCACGAATACATCATCCGCAACTGGCGCCTGGTCAAGGTAGCGACCACCAAGGCCCAGCGCAAGCTGTTCTTCAACCTGCGCAGCATGCGCCCGGACGGCCAGACGCTGGACCCGGAACAGGTCGACCACATCGCGCGCGAACTCAACGTGCGCCGCGAGGACGTGAGCGAAATGGAAGTGCGCCTGTCCGGCCGCGACATGTCGCTCGAGAACCAGGACGACGATGACGACAGCTACGCGCCCATCGCCTACCTGTCCGACGAAGGCCGCCAGGAGCCGACCCGCGTGCTGGAACGCGCCGCGCGCGACCAGCTGCAGAGCTCGGGCCTGTCGAGCGCGCTGGAAGCGCTCGACCCGCGTTCGCGCCGCATCGTCGAAGCGCGCTGGCTGCAGGACGACGGCGGCGCCACGCTGCATGAACTGGCGCAGGAATTCGGCGTGTCGGCCGAGCGCATCCGCCAGATCGAGGCGGCCGCGCTGAAGAAGATGCGCGGCAACCTGGCCGCCTGATTCTCCGCCACATCCTCCCCGCCGCATCCATGCCCAGGGCCGCGATTCGCGGCCCTTTTCTTTGGTTCCGCCGCCTGTGCGCGCCCGTGGGAAGGGGCCGTGGCGGCCGTTGTCGCGACGCACCAATAAATTGATACAAATTCACCGCGAAATAACGGGCCATTTCAGAAACTTAATGAGGTGGGCGCCGCCTAACTTCACGTAGACCGCAAACTTTGGTTGGCAGTCTTGTCATCCGTCTCGGCTTCTCCTCTTTCCCCTCCCCTATGAGACGGATGCTTGCGGGGCACCACGCATATGGTGCCCCGTTTTTTATTGCGCGCGCGAAACGCGCGGCGCCTGCTCAGGCCGCTTGCGCGCTGTCGGGGCCGGGCTGCGTCGCCTGCCACAGCGCGTCCTGCACGCGCCGCACGCCGGTGGCCATGGAGCCATCCTGGTAAAGCTTGATCCAGCGATAGCCGGGCGCGAGGTTGTCGACCACGTGCTTGCCGTCGCGGATGCTGAACTGGAAGCAGGTGGACGGCGTGGCGAGCATGCGCAGGTTGTGGCGGCGGCGGTCGAACTCGTGGTGCACGTGGCCCCACAGCAGCACCCGCACCTGCGGCCAGCGCGTCAGCAGCTTGAACAGCGCCTGCGGGTTGTCGATCATCATCGAGTCGTGCCAGTGGCTGTCGATCTGCATCGGGTTGTGGTGCATGGCCAGCAGCGTGTGCCGTCCGGGCGCCTCGGCCAGCGCGGCTTCCAGCAGGTCGAGCTGGCTGTCGGGCAGGTGGCCGGCGTTCGAGCCGGGCACGGTGGTGTCCAGCGAGACCACGCGCCAGGCGCCCACGTCCGTCACCGGCACCGACCATTCGGGCAGTTCATGGCGCATCGCCACGGGCAGGTCGTGGTTGCCCGGCAGGCAACGGATCCGGGCGCCTTCCAGCGCCGGCGCGGCGCCCAGTATGGCGGCCAGGCGCTGGTAGGCGGCGGGCTCGCCGTCCTGGGACAGGTCGCCGGTGGCCAGCAGCAGGTCGGGATGCTTGCCGTCGGCCTCGATCTGGCGCAGCACGGCGCGCAGGCTGGCATCGGTGTTGACGCCGAGCATCACGGTGTCGGGCTCGCCGAACAGGTGGCAATCGGTCAGCTGGACGAGCATGGCCGGGGCGTCGGTGCGCCGGGCCAGGGTATGGACGCGTGCCAAGTGCGGCTCCTGCGAAGTTTCTGCACGGCCCCTACCTTACCGAAAAAACATGGCGCGGCGCGCATCGCCCGGCCCGATCGGGGTAACGAAACGTGCGCCGGAAATATCTGTTCGCCGGAATCGACCGGAAAACCCGCTATTCTTGTGGAACTTCTCACAAGCTTCATGATCGGGACGCGGCGTTATCCATGGATGTAGGTTTTCTCGTATTCGGCCTGGCCGGGCTGTTGACCCTGGTGTGCTTCATGCCGCCGCTGGCCGGCCGCCTCAAGCTGCCCTACTCGGTGCTGCTGGCTATCGTCGGCTGCTTGCTGGGCATCATCGTGCACGTCCATGGCTGGGCGCCGAGCTGGATCGGCGACTTCCTCGACTCGCTGGAACGGTTCGAGATCTCCTCCGAGACCTTCCTGATGGTGTTCCTGCCGGTGCTGTTGTTCGAGACCGCGCTGTCCATGAACGTGCGGCGCCTGATGGACGACATCGGCCCGATCCTGATGATGGCCATCGTCGCGGTGGTGGTGTGCACCGTGGTGGTCGGCGTGACGCTGGACGCGATCTCGTCCTATGGCCTGGTGGTCTGTCTGCTGCTGGGCGCCATCGTGGCGACCACCGATCCGGTGGCGGTGGTGGGCATCTTCCGCGAAGTGGGCGCTCCCAAGCGCCTGACCACGCTGGTGGAAGGCGAAAGCCTGTTCAACGACGCCGCGTCGATCGCCTTGTACTCGGTGCTGCTGGCCGTGCTGGGCGGCCATGGCGAACTGACCGTCAGCGGCATCTTCAATGACTTCATCGTGCACTTCATCGGCGGCGGCATCGCCGGCTTCGCCATGGGGCGCCTGGCCTGTTTCCTGTTCGCCTGGCTGCGCGGCTTTCCCACGGCCGAGATCACGCTGACGCTGACGCTGGCCTATCTGTCCTTCTTCATCTCCGAGCACTACCTGAACGTGTCGGGCGTGGTCGCCACGGTGATCGCCGGCCTGGTGGTGGGGTCGACCGGCCGCACCCGCATGTCGCCGACCACCTTCGAATACCTGTCGAGCGCCTGGGAACAATTCGGCTTCTGGGCCAACTCCCTCATCTTCCTGTTCGCGGCCATGCTGATCCCCAAGCTGATGGCGGCCGCCGACTGGCAGGAACTGGTGCTGGTGGCCGTGGTGTTCCTGGTGACGCTGGTGGCGCGGGCCATCGTGGTGTTCGGCCTGCTGCCGTTGCTGGGGCTGACCAAGCTGGGCACCAAGGTCAGCAACCCGTATAAGGCGGTGATGCTGTGGGGCGGCCTGCGCGGCGCCGTGTCGCTGGCCCTGGCGCTGGCCGTGACCGAGCAGACCGGCGTGGCCGAGGAGGCGCGCCAGTTCATCGCGGTGGCCACCACCGGCTTCGTGCTGCTGACGCTGTTCGTCAACGGCATCAGCCTGCGGCCGCTGATCCGGATGCTGGGGCTGAACCAGCTGTCGCCGGTCGAGCGCACCATCCGCAATCAGGCGCTGGCGGTGGCGCTGGAAGACCTGCAGGGCAAGACCGAGGAAGTCGCCAAGACCGAGCACATCGGCAGCGAGGTGCGCGACCGCATCCGCGCCGTGTTCGACGCCAGCCTGACCAGCGTGCACGACGGCCAGGTCAGCCAGATGAGCGACGAGCAGCGGGTGGCGGTGGGCCTGGCGATCGTGGCGCAGCGCGAGGAGGAAATGTTCTTCGACATTCTCAAGGCGCAGATCGTCGACTGGCGCATGGCGGAAACGCTGCTGGCGCGGGCCGAACGGCTGGAGGACGCAATCCGCATGGGCGGGGTGCCGGGCTTCGAGCGCGCCATCATCGCCGACGTGCGCTATTCCTCGGGCTTCCGGCTGGCCTTGCGGCTGCACTACCTATTCGGTTTCCAGGGCTGGCTGGCGCGCGAGCTGGGCCATCGTTTCGCCAACCTGATGAGCAAGCGGTCGGTGGCGCAACGCCTGATCGTGTTCGCGCGCGAGCAGATCACGCCGCTGCTGGGGGAAACCGCCACGCAGCGCATCGTGTCGCTGCACCAGCGCCGCCTGGACCTGATCGAGAACGCGATGCAGGCGCTGAACCTGCAATACCCGTCGTATGCGCAGTGGCTGCAGGAAAGCTATCTGGGCCGGGTGGCGCGCGAGCTGGAGCGGATCCGCTACCGCGACATGCTGGAACAGTTCCTGATCAGCGGCGAGGTCTACGCCGACCTGATGGCGCAGTTGAAGAGCCGCTGGGCGCATATCGACACGCATCCGCCGCTGGATATCGAGATGAGCGCGGCCGACCTGATCAACCGCGTGCCGCTGTTCGAGGGGCTGTCGGCCGATTCGCTGCGCGCCATCAGCAAGCTGCTCAAGCCGCGCCTGTCGCTGCCCGATCAGCGCGTGCTGACCAAGGGCCGGCATGGCGAAGAGATGTGCTTCGTGGCGTCGGGCGCGGTGGCGGTGCACCTGCCGGACAACACCATGATCGAACTGGGCAGCGGCGAGTTCTTCGGCGAACTCGGCCTGCTGGGCGAGCAGCAGATCGCGCCCGAGGTGACCTCGCTGGGCTACAGCAAGCTGCTGATGCTGTCGTCGCGCGATTTCCACGCCCTGCTGGCGCGCGACGAGCACCTGCGCGAGCGCATCCAGGTGGTGGCCAAGCAGCGCCTGCGCGCCATCGAGGTCTGGAAGCAGTTCTCGCAGGCCAACGCGGCGCCGGCGCCCGCGCCCGCGCCGGCGTCGGCGCTCACGCCGTCACAGGCGGCGGAAGCGGCCGAGGCCGCGGGGGCGGCGGATAGCGGGCTCGATACGCGGGCGGTGCAGGCGCTGCGGGCGGCCGAGCCGCAGCAGGGCGATAAGCGCCCTGCGCCGTTGCAGCAGGTCGAGACGCGCGCCGCGCCGTTGCAGCAGGTGGAGACGCGCCAGGCCGAGGCGCACAAGACCGACGCGCGAGACCCCGACGCGCGAGAAGCCGACGCGGCGCCAGGAGGCGCCAGCGCCTGATTCAGATTTCGCCGGCCGCCCGGCGCTGCATGATGTCTTCGAGGATCACCAGCGCCGCTTCCAGCGTGAATTCACCATCGGCCACGCGTTGCACCACGGTGTCGACGTCGGCGGCCGCGATTTCCATCACTTCGCCATCGCGGTTGGCGGGCCGCGCGTCCGCCGCCAGCACGCAGGTGCTGGTCAGCACGTCTTCGACCTGGTAGCCCTCGGGCAGGCGGCGGTGGATGCGCAGGATGGTGCGCAGCGGCGAGCGCTGCGCCAGGTCCGGCGCGTCCAGGCCGGCTTCCTCGCCGCATTCGCGCACCAAGGCAACGTCCAGGTCCTCGCCGCGGCCGGCCAGGCCGCCCACCAGGGTGTCCCACATGCCGGGGTCGGTGGATTTGCTGAGCGCTCGCCGCGCGATCCAGATGCGGCCATCGGGCGTCCAGGCGTTCAGGTGCACGGCCTTGGTCAACAGGCCCAGCGGCCGCATCGCCGCGCGTTCGATGACGCCGAGCGTGGTGTCGCCATCCAGCACGTCGAGCAATTCATCGCGCCAGCCGCGCAGGCAGTTGGCTTGGCGCAACAGTTGCGCGGCCTGTTCGAGCACCGCGTCGAGGGCGGGACCGGGCGACAGCGTCGCGCCGATGCGCAACGCGTCGGCATCGGACTCGATATGGGCGGCCCCTTGCAAGGCATCGCAGGCGGCATGCGTGGCCCAGCCGCAGCGGCGCCCCGCTATATAGAGCGCGTGTGCGCCAACCGGGGCGGGTTCCTGGGCCCGTGCGCTCAGGGCGGCATACAGATCGGACAGCTGTTTGGGCATCGTGAGGCAGTGTTAATAAGACTGTCCGCGATTTTATGCCACCCCTGTTTACCCTGGGTCGTGAACGAACGCGCGCAGATGGGGGCAGGCGGTATGAATTCAAGAGCACAAACTTACATCCATTTGCGCGTCCGCTATAATCCGCCAGTTTCTTTGTGATTTCGAGTGGGAATGCGGGGGCCGCTCTATCTCCCTGCCTAGCCCTGCCATCTAATAATTGCGCGTAGTCCTGTTGCAGTGACATCCGTGCCACTAGGCGACAAGGGCCCTCGCGCCGTGTTTCGAGGTAAGCATGAAGAAGTGGAGAGGGATACTGGGCGCTTGTGCGCTGCTGATTGGCAGCGTGGCCGTCGCTCAGGTGCAAGACATGCCCGGCGGCCCGAAGGTCAATCAGCTGAACCTGCATGAAGGCGTCACGCAGATCACGCGCGATGTCATGTGGTTGCACTGGCTACTGCTCACGATCTGTATCGTGATTTTCGTGGGCGTCTTCGGAGTGATGTTCTACTCCATCTGGGCGCACCGGAAATCCCGCGGACACAAGGCCGCGACCTTCCACGAACACCTCGGCGTGGAAGTGGCCTGGACGGTCATCCCCTTCATCATCGTTATCGCCATGGCGTTGCCGGCCACCAAGACGGTCGTCGCCATGAAAGACACTTCCAGCGCCGACCTGACCGTCAAGGTCACCGGCTACCAATGGAAATGGGGCTACGAATATCTCGATGGCTCCGCCGCCGGGATCAAGTTCCTGGCCACCCTGTCGACCCCGCGCGCGCAGATCGAGAACCGTGAGCCCAAGGGCCAGTTCTACCTGATGGAAACGGACAACCACATGGTGGTGCCCGTGGACAAGAAGATCCGCGTGATGTTGACCGCCGCCGACGTCATCCACTCGTGGATGATTCCCGATTTCGGCGTCAAGCAGGATGCCATCCCCGGCTTCCTGCGCGATGCGTGGTTCCGCGCCGAAAAGCCCGGTATCTACCGCGGCCAGTGCGCTGAATTGTGCGGCAAGGACCACGCGTTCATGCCCATCGTCGTGGAAGTCCTGTCGCAACCGGACTACGATAAGTGGGTTGAAGACCAAAAGAAGAAGATGGCGGCAAACGCCGACGATCCCAATAAAGAGTGGACGGAAGCCGAACTGGTTGCCCGTGGCGAGAAGGTTTTCGCCGCCAATTGCGTGGCCTGTCACCAGGCCAACGGCAAGGGCATCCCGGGCAGCTTCCCCGCGCTCGACGGAGACAAGGTTGTCCTGGGCCCGAAAGCCGCCCAGATCAACACCGTGCTGAAGGGCAAGCCCGGCACCGCCATGGCGGCGTTCGGGCCGCAGCTCAATGATGTCGAGATCGCCGCGGTCATCAGCTATACGCGCCATGCCTGGAGCAATGCCGGCAAGGGGCAGGACCCGACAGTGATGCCGAAGGACGTGGCGGCCGCGCGTTGATCGCGCCCCGCTTTCCCATCGCCAGAGCTGGTTCCGTTTAGTCAGAGATACCCTGCCGGTTCCGTGGAACGGGGCCGGCACTCAGCAGGAAGGAGTCCATCATGAGCAGCGTCACTGTAGACCACGTGTCGCCGGGCCACGGCCACGGTCACGATGACCACCACCACGCCATGCCCACGGGCTGGCGCCGCTGGCTTTTCGCCACCAATCACAAAGACATCGGGACGATGTATCTCATCTTCTCGTTCGTCATGCTGCTCGAAGGCGGCACGCTGGCGCTGTTGCTGCGTACCGAACTGTTCGAGCCGGGCCTGCAGTTCTTCCGTCCCGAGCTGTTCAACCAGTTCACCACCATGCACGGCCTGATCATGGTGTTCGGCGCCATCATGCCGGCGTTCGTGGGCTTCGCGAACTGGATGATCCCGATGCAGATCGGCGCGTCCGACATGGCCTTCGCGCGCATGAACAACTTCAGCTTCTGGTTGCTGCCGGTGGCCGCGATCATGCTGACGGCGTCGTTCTTCGTGCCGGGCGGCGCCACCGCCGCCGGCTGGACGCTGTACGCGCCGCTGTCGCTGCAGATGGGCCCGGGCATGGACCTGGCCATCTTCGCCATGCACATCATGGGCGCGTCCTCGATCATGGGCGCCATCAACATCATCGTGACCGTGCTGAACATGCGCGCGCCCGGCATGACGCTGATGAAGATGCCGCTGTTCTGCTGGACCTGGCTGATCACCGCGTTCCTGCTGCTGGCCGTGATGCCGGTGCTGGCCGCCGCCATCACCATGGTGCTGACCGACCGCCACTTCGGCACCGGCTTCTTCAACGCCGCCGCCGGCGGCGACCCGGTGCTGTACCAGCACGTGTTCTGGTTCTTCGGGCACCCCGAGGTCTACATCATGATCCTGCCGGCGTTCGGTATCGTGTCGGCCATCGTGCCCGCGTTCGCCCGCAAGAAGCTGTTCGGCTACGCCTCGATGGTGTACGCCACCGCGTCGATCGCCGTGCTGTCGTTCATCGTGTGGGCCCACCACATGTTCACGACGGGCATGCCGGTGACCGGCCAGCTCTACTTCATGTACGCCACCATGCTCATCTCCATCCCGACCGGGGTGAAGGTGTTCAACTGGGTCGCCACCATGTGGCGCGGCTCGATGACGTTCGAGACGCCGATGCTGTTCTCGATCGGCTTCATCTTCGTGTTCACCATGGGCGGCTTCACCGGCCTGATCCTGTCGGTGGCGCCGATCGACATCCAGGTGCATGACACGTATTACGTGGTGGCCCACTTCCACTACGTGCTGGTGGCCGGCTCGCTGTTCGCGCTGTTCGCCGGCACCTACTACTGGCTGCCCAAGTGGACCGGCCGCATGTACAGCGAAAAGCTGGGCAAGGTGCATTTCTGGTCGACGCTGATCTCGTTCAACGTGACCTTCTTCCCGATGCACTTCCTGGGCCTGGCCGGCATGCCGCGCCGCTACGCCGACTACGCCGCGCAGTTCACGACCTTCCACCAGATCGCCACCATCGGCGCCTTCTGGTTCGGCCTGTCGCAGCTGATCTTCCTGTGGGCGGTGCTGCGCTGCTACATGGGCAAGGGCGAGAAGGCCACGGCCAAGCCGTGGGAAGGCGCCGAAGGGCTGGAATGGACGGTGCCGTCGCCCGCCCCGTTCCACACTTTCGAAACGCCGCCCGAAGTCAAGTGAGCGCCGATTCCAACCCCGCAACAGGCAGCATGGCAATGACCCCCGAGCAGCGCCGACGCAACAAGATCGCAGGACTGATTCTGCTGGTATTCGTCATTGCCGTGTTCGCCTGGACCGTGTTCCGCGGTTCGGCGCTGTTGACGGGCAAGGCCATCGGCGGCTAGCGAACCATGAGCGACGACCTGCGTGAATCCGCCCAGCGCAAGCTGAGTTTCCTTCAGACGATGAAGGCGGTGGCGTGGGGGTTTTTCGGCGTCCGCAAGGGCGCGGGCTACCGCGAGGACAGCGCCAGGCTCAATCCCGTGCACGTGATCGTGGCGGGATTGTTGGCGGCGGCGATCTTCGTGACCGTGCTGGTGTTAATTGTGCGTTGGGCGGTATCCAGCCTGACTTGAATCACTTAATTCTATAAATCAGTACCAGGGAGAAAGCCATGAGTGCAAGCCACTCGGTTCAAGGTAAAGAGGCACCCTATTACTACGTGCCCGCCGATTCGGGGCATCCCGTGCGCACGGCCGTGGCGCTGTTGCTCATGGGCCTGGGCGCCGCGGGCTGGATCAACGGCGTGAGCTGGGCCAAGTGGTCGGTGCTGGCCGGCTTCATCGCGCTGATCGTGGTGCTGTACTACTGGTTTGGCGACGCCATCCAGGAATCCGAGGCCGGCATGAACAGCAAGCGCATCGACGGGTCGTACCGTTGGGGCATGAGCTGGTTCATCTTCTCGGAAGTGATGTTCTTCGCGGCGTTCTTCGGCGCGCTCTGGTACGTGCGCACCATCACCACGCCGTGGCTGGGCGACATGGACCACCGCCTGATGCTGTGGCCCGACTTCCAGGCGGTGTGGCCCAACTTCGGTCCGGCCGGCGTGGTCGAGCACTTCCAGACCGTTGGCCCCTTCTGGCTGCCGACGATCAACACCGCGCTGCTGCTGAGCTCGGGCGTGACGCTGACCATCGCCCACCACGCGCTGCGCGAGAACCATCGCGGCAAGACCATGTTCTGGCTGGCCGCCACGGTCATCCTGGGTTTCATCTTCGTGGCCTGCCAGGCCGCTGAATACCACCACGCGTACACCGAGCTGAACCTCAAGTTCAATTCGGGCGCCTACGGTTCGCTGTTCTACATGCTGACCGGCTTCCACGGCTTCCACGTGATCCTGGGCGCCACGATGCTGACGGTCATCCTGATCCGCCTGATGCGCGGCCATTTCACCGCCGACCATCACTTCGGCTTCGAAGGCGCCGCCTGGTACTGGCACTTCGTGGACGTGGTGTGGCTGGGCCTGTATCTGTTCGTCTACTGGTTCTGAGGCGGGGGCCCGGCGCTGCCGGGCCGACTGGCGGGACACGGGGCGAGGCTGGCGGGCCGCCGGGCAACACCGGCGCCGCGGGCCTCGCCCTTCGTTTCAGGGCGGTCGTGTTCCAATAGGGCCGGACCCGCCGGCATCTGGCGGGAACCGGCCGGACGCGGGCCTATCTAAGACCGGTGCTTTCGATCCAGCCCATGTGGTGGGCGAACAGCACGAACAGGAACAGGGCCACCGACAGGCCGATGCGCACCGTCAGCGCATTGACCGTGCGGTTGGTGCTGCCTTTGTCCCGCATCAGGTAGACCAGGGCGGATGCCAGACTGGCCAGAATCCCGATGAAGGCCAGTACGACGAAAACGCGCATGATGGTCTCCGGACAAATCGAATGTATTGAAGACAAATGGCCCGACCGCATTCAACCCGCTACACGGTAGCCGCCTTGCTCCTGCTGGGGATCGCCGTGGTGATCCTGGCGTCGCTGGGCCAATGGCAACTGCGGCGCGCCGACGAGCGACGCGACATTCTGGCGGCTATCGAGGCCGGCCGCAACCAGGCGCCGCTGCAACTGGCGCCCTCGACCGCGCCGGCCGACATGAAGCCGTGGCGCGTGGCGCAGGCCAGCGGCACGTGGCTGCCGCAATTCAGTGTACTGCTGGACAACCGCAACCATGACGGCCGGCCCGGCTACTGGCTGGCCACGCCGCTGCTGCTGGACGCCGACAAGCGCACCGCGGTGCTGGTGCTGCGCGGCTGGCTGCCCCGGGTGATCCAGGGCCAGGGCGCGCCGGCGCTGCCGGCCACGCCTCAGGGCGAGCAGACCATCAAGGGCGAGCTGTCGCCGCGCGTGCCGCGCATGTTCGAGCTGTGGTCGCTGGGCGGCCAGGATGCCTCCAGCCTGCCGGCCACGCTGCCCGCGGCCGGCGGCGCCGTGCCGCAGGTGCAGAACCTGCCGCTGGACGCCCTGGCGCGCGCCACCGGCCTGACCCTGCTGCCCACGGTGGTGAGCCAGTTCGGCCTGGGCCAGGACGACGGCCTGGTGCACGACTGGCCGCAGCCGTCGGTGAATTTCCAGCAGAACACGGTCTACGCGGTAGAGTGGTTCTCTTTTGCCTTGTTCGCCGCGATCGCGTGGCTGGTGGTGCTGGGGGGCGCCATCAAGCGCATGCGCCAACGCGCGGCCAACGACCCGGCGGCCTGAGCGGCCGCCTTTCCCGACAACAGGATTCCGAATCAACGTGGCTCGCGACATGACTGCTTCCCAACCCGCCCGGCGCTCGCTGACGCCCATGGTGCTGGTGTTCCTGTGCACGCTGGCGCCGATCGTGGCGGCCTTCGTGGTCTACATGAATCCGCAATGGTGGCCGGCCGACGCCAGCAACTACGGCCAGCTGGTCGAGCCGCAGCGGCCCGTGCCGGCGCCCGCGGCGCTCAAGCTGACCACGCTGGACGGCAAGCCGTTCGACCTGCAGACCTTGAAGGGCAAATGGCTGCTGGTCGCGGCCGACGGCGCGGCCTGCCCGGAAAGCTGCGCCCGCAAGCTCTACATCACCCGCAACACCCACGCCAGCCAGGGCAAGAACGTCGACCGCCTGGCGCGGGTCTGGTTCATCACCGACGACGGCCCGGTGCCGGACAAGGTGCTGGAGGCCTACCAGGGCACGATCATGCTGCGCGCCGATCCGGACCAGCTGGCGCGCTTCCTGCTGGCGCGCGACGCCGCGGCCGGCCAGCCCGGTTTGCAGGCGCCGATTTGGGTGATCGATCCCCTGGGCAACCTGATGATGCAGTATCCCGCCGACGCCGACGGCGTGAAGGTGCGCAAGGACATCAGCAAGCTGGTCTATAACTCGCGCATCGGTTGAATCGGTATTTAGTTGATTTCCATGGAACGCATCAAAGCGCGGTATCGCAAACTCGTCTTCTTCACCTGGTTCCTGACGCTGGACCTGATCATGTTCGGCGCCTTCGTGCGCCTGACGGACTCGGGCCTGGGCTGCCCGGACTGGCCCGGCTGCTACGGCAGCGTCACGCCGCTGGGGGCGATGGGCGATATCCACGAGGCCTCGCAGGCCATGCCGTTCGGGCCGGTGACGCTGTCCAAGGCCTGGATCGAGATGATCCACCGGTACGTCGGCTCGATCCTCGGCATGCTGATCATCGGCATCGTCTACATGGCCTGGCGCTACCGCCGCGAACTGGGCCGCTCGCCGGCCCTGGCGGTGACGACGCTGGTGGCCGTGTGCGTGCAGGGCGCGTTCGGCGCCTGGACCGTGACGCACAAGCTGATGCCCGCCGTGGTCACGGCGCACCTGGTGTTCGGCCTGTCGGTGCTGGCGCTGATGACCTGGCTGTCGGCGCGCGAACGCCCGCACCATGCGGTGGCCGCCGCGGCGCGGCGCTTCAAGCCCTGGGTGATCGGCGGCTTCGCGCTGCTGCTCATCCAGGTGACGCTGGGCGGCTGGGTCAGCACCAATTACGCGGCGCTGGCCTGCATGGATTTCCCCATGTGCCACGGCAAATGGGTGCCGGACATGGACTTCCATGGTGGCTACTCGATCATCCGCGGACTGGGCGAACTGCCGTCCGGGGAAATGATCTCGCAGCCGGCGCTGACGGCGATCCACTGGGTGCACCGCAATTTCGCCTTCGTCGTGTTCGCCTACCTGGGCGTGCTGGCCTGGCGCCTGCGGGCCGACCGCGGCCTGCGCGGGCCGGCCACGCTGATGCTGGCGCTGCTGGGGGCCCAGTTGCTGACCGGCCTGACGACGATCTTCTTCCAGTGGCCTTTGTTGATCGCGGTGCTGCACAATGGCGGGGCCGCCGGCCTGACGCTGGCCGCGGTGGTCCTGATGGTGCGCCTGTCCACTGCGGGCGGGGCGCCGGCCGGGGGCTACGGCCCCAATTCGGTGCGCGTTTAAAATAGGGTGCATGATGACCAGTCTTGCCGCTCCCCAATCCGGATTGCTCCGCCAGTATTTCGTTCTCACCAAGCCGCGCGTCACCCAATTGGCGGTGTTCTGCGCGGTGATCGGCATGTTCCTGGCGGTGCCGGGCGTGCCGGACATGCGCCGCGTGCTGTTCGGCACCCTCGGCATCTGGCTGCTGGCGGCCGCCGCCTTCGCCATCAACTGCCTGATCGAGCAGGAAGTCGACGCCCGCATGCTGCGCACGGCGCGGCGCGCCACCGCCCGCGGCACCATTTCCGCCTTCCAGGTGCTGAGCCTGTCCGGCCTGCTGGGCGGCGCCGGCATGTTCGTGCTGTACACGCTGGTCAACCCGCTCACCATGTGGCTGACCTTCGCCACCTTCGTCGGCTACGCCGTCATCTACACCATCATCCTGAAGCCGCGCACGCCGCAGAACATCGTCATCGGCGGCCTGTCGGGCGCCATGCCGCCCGCGCTGGGCTGGGCGGCGGTGGCCGATTCCGTGCCGGCCGAAGCCTGGCTGCTGGTGCTGATCATCTTCATCTGGACGCCGCCGCACTTCTGGGCGCTGGCCCTGTACCGCAACCATGACTACGTCAAGGCCGGCCTGCCGATGCTGCCGGTGACGCATGGCCAGCAGTTCACCCGCCTGCAGATCCTGCTCTACAGCATCGCGCTGGTCGCCACCACGCTGCTGCCCACCGCGATCCGCATGAGCGGCGCGCTGTACCTGGCGTCGGCGCTGGTGCTGGGCGGCATGTTCGTGTCGTACGCCTGGCGGCTGTACCGCAACTACAGCGACGAGCTGGCGCGCAGCATGTTCCGTTTTTCCATCCTCTACCTGGCGCTGCTGTTCGGCGCCCTGCTGGTGGACCACTGGGTCGCGCTGATCTGACCCCCTGGAGATAAGTCGATGTCCGTATTTTCCGCCAGCCGGCGCCTGGCCCTGCGCCTGGCCACGGCCGCCGCTTTCACCGCCGCCCTGGCCGCCTGCGGCGACAACGCGCCCCAATTCAAGGGCAGCGACATCAGCGGCACCCAGTTGGGCCGCGGCCTGGAGCTGTCGGACTACAACGGCAAGACGCGCACGTTGCAGGACTTCGCCGGCAAGGCGGTGGTGGTGTTCTTCGGCTTCACGCAATGCCCGGACGTCTGCCCGACGTCGCTGGCCGAACTGACCGAGGTGATGAAGAAGCTGGGCCCGGACGCCGACCGCGTGCAGGTGCTGCTGATCACCGTCGATCCCGAGCGCGACACGCCGGAAGTGCTCAAGCAATACGTAACGGCGTTCGACCCGCGTTTTCTGGGTTTGACCGGCACGCCGGACCAGGTGAAGAAGGCGGCGGCCTCGTTCAAGGCCTATTACGCCAAGGCGCCGACCAAGGACGGCAACTACACCATGGACCACACCGCGGCGTTCTACCTGCTCGACGGCAAGGGCGAATCGCGGGTGCTGGCCAACAACAACATCGGGGTCGATGCCCTGGTGCACGACATCCAGGCCCTGCTCAAGGGTTGATCGCCGGGCGGCCCGGCGGCGGGCCGCGACCGCGTGGCGCTAGGCGCCGGCTGCCGCGCTCCAGCGGGCCAGTGCATCGCGCGCCTTGTCGCCGAGTTCGGCCGCGGGCAGTTCGCGGCGGTGCGACATGATCATCAAGGCGTAGGGGGCGGCCAGCGCGGCCGCCTCGGGGCACAGGCGTGATTCGTCGCCGACCGACGGCGAGACGTTGCGCCAGTAGTTGATGGCCGCTTCGATCTGGGGCAAGGTAATGGCATCCATGGCACTATTGTCCACGAATGCCAGGGGCTGTCCAATCGCATTGGTGCAGCAATGAAGCGTCACCATCGCAACATGCCGAAACCGCATCCGGGTGCTATACCACTGCCGGTTAGTAACGATGGAGCATCGTCATGAATAATCCCGTCCAGTCCGATTCCGCCCGCCGCGGCCTGCATCCGCTGGTTTCGGCCGCCGCCATCGCGGTCATCGTCATGTGCTCGGTCGGCGTCGCCGCCGTGCTCGGCTGGCTGCCCACGCCGTCGGCTACGCCGCACCCCGAGGATCCCGCGCTGGCGCAGGCCGGCCCCGAAAACGCCAACCTGGCGCCGGCCCAGCCTGGAGCCCCCGGCCAGCCGCAAGCCCCGGGCGCGCGGCCGCCCGCTGCCCAGGCGCAGCCCCAGGCCCAGGGCCGGCCCGCGCCGGCCGCGCCGCCGGCGGCGCAGGCCTGCCGCACCTGCGGCGTGGTGGAGACCATCCGCCAGGTGCAGGTGCCGGTCAAGGACAATAGCGACCACCTGGTCGGCACCATCGCCGGCGGGGTGGCCGGCGGCGTGGTCGGCAACCAGTTCGGCGGCGGCAGCGGCAAGACCGCGCTGACCGTGCTGGGCGCGGTGGGCGGCGCTTTGGCAGGCCGTGAAGTTGAGCGTAATATCAGGCAGCAACAAACGGTGACGCACTATGAGCTCACGGTCCGCATGAACGACGGCAGCACGCGCCAGTTCCGCAGCGCGCAGCCGTTCGCGTTTGCGTCCGGCGACCACGTGCGCGTGGAGAATAACCAGCTGCTGCCGGGATGACCGTGCCGGCCGGCAGCCCTTTGCGATCTATGGGAAACCAGGAATGAGCGACCAACACAGCAACCCGTTCGTCCTGCCCGGCATGGGCCAGAATGCCGACCTGTCGGGCAATCCGCTGCTGGCCAGCATGGAAATGATGCGCCAGGCCTGGGCCGGCCTGACCGGCCCGGGCGGGTTGGCGAGCAGCCTGCCGATGGCGCCGCCGATGAACCTGGAAGACCTGGACCGCCGCATCGCGGAACTGCGTTCGGTGGAAAACTGGCTGCGCATGAACCTGTCGATGCTGTCCAGCACGATCCAGGGCATGGAAGTGCAGCGTTCCACCATCAGCACCCTGCGCGCCTTCGTCGACTCGGCCGCCAACCTGGACCTGGGCGCCATGCGCGAAAGCGGGGCGGCGTCGCCGCTGGAAGTGGTGCTGGGCCTGAAGCCGGCGCCCGCCGCCAAGAGCGCGCCGAAAGGCACGTCGCAAGAGGCCGCGGGCGCGGCGAAGGCCGAGGCCAAGGCGCCCGAGGCCGACGGCGGCGCGGCCGGCGCCCAGCCCGGCATGAGCGAGCAGATGGGCGCGGCGGCGCAGTCGGCCTCCAAGGCCTGGTGGGACCTGCTGCAACAGCAGTTCAACCAGATCGCGGCGGCCACGGCCGCATCGATGCCCGGCAGCCAGCCGGCGCCCGAGGCCGACAAGCCCAAGGCCAAGCCGGGTGGTCCGCAGGCCGCGGCCGCCCCGGCGGCCAAGGCCGCCAAGACGGTCGCCAAGCCCGCCCGCAAGACCGCGCGCAAGCCGGCCGCCAAGAACACCGGGCCTGCCGGCGGCAAGCCCTGATTTTTTCAATCCAGATCCGGGGCCGCCGCGTCGGCCCCGGGCGTTTTCGATACACCGGAACTTATGCTTAATGTAGTGATTCTCGCCGCCGGACTCGGCAAGCGCATGCAGTCGGACCTGCCCAAGGTGCTGCACACCCTGGCCGGCAAACCCATGCTGGCCCACGTGCTGGACAGCGCCCGCCAGCTGGAGCCGGCCCGCGTCATCGTGGTGGTCGGCCATGGCGCCGATCGCGTCAAGCAGGCCTTCTCCGGACAGGACGATCTGCGCTTCGCGCTGCAGCAGCCGCAGCAGGGCACCGGCCATGCGGTCCAGCAGGCCGTGCCGCAATTGCTCGAAGGCGATGGCCAGGACGATGTGACCCTGGTGCTGTACGGCGATGTGCCGCTGGTGCAGCCCGAGACGCTGCGCGGCCTGCTGCGGGCGCGCGGCGCCGGCGCGGCGGTGCTGACCGAAGTGCTGGCCGACTCCACCGGCTATGGCCGCATCGTGCGCGACGCCGCCGGCAATGTCTGCCGCATCGTCGAGCACAAGGATGCCTCCGAGGCCGAGCGCGCCATCAAGGAAGTCAACACCGGCATCCTGGTCGCGCCCACCGCCAAGCTCAAGGACTGGCTCTCGCGCATCGACAACAACAACGCCCAGGGCGAGTACTACCTGACCGACGTGGTCGGCCTGGCCGTTACCGACGGCGTGCCGGTGGGCGCGGCCCAGCCGGGCGCGTCGTGGGAAACGCTGGGCGTGAACAGCCGCGTGCAGCAGGCCGAACTGGAGCGCCGCTGGCAGGCCGAGCAGGCCCGCCGCCAGCTCGAGGCCGGCGTGACGCTGGCCGATCCCGCGCGTTTCGATGTGCGCGGCACGCTGACCTGCGGCCGTGATGTGTTCATCGACGTCGGCTGCGTGTTCGAGGGCCGGGTGACGCTGGCCGACGGCGTGCGGGTGGGCCCGCATTGCGTGCTGCGCGATGTGAGCATCGGCGCGGGCACGCAGATCGAGGCCTTCAGCCACCTGCAGCAAGCCCAGGTCGGCGGCGACGCGCGCATCGGTCCGTACGCCCGCCTGCGTCCGGGCGCCGAACTGGGCGATCGCACCCACGTCGGCAACTTCGTCGAGATCAAGAAGAGCGTGCTGGGCGCCGACAGCAAGGCCAATCACCTGGCCTACATCGGCGACGCCACCATCGGCGCGCGCGTGAACGTGGGCGCGGGCACCATCACCTGCAACTACGACGGCGTCAACAAGCACCGCACCGTCATCGAGGACGACGCCTTCATCGGCTCGGACTCGCAGCTGGTGGCCCCGGTGCGCGTGGGCCGCGGCGCGACGCTGGGCGCCGGCACCACCCTGACCCGTGATGCGCCGGCCGAGAAACTGACGGTGTCGCGCGTCAAGCAGCTCACCATCGACGGTTGGCAACGGCCGGTCAAGAAGTCGTGACGCCGCCGGCGTCTGAAACCCCGACCGGCGGCGCCAGGCCCGCCGCGCCGGACGGCCTGCCGGTCCCGCGCCGCTATTGGGCCGCGGCGACCGTCATGACGGGCATCAGCCTGTCGGTGCTGGACACCACCATCGCCAACGTCGCCCTGCCGACCATCGCCGCCGACCTGAACGCGTCGCCGGCGCAGGCGGTGTGGGTGGTCAACGCCTACAACCTGGCGGTGGTGATGATGCTGCTGCCGCTGTCGGCGCTGGCCGAGCGCATCGGCTTTCGCCGCATGTTCACTTTCGGGCTGGTGCTGTTCACGCTGGCCTCGCTGGGCTGCGCGCTGGCCGGCACGCTGGTGCAGCTGACGCTGGCGCGGGTGTTCCAGGGCGTGGGCGCGGCGACGCTGATGTGTCTGTTCGGCGGCCTGGTGCGCAACATCTATCCGCTCAAGATGCTGGGCCGGGGCATCAGCCTGAACGCCACCACGGTGGCGGTGATGTCGGTGCTGGGGCCGACCATCGGCTCGGCGATTCTGTCGGTGGCGCCGTGGCCGTGGATCTTCGCGGTCAACCTGCCGATCTGCGTGCTGGCCATGTTCGGCCTGCGTCACCTGCCCGAGGTGCCGCGCAATGACGTGAAGCTGGACTGGATCAGCGCCCTGCTGTGCATGGCGACGCTGGGCGTGTTCATCACCGGCATCGACATGATGGGCGAGGATCTGCTGCGTGGCATCGGCCTGGTGGCGATCGCGGCCGTGGCGGGCCTGGTGCTGGTGCGCCGCGCCAGCCGCCAGCCCGCGCCGCTGGTGCCGGTGGACCTGCTACGCATCCGGCCGCTGGCGTTCGCGGTGGGGGCGTCGGCCTGCACCTTCGCGGCGCAGATGGCGTCGTATGTGTCGCTGCCGTTCTATTTCCAGCAGGTGCTGGGCCGGCCGTATCTCGAGGTCGGCCTGCTGATGGGCGCCTGGCCGGTGGGCACGGCGCTGATCGCGCCAGTGGCGGGCCGCCTGTCGGACCGCTATTCCGCCGCCACCCTGAGCGGCGTGGGCGCGGCCACCATGGTGGTGGGCATGTTGTGGCTGGCGGCGCTGCCGGCGGCCGTGGGCAACGTGCCGATCATGGCCGGCATGTTCGTGGCCGGGGTGGGATTCGGCTTCTTCCAGACGCCCAACAACCGCGCCATGCTGTCGGCCGCCCCGCGCTCGCGCAGCGGCGCGGCGGGCGGCCTGCAGGCCACCACCCGGGTGTTCGGGCAGAGTTTCGGCACCGCGCTGGTGGCGATCGCCTTCAGCGTCAGCGTGGCGCATGGCCCCGGACTGGCCCTGGTGCTGGGCACGATCTGCGCCGCGCTGGCGGTGGTGGTGAACACGGTGCGCTTCAGCAAGCTGCGGGCGCCGTAGCGCGCCCTCCGTTCCCGGGCCGGGCGGCGCCAGACCCGCCGGCCGGCCCGCTTCTATAATGGCGACCGGCGCTGGGGTGGGATGCCCCGGCGCGATGATTACCTATTTTTAAGGCGTTCAGGCATGAAGATCACGGTCGTGGGTACCGGTTACGTAGGGTTGGTGTCGGGGGCGTGCCTGGCCGACATGGGCAACGACGTCATGTGCCTGGACGTGGACGCGGCCAAGATCGCCCTGCTGCGCCAGGGCGGCATTCCGATCTACGAGCCGGGCCTGGAAGACCTGGTGCGGCGCAACGTGCAGGCAGGCCGGCTGCATTTCACCGATGACGTGGCGCAGAGCGTGGCGTTCGGCGACGTGCAGTTCATCGCCGTCGGCACGCCGCCGGGTGAGGACGGCTCGGCCGACCTGAAGTACGTGCTGGCCGCGGCCCGCAACATCGCCCGCCACATGACCACCCGCAAGCTGATCGTGGACAAGTCCACCGTGCCGGTCGGCACCGCCGACAAGGTGCGCGCCGCGGTCGAGCAGGAGCTGGCCGCGCGCGGCGTCGAGGTGCCGTTCAGCGTCGCGTCCAATCCCGAATTCCTGAAGGAAGGCGCGGCGATCAACGACTTCATGAGCCCGGACCGCGTCATCGTCGGCGCCGACGACGACTACACCATCGGCGTCATGCGCCGTATCTATGAGCCGTTCCAGCGCACCCATGATCGCCTGATGGTGATGGATGTGCGTTCGGCCGAGCTGACCAAGTACGCCGCCAACGCCATGCTGGCCACCCGCATCTCGTTCATGAACGAGATGGCCAACCTGGCCGAGGCGCTGGGCGCCGACATCGAGCAGGTGCGCCGCGGCATCGGCGCCGATCCGCGCATCGGCTACCACTTCCTGTATCCGGGCGCCGGCTACGGCGGCTCGTGCTTCCCCAAGGACGTGCAGGCGCTGGTCAACACCGCCGCCGAGAATGCGCTGCCGATGCGCGTCATCGAGGCGGCCGAGGCCGCCAACCACGCGCAGAAGTTCCGCCTGTCGGAAAAGCTGGTGGCGCGCTACGGCGAGGACCTGAGCGGCCGCAAGTTCGCGCTGTGGGGCCTGTCGTTCAAGCCCAATACCGATGACATGCGCGAGGCGCCCAGCCTGACCGTGATCGCCGAGCTGACGCGGCGCGGCGCCAGTGTGCGCGCCTACGACCCGGTGGCCATGCACGAGGCCGGCCGCGTGCTGGCCGGCCAGGCCGGCGTGAGCTTCGCCACCGACATGTACGACGCGCTCGACGGCGCCGACGCGCTGTTGATCGCCACGGAATGGAAGGTCTTCCGCGCGCCCGACTTCGACCGCGTCAAGGCCCTGCTCAAGACCCCGCTCATCATCGACGGCCGCAACCTCTACACGCCGGCCGACGTGCGCGCCCAGGGCTTCGAGTACTCGGGCATCGGCCGCGCATGAAGATCCTGCAGCTCAACTTCGAGAAGGGCTGGCGCGGCGGCGAGCGGCAGACGCTGTATTGCATGCGCGCCTTCCGCAATGCCGGCCACCAGGTCGAAGTGCTGTGCCGCGAAGGCGGCCCGCTGGCCGAACGCGTGCGCCAGGAGGGCTTCGTGGCGCACACCGTCCGCAACGTGCCGGCGCAGCTGGCGTTCCTGGCGCGCGCGGGCAGCGGCTATGACATCATCCATGCCCAGACCGCCAACACCATCACCTGGGCGGTGCTGACCAAGTGGCTGCACCGGCGCCCGGTGGCGTTCTCGCGCCGCACCTCGTTCGTGGTCAAGCCGAACGAGGAATGGAAGACCGGCTACAAGTGGCGCCACACCGACCTGTTCGTGGCGATCAGCGACATGGCGGCCAGCGAGCCGCGGCGCCTGGGGCTGGACCCGGTCATCATCCGCAGCGCGGTCGAGCCGCACCAGATCAACCAGGCGAACGTCGCCGCGCTGGTGCGCGAGTTCGATCTGGAAGGCAAGAAGGTCATGGCCACGTCGGCCGCGCTGATCCGCGACAAGGATCCGGTGACGCTGGTGCGCGCGGTGGCCGAACTGGCCAGGACGCGGCGCGACTTCGTCTTCCTGCATTTCGGCGCCGGCGGCGACCGCGAACAGCAGGCGCGCGACGAGGCGCGCGCGCTGGGCGTCGAGGACGTCTACCGCTTCGCGGGCTTTCGCAAGGGCGTCGAGGATTTCTACAGCGTCCTCGACGTCTTCGTCATGAGCTCCGAGGAAGAGGCGCTGGGCAGCAGCGTGCTGGACGCCTTCCTGCAGCGCGTGCCGGTGGTGTCCACCGACGCCGGCGGCTTGAAGGAAAGCCTGGCCGATGGCCGCGGCGTGCTGTGCGCGGTGGCCGATTTCCATGCCATGGCGCAGGGCATGGCGCGTTGCCTGGACGATGCCGCGTTCCGCCAGGAGATCACCGACCGTGCCTATGACTACGTGCGCGACGAGCACGACGTGCAGAAGATGGGCAACCGTTACCTGGCGCAGTTCGAGCGGTTGCTGGCGGCCCGCTGAGGCGCGTCGCTATGGCGCCCGCAGGTCGATGCGGGTCTCGAACTTGGCGCGATGCACCGAGAAGAACGTGCGCACGTTGCGCACGTTGGCGTGCGCGGTGAAGGCGCGGTGCGCCAGCGCGTGATAGGCCGGCATGTCCCGGACCTGCGCGATCACCACGAAATCCGGCCCCGGCGACACGCGGTAGCACTGCAGCACCGCCGGTTCGGCCAGCATGATCTGTTCGAAGGCGTCCAGGCTTTCGGCCGCCTGCACGTCCAGCGTGATCTCGACGATGGCGGTCAGCGTGCTGCCCAGCTTCTCGGCCGCCAGGATGGCCACCTGGCGCGCAATCACCCCTTCTTCCACCAGGCGCCGCACCCGCCGCAGGCAGGTCGGCGGCGAGGCATGCACGCGCGAGGCGAGTTCCTGGTTGGTCAGCGAATTGTCGTCCTGCAGCTGTTCCAGGATGCGCAGGTCCAGATCATCCAGTTCGGGGTGGGAAAGCGGCGGATTTTGCATGATTAATTCACCAATCCGTTATTCATGAAATATTATTTAATCACAAATATGTAAGTGAATAAACTGTCAAATCTGAGCAGATAAAGAAATCAAATTTCTTGGCGCTGCGCGCACAATGCGTTCCGTACTCGAACTTTCCGGAGTCTCTCCTATGTGCGGCATTGTTGGCGCCGTCGCCCAGCGCGACATCACCCCGATCCTGGTCGAAGGCCTGAAGCGGCTGGAATACCGTGGCTATGACTCCTGCGGCGTCGCCGTGTATGCCGACGGCCACCTGCGCCGCACGCGCAGCACCCAGCGCGTGGCCGAGCTGGCCGAACAGGTCGCCCAGGACCACCTGCAAGGCTTCACCGGCATCGCCCACACCCGCTGGGCCACGCACGGCGTGCCCGCCACGCACAACGCCCACCCGCACTTCTCGCGCCTGGGCAACGACGAGCCGCGCATCGCGCTGGTGCACAACGGCATCATCGAGAACCACGACGAACTGCGCGCCGAGCTGCAGGCCGTGGGCTACGTGTTCGAAAGCCAGACCGACACCGAAGTGATCGCGCACCTGGTCAACCACCTTTACGCGGGCGACCTGTTCGAGGCCGTGCAGAATGCCGTGCGCCGCCTGCATGGCGCCTACGCCATCGCCGTGTTCTGCCGCGACGAACCGCACCGCGTGGTTGGCGCGCGCCAGGGCTCGCCGCTGGTGGTGGGCGTGGGCCAGAACGAGAACTTCCTGGCCTCGGACGCGCTGGCGCTGGCCGGCACCACCGACCAGATCATCTACCTGGAAGACGGCGACGTCGTCGACCTGCAGCTGGCTCGCGTCTGGATCGTGGACGCCAACGGCAAGGACGTGAAGCGCGAGGTGCACACGGTGCACGTGCACACGGGCGCGGCCGAACTCGGCCCCTATCGCCACTACATGCAGAAGGAAATCTTCGAGCAGCCGCGCGCCGTCGGCGACACGCTGCAGGATATCGAGTCCATCACGCCCGAACTGTTCGGCGACGACGCCTACAAGATCTTCAAGGACGTCGACTCGCTGCTGATCCTGGCGTGCGGCACCAGCTACTACGCCGGCCTGACCGCCAAGTACTGGATCGAATCGATCGCCAAGATCCCGGTGGCCGTCGAAATCGCCAGCGAATACCGCTACCGCGACAGCGTGCCGAACCCGCGCTCGCTGGTGGTCACGATCTCGCAGTCGGGCGAGACCGCCGACACCCTGGCCGCGCTCAAGCACGCCCGTTCGCTGGGCATGGAAAACACGCTGACCATCTGCAACGTGTCGACCAGCGCCATGGTGCGCGAGTGCAAGCTGTCGTACATCACCCGCGCCGGCGTCGAAATCGGCGTGGCCTCGACCAAGGCCTTCACCACGCAGCTGACCGCGCTGTTCCTCTTGACGCTGGCGCTGGCGCAGGTGCGCGGCCGCCTGACCGAGGAGCAGGAGACCGAGCACCTGAAGGCGCTGCGCCACCTGCCCGTGGCCATCGGCTCGGTGCTGGCGCTGGAGCCGCAGATCATGGCGTGGGCCGACCGCTTCGCCTCCAAGGAAAACGCGCTGTTCCTGGGCCGCGGCATGCACTACCCGATCGCGCTGGAAGGCGCGCTCAAGCTCAAGGAAATCAGCTACATCCACGCCGAGGCCTACCCGGCCGGCGAACTCAAGCACGGCCCGCTGGCCCTGGTGACCGAGCACATGCCCGTGGTCACCATCGCGCCCAAGGACGAGTTGCTGGAAAAGCTGAAGTCCAACATGCAGGAAGTGCGCGCGCGCGGCGGCGAGCTGTACGTGTTCGCCGATGCCGACAGCAAGATCCAGAGCGCCGAAGGCATGCACGTGATCCGCATGCCCGAGCACTACGGCAAGCTGTCGCCGATCCTGCACACGGTGCCGCTGCAGCTGCTGTCGTATCACACGGCCTGCGCCCGTGGCACCGACGTGGACAAGCCGCGCAACCTGGCCAAGAGCGTGACGGTGGAGTAAGCCGCGTCCGAACAAGGCCGTTGGCCAAGAACGCGTTGAATTGATGAGGGGAAGCCGGACCGGCTTCCCCTTGTCGTTTCCGGGGCCGCCAAGCGGGGCCGCCAAGGACCGTTTGCCAGGTCTCGTGCGCGCCCGCCGGATCATGAGCCGAACTAATGATTTGATCGAAATAAAATCATTTTTATTCATGGAAGGCGCGACATAAAATACGACCCGAATGTTGACAGTGTCAATACTGCTAAATCAAAAAAATCCAAAAAAGCATTGGAAATTACTGAAAAGCAGGAAACAGTCGCGGGTTTTATTTCAGAAATTTGGGCGCCGGATCAGAATGAGTAAAGAGTTCACATTTGCCATCAAGAGCATTTGTTTCGACGAGGATTATCGTCCCGCGGACAATACGCGAATCACGACCAACTTCGCCAATCTGGCCAGAGGCGCGAGCCGTCAAGAGAACCTGCGCAACACGCTGGCGATGATCGACAATCGTTTCAATGCCCTGGCGCATTGGGACAATCCCAAGGGCGACCGCTATGCCGTCAACCTTGAAATCATTTCCGTCGAGCTGAATATCGAGGGCGAAAGCAGCGGCAATGGCCTGCCGCTGATCGAAGTGCTGAAGACCAGCATTCTCGACCGGAAAACCAATGAGCGTTTCGCAGGCATCGTGGGGAACAACTTTTCCTCCTACGTGCGGGATTACGATTTCAGCGTGCTGCTGCTGGAGCACAACAAGAACCAGCCCGCATTCAGCGCGCCGGAGAATTTCGGCGACCTGCACGGCAAGCTCTTCAAGAGCTTCGTGAACTCGAGCGCCTACAAAGAGAACTTCAGCAAGGCGCCCGTCATCTGCCTGAGCGTGTCGAGCAGCAAGGTCTACCAGCGCACCGAAAATCAGCATCCCGTGCTGGGCGTCGAATACCTGCAGGATGAATATTCGCTGACGGACGAGTATTTCAAGAAAATGGGCATGAAGGTTCGCTACTTCATGCCGCCGAACAGCGCCGCGCCGCTGGCTTTCTACTTCACCGGCGATCTGCTGGGCGATTACACCAATCTCGAGCTGATCAGCACCATCAGCACGATGGACACCTTCCAGAAGATCTATCGGCCCGAGATCTACAACGCCAACTCGGCCGCGGGGAAGTCCTATCAGCCGAGCCTGAAGCACCAGGATTATTCCCTGACGCGCATTGTCTACGATCGGGAAGAACGTAGCCGGCTGGCTGTCGAGCAGGGCAAGTTTGTCGAGGAACACTTCATCAAACCGTATCAGGCGGTTCTCGAGCAGTGGTCCGCGGCTACCCCTCATTGATTAATAAAGAGCATCAGGTCTTATCGTGAAAAAATTGCTTCCCACCTCCACCGCCGGCAGCCTGCCCAAACCTTCCTGGCTGGCAGAACCCGAGACCCTGTGGTCGCCCTGGAAATTGCAGGATGGCGGACTGATCGAGGGCAAACAGGATGCCCTGCGCCTGTCGCTGCAGGAACAACAGCACGCCGGCATCGACATCGTCAGCGATGGCGAACAGACGCGCCAGCATTTCGTGACGACGTTCATCGAGCACCTCGATGGCGTGGATTTCGAGAACCGCAAGACCGTTCGCATCCGTGATCGCTACGATGCGAGCGTGCCGACGGTGGTGGGCGCCGTCGCCCGCCGCAAGCCGGTCTTTGTCGAGGATGCCAAGTTCCTGCGCCAGCAGACCAAGCAGCCGATCAAATGGGCCCTGCCAGGTCCCATGACGATGATCGATACGCTGTACGACGATCACTACAAGAGCCGCGAAAAGCTGGCCTGGGAATTCGCCAAGATCCTGAACCAGGAAGCCAAGGAACTCGAGGCGGCCGGCGTCGACATCATCCAGTTCGACGAACCCGCGTTCAACGTCTTCTTCGACGAGGTCAATGACTGGGGCGTCGCCACGCTGGAGCGCGCCATCGAAGGACTGAAGTGCGAAACCGCGGTCCACATCTGCTATGGCTATGGCATCAAGGCCAATACGGATTGGAAGAAGACGCTGGGCTCGGAATGGCGGCAATATGAAGAAGCCTTCCCCAAGCTGCAGAAGTCCAATATCGACATCGTTTCGCTGGAGTGCCACAACTCCCACGTGCCGATGGAGCTCATCGAGCTCATCCGCGGCAAGAAGGTGATGGTGGGCGCCATTGACGTGGCGAGCAATACCGTCGAAACGCCCGAGGAAGTGGCCAACACCCTGCGCAAGGCGCTCAAGTTCGTGGATGCCGACAAGCTCTATCCTTGCACCAACTGCGGCATGGCCCCGCTGTCTCGCGCGATCGCACGCGCCAAGCTGAGCTCCCTGAGCGCAGGCGCGGAGATCGTCCGCAACGAACTCTCGAACTGATTTCGAGACGGCAAATGGCCGTCGCAAGCTGCTTGCGACGGCCAGACTCGCAAGGCCTTCCGTAGCGCTTTCGCGCTGCGCCCCGTCGCCAGTATTCGGCAGTACCTACTATGTCACTCCTCAGTCCCGCCATCGAGCCGTTGCGCTTTCGTGAAGCGCTCGGGCACTACGCGTCCGGCATCACGGTGGTCACCACGCACATCGATGGCGAGCCGATCGGCTTCACCTGCCAGTCGTTCCACAGCGTGTCGATGAGTCCGCCGCTGGTGTCGTTCAGCGTGATGTCCAGTTCGGCCAGCTATCCGAAGATTCGCCAGGCGGGCCGTTTCGCCGTCAACATCCTGTCGGAAGCGCAAGTCGAGGTGTCCAACCAGTTCGCCCGGCGCGGCACGGACAAGTGGCGCGGTATCGACTGGCAGGAATCGCCGCTGGGCAATCCGCTCATTGCCGGCAGCCTGCACTGGATCGATTGCGAGATCCATGCGGAACACGCCGCGGGCGATCACGTGATCGTGATTGGCGAAGTGAAGGCGCTGGATCTGCAGGAAGCCGCCGCCACGCAGCCATTGCTGTATTTCAAGGGGCAATATCGCAACATCGCCGCGCACGGCGCGGCGTGAGCGCGTATCGCCGCTGGCCGCATCCTTGGTGGCCTGAGGTCGCGCGGCGCCCTTTGATCGACACGGTATCGAGCTGTCTTGAGTTCATTGAAACAGGCGCTGGGCGAGAGACGCTTCGCCTGCGTGCTGGAGATCATTCCCCAGCATGCGCCCGCGCGCCAGGCCGCACTCCAGCGGATCGTGCGGCGCGGGCGCCTGGCCGGCTGGCCGTTGCTGCCGGCCTTCGCCGATCGTGTCGGCCTGCATTCTGACCTGAGCCCGCTGCAAGGGGCCGGCGCGTTGGGCGATCCGGCTTCATCCCTGCTGCACTTTTCAGGCAAGGATCGCGCGCGTGCCGACCTGCTGCGCCAGATGGACGCGATGCAGGCGCGGGGCCTGTCGCAACTGCTGCTCCTCAGTGGGGACCGCCTGCCGGGCCATGATCCGGGACGGGCGCCCGTGCGCTATCTGGAGTCGGTGCCCGCGCTGCAGATTGCCCGCGAGCGCGGCCCGGACTGGCTGCTGGGCGCCGCGTTGAACCCATTCAAATACCGCGAGGAAGAAGGCGCCGCGCAGTACCTGAAGGCGCAGAAGAAACTGCTGGCGGGCGCGGATTTCCTGACCCTGCAGCTGGGTTTCGACGCCGCCAAGCATCTCGAGGCCCAGGCCTGGATGCGCGCCCAGGGCCGCGTCAAACCCATGCTGGCCTGTGTGATGCAGCTGACCCACAGGCGCGCGGCGGCGTTGCAGGACGTGCCCGGCATCGTCATCACTGACGCCATGCGCGAATTGCTGGGCAGGGAGCAACAGATATCACCCGCCCATGCCAGCGCGCGCAGCCTCGAGCGGCTGGCGTTGCAGATCGTGGGCCTGCAATGGATGGGTTATGCCGGTGTGCATCTGTCCGGGGTGCATACGCTGGACGAACTGCTGTTGCTGGAGCAGGCGATCGCCGAGCAACGCGATGCGGTGACCTCGCTGTCCGACTGGGCGCAGCGATGGCAGGCGAGTTGGCGGATGCCCGGCATGCCCCAGGCAGGCTTCGCCCCTGACATTGACACGTGGGAGCTGGGGCAGTCCGATGTCGCCGCCACGCCTGGGGAGCGCTTGCGCTATGCGCTGCTTTCCACGGTGCATGAACAGCTCTTCAATCGCACGGGATGGCTCGGCAGCGCCTTTGGCTGGAGTGTGACGCGGCCGTTCTGGAAGACCGGCGTGGCGGCGCAGGCGCTGCACGCGGTCGAACGGACGCTCAAGCGGCCGCTGGTCGGTTGTGACACCTGTGGCACCTGCCGCTTGCAGGACACGCTCTATGTCTGCCCCGAGACCTGTCCCAAAGGGCTGGCGAACGGCCCCTGCGGCGGCACTCGGCTCAATCGGTGCGAATTCGGCGACCGGGAATGCGTGCACAGCGTCAAGTATCGGATCGCCAAGTCCGCGGATCAGTTGCCTGCGCTGGCGCAGACATTGATTCCCGGTATCGAAGCGGGCGACCGGCATCGCAGCTCGTGGCCCGAATGGTTCAAGCCGGAGGATCCGACGCCGGGCAATGATTGCCAATCGTTGCCAAAGTCTGGTTGACGCCTCGATGCTCCCTCAGAATGCACCACGCCTTGGCGTTTGCCTGCCTGTTGCCTGAAGTGGAGCCCATCCCATGCGTACCGAAGCGATTTCCCGACTGGCCGCGGTGGCGGCCGTTGCCGTGCTGGCGGGCTGCGCGCAACCTGTGTCGACCCGCGAAGTCGCGCTCAATGCCGATGGCTACACCACGCGCACCCTGTCGCCCGATGCCCTGCCGCCCGCGGTGCGGGCCAGGCTGCCGGCGGCGGGCACGCAGCCCATGGGGTTTCGCGTCTTGCGCCTGACGGGCACCCAGCATACCGTCGGCATCGACCACGTCGCGGTGGACAGCGAGTATGAGTTGACGTTCCACAATGACCGCGACGATGGCACGTTGCGCAGTATCTATATCGGCAAGCTCAATGGCCTGCCGGTCAACTATGTGTTGGCGCTCAACTATCGCAGCCTGGCGCTGCTGATCCATCAGGCCGGCGGATTCAAGGCCGCGCAGGTGCCGCCGCGCTGGATGGTGCGCGACATCCAGCAATGGCCGGGCGATGTGTTGGCCAATCCG
The DNA here is from genome assembly GCF_902859645.1 of Achromobacter insuavis. GTDB lineage: Bacteria > Pseudomonadota > Gammaproteobacteria > Burkholderiales > Burkholderiaceae_B > Achromobacter > Achromobacter insuavis. The sequence continues at coordinate 9,976 of NZ_CADIJR010000022.1, read as the reverse complement.
CCGGAAAATGCCCGGTTCACGCTCGAGAGCGAGGGCGGATGGGAAGGGCGGAGGACCGGGCCCAGGCAAACGCTCACCTGCGCCAGCGGCACGGATTATCCCGCCAGCCGGGTCCTGACGCAGATCCCGGGGCAGGCGCTCGATGTGAACTGCGTCGAGACCAGCGAGAACGGCGTGCCGGTCCGCAAGCTGCATTACGTCTTCCTGCGCCGATTCGGCCTCACCATTACCGCCGAGATCGCGACGGCCAGGTCGGTGACTACCATGACGGTCAAATCGGTTCGGGTGGAGTAGGCGCGGAAATGGCGGGCGAACCGAACCGCCCGCGACAACAGGCGTCGACGCTTGCCAGGTTCACATCCGAAAAATACAATGAGAATCGTTTTCATTGATACGGTGCGGCCTGGAAGACCTTCCGGGGCCGCCATGCTCCCATGGCTAGCGTTCTGTCTGGCGCGCCCGGTGCCACCGGCGCGCCGCCCTTGCGGAAGATCCACCACTTGCGCCCCGGCCTGAGCCTGCAACTGGCCTGCGAGACCGATAGCGACGCGTCGACCGGGCTGGCGATGGTCGATGATCATCTGCGGATCGTGCTGGTGCTCGACGGCCGCATCGACGTCAGCTACGGACGCAGCGCCCTGCGGCTGGCGCGCGGGCAAGGAGTCGACGCGGGGGTGGTGACGTTGCGCGAGCCCGAGGAATGCAGGCGAGTGGTGCTGGGCGGCGAATCGTCGCGCCGCGTCAGCATCGGCGTGAATCGGCAGTGGCTGGAAGAATCGTTTGGCGAGACCCGGGCGCTCGCACCACATGGGGTTCCCCATCTGGCCACGCGCAGCTGGCGCGCCTCGACACGGGCCCGGCTGCTGGCCGAGCAGCTCCTGAATCCACCGTCGCTGCCGCGGCAGGTCGCCGGCCTGTATCTCGAAAGCCGCGCCATCGAATTGGTCATCGAGGCGTTGTCGCTCGATGGCGGGGCAGCCGGGCAGGCGACTGATCCGGCGCCGCAGCCCGCCGTTCTGCGCCGCCGCATGGTGGACCTGACGCAGTGGTTGCGGCGCCACGCCGGCGAGCCCCTGAGCATCGAGCAGATCGCGCGCCATATGAACACCACGCCCACCACCTTGCAGCGCCATTTCCGCCAGGCGCTGGGCATTACGGTATTCGACTTCCTGCAGCAGGAACGCCTGCGCCTGGCGCGCCAGGCGCTCGAAGCGGAGGGGATCAACGTGACGCAGGCGGCGGCAATCGCCGGGTACGCCAATCCCGGCAGTTTTTCGACAGCGTTCCGGCGCCATTTCGGCCTGACGCCGCGGCAGGTGCGGGCGCGTCTGTAGCGGCGCCGGCGCTAGCGGCAGATCGCCGTTTGCGCGAACAAATCTGCCGTTTTCACGAACGACGCGTATCGGCACCCCATGCTCTACTCCAGTGAGAACAAATCTTATTTACTCGCAGGAGAAGTCCCGTGCCAGCCCTCGCGCCGAAGCGCCTCCCCTTCCGCCGCGCCGCTCGTCCGGCCAGGCGCCGCGCAGTCTATCCGCTGTTGCTCGCCCTGTCGGGGCAGGCTGGCGTCGTCTTCGCGGCCGACGAACCGGTCAGCCTGGAAGCCGTAACGGTCAATGCCTACCGGCCCGCAGAGACGATCGGCGGCTCGACCAAGACCGACACGCCGCTGCGTGAAGTGCCGCAATCGGTGTCGGTGATCGAGCGGCGCGAGATGGACCTGCGCGGCGTGCGCAACCTGAATGAGGCGACCCGCTACACGGCGGGTGTCTTACCCGAGAGCCAGGGCATCGACAACCGGGTCGATGATCTCTATATCCGCGGCTTCGATGCCGGCAGCTTTGGCGCAAACGTGATGCTCGATGGATTGCGCGCGCCGTCGGACAGCAGCCTGAGCTGGAACCGGACCTCGTTCAATACCTGGAACCTGGAGCGTGTCGAGGTGCTGAAAGGTCCCTCCAGCGTGCTGTATGGCCAGTTGGCGCCGGGCGGCATGGTGAACCAGGTCAGCAAGCTGCCGACGCTGGGAGAGGAGCAGGTGGTGCAGTTGCAGGTCGACGGTCACGGACGCAGGCAGACCGCGTTCGACCTGGGCGGCGCCAACGGCGACGAGAACGTGCTGTGGCGGCTGGTGGGCCTGTATGGCGACGGCGCGACACAGATCAAGCACACCGACCACGAGCAGTGGTTCATTGCGCCTAGCGCCACGATGTATTTCAACGATCACGCCACACGGTTGACGCTGCACGGCCTGTACCAGAAGGATCGGGGCGGCAGCACCTTCCAGTTCCTGCCCTATCAGGGAACGGTGGTGCCGGCCGCCGAGGGCTACATCAAGAACACCACGTTCCTGGGCGAGCCCGACTGGAACACCTACAACCGCGATATCTGGACCGCCGGCTGGCAGCTCGAACATCAGTTCAACGACGCATGGAAGTTCAGCCAGAACGCGCGCTACACGCACGTGGATTCGCTCTACCGCGCGACGGTGGGCAACGGGGTGCGCGGCGCCGCGCTCACCAACCTGAATACGCTCATCGGCGGCCGCATCCTCAATCGTCGCGCGGTGCAGGGCGAAGGCGATTCCGACGCGCAGACCATCGACACGCGCATCGAGGGCAAGTTCGGAACCGGACCGCTCACCCACACGATGATCGCCGGCTTCGATTGGCAGAAGACCGATTGGACCTTCTTGCGCCAGGCCGCGACCGTTTCGCCGGCCGTCATTGCCATCAATGTGTACGACCCGGTCTATACCCATTACGATTTCGAGCCGACGCTGGCCAAGCAGATGTCCACTCGCGAGACCGACTCGCAGTACGGCGTGTACCTGCAGGACCAGATCGCGCTGGACCGCTGGCGCTTCACCCTGGGCGGGCGGCAGGACTGGACGCGCATGGATTCCCTGAACCGCCTGACCGGTGTGCGCCAGGTGACCCGCGACGAGGCCTTCACGGGTCGCGCCGGCGTCACCTACCTGTTCGACAATGGCCTGGCGCCCTACTTCAGCTATTCGGAGTCGTTCCAGCCCACGGGCGGCACGACGCGCGCGGGCAGCGCCTTCAAGCCGACCACCGGCACGCAATGGGAGGCGGGCCTGAAGTACGAACCGCGCCACATCGACGGCATGATCACGTTGTCGGCCTACGAGCTGTCGCAACAGAACGTGCTGACGGCCGATCCGCTCAACGAGGCCGACGAGGCCTACCAGGTACAGACCGGCAAGGTGCGCGTGCGCGGCGTCGAGCTGGAGGGCCGCATCACGCCGCTGCGGGGGCTGAGCGTCATCGGCGCCGTCACGCGCATGGATTCGAAGGTGGTGCGCAACAACGACGGCTACACTGGCAACCGCATGATCCGGGTGCCCGAGTGGATGGGCTCGATGTGGGTGGACTACACCTTCCATGGCGGTCCGCTGGCCGGCCTGGGCATGGGGGCGGGGGTGCGCTATGTCGGCGCGACCTATGGCGACCTGGCCAACAATCTGCACATTCCGGCCTACACGCTGTTCGATGCCGCCCTGCGCTACGACGCGGGCAAGATCGGCGGCATGAACCTGCAGTTGGCGCTCAATGGCAGCAACCTGGCCGACAAGCGCTACGTGGCCACGTGCTCGGCGGCCACCTCGTGCTACTACGGCACCGGGCGCACGGTCATGGCGACCGCGCGACTGTCGTGGTGACGACACGTCGCCGGCTGGCCGCGTGGCTGATGGCGCTCGCGCTGGGCCTGGGGGCGTCGGCGCAGGCGGAGACGGCGCCGGATTGGCCACGGCGCTTCGACAATGCCGATGGCACGCAGACCACGCTGACCGTGGCCCCGCGGCGCGTGCTGTCGACGTCGGTGACGGTCAGCGGCACGTTGCTGGCCATCGACGCGCCGCTCATTGCCAGCGCCGGCGGCGCCAATGGCCGCTTTTTCGATCAATGGGCGCCGGTCGCGCGCGAACGCGGCCTCACGCCGCTGTGGCCGGCCGGGCAGGTCGACCTGGAAGCGGCGTATGCGGCCCGGCCCGATCTCATCATCGTCTCGGCCACCGGTGCCGACTCGGCGCGCGAGCAGCTCGATGCGCTGCGCGCCATCGCGCCGGTCATCGTGGTCGATTACAGCCACCAGACCTGGCAGGAGCTCGCGGTGCAACTGGGCCGGGCGCTCGGCATCGAGGCCGCCGCCGCGCGCGCCATCGCGGACTTTGACGCGCGGGTCGCCGCGGCCCGCGCCCGCCTGCGCATCCCCGAAGGCGCCGTCAACATCGTCAGCTACAACGGCCCGGGCACCAACAATCCCATCGCCACGCCGGCCAGCCCGCATGCGCGCCTGCTGGCCTCGCTGGGCTTCCGGATCGAGGCGCCCGATCCGGCCTGGCACGTGGCGCTGGGCGCGCCGGGCGATTTCGTCTGGGCGCCCTACGAGGCGCTGACGCGCCTGACGGCGCGCACCACCTTCGTGCTGCGCGCCGACGCCGCGGGCGCCGGCGCCCTGCTGCGCGATCCGGTGCTGGCCAACCTGCCGTCGGTGCGGGCGGGGCAGGTCTACGGCCTTGGCCGCGACGCCTTTCGCATCGATGCGTACAGCGCCGGTCAGATCATCGACACTCTGCTCGAACGCTTCGGCATATGACCTTCCCGCACCCGCCGGCCGCGCGCCGCCGCCTCGCCTGGACCTTGCTGCCGGCCTGCATGATCGCGATCGCCCTGCTGGCGTTGGCGAGCCTGATGGTCGGCGCGCGGCCGTTGTCGCTGGCGACGGTGGAGCACGCGCTCACCGCCTTCGATGCGCGTGACAGCGAGCACCTGCTGCTGCGCCATCTGCGCTTGCCACGCACCGTGCTGGCGCTGGTCGCGGGCGGGGCGCTCGGCGTCGCCGGGGCGCTGATGCAGACCCTGACGCGCAATCCATTGGCCGATCCCGGTCTGCTGGGCGTCAATGCGGGCGCGGCGGCGGCGATCGCCGCCGCCATGGCGCTGGGCGCCGCGCACGGGCCGGCGGGGCAGGTGATGGCGGGTTTTGCCGGCGCGGCGGCGGCCGGCGCGCTGGTCTATGCGATCGGCGGGCTGCATCGCGCGCACGATCCGCTGCGGCTGGTTCTGGCCGGCGCGGCGATATCGGCGATCCTGCTGGCCGTCACGCAGCTCATCACCCTCAACAGCGAGGAGCGGGTCTTCGATCAGTTCCGCCATTGGGTGGTCGGTTCGTTGCAGGGGCGTTCGGGCCAGGTGCTGGTGGCCGTGCTGCCGGCCGTGGCGCTGGGCTCGGTGGGCGCGTTGGCGTTGGCGCGCGCGCTGGATGCGCTGGCGCTGGGACAGGACCTTGGCAAGTCCCTGGGCGCGCGGCCGCGCCTGGTCTGGATCGGGACCGCCGTCGTCATTGTGTTGCTGGCTGGCGCGGCCACCGCCGCCGCCGGCCCGCTCGCCTTCGTCGGGCTGGCCGCGCCCCACGTGGCGCGCCATGTCTGTGGCCCCGGCCATCGCCGCGTGATCCCCTGCGCCGCGCTGGTGGGCGCCTGCCTGCTGCTGGCCGCGGATACCCTGGGCCGCGTGATCGCGGCGCCGGACGAGATCAGCGCCGGGATCATGGCGGCAGTGCTGGGCGGGCCGCTGTTCGTGGCGCTGGCGCGCCGTGCCGGGATGGGCTGACATGCGCGACGCGATCCATTCGATGGCTTGGTGGCGGCCGCGCGTGGCCGGCGCGGCGCCGCGCGCCGCGCTGGCCGGCCTGGCGTTGCTGCTGTCGGCCGGGATCCTGGCGCTGGTCGCGCTGGGGACGGGCAGTGGCGGGCTGTCGCTGGGCCGCATGCTCGACATGCTGGCCAGCGGCCCGCCGGCGACGTCTGGCGAGCAACTGATCCTGGGCTTTCGCCTGCCACGCGTGTTGACCGGCCTGTTCGTGGGCGCCGCGCTCGGCGTATCGGGGGCGGTGTTCCAGTCGCTGTCGCGCAATCCGCTGGGGTCCCCCGATCTCATCGGCTTCACCACGGGCGCGGCTTCCGGCGCCTTGCTGCACATCATCCTGTATGGCCCGTCCGTGATCGGCGCGGCGGGAGGCGCGGCCCTCGGCGGCCTGCTGACCGCTGCCATGGTCTGGCTGCTGGCCTATCGCCGTGGCGGAATGAGCGCGCGCCGGCTGGTGCTGGTCGGCATCGGCGTGGGCGCGATGCTGCATGCCGTGAACGGCCTGTTGCTGGTCAAGGGCGACCTGGATCATGCGCTGTTGGCGAATCTCTGGTTGTCTGGCTCCCTCAATGCGCGCACCTGGACGCATGCCTGGCTGGCGGGGGGCGCCCTCGCGTTGTGCCTGCCCCTCGTGTGCGCGTCGGCGCGCGGTCTGGCTTTACTGGAAATGGGCGATGACCTGGCCAACCAGCTGGGCGTGCCGGTGGCGCGGGTGCGCGTGACGATGTTTTTCTGCGCGGTGATGCTGGCGTCGCTGGCCACGGGCGCGGCCGGGCCGATCGCCTTCATCGCGCTGGCCGCGCCGCAACTGGCCCGGCGCCTGCTGGGCGGCGCGGGCCCCTCGATCATCGGCTCGGCCGCCATGGGCGCCTGCCTGGTGATCGGCGCTGACGTGCTCGGCCAGCGGCATCCGTGGCAATTGAACCTGCCCATCGGCAAGCTGACCGGCTTGCTGGGGGGGCTTTACCTGATCTGGCTGCTGCTGCGCCGCGGCCCCCGCTGACACAATCCGATTGCGAAAAGCCTGCATGCGCGACTGCCCTCCACCTCCGCCCTCAGATGTCGTGTTGCGCGCGCGCGGACTCACGCTGTCGCATGAGCTGTCGCCCGTGTGCCAGGACCTGGACCTGGATATTCCCGCCGGACGCATCACCGTCATCCTGGGGCCCAACGGCTGTGGCAAGTCGACGCTGCTGCGAGGATTGGCCCGCCTGCTGGCGCCGCAGGCGGGCCGGGTGGAACTCGAGGGCAAGGCGCTGCAGCGTTATGGCGCGCGCGAACTGGCGGCCCGGTTGAGCCTTCTGCCCCAGGCGCCGCAAGCGCCAGACGGCATTCGGGTAGGGGAGCTGGTCGCGCGCGGCCGTTATCCGCACCAGACCTTCTGGCGGCCTTGGTGCGCGGCCGATGACGACGCGGTGCTACAGGCCCTGGCGCAGACCGGCCTGACCGCGTTGGCCGACCGGCCGGTGCACACCCTGTCGGGGGGGCAGCGCCAGCGCGCATGGCTGGCGTTCGCGTTGGCGCAGAACGCGCCGGTGATGCTGCTCGACGAGCCCACTACCTATCTCGATATCGCCCACCAGCTCGAGGTGCTGGACCTGTGCCGTCGGTTGAACCGGCAGCAGGGCAAGACGCTGGTGATGGTGCTGCATGACCTGAACCAGGCGGCGCGCTATGCCGATCACATCATCGCGCTGCGCGACGGCAAGGTCGAGGCCTGCGGGCCGCCGGTCGACGTCCTCACGCCGCAGCGGGTGCAGCGCCTGTTCGGCATCCGCTGCGTGGTGATGGCCGATCCCGTGTCCGGCACGCCCCTGGTCGTGCCCATTGCCAGCGCCGCTGGCGATTGAATGCGTATTTCAAGGAGTTCCGCGTCATGCAGTCATCCCCCTTGTGCATCGGATTGTCCCTGGCCGCCACGTGGCTGTCCGCCTCGGCATGGCGGCGGCCGGACAGCCAGGTCGAGCGCTTGTGCGACCTGGATTTCTACCGTCGTGTCGCGCAGCGCGCGGAGGACGCCTGCCTGGACTTCGTGTTCCGCCCCGATGCGTTGTTTTTGGACCTGCCGGCGCTGGCGCAAGGCCCGGGTTTCAGCAGCCTCGACCCGGCGCTGTTGTTGGCTGCGCTGGCGCGGGACACGCGGCACATCGGCCTGGTGACGACCGCCGCCACCTCGTTCAATCCCCCCTACGTGGTGGCGCGGCAATTGCAATCGCTCGATTGGATCAGCGATGGCCGCGCGGGCTGGAACATCGTCACGGCGCTCGACGGCAGCCAGAACTTTGGCGATGCGCCGCTGCCGCCGTCGGCGCAGCGCTATCGCAAGGCGTTGGAGTTCACCGAGGTGGTGCAGGCGCTGTGGCGCAGCTATCCGCAGGACGCGGTGCTGGCGGACCGGACATCCGGGCGGTACGCCGATCTGGCCCGCATTGGCCCGATCGCGCATCGCGGCGAGTATTTCAGTGTGCAGGGGCCGTTGAATGTGCCCGCCCGCGCCGGCGGCCGCATTCCCCTGTTCCAGGCGGGCGCCTCGGACTGGGGGCGGGATTTCGCCGCCCGGGTGGCCGACGCGGTGTTTGCCGCAACGCCCGACGTGGCTTGCGGCCAGGCCTTGCGGCAGGACCTGCGGCGGCGCGTGGCCGCCTATGGCCGCGAGCCGGACGCGATACGGATGCTGCCCGGCCTGAGCTTGTACCTGGCGCCCACCCGGGCGCAGGCCCGGGCGCTCCATGAGGCGACCCACGCGGGCCAGGATGCGTCGCGCAAGCGCCATTACATCGGGCAGGCGCTCGGCCTGGACGTCGAGCACCTTGATCCGGCGGCGCCCATTACGGCGCGCATGCTGGGGCAGCCGCAGAAGGGGTTGCGCAGCCCGACGCATGCCCAGTTGCTGCGTCGTCTGATCGAACGCGAGCAACCCTGTCTGCGCGAATTGCTGGCGCGGCCCGAGGCCAGCGCGTCGGCGCATTGGACGGTGGTCGGCACCGTCGACGATGCGGTCGATGCGATCCGCCAGCGTGCCGACGCCGGGGCGGCAGACGGCTTCATCGCCCTGCCGGGCGGCGCGATGCAGTCGCTGGACCTGTTCCTGGAGGCGGTGGTGCCGCGGCTGGCGGCGCTGGGGTTGGCGCGGCGCGCATATGCCAGCACGACGTTCGCGGGCAACCTGGGGTTGGCGTGAGGGTCGACGGCGCGTGCGTTCGCGCCGCCGGCTAGTTAATGACCTTGCCCTGCCGGTCGATCGATTGCCAGTCTCCGCCCGACCACCAGCGATGCTCGCCATCGCTTTCATTCTTGCAGCCATGGCCCACGCTGGCCTTGCCGTCCTTGAACGGAAAGGCGCAGTCGTAGACCGGGGCGACGACGATGGCGCCCGTTTCCTCGTCGGCATAGCCGATCTTGCCGTTCAGGCGGATGCGGTAGCGCCCGTCCTGCGGATAGTCAGGCCCGTTGTCGAACAGGTAGACCTGGTAGGGCTCGCGCAATTGCACGTCGGCGACACGGAATCCGCCGGCTTGTTTGTCGAGGTAGATGCAGTAGCGAAATGGATTGCTGGCGAGGAAGCACTCGTCTATCCATTCGGGCTCCAGGGCCTGTTGCTTCAAGGTCGCGCGGGCCTGTGCGGCGGCGTCTTCGATGTCGGCCTGGGCGATGGCCGGGAGCGGCAGGGCCAGCAGGACGAGCAGGAACGGGCGGATGAAGGACATCGCGGAGGGCGGCAACGGCCGTGACAAGAGGGACGGAGCGTCATCATATGCCGCTTCCCGCGAGCCGCGCGGCGCCGGGGTGAAACCCCGGGGCCGTGAATGGCGGCAAGACGCCGCCGGGTCAGGCCGACGCCGTCATGGCGCCGCCGGCATCCATGCTGGCGGCGCCCAGGCCGCCACTGTCCAGACCGCTCATTGCGCCGCCGCCTTCGATCGCGTGCGCCGTCTTTTCGGCGTCGGCCAGGGCGTCCTGCACCTCGGCGACCTGTTTCTGGGTGGCCTTGTCCTGCATGCGCAGCTTGCTCTTGAGCATGGCGAGCAGTTCCTTCATGGCGCGGATGGCGTCGCGCACCGCCTGGGCATCGTCCTGGCGGCGTTTCTGCTCGACCTGCCGTTCCTGGCGGGAGTCGGCGGCGGACGTCGACTTGTCGTCCTCGCCGCTGGCGCCGTCGGGTTTGTCTTGCTCGCCGGGCACCGAGACGCCCTTGGCGGCGTCGCGCGGCGCCGGGGTCGCGCCTTGCGCCGCGGGGGCGGGATCCGCCGCGTCGGCCGTGTCGGCGGCGGTCGCGACGGCGGTGTCGCTGGCGGCCGCATAGG
>NZ_CADIJR010000021.1 GCF_902859645.1 Achromobacter insuavis | reverse complement strand
CTGGCCGCGGGCCTGGCGCGCCGCGGCTCGGGCGCGCTGGTCGCGGTGGACGACGACCGCGTGACGGTGGCCGTGCCGCTGGCCGGCGCCGGCGGCAAGAGCGTCGGCGCCGTGGTGCTGTCGGCGGCCAAGGACGGCGAGGCCAGCCGCCGGCTCATCATCGACAACCTGCAGGTGCTGCTGGTCGTCACGGTGCTGGTGGGGCTGGGCCTGGCCGCGGTCTTCAAATACATCGTGCCGCTGACCTCGCTGGCCGCGGGCGGCCGCGCCCGCTTCGTGGTGCCGTTGCTGGCGCTGGTGCTGGCGCAGGGCGTGTACGCCGCCTACACCATCTCCACCTTTCGCAGCGGTTGGCTGGAAGTCACGCGCAACAACGTCGGGTTGCTCGCCGAGGGCCTGCAGCGCGACCTGAACCGGGTGCTCGGCTACGGCCTCGAGGTGGACCGGCTGCGCGGCGTGGAAGCGCCGTTCACGCGCCTGGCCGGCACCTTTCCGGCGGTCGCGCAGATCGAACTGGCCGATCGCGACGGCCGCGTGCTGTATGGCGCCGATGCGCGCGGCGCGCTCGACGTGTCTGCGCTGCCCGCGACCCGGCCGCAGGCCGACGACCTGACCCTGGTGCTGCCGCTGGGCGCGGCGCTGGCCGATCCCAAGGCGCACGGCGACCTGGTGCTGCGCTTGTCGAGCGACGTCATCGCGGCCGGCGTGCGCGGCCGCGCGCTCGATGCCGTCACCGTGGTGGCGGTGGCGCTGGTGGCCGCGATCGAGATGCTGTTGCTGCTGGCGCTGCTGATGAACCGCGCCTTCGCCGCGCGCGCCACGCTGCCCGATGGCACCCGCGTCGGCCCGGACGACGCGTCCGAGGTGGGCCGCATCGCGCGTCCGGTGATGTTCGGCTTCCTGTTCGCGTGGGCCTTGCCGCTGGGCTTTCTGCCGCTGTATGCGCGCAGCCTGTCCGCGGGCGGGCTCGACCTGCCGGCCAATCTGCTGCTGGCGCTGCCGATCTCGGTGGAAATGGGCTGCGGCCTGCTGACCTCGCTGCTGGCCGGCCGCCTGACCGACCGCAAGGGCTGGCAGGTGCCGGTGCTGGCCGGCCTGGGGGTGTCCGCGGCCGGCATGCTGGCGTGCGCGGCCGCCGCCAACCTGTTGATGTTCAGCGCCGCGCGCGGCCTGGTGGGCCTGGGCTACGGGCTGACCTGGATGGGTCTGCAGGGCTTCATCGTCACGCGCAGTCCGGCGCAATATCGCGGCCGCAACATGACGGGCGTGATCGCGGGCCTGTTCGCCGGCCACCTGTCGGGCGCCGCGGTGGGCGCGATGCTGATGGAGCAGGTCGGTTTCCGCGCGGTGTTCGCGGTCGGCGCCGTGATGCTGGTGATGCCGCTGGCCGGCGTGCTGATCCTGATGCGCCCCTACATGGATCGCGGCCGTCAGCTGGCCGCGCAGGCTGCGGGGCGCGCCCGCGCGCATCTGTCCGAGACCTTGAAGCTGCTGTTCACCCGCGACTTCGGCCTGCTGCTGGTGGGCAGCGTGATTCCGTTCTCGATCGCGCAGGTCGGCCTGCTGTCGTTCGCGCTGCCGCTGTACCTGGAGGCCGAGGGCGTGGCCGCGTCCAGCATCGGCCGGGTGCTGATGATCTACGGCCTGTGCGTCATCTACGTCGGGCCGCTGATGGGCCGGGTGGTGGACCGCAGCCGCATCAAGAAGAGCTGGATCGTGCTGGGCGGCCTGATCGGCAGCCTCGGCATGCTCGGGCTGTATTTCAACAGCGGCCTGCTGGCCGCGGCGGCGGCGGTGCTGCTGCTGGCCTTGGCCAGCTGCTTCGCCGGCGCGTCGCAATCGCCCTACATGCTGGCGCTGCCGGACGTGCAGCGCTATGGCGCCGCGGGCGCCACCAGCGTCATGCGCGCCGCCGACAAGCTCGGCCAGATGGCCGGCCCGCTGGTGGTCGGCGCCATGTTCGGCGCCGCCGGCATGGGCGCGGGACTGGCCGCGACAGGCGTGATCTACCTGGTCGCGACCTTGCTGTTCCTGTTGTTCGCGCCGGCCCGGCCGCGCGAAGAGGCCGCCTGAGCGCGGCGGCGGTGCCGCGGTTCGCGTCAGGTCGTCATCGCATCGCGCGGGCCGCGCCATTCAGCGCGCCGCGCCGGCGCCGGCCAGCGCCACCGGCACGCGCGCGCTCAGGCCCGTCAACAACTGGGCGGCGATGGTGCCCGCCGCCATCGCGACTTCCTCCACCGGCAGGCCTTCCGCGCCCCACAGCGTCACGGGGGAGCCGATCGCCGCGTGCGGCACGGGGCCCAGGTCCACCGCCATCATGTCCATGGAGACGCGGCCCAGCAGCCGCGTGCGGATGCCGGCCACCACGACCGGCGTGCCGGTCGGCGCGTGGCGCGGGTAGCCGTCGGCATAACCGCAGGTGACGATGCCTACGTTCATCGCCGTGGGCGCGAGGAACGCGCCGCTGTAGCCGACGCCGGCGCCAGCCGGCACGCGCTGGATGCCCACCACCTGCGAGTGCAGCGACATCGCCGGCCGCAGGTCCAGTTGCGCCGCGCTGCAGTGCGCGAACGGGCTGGCGCCGTACAGCGCCAGGCCCGGCCGCACCCATTGCGTGGCCGCGGCGCGCGCCGCATGGCCCAGCATGGCGGCGGAATTGCTGGTGGAGACCGGCCCCGGCAAGTCGCGGATGACCTCGCGAAAGCGCGCGTCGGCACTGTCCACGCCGTCGGTTTCGTCGGCGCGGGCGTAGTGGTTCAGGTGACCGATTTCACCGATCAGGCCTTGCGCGGCCAGGCTGCGGGCATGCGCGAACGCGGCGCGGTAGTCGTCGGCGTTGAAGCCGGTGTGATGGATGTCGCCGGCAAAGCGCAGCCAGATGGATGGCCGCGCGGCCGCGGGCGATTGCGCCAGCCAGTCCAGTTGCGCGGCGTGCGTGATGACCAGGTGCAGGCCCGGCGTGTCGAGCAGCAGCGTGTCGGCCTGCGAATAGAGGCCGCCGTAGACCAGCACCGGGCCGTCCCAGCCCAGCCGGCGGCAGGCGCGCGCCTCGTCCAGGTGCAGCACTGCCAGCCCGTCGGCGGCGCGCAGCGCGGGCAGCACGCGCGCCAGGCCGTGGCCGTAGGCATCGGCCTTGACGGTGGCCCACAGCCGCGGCGCTGCGGCGCCCGACGCACCGGCGCCCGGCAGCGTGGCGCGCAACCGCGCCAGATTGTGGGCCACGGCGCTCGCGTCGACGCGAGCGTACAAGGGGCGGGCAAGCAATCCTTCTGGACGATAGGGAGCGTTCACGGGCGGCATCTGGGCGAGGTCCGCGCGCAACCGGCGCGCGCGCTATGCATGAGTGACAGACGACCGGGTTTTGTTCGGTACTTTCTGTCTATGCACTGCTAGTTGTCGATAGCGCGTCTTGATCGAACGCGCCAGTGAGGGTCACGCGGCGCGCATCACGAGCGTCAGGCGGTTCTCGTTGCCGTTGCGGGTGTAGCGCAGGTCGTGCAGATAGTGCTGCATCAGCCGCACGCCGTGGCCGCCGATTTCGGCGTCATCGAGCGTCGCGGCCAATGGGGGCGGCGGGGTCTTGGTGGGATCGTACGGACGGCCATTGTCGATTATCTCCAGCGAGATCCATTCGTCGTCCTGGCGGCAGGCCAGGCTGACGCGGGCGGGATCGGGGGCGAGCAAGGGATCGTCGAAGGCATACGAAACGATGTTCGTCAGCGCTTCGTCCAGACTCAAGGACAGACCGAAACTCAGCTTGGGAGACCACGCGTCGCGCTCGGCGATGGCCTCGAGCCATTCGATGGCGGAGGCGACGGCGCGGGCGTCGGGAACGAGGTCAAGCGTATCGGGCTGAGGGGGCATGGTCGCCTTGCGTTCAGTGGTACACGTGCAGGTGGAAGTATGCCCGATTGCGGCCCGCTGGCGTAACGGGCCGGCTCTGGCGCCTGTCGTTTGACGTTTGCGTTTGGCCGCGCGGGCGCCTCGCGTATCATCTCGGCATCGCGCCGCCGCCCGCAAGCGCCGGGATCCGGGGCGCCGGTCCATTACCGGGAACCACTATGAGTCTCGCAATCGAGAAGGTCGGGGAAGTGCTGGTTGTCTCCCCCGAAGGCCAGATCAACAGCGGCAACGCCGCCGGCATCGAAGCCGACCTGCTGTCGCACGTCGAAAAAGGCGAACGCCGTTTCGTGCTCGACATGTCGAACCTGAACTACATCTCCAGCGCCGGCCTGCGCGTGGTGCTGGTGCTGGCCAAGCGCCTGAAGCAGGGCTCGGGCGCCCTGGCGCTGTGCGCGATGCAGCCGCACGTGCGCGAGGTGTTCGACATCAGCGGCTTCCTGGCCATCCTGACGGTGGTCGACACGCGCCAGGACGCGGTGGCCAAGGTCGCCTGATTGCCGCGCGTTCCGCCGCGGCGCGCGCGGTTCAGTTCTTGCGGTTTTCGTATGACGTGTCCAGCACGTCGTCCTCGGGCGTGATGATGCCGGGGTCCCCGGGCGCCTCGATGGCGCGGCCGCGGCGCGGCATGCCGGCGACGATGGCGCTCTGGTCCGGCATCGGCAGGATGCCGGTGCCCTTGCGGGGATCGACGGACGGCTTGGGCTCCGCGGCCGTGTCCGGTTTGCTGCTGGCGGCGGAGGAATCGATGACGGTTTTCAGCATGATGACGGCTCCGGTTGCGGGCGTCCCAGGATGGCGGCGCGCCGGGGATCCATCCTCATCTTAGGACCGCGCGGGGCCCGTGCGGCGGGTTGCGCTGTCACGTTTGCAAGGGGCTGTTGCAGGGCCCCGACCTTATAATGCCGAGCGCCTCGCGGCGTCGCGTCACCGCGCCCGGTTTCCTTCATTTTCAGCCATCACCTTGACCGAATCCGTCGAACGCTCCGTCCACGCCGAACTCGTCGCCGTCCTGGTTGCCGTCACTCACGGCGAGCCGCGCGTGCTGACCACCGACGACGCGCGGGCCCTGCCGGCGGGGCCGTTCGAGCTGTCGCACCGCTCGCTGCAGGCGGGCCTGCGGGCCTGGGTCGAGACCCAGACGCATCATCCGCTCGGTTACGTCGAGCAGCTCTACACCTTCGCCGATGGCGACCGCTCCGACGAGTCGGGCGCGCGCGTCATGTCGGTCAGCTACCTGGGCCTGACGCGCGAGGCCGGCGAGACCGGCGTGGCGCAGGTCGGCTGGCAGGACTGGTATCGCTATTTCCCCTGGGAAGACCGCCGCGCGGGCACGCCGGCGCTGGTGGACGAGGTGATCGTGCCGCGCCTGCAGGCCTGGTGCGACGACACCGACGACGGCGCCGCGCGCCAGCGCCGCCGCCAGCGCGCCGCCATCACCTTCGGCCTGGACGGCGCCGCCTGGAACGAGGACATGGTGCTGCAGCGCTACGAGTTGCTGTTCGAGGCCGGCCTGGTGCCGGAAGCGGCGCGCCGCCATCCCGACGCGGCCGCCGCGCCGCTGCCGGGCGAGCCCATGCGCCACGACCATCGCCGCATCCTGGCCACCGGCATCGCGCGGCTGCGCGCCAAGATCAAGTACCGGCCGGTGGTGTTCGAACTGATGCCGGCGCAGTTCACGCTGCTGCAGTTGCAGCTGGCGGTCGAGGCCCTGGCCGGACGCGGCCTGCACAAGCAGAATTTCCGCCGCCTGATCGAGCAGCAGGCGCTGGTGGAAGAGACCGGCGAGATGGCCACCGGCACGGCGGGACGCCCCGCCAAATTGTTCCGCTTCCGCCGCGACGTGCTGCTCGAACGCGCCATCGCCGGCAGCAAGCTGCCGCTGTCGCGCGCCCTGTGACGCTTGACAAGGTCATATACTCATCTTTAGCATAAGTGGCATGCGCATTTCTTGCGCGCCTTTTTTTAACCACAAAATACTCAAAATGAGCATTATTGCTGAAGCGCCCGCCGCCCGTTTGGCCATTCCCTCCCTGCCGGATGTCATGCTGGAGCCGCTGGTGCGCGCGGCGTTGCTTGAAGACCTGGGGCGGGCCGGAGACCTGACCACCGACGCCATCGTGCCGGCCGACGCCGTGGCCCAGACGCGCCTGGTGGCGCGCCAGGAAGGCGTGCTGGCAGGGCTGGACTTGGCGCGGCTGGCGTTCCGCGCGCTCGATCCCGCCATCGAATTCGAGGTCGCCCACCGCGACGGCGCCGATCTGGCGCCGGGCACGGAGATCGCGCGGATCCGCGGCAACGCCCGCGCCATGCTGACCGCCGAGCGCGTGGCGCTGAACTTCCTGTGTCACCTGAGCGGCGTGGCCACGGCGACGGCGTCGATCGCGCGCGCCATCGCCGGCCACGGCGCCCGCGTCACCTGCACCCGCAAGACCATGCCGGGCTTGCGCGCCGTGCAGAAATACGCGGTGCGCGTGGGCGGCGGCAGCAACCACCGCTACGGACTCGACGACGCCGTGCTCATCAAGGACAACCACATCGCGTTGGCCGGCGGCATCGAGGCCGCGGTGGCGCGCGCCCGCGCCGGCATCGGCCACATGGTCAAGATCGAGCTGGAAGTGGACACGCTGGAACAGCTGGAAACGGCCCTGGCGCTGGGCGTGGACGTGGTGCTGCTGGACAACATGAGCCTGGACCAATTGCGCCAGGCCGTCGCCATGGCGCGCGGCCGCGCCATCACCGAGGCCTCCGGCCGCATCACGCCCGAGACCGCGGCGGCGGTGGCGGCCACCGGCGTCGACCAGATCGCCGTGGGCTGGCTGACCCACAGCGCCAAAGTGCTGGACATCGGGCTGGACGCCTGAGGCCGGCGCGACACGACAGGCAAGCATCATGAAACGCGCGCTTCGATCCTCCCTGCTGTTGCTCACCCTGGCGCTGGGCGCCTGCGGCAATCCGCCCTCGGGCGACACGCCCGGGGACGCGACCTATCCCACGCATCCCATCACCATCGTGGTGACCTTCCCGCCGGGCGGCGGCACCGACCTGCTGGCGCGGCGCCTGGGCGCCAGCCTGCAGGAACAATTCGGCCAGCCGGTGGTGGTCGAGAACCGGTCCGGCGCCAGCGGCAACATCGGCGCCCGCGCCGTGGCCGAATCGGCGCCCGACGGCTACACGCTCCTGATGGTCAACAGCTCGTTCGCGATCAACCCCGGCGTCTACCGCAACCTGGGCTTCGCGCCCAAGCGCGACTTCGCGGCGGTGATCAACGTGGCCTTCGTGCCGTCCGTGTTCGTGGTGCCGGCGGCCTCGCCGCTGCGCACGCTGGACGACGCGCGCAACACCGCGCGGCCGGAGCGGCCGCTGCCGTTCGCCTCGTGCGGCAACGGCACGCCGCAGCACCTGGCCGGCGAAATGCTGACACGCGCCACCGGCGCGCCGCTGCAGCACGTGCCCTACAAGGGTTGCGGACCGGCGCTGACCGACGTGGTGTCGGGTCAGGTCGGCATGGGGATCGTCACCGCGTCCAGCGCCGCGCCGCTGATCGCGGCGGGCCGCCTGCGGGCCTTGGCCGTGACCTCGCCGCAGCGTTCGCCGCTCCTGCCCGAAGTGCCCACGGTGGCCGAGCAGGGCGTGGCGGGCTACGCGCTCGATCAATGGCACGGCCTGCTGGCGCCGGCGGCCACGCCGCCGGCGGTGGTGGCGAAGTTGAATACGACGCTGGCCCGCATCATGCTGCGGCCGGACGTGCAGGCCGCGCTGCGCGAGCAGGGCTTCACGCCGACCACCAGCTCGCCGCGCGCGTTCCAGGACATGATCAATGCGGATATCGATCGCTATACGGCGCTGACCGACGCGATCGGGCTGCGCGCCGATTGACGCGCAGGGCGGGGCGGCCCGGCCGTCCCCGTGCCTTGATGGCCGGGGGCGCCAGCGTCCCGGCGCGGCCGGGAAGACGGCGCGCTAAGCTCAGGCCGCCGCGCGGGCGTGTTGCTCCAGCTGTTCCTTCAATCCCGGCTGCAGCTTGAGCTGGCGCGCCAGCTCGTCCAGGTAGGCGCGCTCCATGTAGCTTTCCTCGTCCACCACCAGCAGGCTGGCCAGGTACATCTCGGCCGCCATCTCCGGCGTCCTGGCCGATTGCGCGATCTGGGCGGGATCGAGGGGGCGCGACAGCTCGGTTTCCAGCCAGCGGCGGTCCTGCGCGTCGCTGGACAGCTTGGCCAGCTCGGTTTCCAGCAGGGTGCGCTCCTCCGGGCCGATATGGCCGTCGGCCTTGGCCGCGCCGATCATAGCCGTGAGCACCGCGGTGCTGTGCTGTTCGGCCTCGGGGGCCGGCAGCCGGTCCAGCGTCTGCGGCGGGGCGGCCGGCGCGCCGGCCTGGTTGCGCTGCCAGTCGCCATAGGCGCGGTAGGCCAGGGCGCCGAGCGCCGCCATGCCGCCGTACATGGCGACCTTGCCGCCGATCTTGCGGGCCTTCTTGCTGCCCAGCAGCAGGCCGAGCGCGCCCGCGCCGAGGGCGCCGCCGCCCAGGCCGGTCAGGAACGAGCCGCCCTTGCCGCCGGTGGCGTTCTGCACCTTGGAGCCGGCGTCGGCCAGCAGGCCCTGGCCGGATTGCAGCAGTTGGTCGAGAAGTTGTCTGGCGCTCATGCGGGTTTCCTGGTGAATGCAATCGATCTTGCGGACAGGACTATCCGACCGCCGTCCCGCCCGGAAGTTCAGCTTACAGTCAGAAACGGATGTTGCGCCAGGGCGGGGCGCGGGCGCCGGATGCTACAACCGGGGATGGGGCGGCCATGCGCGCCGCCCGCAACGCGAGGAATTCCGCCCATGACTATCCACGTGCGCCAGAACGCGCCCAATACCCTGCAATTCACCGCCACGGCCGAAGGCCACGACCTGCCGCTGGACATGCCGCAGCCGCAAGGCGCCGGCCCGGATCCGCACGACTACTTCGACACGGCGCTGGGCGGCTGCAAGGCCATGACGCTGATGGTCTACGCGCAGCGCAAGGGGCTGCCGCTGGAATCGGTGGGGGTGGACGTGGTGCGCGATGCCGGCGAGGAACGCAAGGGCATCTA
The DNA here is from genome assembly GCF_902859645.1 of Achromobacter insuavis. Classification (GTDB taxonomy): domain Bacteria; phylum Pseudomonadota; class Gammaproteobacteria; order Burkholderiales; family Burkholderiaceae_B; genus Achromobacter; species Achromobacter insuavis. The sequence continues at coordinate 69,082 of NZ_CADIJR010000021.1, read as the reverse complement.
TCGCCTGACCGCCAAGCTGACGCTGCATGGCGAACTGTCGGACGCGCAGATCGACGAATTGCTGGCCGTGGCCGAGAAATGCCCGATCCACAAGCTGATGACGGCGGTGGACGTGCAGGTGTCCACGTTGATCGTGCGGCCGGCCTGAGAGGGCGGCCCGCCGGGCGGGTGAACCGCCCGGCGCGGGCAGGCGGCCGGGCAGGGCGCCCGGCCGGTCAGCGGAATTACTCTTCCATGCCCGGGACGATGGTCGAGAAACCGGCGTCCACGTGGGTGATTTCGCCGGTGACGCCGGCGGCCAGGTCCGACAGCATGAACGCGGCGACGTTGCCGACGTCGTCGATGGTGACGTTGCGGCGCAGCGGCGCCTGGGCCTCGACGAACTTCAGGATGGCCGAGAAGTCCTTGATGCCGCTGGCGGCCAGCGTCTTGATCGGGCCGGCCGAGATGCCGTTGGCGCGGATGCCGCGCGGGCCCAGCGCCGTGGCCAGGTAGCGCACGCTGGCTTCGAGCGAGGCCTTGGCCAGGCCCATGGTGTTGTAGTTGGGCACCACGCGTTCGGCGCCCAGGTAGGTCAGCGTCAGCACCGAGCCGTTGCGGCCTTCCATCAGCGGCAGCGCGGCCTTGGCCATGGCGGCGAAGCTGTAGGCCGAGATGTCGTGGGCGATGCGGAAGCCTTCGCGCGACAGGCCGTCCAGGAAGTTGCCGGCGATGGCTTCGCGCGGCGCGAAGCCGATCGAGTGCACCAGGCCGTCCAGGCCGTCCCAGCGCTTGGCCAGGTCGGTGAAGGTGGCTTCGATCTGGCTGTCTTCGGCGACGTCGCAGGGCAGCACGATGTCGCTGCCGAATTCGGCGGCGAATTCGGCCACGCGGTCCTTGAAGCGGTCACCGACGTAGGTGAAGGCCAGTTCGGCGCCCTGCTGGTGGCAGGCGCGCGCGATGCCGTAGGCGATGGAGCGGTTGGAAAGCACCCCGGTGACCAGGATGCGTTTGCCGGCGAGAAAGCCCATGTGTGGTTCCTTTGATTTTTTTCCTGCTGGAGACCGCCTATTTTAAGGAGTTTGGCGGCCTCGCGGACAAAACAGCGCGGCGCCCGGGTGGGCGCCGCTGCGAAAGACGGATCGGCGGGGAATCAGCCGCGGGCGTTGGTGCCCGGCACGCGCAGCTGGGCGCCGACCTTGAGCGCGCTGCCCTTGAGGTTGTTGAGGGCGCGCAGCGCGTCGACCGAGGTGCCGTACTGCTTGGCCAGCGAGAACAGCGTGTCGCCCTGGCGCACCTTGTGGGTGCGCACGTTGGGACGGGCGGCGGCGCCGCGCGCGGCGGGGGCGGCTGCCTTGCCGCGCGGCGCCGGCGCCTTGCTGGTGTTGGCGGGCGCCGAATCCAGCGCGCCGACCGGCGCGGCCAGCGAGGCCAGCTGCACGCCGCCGGCGCCCGGGTCGCCCGGCACCAGCAGCGACTGGCCCGAGGCTACCTTCTGGCGCGAGCCGATGTCGTTGGTCTCGCGCAGCTTGGCCTCGGTCACGCCGAAACGCTTGGCGATCGAGGCGTACGATTCGCCGCGGCGCGAGTGGTAGACCTTCCAGGCGCTCAGGTCGCCCTTGTAGTTGGTCAGGTTGGCGTTGAAGATCTCGACGCGGTCGGCCGGCAGCAGCAGCGTGGGGGCGTGGTCGCCGCGGATCACGGGCCGGTTGAACGACGGGTTCAGGGCCTTGAATTCGTCCAGCGGCATCTCGGCCAGCTTGGCGGCGATTTCCAGGTCGATGTCGCTGTTCTTCTGCACCGTCACGAAGTACGGCGTGTTGCCGACCGGCGGCAGCGCCACCGCGTAGCGCTGCGGGTCGGCGATGATGTTCTTGATGGCCTGCAGCTTGGGCACGTAGTTGCGGGTCTCGTCCGGCATGTTCAGGGACAGGTAGTCCGTGGGCTGGCCGGCGGCCTCGTTCTTGGCCATGGCGCGCTGCACCGAGCCTTCGCCCCAGTTGTACGAGGCCAGCGCCAGGTACCAGTCGCCCTGCATCTCGAACAGCTTTTCCAGGTAGTCCAGCGCCGCGTTGGTCGAGGCGATGGGGTCGCGGCGCTCGTCGCGCCACCAGTCCTGCTTCAGGTTGAAGTGCTGGCCGGTGGCCGGCACGAACTGCCACAGGCCCGAGGCCTGGGCGCGCGACAGCGCGGTGGGGTTGTAGGCGCTTTCGACGAACGGCAGCAGGGCCAGCTCGGTCGGCAGGCCGCGGCGGTTGATCTCGTCGACGATGAAATACAGGTACTTGCCGGCGCGCTCGGCCATGCGCTGCACCGCCTCGGGGTGGGACGCGTAATAGTCGGTCCACTGCTGCGAGAGGTCGGTGTTCAGGTTGGGGATGGCGAAGCCGCGGCGGATGCGGTCCCAGGCGTCGACCGGCGGATTGGTCAGGTCGACCGTGCGGGACGTGTCGCGGGCGATGTAGCGCCCTTGGGAGTTGGTGGTGAGGTTTTTGCTGTCGTGGGATTTGGTTCCTGCGCAACCGGCGAGGACTGCCAGCAGAAGCGGCAGAAGGAGTCGGGATAGATTCATCGGGCGGTCACTTGAAATCGTTCTTCCATTCACGAAGGGAGGCAAAAACCTCTACCGGCGTCGGGTGGTCGTGGCCGGCCCAGCTGTCTGCGGCGCGGACGACGTCAGCTTGCTGCGTACGCAAAAACGGGTTGGTCGCGCGTTCCTGACCGATGGTCGACGGAAGCGTGGGGAGACCTTCTGCGCGTAATTGCCGGGCCCGCTGATACCACTGTTGCAGGGTGCGGTTGGCGGGTTCGACCGCCATGGCCCAGCGCAAGTTCGCTAGAGTGTACTCGTGTGCGCAAAAAACCTGTGTATCTGGCGGTAAAACAGAAAATTTTTCCAAGGAATCAGACATTTGCGCGGGAGTGCCCTCGAAAAGCCGGCCACAGCCCCCGGCAAACAGGGTGTCTCCACAGAACAGCACAGGCTGTTTTCCCGCCGCCCGGCCGGTGTACGCGATGTGGCCCGCGGTATGTCCCGGCACGTCCAGCACCGTCAGGTCCAGGTCCAGTTCCGGCAGCACCACGCGGTCGCCCTCGACCAGCGGCACGTCGCAGCGCGGCAGCTTCTCGCGCGCCGGCCCATATACCGTGATGTCGCCGATGCGGGACAATTCAAGCACGCCGCCCACATGGTCGCCGTGGTGGTGCGTGAGTAGAATGGCGCGCAGCTTCAGGCCTTCGCGGGCCAGCCATTGCAGCACCGGGCCGGCTTCGCCGGGGTCGACCACGGCGGCCTGGCCGTCGCGGACGATGGCCCAGATATAGTTGTCGGTGAAGGCGGGCAGAGGCAAGACCGCGGCATTGCGTTCGCGGCCGCCTGCGGGGGCGGTCAAGGCTTGCATGGGATTCGAAGGAATGAAAACGTGGCAGAAGAAACTCCGCCGATTGTAGAACTGGCCGAATGGTTCCAGACGCCGCCAGGGCAATACGCCCTGGCCTGGGAGCGCGCGCAGTTCGACGCGGCCGTGGCGGACGTCTTCGGATATTACGCCTGGCAGGTCGGCCTGGCCGACCTGAACCTGCTGCGCGCCAACCGCATGCCCTTCAAGGGCTACGTGGGCACCGAGACGCCGTCGCCCGAGAACATCGCCGGCTGGCAGTCGCGGGTGGTGCTGGCCCAGCCCGAGGCGCTGCCGTTCGAATCGCAGAGCGTGGACCTGCTGATCCTGCCGCACGCCTTCGAATGCGCCGACGAGCCGCACAACGTGCTGCGCGAGGTCGAGCGCGTGCTGGTGCCGGAAGGGCGGGTGGTGATCTCGGGCTTCAACCCCTGGAGCATGTGGGGCGCGCGCACCCGCATGCCCGGCATGGAGCCCTGGCTGCCGCAACCGCCCGCGTCGCAGGTATCGTTGCCGCGCCTGAAGGACTGGTTCAAGCTGCTGTCGCTGGAAGTCGAGCAAAGCCATTTCGGCTGCTATGCGCCGGCCTGCCGCAGCGAGAAATGGCTGCAGCGCTGGGGCTTCCTGGAGTCGGCCGGCGCGCGCTGGTGGAGCCTGGGCGGCGCGGTCTACCTGGTGTCGGCGGTCAAGCGCGTGGCCAGCATGCGTATCATCGGCCCGGCCTGGAAGACCAAGCCCAAGCGCGCCCGCGCGGCCTCGGTGGTGGTCAATCGCCAGGCGGACGACGGCTTCGACCGCTCCTGAGCGGCAGGCCGCATTTACATTGAAAGCACAAGGACATACAAGCAGCACCATGCAGGACGACAACGCGAACGACCAGAAAGTGGAAATGTGGACCGACGGCGCCTGCAAGGGCAACCCCGGTCCGGGCGGTTGGGGCGTGTTGATGCGCGCCGGCGCGCACGAAAAGACCATGCACGGCGGCGAGGCCCAGACCACCAACAACCGCATGGAACTGCTGGCCGTGATCGAGGGCCTGCGGGCGCTCAAGCGCCCGTGCGTCGTCACCATCCACACCGACTCCCAGTACGTCATGAAGGGCATGACCGAATGGCTGGCCAACTGGAAGCGGCGCGGCTGGATCACGGCCGACAAGAAGCCGGTCAAGAATGCCGAGCTGTGGCAGGCGCTGGATGACCAGGTGCGCCGCCACACCGTCTCGTGGCGCTGGGTCCGCGGCCATGCCGGCGATCCCGGCAACGAGCGCGCCGACCAGCTCGCCAACCAGGGCGTCGAGTCGGTCCGGCGCGGCTGACCGGCTCGCCGGGCGACATCCGACACCGCCCGGCATCGGCGAAAGCATGCGTGTTTTCACCGATGCCGACGCGCCGCTGCGGCCGCCCGCATCGGGAAATACCCTGGGTCGGCCGGTTTAGTGCTTTCAGCGCGCTTCAGGATTGTTCCAGGTTGTAAATCCGGTGCTAAAGTGCCAACCCTTGATCCTGTTCCTGCGGCGCCGTCCCAGCGGGGGATGCCTGGCACGCGCCGCGATACCGCCACACTCGCATGAAAAAAGCTGCATTGCTGGCCGCCATCGCGGCAGGAGTGGCCGCGGGGGCCGCTCTGGGCGTATTCGTGCCGCGCTGGCTCGCGCCGGCCGCCACGCCGGCGGCCACTGCCGCCGCCGCGCCCGCCAAACCTGTTGCCAAACCGGCCCCGGTGCGGGTCGAGGTCGCCGCCGTCACCGAGATTCCGTTCGCGCGCGGCCTGTCGGCTGTGGGCAGCCTGCGCTCGGATGAGGCCGTGATGCTGCGGCCCGAAGTGGCCGGCCGCATCCAGTCGATCGAATTCAAGGAGGGCCAGCCGGTCAAGCGCGGCCAGGCGCTGATCCGCCTGGACGATTCCGTGCCGCGCGCCGAACTGGCGCAGGCGCGCGCCAACCTGGCGCTGGCGCAGAGCCACTATCGCCGCGCCGTGGCGCTGCAGGCCAAGGGCTTCGTCAGCCAGCAGGCGCGCGACGAATCGGCCAGCACGCTCAAGGTGCAGGAAGCCGCGGTGGCGCTGGCGCAGGCGCGCCTGGACAAGATGACCATCAGCGCGCCGTTCGCGGGCTTCGCCGGCCTGCGCAGCGTGTCGGTGGGCGATTACGTCAACCAGGGCCAGGACCTGGCGCCGCTGGAGGCCATCGACCCGCTCAAGGTGGATTTCCGCGTGCCCGAGATGTATCTCAGCAAGGTCGGCGTGGGCCAGCAGCTGACGCTGCGCCTGGACGCCTTGCCCGGCCAGGAACGCCCGGGCCTGGTGTACGCCGTCAGCCCGCTGGTCGATGCGGGCGGACGCTCCATCCTGCTGCGCGCCACCGTGGCCAACGCCGATTCGCTGCTGCGCCCCGGCATGTTCGCCCGCGTGCAACTGCTGTTCAACCAGGACAAGGCGCTGGTCGCGCCCGAGGCCGCGCTGTCGCCATCCGGCGAGACGCAGTACGTGTACCGCGTCAAGGACGGCGTGGCCGAGCGCCGCGAAGTCACCATCGGCGAGCGCCGCGAGGGCAAGGTCGAGATCCTGACGGGCGTGGCGGCCGGCGACCAGCTGGTGGTGTCGGGCCTGCAGCGCGTCACCGACGGCGGCCCGGTGCAGGTCGTCAAAAACGGCGCCTGACGCCATCTTTCCAGCGGACGGCGGCCTCTCATGCGTATCTCGGAAACCTGTATCAAGCGGCCGGTGTTCGCGTCGGTGCTGTCGCTGGTCATCGTACTGATCGGCCTGATCTCGTATTCGCGCCTGACCGTGCGCGAGTATCCCAAGATCGACGAACCCATCGTCTCGGTCGACACCACCTACAAGGGCGCCTCGCCCGAGGTGATCGAGTCGCAGGTGACCAAGCCGCTGGAAGACCAGCTGGCCGGCATCGAGGGCGTGGACGTGATGACCTCGCGCAGCCGCTCCGAGCGCAGCCTGATCAACATCAAGTTCAACCTGTCGCGCAATCCGGACGCGGCGGCGGCCGAGGTGCGCGACAAGGTCTCGCGCGCGCGCCGCTTCCTGCCCGACGAAATCGACGAACCCATCATCGGCAAGGTCGAGGCCGATTCGCAGCCCATCATCTACATCGCGGTCGAGTCCGGCTCGTACTCGGCGATCCAGACCTCCGACTACATCAACCGCTATATCAAGACCCGCCTGTCGGTGCTGCCCGGCGCGGCCGAGGTGCGCGTGTTCGGCGAACGCCTGCCGTCCATGCGCATCTACGTGGACCGCGACAAGCTGGCCGCCTACGGCCTGACGGTGCAGGACGTGGAGTCGGCGCTGCGCAGCCAGAACGTGGAGATCCCGGCTGGCCGCATCGAATCGCGGGCGCGCGAGTTCTCGGTGGTGTCGTCCACCGACCTGCAGACGCCGGCGCAGTTCGAGAACGTCATCGTCGCCAACGTCAAGGGCTATCCGGTGCGGCTGCGCGATGTCTCCAAGGTCGAGATCGGCGCCGCCAACGACCGCATCCTGTCGCGCTTCAACGGCAAGCCGGCCATCAACATCGGCGTGACGCGCCAGTCCACCGCCAACCCGCTGGAACTGTCCAAGGCCGCGCGCGAGGAAGTGGCGCGCCTGAACGAGAACCTGCCCGCGGGCATGAAGCTGACCATCGCCTACGACTCGTCGGTGTTCATCGAGCGCTCCATCGACTCGGTGTTCCATACCATCGGCGAAGCCATCATCCTGGTGGTGCTGGTGATCTTCTTCTTCCTGCGCAACCTGCGCGCCAGCATCATTCCCATCGTCACCATCCCGGTGTCGCTGGTGGGCGCCTGCGCGCTGATGTACTTCTTCGGCTTTTCCATCAACACGCTGACGCTGCTGGCCATGGTGCTGGCCATCGGCCTGGTGGTGGACGACGCCATCGTGGTGCTGGAGAACATCTACCGCCACATCGAGGACGGCATGCCGCGCAAGGAAGCGGCGCTGCGCGGGTCGCGCGAGATCGGCTTCGCGGTGGTGGCCATGACCATGACCCTGGTGACGGTGTACGCGCCGCTGGCGTTCGCCACCGGCCGCACCGGGCGCCTGTTCATCGAGTTCGCGCTGGCGCTGGCCGGCGCGGTGCTGGTGTCCGGCTTCGTGGCGCTGACCCTGACGCCCATGATGTGCTCGGTGCTGCTGCGCCACGAGAGCAGCCACAGCCGCTGGTACAACCTGATCGAAGGCTGGCTCAACGCCATGAGCAATGGCTATCGCCGGGCGCTGGGGGCGTCGCTGCGGCATCGCTGGCTGGTGGTGGCGATCGGCATCGCGGTCGCGGCCGGCAGCGGCGTGCTGTTCAAGGTGGTCAAGAGCGAGCTGGCCCCGGTCGAGGACCGCGGCGTGGTGTTCGGCATCGTCAGCTCGCCGGAAGGCGCGACGCTGAACTACACGCTCGACAGCATGCTCGGCATCGAACAGTTCTACGCCGCGATTCCCGAGGCCAGCGGCAGCCAGGTCACGGTGGGCTTTCCCACGGTCACCGACGGCACCGCCATCCTGCGCCTGAAGCCCTGGGAAGAGCGCGGCCGCCGCCAGCAGGCCATCACCCAGGAACTGCAGCCGCTGTTCTCGTCGCTGCCGGGCGTGCGGGCCTTTCCGACCAATCCGCCGTCGCTGGGTCAGTCGGCGCGTTCCAAGCCGGTCGAGTTCATCATCATGAGCCAGGCCTCGTACGCGGAACTGTCGCGCCTGACCGAGGTGTTCCTGACCGAGCTGCGCAAGTATCCCGGCCTGCTCAACCTGGACACCGACCTGCGCCTGAACACGCCCGAGCTGCGGGTGCGGGTGGATCGCGACAAGATGGCCGACGTCGGCACCAACGTCGACACCGTGGGCCGCACCCTCGAATCGATGCTGGGCGGGCGCCAGGTGACCCGCTACAAGGACCAGGGCGAGCAATACGACGTGATCGTGCAGGTCACGCCGCGCGACCGCGCCACGCCCACCGACATCTCGGGCATCCACGTGCGCGCGCGTGACGGCAGCATGGTGCAGCTGGACAACCTGGTGGCCGTGCACGAAGGCGTGTCGCCGCAGTCGCTGAACCACTTCAACCGCCTGCGGGCCGTCAAGATCGACGCCGCCGTGGCGCCGGGCTACGCGCTGGGCGAGGTGCTGGCCCACATGCATCAGGTGGCGCGCGAAGTGCTGCCCAACACGGTCGTGACCGACCTGGACGGCCAGTCGCGCGAATTCCGCGATTCGTCCGGCAGCATCTACCTGGTGTTCGCCATGGCGCTGGCCTTCATCTACCTGGTGCTGGCCGCCCAGTTCGAGAGCTGGCGCAACCCCTTCATCATCATGCTGTCGGTGCCGCTGTCCATGACCGGCGCGCTGCTGGCGCTGTGGCTGACCGGCGGCACGCTGTCGATCTACAGCCAGATCGGCCTGATCACGCTGGTGGGCCTGATCACCAAGCACGGCATCCTGATCGTCGAATTCACCAACCAGTTGCGCGACGAGGGCAAGGCGCTGTTCGAGGCCGTGACCGAGGCCAGCGTGCTGCGCCTGCGGCCGATCCTGATGACCACCGGCGCCATGGTGCTGGGCACCGTGCCGCTGGCGCTGTCCTCGGGCGCGGGCGCCGAATCGCGCCAGCAGATCGGCTGGGTCCTGGTGGGCGGGCTGATGCTGGGTACACTATTGACCTTGTTCGTCGTGCCGGTGGCCTATACCTTGATCGCCACCGCACGCAGGAAACCCGGCCCGGCCGGCAGCGCAGCGCATCCCCCGGCCGGCCCGGCGGATGGCCAGGCGCCGTCGGCGTCCGCGGCCCAAGCGTCGGAATAGCTTTATGCGCCAGATCATCTTTGACACTGAAACCACCGGGCTGGATCCCGCCCAGGGACACCGCATCGTCGAAATCGGCTGCGTCGAACTGGTCAACCGGATGTCCACCGGCCGCAACCTGCACATCTACCTGAACCCGGACCGCGACAGCGACCCCGAGGCGCTGGCGGTGCACGGCCTGACCACCGAATTCCTGTCCGACAAGCCGCGCTTCGGCGAGGTGGTCGACGAATTCGTCAAGTTCGTCCAGGGCGCCGAGCTGATCGCGCACAACGCCGCGTTCGACGTGAAGTTCTTCAACGCCGAGCTGGCCAAGACCGGCCGCGGCCCGATCACCGAGTACTGCGAGACGATCACCGACTCGCTGCTGCATGCGCGCTCGCTGTTTCCCGGCAAGCGCAACTCGCTGGACGCGCTGTGCGACCGCTTCGGCATCTCGAACGCGCACCGCACGCTGCACGGCGCCTTGCTCGACTCGCAGCTGCTGGCGGAAGTCTGGCTGGCCATGACCCGCGGCCAGGACGCGCTGCTGATCGACGTCGACGACAACGACGCGGGCGCGGGCGGTGGCATGGTGCTGGCGAAGTTCGACGCCTCCGGCCTGCCGGTGGTCAAGGCCAGCGAGGCCGAGCTGGCCGAGCACGAGACCTACCTGGCGGCGCTGGACAAGTCGGTCGGCGGCGAGTGCGTCTGGCGCAAAATGGACGCGCCGGCGGCGGTCAGCTGAAGTTTTTTCGAGGCGACTTGCACACATCCAAAAAAGCGTGCTAATATTTCGCCTCTTTCGGGGTGGTTAGCTCAGTGGTAGAGCACTGCCTTCACACGGCAGGGGTCACAAGTTCGAAACTTGTACCACCCACCAAAGACCCTCGAAGAGCATCGCCAGGCTGCAAAGCGGGCAATCGCGATTCGAGACGGGGTGAAAGGTAATCCTGAACAAGGTAACCCCAGCGGCGCTGCCGGTCCTTTCAAAAGCAATGAAGCCAAACAATGAAGCCAACCCCAGCGGTTGGCTTTTTTGTTTTCTACGCTCTGGCAGGGCGTGGCGTGGAGACATTCGCGCCGCCCTTGATATGCCGCAAGCGCGGCCGCCGGGCTTGCGCGCAATCGTGCCCCGGGTTGTCTATGATGGAATCGCGTCGTTTACCGGGAGACCTCTATGCACCCCAGCACCAACACCATGTTGATCATCATCTGCACGGGCGTGGCGCTCATGCTGCTCGGGTTTGGACTGCGGGACCGCAACATCGGCATGGGCCTGATGGGCATCGGCCTCATCACGGCCATCGGCACCATCATCTACAAGGCGTACATCACTTTCTATTGACGCGGCCCGCGGGCGCCGGCCAGCGGGGGCTCAGGCCTTGGGCGCGGCCAGCAGCGCCGCGCGCGCCAGCAGCGTATCGAGCTGGTTGGCGAAGGCCTTGCGGTCGGCCTGGCTGAACGAGGGCGGTCCGCCCGTATCCACGCCGCTGGCCCGCAACTCCTCCATCATGTCCCGCACCGCCAGCCGTTCGCGGATGGTCTCCGGCGAATAGCGTTCGCCGCGCGGGTTCAGCGCCATCGCGCCTTTTTCCAGCACCTGCGCCGCCAGCGGGATGTCGCCGGTGATCACCAGGTCGCCCGCCACCGCGCGTTCGGCGATGTGGGCATCGGCCACGTCGAAGCCGCGCGGCACCTGCACCGCGCGGATCAGCGGCGACGGCGGGGTGTGCAGCGCCTGGTTCGCCACCAGGGTCAGGGGCACCTGCCAGCGCTGCGCGGCGCGGAACAGGATGTCCTTGATGACGCCGGGGCAGGCGTCGGCGTCGACCCAGATATGCATCAGCCCAGGGCCTTCTGCAGGGCCTCGGCGACGATGTCGTTGGTGCTCACGCCGCGTTCGGCGGCGGCGGCGCGCAACTGGTCGGCCTGGGCCTGCGACAGCTTCACGGGAAAGGGCACCAGGCCGGCGGCCTGGTCCAGCTTGCGCTGTTCACGGCGGTCGGGCGCCTGGGAGGCGGTGCCGAAACGGTCGGGCGTGGCGGCTTGCTTGAGTTGGCCGGCCAGTTTCAGCGCCTGGTTCTTTTGCAGATCGAATTTGTTCATGAAGATTCCTGATTGGGAGCGCCATCATAAGCGCAAGCGCGGTCAGCGCGGTTTGGCATTTTCCAGGGCGGCCAGTCCTTCCTCGGCGCCGTCGTGCAGCGGCACGCTCAGGCCGCGTCGGGCGTTGGCGACGTTGACCTGGGCGCCCTGGGGCGAACCGGCGGCCAGCAGGTCCTGCCCGGTCTGGTAGACCGCCCGCACCACCTGCAGGGCTTCGTCGCGGGTCAGGTCCGAGGTGGTCAGCAGCAGCGCCGCGGTGCCGATGGTGGCGACCGGCTCGGGCTGGTTCGGGTAGGTGCCCGCCGGTATCCCCAGCGGCATCAGCGCGTTGTCCTGCGCGGCCAGGGCCTTGATCGCGGCCGGATCGAGCGGCAGCAGCTTCAGGTGCGCCTGGGTCAGCGCGTCGCGCAAGGGCGTGGCGGGAATGCCGATGACCTGCGCGGCGGCGTCGATCGTGCCGGCGTTCAGCGCCGGCAGCGAAGCGGTGAAGGGGGTGGGCACCGCCTCGTAGTCGCGTCCGGCCTGCAGGCCATGCGCGGCCAGCACGGCTTCCAGCGTGGCGCGCACCGCCGACCCCTGTGCGCCGAGCGCGATCTTCTTGCCCTTCAGGTCGCGCACGCCGCGCAGTTTGGCGTCGTCGCGCACGACGATGTGCACCATTTCGGGATAGAGGCTGCCCAGCGCCCGCAGGCCGGCGAACGGCCCTTGCGATGCGAACGGGCCGCGGCCCTCGTACGCCAGCTTGGCGGTATCGGCCTGCGCCAGCCCGACCACGGCGTCGCCGCTGCGCAGCAGGGCGATGTTGTCGGCGCCGCCGCCGGTGATCAGCGGCGTGACGCGGATCTGGCGCGCCTGGCCCACGGCGCCCAGCGCGCGGGCGAACGTGACGTATTCCCCGCGATCGGGACCGCCCGCCAGCGGATAGCCCTGCTGCATGCGCGCCAGCCGGCCGTTGATGCGCGCCACGGAACGCTCCAGCTCCTGCTGCACTACGTGCTGCGCGGTGCTGGAAGCGCTGTAGGCGACCGAATGGGTGATCTGGTCCAGGGTGTCGAGCAGCCGCTGCGTCACGGGCGGCGGCGCGCCGGTATCCAGCGACGGCGCCTCGGCGGCCTTGAAGCCGGCCGGGGTCACCAGCGTCCAGGCGTCGCCGTCCTGGCGGTAGATGGCGCTGGCGTGCGCCACGATTTCGTCGCCGGCCTGGTTGCCGCTGGATTTGACGCCGCTGATGCTGCGCGGGCCGGCGCCCAGCAGGGTCACCAGGGCGGCGGCGCCGGGCTGGTCCCAGGCGCCCAGCGCGATGTCGCGCGTTACCGCCAGCCGCAGGTCGTAATAGACCACGCGGCGGGTTTCGCCGGCCGGCGCGCTGCTGTCGGCGGCCGACCCCATGCGCTTGAGCTGGTCGATGCGGAACAGGCCCGCGCCATAGGTCGCGGCCAGGCCGCGCTCGACGTCGGCGCGCAGCGCGTCGGCATCGGGCGCGCGGCCGCAGGCGGCCAGCAGGAGGCACAGGGCCAGCAGCAGGAATCGCTTCAGCATGATCACATCCCTCCCACGAACGGCAGGGAAATCAACGAGGTCAGCACGATCACGTTGAGGATGTCCACCAGGAACGCGCCCGTCACCGGCACCACGATGAAGGCCTGCGGCGCCGGGCCGTGGCGCCGCGTCAGCGCCTGCATGTTGGCGATGGCGGTGGCCGTGGCGCCCAGCGAGAAGCCGCAGAACGCGGCCGACATGATGGCCGCCTCGTAGTCGCTCTTGAGCAGCCGGAACACCACCCAGGCCGAATACAGCGCGCAGAACAGCGTCTGCACCGCCAGGATCAGCGCCAGCGGTCCGGCCAGCCGCGCCACGCTGCCCAGGTCCAGCGTCATCATCGTCATGGCCAGGAACAGCGACAGCGTGATGGTGCCGATGATCTCGGTGGCGCGATCGTCCAGCTTCAGGCCCAGGTGCTCGCCGCCGTTGCGGATCAGCACGCCGGTGGCCAGGCACCAGAGGAAATTGGGCAGGCTCACCGGCGCGCCTTCCACCAGCGTGGCCAGGTAGCCGCCCGCCACCAGGCAGACGAAGGCGGCGGTCATCGAGGTGATGAACGAGGCCGCGGTCGACGGCGGCTGCGTCCCGGTCAGGTCGGGCGCCTCGTGGCCCGCCGCCGATTGGCGGTCCAGGCTGCCGGCCAGCTTGTGGCGGCGCATCAGCCATTCGGCCACCGGGCCGCCGACCACGCCGCCCAGCACCAGGCCGATGGTCGCCGCAGTCATGGCCAGCGCCATCACGTCCTGGATGTTGTTGATATCGGCGAAGCGGGTGGCGTAGGCCGCGCCCGTGCCATGGCCGCCGACCAGCGTGATGGTGCCGCCCAGCAGCCCCATCAGCGGATGCATGTCCAGCAGCCAGGCCATGCCCAGCCCCACCGCGTTCTGCAGCACCAGGAACGGAATCAGCGCCAGCAGGAACGCGATCAGCCGCGGGCCGCCCTTGGCCAGCAGCTTCAGGTTCGCCGTCAGGCCGATGCAGCCGAAGAACAGCAGCAAGAGGGTCGGCTTGATGCTGGTTTCCAGGGAGACGGCGTGGCCGCCCCAGGTCGACAGCGCGTAGGCGCCGATCGCGAACAGCAGGCCGCCGACGATCGGGTCCGGGATGCTGTAGCGCGCCAGCACGCCGATGCGGGTGGTCAGGACGCGGCCGATGGCCAGCACCAGGCAGCAGGCCAGCAGGGATTGGACGGGCGAGAGTGAAATCATGAAAACCTTCGTGCCTCGCGGGGCAACGGACGAAAGGGGCGGGGGCGCGTGGCCCCCGGGAGGTCAGAGCGGAAAGGCGCGCGCCATGTAACTGGCCTGCGGGCCATAACCCTCGAGCTTGGCGGCCAGGTCGCGGCCGCCGGCGGCGACCGGCGCATAGCCGTGGCGCAGCCAGTAACCGACGGCGGACCCCAGCGACACCAGGCTGGCGCGCCGCAGGCCCGTTTGCGTGGCGTGCCCGGCCGCGGCGCGCAGCAGGGTCTGGCCCACGCCCAGTCCCTGGGCCGAGGGCGCCACGGCGCAATCGTGCAGGAACCAGTGGTCGGCGGGCTCGGGCAGCGCGATCAGGGGCGCATCCAGGGTCGGCGGCAGCCCGGCGTCCCACGGATACGAGACCAGGTAGCCCAGCAGCGCGCCGCCGGGCGCGGCGGCGGCCTGCGCCACCCAGCAGTGCGTCGGCGCCAGCGCCAGCCGGTTCAGGAAGAAATCAGCGCTTTCCAACAGGAACCCCGGGTAGGCGACGGCCTGGACGGCCAGGATGGCGTCCACGTCGGCGGTCTGCATGGGGCGGACTCGATATTGCATAACACCCTGTGAAAACAAGAACTTCGCGCATTTTACCGAGGCTGGCGGCGGGCTGCTTCACGTCTCTTCACAAATCGGGGACAGAGATTAACGTGACTTTATATCTCTGCCATCCACGCTCCCTAGAATTGCCGGAATGCGACCAGTCCTATAGGCGGGGCATTTGATGAAAATTCGACGATGTCTTGCGCATACTGCCCGCCATAACGTCCCGCATTCCCATTCCAGAGCATCATGCATATCCAATTCCGGTCCGAACCCCAGGGGCAGCAAGTCCTGACCAAAGCGTTTCCCATGGAAGCGGTCTGGGGGACGGCCGCCGCCAACGTGCCTTACGACGCCTGCGTCACCTGCGTCATTCCGTGCCTGAACGAATGCGAGAACCTGCGGGTGCTGTTGCCGCTGCTGCGCAGCCGCCTGGCGGCGCTGTGCTCGGGCTGGGAGATCATCGTCGCCGATGACGGCAGCACCGATGGCACCGAGGCGCTGATGGCCGAATGGTCC
Source organism: Achromobacter insuavis (assembly GCF_902859645.1). Lineage (GTDB taxonomy): Bacteria > Pseudomonadota > Gammaproteobacteria > Burkholderiales > Burkholderiaceae_B > Achromobacter > Achromobacter insuavis. The sequence continues at coordinate 53,973 of NZ_CADIJR010000021.1, read as the reverse complement.
CAGTACGACGGCTTCCGTTACGTGCAGCTGTCGCGCAATTTCGGCAAGGAAGCCGCGCTCAGCGCCGGGTTGGAAAACGCCACGGGCGACGTCGTGATCTGCCTGGACGCGGACATGCAGCATCCGCCCGCGCTGATCGAGCAGATGCTGGCCCGCTGGGCGGCCGGCGCCGAGATGGTCTACGCCGTGCGCGAGACCCGCAGCGACGAGTCCTGGATCAAGCGCACCGGCGCCCGCTGGTTCTACAAGCTGCTGAGCGGCGCGCGCGGCGTCGATGTGCCGGCCCACGCCGGCGACTTCCGCCTGATGAGCCGCAATGTGGTGGACGCGCTGAACGCCTTGCCCGAGCGCACCCGCTTCATGAAGGGCCTGTACGCCTGGGTCGGTTTCAAGGGCGAGGCGCTGCCTTACACCCCTGACGAACGCATGCACGGCGACAGCCGCTTCGGCAGCATGCGCCTGGCGCGGCTGGCGCTGGACGGCCTGACCGCCTTCACCACCTGGCCCCTGCGCCTGGTCAGCCTGGTCGGCGTGCTGTTCGCCGTGCTGGCGATGGCCTACGCGGCTTACCTGGTGATCGATTTCCTCGTGTCCGGCAACCCGGTATCGGGCTGGACCACCATCGTGACGGCCGTGCTGTTCTTCGCCGGCGTCAATCTGATCTCGCTGGGCGTGGTGGGCGAATACGTCGCCCGCATCTTCGACGAGGTCAAGGGGCGCCCGCTGTTCGTCGTGCGTCGCCGCCAGGGGCAGGCCGCCCGCGCCGACAAGGTCGCGCACTGATGGCCGCCGCGATGCAACAGCCGGCGCGTTCCAACTGGATCCCGCCGGCGGGCAGGTTCCTGCTCGCGATCGGCTTCTGGCTGGCCTTCCTGGCCTGGGTGCGGCCCCTGACGCTGCCCGACGAAGGCCGCTACGCCGGCGTCGCCTGGGACATGCTGCGCAGCGGGTCGCACATGGTGCCGCTGCTGGACGGCATGCCCTATTTCCACAAGCCGCCGTTGTACTACTGGCTGACCGAGCTGTCGTTCACCGTGTTCGGCGTGCACCCGTGGGCCGCGCGCCTGCCGTCGCTGCTGGCCTCCTGGGCCGCCATCGCCGCGCTGTACGCCTTCGTGCGGCGCCATCGCGACGCCGCCACCGCGACGCTGACCGTGCTGGTGCTGGCCACCGTGCCGTTCTTCTACGGCGGTTCGCAATTCGCCAACCTGGACATGCTGGTCGCCAGCATGATCACCCTGTGCGTGCTGGCCGCGGCCGACACCGTGCTGCGCGTCGAGCGCGGCCAGGCCTATCGCTGGATGTCGCTCGCCGCCGCCGCGCTGGCCGGCCTGGCGGTCCTGGCCAAGGGCCTGATCGGCCTGGTGCTGCCGGGCGCCATCCTGTTCGTCTGGCTGGTCTGGAGCCGCCGCTGGCGTGGCCTGGGCGCGCTGGTCTGGCCGCCCGCGCTGCTGGTGTTCGCGGTGGTCGCGGTGCCGTGGTTTGCCTTGATGCAGATCCGCTATCCCGGCTTCTACGACTACTTCTTCGTCTACCAGCACTTCCAGCGCTTCGCCGCCACCGGCTTCAACAACGCCCAGCCGTTCTGGTTCTACCTGCCCGTGGTGGTCGGCCTGAGCCTGCCGTGGTCCCTGTGGGGCGGCGGCATCCTGCGCAAGGCGTTCTGGGCCGAAGGCCCGCAGCGCGACCTGCGCCGCCTGGCGCTGATCTGGTTCGTGGTGGTGGTGGGCTTCTTCTCGCTGCCCAACTCCAAACTGGTCGGGTACGTGCTGCCGGCGCTGCCGCCGCTGGCCTTCCTGCTGGCCGAAGTGATCGTGGCCGCGGGCCGCCAGAAGGCCGACGTGCTGACGCCGCGCCTGGTGCGCATCTGCGCCGCGGTCGGCGCCGGCATCTGCGTGCTGGCCATCGGCATCGCCGCCCACTCCGCCCGCGGCAGCGCGGGCCCGCTGGCCGCGCAGATCCGTTCGCTGGCGCAGCCTGCCGATACCTTCGTGTCGCTGCACACCTATCCGTTCGACCTGGCGCTGTACGCCAAGGCGCCCAATCCGATCTGGGTGGTGGACGACTGGCTCAATCCGGAAGTGCCGGTGCGCGACAACTGGCGCAAGGAACTCTACGACGCCGCCAAGTTCGAGCCCCAGGTGGGCAAGCAGGTGCTGATCGGCGCCGACGAATTCCAGGCCCGCCTGTGTGCGGCGCCCGATGGCGCGCGCTACTGGGTCTGGGGCACCAAGTCGGACGCGGGCAATTACCGCGCCCTGGCCGGGCTGGAACCGGTGGCGAACAGCGTGAAATACGTGATCTGGCAGGTGGTCTCGGACGCCGCCTTCAAGCAGCGGGCTTGTGGCGGAACGCCCACAGCCGGCTCGTGATGAAGGTGGCCACGGCGAGGCCGATCAGGATGAGCGCCAGCAGGATGTCATAGCGAATGGCCGTTACCCGCAGCAACCAGGCGTAAGCGGATTCATTGATGACGAAGCCGGCGGCTGAAATGAAGAAGAAACGACGTACTGCTATGGTCCAGGGTGTCTTCGAATGTCTGAACGTGAGCCGATAGTGTCCGCTGAAGGACACCACGAACGCCACCAGCCAGCCGATCAGGTTGGCCAGGAGCGGGGCCGCGCCCAGGCCTTCGACGCAGGCGACCGCGACGCCCCAGTGGGTGGCGGCCGCTGCGCATCCGACGAAGATGAACAGAATGACTTGCTGAAGCAGGGCGCGCATGTGGGGCGTGTCGATGAAAAAAAGCGGGGTGAGGACTTGACCAAACGCATAGTGATTTGCGGTGACGATTTTGGCATGAATGCCGACATTGATGAAGGCATGATCACGCTCGCCGGCATGGGCCGGCTGAGCGCGGTCAGCTGCCTGTCGCTGGGGCCGACCTTCCGCGCCAACGCGGCGCGGCTGGCGGCGCAGGACGCCGATCTCGGCCTGCACGTGAACTTCACCGAGCCCTTGGGCAATGGCCTCGATGCCGACCTGCCGTCGCTGTCCAAGCTGATCCTGCGCGCCTACCTGCGTCGCCTGGATGCCGCCTGGGTCGACCAGCACCTGGCGCGCCAGTTCGATGCCTTCGAGGCGGCCTTCGGCCGCGCGCCCGACTACGTCGACGGCCATCAGCACGTGCACCAGTTGCCCGTGATCCGCGAACGCCTGCTGGTCATGCTCAAGCAGCGCTACGGCGCCCGCATGCCGTGGCTGCGCCAGACCGCGCCCGGCATGCTTTGCGGCATTCCGCTGAAGGAGTCGCTCAAGGCCCGCATCATCGGCGCGCTGGGTTCGGCCGAACTGGGCCGCCGCGCCAGCCGGGAAGGCCTGCGCACCAACCGCCGGCTGCTGGGCGTCTACGGTTTCGAGGGCGGCAAGCGGCGCTACGCCGACCTGCTGCAGAACTGGCTGTTCAACGCCCGCGATTGCGATCTGCTGATGTGCCATCCGGCCAAGGACAGCCAGGGCGGCAGCCCCATGGCGCGCCAGCGCCGCGCCGAGTTCGACGTGCTGGCTTGTCCCAAGCTGGGCGACTGGATGGCGGCCAACGGCGTGCGCGTTGCGCGCCTGCCCGCCAGCGCCCGCTAAAACCTTCTAGGCCCGCGTCAGGCTCTGCAGCAGCCAGGCGCCGGCCGGCCCCAGCGGGCGGCGCGTCGACCAGACTGCGTCCACCCGGATCTGGCGCGGCCAGCCCGGCACCGCCAGCTCCACCAGTTGCCCGCGGCCGAAGCGCTGCAGCATCCAGCGCGGCAGCTCGGCCCAGCCGAATCCCAGCGTGGCCATCTCCAGCAGCATCAGGTAGCCCGGCGCCGACCAGGTCGACTGCGACGGCGCCGGGTCCTTGTCGTCCAGCTCATAGGTGCTCAGGCGCAACTCGCGCTCGGTCTTCAGGTGATCCCGGGTGACGCCGGACAGCGTCGCCAGCGGGTGGCCGCGGCCCACGCACAGCACGATCTCCGAGGCCTCGCGCAGCGTCGCGTGGGCCATGTCGGGCGGATAGCTTTCCTGCGCCGCCATCAGCCCCAGGTGGGCGCGGCCCTGCTGCACCAGCGCCACCACATCCTCGTATTCCGCGATCAGGCACTCGAAGCGCAGCGCCGGATAGCGCTGGTCGATCTGGCTGAGCATGTTCTCAAAGGTTTCGGACTGAAACGTATCCGACAGCACCACGGTCAGGCGCGGCTCCAGTCCGGCCGACAGCTGGCTGGCGCTGCGGTTCAGGCGGTCGTTGGCCGCCAGCACCTGCAAGGCCTGGCCCAGCAGCACCTGGCCGGCCTCGGTCAGGGACGGCTGGCGCTGGCTGCGGTCGAACAGCGTCACGTTCAGGTCGACCTCGAGGTTGGCGATGGTCTCGCTGACGGTGGACTGGCTCTTGCCCAGCTTGCGGGCCGCCGCCGAAAACGTGCCCTCGGCGGCCACCTGGGCGAAGGTGGCCAGGGATTCCAGGGAATGGCGCATGGTCGGGTGTTATATCGGATTTTCCGATGGATTCTATCTTTATCGTACCGGAAATATCGTCGAAAATCCCCCGGTCACTGAAACAAACGACCTCAGAGGTGGGTCATGACACAAGCCAAGAAAACCATCAAAGAGCGCTTTATCCACGCTTTCCTGTTCGAAATCCTCGCCATCGGCCTGTGCGCGCCGGTGGCCGCCTGGGCCATGGGCAAGTCGCTGTTCGAAATGGGCGTGCTGACCGCCGTGATCGCCTGGATCGCGCTGGTCTGGAACATGATCTACAACGCCGGCTTCGACCGCCTGGAGAACCGCCTTGGCATCACCCGCAACCTGCGCGTGCGCGTGATCCACGCGTTCGGCTTCGAGCTCGGGCTGATCCTGATCGTGATCCCGCTGGCCGCCTGGTGGCTGAACATCAGCCTGTGGCAGGCCTTCGTGCTGGACATCGCGCTGGTGCTGTTCTACCTGCCGTACGCCTTCTTCTACAACCTGGGCTACGACCGCGCCCGCCCGCGCGTCCTGGCCTGGCTGGCGCGCGGCGCCAAGGACGCCGCCGCCCCGGCCGCGAGCGCTACGCGTCAATCACCTTGCGCGTAAACATCTCCAGGTAGTCCATTAGCGAATCCGCGCCCTGGATGGCCGCCGCTTCGTCGCCCGTGGCGATGCCGGCGGCCATGGCCATGTGGCGGCGCGCGCCTTCGGCGATGTCGCCCTCATGCTGGTAGGCGTACCAGAAGCGCCGGCACTGGATGATCAGCGGTTCCACCGCATTCACCGCCGACACGTTGCGGCAGGCGCTGTGGCAGACATGGTCGAGCAACTGGTCGGCCTGCATGTAGTCGTCCAGGTTGCCGCCCTCGGCCGCGCGCACCATCTGCGTCGCGCATTCGACGATCTGGCCGCGCTGCGCCGGCGTGGCGCGGCGCGCGGCGCTGGCGGCGATCAGCTGCTCCAGCGCCCGGCGGGTCTGGATCAGGTCCATGTGGTCGGCCAGCTGGATCATCGAGACCCGCAGGCCGCGCCGCGGTTCCTGGCGGATCAGGCCGGCCGCCACCATGCGCAGCAAGGCTTCGCGCAGCGGGGTGCGGCCCAGGCCGGTCTTTTCGACCAGATCGGCTTCCACGACCGCGCTGCCCGGCTGCAATTGCAGGGTGGCGATCATGCTTTCGATCTGGTCGTAGGCGACGTCGGCGGCGCGCCGTTTGGGTTCTGCTCCTGCCATCAACGGTTGTTTTCCTTCGTTTTGCGCCACTGCGTGTAGGCCAGCCATTCGCCGACGAACCCGCGCCGGAAGAACGACACGCACAACACGAAAATCAACCCGATGACGATGGTGACGACATCGCCCAGGGTGGCCAGGTAGTTCTGCAGGCTGACGACCAGCGTGGCGCCCACCACGGGGCCCCACACGGTGCCGATCCCGCCCAGCAGCGTCATCAGCAGGACTTCGGTGGAGGTGGCCAGCGACACGTCGTTGAGCGCCACCAGCTGCAGCACCAGCGCCTTGAGCGAACCCGCCAGACCGGCCACCGAGGCCGACAGCACGAACGCCAGCAGCTTGCACCGATCCGTATCGTACCCCAGCGAAATCGCCCGCGGCGCGTTGTCGCGGATGGTCTTGAGCACCTGTCCGAAGGGCGAATGGATGACCCGGTAGACGAACAGGAACCCCAGCACGAACACGCCCAGCGTGAAGTAATACATATTGGTGTCGGCGCTCAGGTCGACCAGGCCCAGGAACTTGCCGCGCGGAATGCCCTGCATGCCGTCCTCGCCGCGCGTCCAGCGGACCTGCACCGCCATGAAGTAGGCCACCTGCGACAGCGCCAGCGTGATCATGGCGAAATAAATGCCGGTGCGGCGGATCGCCAGCCAGCCGATCGCATAGCCGATGGCGGCGGCCATGGCCACGCCGCACAGTATCGCCAACTCGGGCGGCAGGCCGGCCGCGCCGTACAGGATCATCATTTCGCCCGCGGCATAGCCAGCCCAGCCGAAGAAGGCGGCATGGCCGAACGACACCAGGCCGGTGAAGCCGGTCAGCAGGTTGAAGGCCAGCGCGAACAGCGCGAAGCACAGCACCTTCATCACGAACACCGGATAGACCACTTGCGGGAACCACGGGACCAGCAGCGCCGGCACCAGCAGCAGCGCCAGGATGCGGATGGAAAGAGGGAAGCGCGACACCTTATTTCTCCTTGCCGAACAGGCCCGCGGGGCGCGTCAGCAGCACCACCGCCATCACGATGAACACGACCACGGTGGACGCTTCGGGGTAGAACACCTTGGCCAGGCCTTCCAGCAGGCCCAGCGCCAGGCCGGTGACGATGGCGCCCATGATCGAGCCGAGGCCGCCGATCACCACCACCGCGAACACGATATTGAGCAGGTTGGAGCCCATCAGCGGATTGATCTGCATGACGGGCGCGGCCAGCACGCCCGCCACGCCGGCCAGCGCCACGCCGAAGCCATAGGTCAGCGTGATCATCACCGGCACGTTGACGCCAAAGGCCTGCAGCAGCCGGGCGTTCTCGGTGCCGGCCCGCAGCAGCGCGCCCAGGCGGGTGCGCTCGAACAGGTACCAGGTCAGCAGGCACAGCAGCAGCGACGCCACCACCACGAAGGCGCGGTACGCCGGCAGGAACATGAAACCCAGGTCGAAGCCGCCCTGCAGGATCTCGGGCGGCTCGTAGCCCACCCCGGAAATGCCGTAGAAGTAGCGGAACCCGCCTTCCATCATCAGTGCGATGCCGAAGGTCAGCAGCAGGCCGTACAGGTGGTCCAGGTGATAGAGCCGCTTGAGCAGCGTCTTTTCGATGACCACGCCGACCGCGCCGACGAGCAGCGGCGCCAGCACCAGCGCCGCCCAGAAATTGATCTGCGCGCCCGGGCCCAGCAGCTGCGGTAGCTGGGTGAAGCCGATCCACGCCAGGAACGCCGCCATCATGAACTGGGCGCCGTGGGTGAAATTGACGATGTTGAGCAGGCCGAAGATGATGGCCAGCCCCATGCTGAGAATGGCGTAGAAGCAGCCGTTGATCAGCCCCACCAGCAGTTGGGCGAGCAGGGCGGGAAGCGAGATGTCGAACATAGTGGGCGGCGGTCGGACACGGGACGCGTCGGTTTGCGGGAGGCGCGCGTTGCCGCGCGCCGCGGGCGGAACGAACCGGCGCCGGGCGCAAGCCGCCCGGCGCTGGCGGGCGTCAGGACTTGTTCAGCGGGCAGGCGGCCTGCGGCTTGGGGAAGACTTCGTCGCCCTTGAGCACGGCCTTGACGTGGTAGTAGTCCCACGGCGCCTTGGACTCGGCCGGCGCCTTCACCTGCAACAGCAGCATGTCGTGCACCAGCGCGCCGTCCGCGCGCAGCTTGCCGTTGCGGATCACGGCGTCGTTGATGGTCATCTCGCGCAGCTTGGCCATGACCGCCGGCGCCTCGTCGGTGCCGGCCGCCTCGATCGCCTTCAGGTACGACAGCGTGGCCGAATAGACCCCGGCCTGCGAAGCCGTCGGCATTTTCTTGGCCTTCTCGAAGAACTTCTTGGCCCACGCGCGCGAGGCGTCGTCGTAGTCCCAGTAGAAGGCCTCGGTCAGGTACATGCCCTGCGCCTTGGCCAGGCCCATGCTGTGCACGTCCGAGATGTAGGTCAGCAGCGGCGCCACGATCTGCTTCTTGGTGATGCCGAACTCATTGGCCTGCTTGACCGCGTTGACGGTGTCGTTGCCGGCGTTGGCCAGGGCGATCACGTCGGCCTTGGAAGCTTGCGCCTTCAGCAGGAACGACGAGAAATCGTTGCCCGGGAAGGGGTGGCGCGACACGCCGACGACGCTGCCGCCGTTCTCCTGGATGACTTCGGTCGCGTCCTTCTCCAGCGAGTGGCCGAAGGTGTAGTCGGCGGTGATGAAGTACCAGGTCTTCTTGCCTTCCTTGACCAGCGCGCGCGCCGTGCCGGCCGCCAGCGCGTAGGTGTTGGTGGTCCACTGCGCATTCAGCGGCGAGCATTTCTCGCCCAGGATCGCGGTCGACAGGCCCGCGGACGGCATGGTCACGCGGTTCTTCTGGCGCGCGATCTCCATCACGGCCAGCGCGGTCGACGCGGTGGGGAAGTCGGTGATCATGTCGACCTTGCCCTGGTCGAACCATTCGCGCGCCAGGTTGGCGGCGACGTCGGGCTTGTTCTGGTGGTCGGCGGCCACCACTTCGACCGGCTTGCCCAGCACCTTGTTGCCCATTTCCTCGGCCGCCATGCGCGCCGCGATCACCGAGCCGTTGCCGGCCAGGTCGGAATAGACGCCGGACAGGTCGGTCAGCACGCCGACCTTGACGATGCCGTCGCTGATGCCGGCCTCGGCGTGGGCGACGCCCGCCAGGCCGATGGCGCACAGCGCCGCTGCGATTCGATTCAATTTCATCTGACTACGCTCCGTATGGGAATGGGGGGACTGCGGTCGGAAGCACCACGGGAAACTGCAACGACGGGGAACTGCGCGCGACGGCCCTCAGATGCCGAGCAGGGCGTTGAGCCGGTCCTGCGACCGCTCGACTTCGGCCCGCTCGATCACGGCGGCCACCTGGCCATGCTCAATGACGTAATGGCGGTCGGCCAGGTGCCGGGCGAAGCGGAAGTTCTGCTCGACCAGCACGGTGGTGTAGCCGCGCTCCTGCAATTGCCGGATCACCCGGCCCAGCGCCTGCACGATGACGGGCGCCAGGCCTTCGGTGATTTCATCGAGCAGCAGCAGGCGGGCGCCGGTGCGCAGGATGCGCGCCATCGCCAGCATCTGCTGCTCGCCGCCCGACAGCCGGGTGCCGGGGCTGTGGGCGCGTTCCTTCAGGTTGGGGAACATCGTGTAGATCTCTTCCACCGACATGCCGTCCGGCCCCACCGAGGGCAGCAGCATGAGGTTCTCCTCGGCGGTCAGCGAGGCGTAGATGCCGCGCTCTTCGGGGCAATAGCCGATGCCCCGGCGCGCGATCTTGTGCGGCGGCAGGCCGATGGTTTCCTGGCCTTGCACCTTGATGGAGCCGCTGCGCCGGCCCACCAGGCCCAGCGCCGACTTCAGGGTCGAACTGCGGCCGGCGCCATTGCGGCCCAGCAGCGTGATGCACTCGCCCGCCTTCACGTCCAGGTCGATGCCGTGCAGGATGTGCGATTCGCCATACCAGGCGTGCAGATCGCGGATCTCCAGCATGGACCGCGCCGGGGTCTTGTCATTCATCTTCCGCTCCCATGTACGCTTCGCGTACCGCGGGGTTCGCGGCTACCTCGGCGTACGGACCCTCGGCCAGGATCTCGCCGCGTTGCAGGACGGTGATGGTGTCGCAGATGTCGGCCACCACCTTCATGTTGTGTTCCACCATCAGGATGCTGCGGCCGGCCGAGACCTGCTTGATCAGGTGCTTGACGCGGTCCACGTCCTCGTGGCCCATGCCTTGGGTCGGTTCATCCAGCAACAGCAGTTCGGGTTCCAGCGCCAGCGTGGTGGCGATCTCCAGCGTGCGCTTGCGGCCGTAGGGTAGGTCGCCGGCGGCCACGTCCAGCTGCGCGCGCAGGCCGACCTGGTCGAGCAGCTCCTCGACCCGCGCATGCAGCCGCTCCAGCGAGCGCTCCGAACGCCAGAAGCAATAGTCCACCCCCAGCTTGCGCTGCAAGGCCACGCGCACGTTCTCGCGGACCGACAATTGCGGGAACACCGCCGAGATCTGGAACGAGCGCACGATGCCGCGCCGCGCCGTCTGCGCCGGCCGTTCGCCGGTGATGTCGACGCCGTCGTAGACGATCGCGCCGCGGGTCGGGATGTGGAACTTGGTGAGCAGGTTGAAGACCGTGGTCTTGCCGGCCCCGTTGGGTCCGATCAGGGCATGGATCGCGCCGCGCCTGACGCTCAGGTTGACGTCGTTGACCGCCACGAAGCCGCGGAATTCCTTGGTGAGGCCCCGGGTCTGAAGGATGATGTCGCTGTGCATGGTGTCCGAGAGGCTGGCGCAAGGACGGCGCGCCACGGCCATGCGGGCGCGCCGGTCCTGCTTCGGGCTGGGTCGCTTACTTCGACTGGTATTGCCGCGGCCGCTTGGCCAGCGCCGCTTCGATGATGCCGGCGCAGCGCTCGCGCTCGGCGCCCGCCAGCGGCAGGCGCGGACGGCGCACGTGCTCGTTGCCGACGCCGGCCAGGGTCTCGGCCAGCTTGATGTTCTGCACCAGCTTGGTCGACACATCCAGGTGCAGCAGCGGCGTGAACCACTGGTACAGCGCCAGCGCTTCCTGCCACTTGCCGGCCTTCATCAGGTCGTACAGGGCCACGGTCTCGCGCGGGAACGCGGTCACCAGGCCGGCCAGCAAGCCGTCGGCGCCCAGCGCCAGGGCTTCGAACGACAGGTCGTCGACGCCGATGAACAGCTGGAAGCGGTCGCCCAGTTTGTTGCGCAGGTCGGTCACGCGGCGAATGTCGTCGCTGCTTTCCTTGATCGCCACCAGCCACGGGCAATCGGCCAGTTCGGCCATGTGCTCGGGCTTGAGGTCGACGCGGTAGGCGACCGGGTTGTTGTAGATCATGCAGGGCTTGGCGGCGGCCTCGGCTAGGGTGCGGATGCTCTGCATCGCCTCGCGCGCATCGGCCACGTAGATCAGCGAGGGCATCAGCATGAAGCCGTCCACGCCCAGCTCCACCGCCGCCTGGATGAAGCGCAGCGCCTCGCGGGTGCTGGTCTCCGACACGTTGGCCAGCACCGGGATGCGGCCGCCGCTGACTTCCACGGCGCAACGCGTCACCGCCAGCTTTTCCTCCAGCGTCAGGGTGCTGGCTTCGCCGAGCGAACCGCAGGTGACGAGGCCATGCACGCCGTTGTCGATCAGGAAGCCGAAATGCTTGCGCATCGCTTCGAAGTCGAGGGTTTCGTCGGCATGGAACTTACTGGTTACGGCAGGAAAGACGCCCTGCCAACGCACGTTACTCAACTTGATTCTCCTCGGATGGCCGGCGCCGCGAAGGAAGCGCGGCGGGTGGGAGAAAGTCTAATATCCGTTAAATATATTTATAAGATATTTTGATATGGGAGTTTCCCGAGAGCGGGTTTTCCCCCGGGGAAAGACGTAATGGGTTGAATAAGGCGATGACGACGCGGGCCTGCCGCGTCAGCCGGCCTTGCGGCGATACGCGCGGCTGGCGTCCTGGATGAAGGCCTTGACGGCGGCGTCGTACTGTTCGCCGCTGCGGAACGCGCCCGAATGGGTCGCGCCCTCGATCTTGACCAGCCGCTTCAGGTCGGGCGCCACGCTGCGCGCGGCGGCGTAGAGTTCGTCGCTCATGGTGTGCGGCACCACGCGGTCGGCGGTGCCGTGCATGAACAGCATCGGCGTGTGCATGGCGGCCACCTTGTCGACCGAGTCGAACGGCTGCGTCACCAGCAGGCTGGCGCCGGGCACGCGGCCCCACTTCATGGTGGCCAGCATGGCGCTGATGCTGGTGAAGCTGGATTCCACGATCAGGCCGGCGAAGTCGGGCTGGCCCGGCCGCGCGGCCAGGTCGATGGCGATGGCGCCGCCCAGGCTGTGGCCATAGACGAAGCGGCGCGCCGGATCCGGTTGCAGGCGGGCCAGTTCCTTCAGGCCGGCCATGGCGTCTTCGAGCGCGCTGGATTCGGACGGCAGGCGCGGCGTCGAGGCGCCGAAGCCGCGGTAGTCGATGGCCAGGATCGAATAGCCCTTGCGGGTCCAGCCGTCGATGCGGAAGGCGCTGCCATTGAGGTTCCAGCGCGCGCCGTGCAGATACAGCACGGTGGGCGCGTTGGCTTGCGGGCTTTGCCAGTACCAGGCGCGCACCTTGTCGCCGTTGGCCAGCGCCAGATCGTAGACCTGGGTGCCCTGGGCCGGTTCGCGCCACCAGGTCTGCGGCTCGGACTGGGGCGAGAAGATGGTCTGGCGCTGCCAGGAGTCGAGCTGCGAGCAGCCGACCACGCTGGCGGCGGCGAGCACGGCGGCGCCGATCAGGCGGCGCAGGGTGGGGCGGGGCAGGGCGGGCATGGAGGATATGACCCGCGCCGACGGGCACGGTTCCGGCGCCAGCATACAACGGCGGGTGTAGGCGGCTCGCGTCAAGCGGTATCCGGATGCATCTCGCGCGCCAGCGCCAGCCAGGCCTGGGCGGCGTGCGACAGATAGCCGCCGCGGCGCCACACCAGGCCCATCTCCCAGTCCGTGCCGGAATCGCGCAGCGGCACCCGCGCCACGCCTGCGTGCCGTTCCTCGTTGGCCTTCAGGCGCGGCAGGAAGGCCACGCCCATGCCTGCCATGACCAGCGCCACGATGAAGTCGATCTGGCCGCTGCGGGCGGCGATCGCCGGGGCGAAGCCGGCCCGCTGGCAGGCGTCCAGGATGACGCGATTGAGCGCGAAGCCGCGCTCGAACAGGATGAAGGGCGCGTCGCGCAGTTGCTGCAGGCCGATGGTGGCGTCCCGCGCGCCGGCATGGTCGGCGGGCAGCAGCGCGATCAGCGGCTCGCGCGCCACCGGCTGCCAGTCGAGTTCGCCGGATTCCGGACGCAGCGAGGCGGCCAGCTCGATCTCGCCGGCCATCACCATTTCCTCCAGGCGGTGGCCGCCATGTTCGAGCAGGCTGATCTCGATCTGCGGATAGCGGCTGCGAAAGCGCGCGAACATCGGCGCGAACAGCGCATTGCTGCCCAGCGGCGGCAGGCCCAGCCGCAACACGCCGCGCTTCAGGCCGCGCAGCTCGTCCAGCTCGGCGTACAGATCGTCGCGTTCGGCCAACATCTTGACCGCGCGCCGGTAAACGATTTCGCCGGCCTCGGTCAGCCGCGGCGGCTGCGCCTGGCGGTCGAGCAGGGGCATGCCGATTTCGTCCTCCAGCTGGCGTACGGCCTTGCTGACCGTGGGCTGGGTGGCGAATACGGCTTTGGCCGCCTGGGAAAAACCGCCCTGGCGGACCACCTCCACCAATGCGCGCAAGGGCCGCAGATCCATGGTTATGCCTGATTGGAATGGGTTGGATTCGACAAATTCATTTTATCTATGACGCGGGCAGGCGTAAAACGGTTCCATCCGCTGGAATCCCTCCCCATGTCTCGCCCTCGCTATCCCGTCCTCCTGCGCAGCCTGCTGCGCCGCAGCCGTTTGCTGCAGATCGTCCTTATCACCCTGTTCTCCCTGTTGGGCCAGATGCTGGCCAACGCGGCCGGCCTGCCAGTGCCGGGCGGTGTCATCGGCATGGCGCTGGTGCTGGCGCTGCTGGCCTCGGGCCTGCTGCGGGTGCGCAACGTGCATCGCGGCGCCAGCTGGCTGCTGGGCGAAATGCTGCTGTTCTTCGTGCCCGCGGTGATGTCGCTGCTGGACCATCGCGAATTCCTGGGCGTGCTGGGCGCCAAGCTGCTGGTCGTGATCCTGCTGGGCACCGCGCTGGTCATGGCCGGCACGGCGCTGACGATCGACCTTTGCTACCGCTGGATGAACCGCCATGCGGGCTGAATTCAATCTGCTGTTCTGGCCGCTGGCCACCGTGCTGGCCTATGTCTGCGCGCGCCTGTTCTACCGCCGCTATGCGTACTGGTGGACGTCCACGCTGGTGGTGGCGCCGGCCCTGCTGCTGATGCTGGCGCTGCTGCTGCACACCGGCTACCGCGACTACATGTCCGGCTCGCACTGGCTGATGATGATGCTGGGGCCGGTGATCGTCGCGTTTGCGCTGCCGTTGTACGAGCAGCGCGCGCTGATCCGCCGCTACTGGCCGGTGCTGGCGGCGGGCGTGGTGGTCGGCAGCGCCATCGCCGGTCTCAGCGCCTGGTCGCTAGGCAGCCTGCTGGACCTGCCGCCGGATCTGCGGCTGAGCCTGTTGCCGCGCTCGGTGGCCACGCCGTTCGCGGTGGCGGTGTCGTCGCACGTCGGCGGCGCGCCGGACCTGACCGCGGTGTTCGTCATCGTCACCGGGGTGTTCGGCGCGGCCATCGGCCAGTGCATGCGCCGCTGGCTGCCGCTGCGCTCGGCCCTGGCGCGCGGCGCCCTGTTCGGCATGGGCGCGCATGGCGCCGGCACCGCCAAGGCCCGCGAGCTGGCGGCCGAAGAGGGCGCGGTGGCCGGGCTGGTGATGGTGATGGCGGGGCTGTTCAACGTGCTGGTCACGCCCGCCGTGGTGGTCGCGCTGCTGGCCTGATCCGGCCGCGTCAGTGCAAGGCCTCCAGCGCCACCGGATACAGCGAGGCCACCAGCAGCAGGGCCATGCTGATGTTGAAGGCGCGGATCGCCCAGGGCTTGTGCAGCACGCGCCGCAGGGCGGTGCCGAACGTGACCCAGATGCCGATGCTGGGCAGGTTGACGATGCCGCACACCACCGTGGCGATGACCAGGTTGGCGAAGAAGCCGGCTTGCGGCGTGTAGGTGGCGATCACGCCGACCGCCATCACCCAGGCCTTGGGGTTGACCCACTGGAACGCGGCCGCCTGCAGGAAGGTCATCGGCTTGCCGCTGACGGCGCCATCCTCCATGCCGCCCGAGTTGGCGATCTTCCAGGCCAGGTACAGCAGGTAGGCGGCGCCCACGTACTTGAGCACGGTGTACAGCTGCGGCACCTGCTGGAACACCGATCCCAGCCCCACGCCCACCAGGAAGATCATCAGCGTGAAGCCGAGGTTCACGCCCAGCAGGTGTGGCATGCTGCGGCGGAAGCCGAAGTTCAGGCCGGACGCGGCCAGCATGACGTTGTTCGGCCCGGGCGTGATCGAACTGACCAGGGCGAACAGCGCCAGGGGACCCAGCAAGGACAGGGAAGCGAGCGGCACATCGGCCAGGCTGGCGGGGAACAACGTCATTTCTTGACTCCAATGATCGCGCGGCGTCCGCCGGCGATGACCACGATGACGGCGGCGGCGAACAGGTAGGTGCCCGGGTCCACCGCTTCGTCGAAAAACAGGGCTGCGGCCAGCACCGTCAGGAACGGCTGCAGCAATTGAATCTGCCCGACCCGGGCGATGCCGCCCGCGGCCAGGCCGCGATACCAGGCGAAAAATCCCAGGAACATCGAACCGAACGCCAGGTAGGCGCAGGCCGCGACCACGTCCGCGCGCGGCCAGCCGGGCTGTTGCGCGGCCATCCAGCCCACCGGCGCGGCCAGCACCGGCGCGCTGATCACCAGCGCCCAGCAGATGGTGCGCCAGCCGCCCAGGGTGCGCGCGGCGCGGGCGCCCTCGGCATAACCCAGACCGCCCAGCAGCACCGCCAGCAGCAGCCAGAAATCGCCGATCGACAGCGCGCCGTGGCCCTCGCGCAAGGCGAACGCCGCCACCAGCAAGGCGCCCACCGCGGCCCAGGCCCAGAAAGCGGGCGAGGGCCGTTCACCGCTGCGCCAGGCCGCGAACACGGCGGTCGACAGGGGCAGCAGGCCGTTGAACACCGCGCCGTGCGACGACGCCACGGTCTGCATCGCCAGCGACGAGGCCAGCGGCCAGCCGACCACGATGCCCAGCGCGGCCAGGATCACGCCCGGCCATTCGGCGCGCGCGGGCCGGCGGCTGCGGGTCAGCCACAGCAGCGCCAGGGCCGGCACCGCGGCCAGCAGGGCGCGTCCCAGGCCCACCAGCAGCGGCGGCAGTTCGGTCACCGCCACGCGCGTCATCGGCAGCGTCAGCGAAAACACCAGCACCCCCAGGAAGCCGTAGCCGTAGCCTTCCCAGGGCGACGCGGCGGGGGCGGCCTGGAGGGCGGGATACGGCACGGAGCGGTTCATGGCGGGGCGTCGAAAAATGGGGGCGGTCCGCGGGGCTTGCGGGCTGATGCCATTGCTGTCACTCTACGCATAGTTATCGGTACAGTACCGGTACACTTATACATGTCACTTCAACCACTGGCCTGGTGAAATCCCCATGACAGTTGCTTCGCCTTCCATGCCCTGGCAGCCCGTGCGCCAGGCCGACGCCACGCTGGTGGCGCAATTGGCCGACGGCCTGGCCCGGCGCATCGACGAACAGGGGCTGCGCCCCGGCACCCGGCTGCCGTCCATCCGCAAGATGGCCGAACAGTCCGGCGTCAGCCGCTTCACGGTGGTGGAAGCCTACGACCGGCTGGTGGCGCGCGGCCTGGTGCAGTCGCGGCGCGGCGCCGGCTTTTTCGTGCGCGCCCGCAGCGGGCCACTGGCCCCGGTCGCCGTGCCGGCGTCGACGCAGAATTTCACGCCGCCGGCGCGGGTCGATATCGCCTGGCTGCTGCGCAGTATGTTCCGCGAGGGGGGCGGCCCCGGCATGCCGGGCGGCGCCGGCCTGCTGCCGGCCGACTGGCTCGATCCTGAAATGGTGGCGGGCGCGGTGCGCGCCGTGGGCCGCTCGGTGCGCGGCCATCTCGTGTCCTATGGCCATCCGCAGGGGTTTTCGCCGCTGCGCCAGCAGATCGCCGCCTCGCTGCAGAGCGACGGCGTGCCGGCCCATCCCGAGCGCAACCTGCTCACCACCAACGGCGTCACCCACGCGCTGGACCTGATCGCCCGCCTGCTGGTGCAGCCGGGCGATACCGTGCTGGTCGAGGATCCGGCCTGGTTCGTCATCTTCGGCCGCCTGGCCGCCTTCGGCGCCCGGCTGATCGGCGTGCCGCGCGGCCCCGACGGCCCCGACACCGCCTTGCTCGAGCAACTGGCGGCGCAGCACAAGCCGAAACTGTTCATCATCAACAGCGCGGTCCACAACCCCACCGGCCACACCCTGTCGGCCGGCGCCGCCTACGACATCCTGCGCATCGCCGAGCGCCACGACTTCATGGTGGTGGAAGACGACACCTACGGCGAGCTGCATCCGGGCGGCGCCATGAAGCTGGCGGTGCTGGACCGGCTCAACCGCGTCATCCTGGTCAGCGGCTATTCCAAGATGCTGGCGGCCAGCCTGCGCGTCGGCTACCTGGCCGCCAATCCTGACATCCTGCAGAAACTGGCCGACCTGAAAATGCTGGCCGGGCTGACCTCGCCCGAGCTGGGCGAGCGGGTGGTGCACCGGGTGCTGATGGAAGGGCAGTACCGGCGCCATATCGAGCGCGTGCGGCTGCGGGTGGACGAGGCCCGCCAGCGCTGCCTGAAGGGCCTGCAGAAGCTCGGCCTGACGATCCGGCACGAACCGCAGGCGGGCATGTTCGTGTGGGCCGATTGCGGGCGCGACAGCGAGGTGCTGGCCCGCGCCGCCGCCGACCAGGGCATGCTGCTGGCGCCCGGCACGCTGTTCTCGCCGTCGCAGGGGCCGTCGACCATGTTGCGGTTTTCGGTGCCGATGGTCGATGACCGCGGCGTCTGGAATCTGCTGGAAAAACTTTTCGCCTGAAACGGCTCCTACAATAATACGCAGTCACCCCCATCAAGGAATCGCCATGTCCGCACCGATCAAGCCCCTCACCGAGAACTTCGCCGTCGCCCCGCAACTGGGTCCCGACGACATGGCCGACGTGGCCGCCGCCGGCTACAAGAGCGTCATCATCAACCGTCCCGACTTCGAGGGCGGCCCCGACCAGCCGACCGCCGCCGACGTCTCCAAGGCCGCCGCCGCCGCCGGTCTGAAAATCGAATACCAGCCGGTCGTCGGCAGCGCCATGACCGCGGCCGACGTGGTCCGCTTCGCCGAACTGCTGCGCACCCTGCCGGGCCCGGTGCTGGCGTACTGCCGCACCGGCACCCGCTGCACCAATCTGTTCGCCGCCGCCCAGCAGCTGGGTTGACGCGCATCAAGGACCCCAGGTTCGCTTGATGTGAACCTGGCGGGTTTCCGGTAGCATGGAGCTTCCTCTCAAACAGGAGCAGGCAAGATGTTCAAGAAGATCCTGATTCCCACCGACGGCTCGCCGCTGTCGGCCCAAGCCGCCAACGCCGGCATTTCCTTCGCGCGCTCGGTGGGCGCTGACGTCGTCGCCCTCTACGTGACGCAGCCGTTCGCCGCCACCATCGGTTTCGACGGCATGGCCGCGGCCTACGCCATCACCGACGAAGACTACGAAAAGGCCTCGGCCGAGCAGGCCGACAAGTACCTCAAGCAGATCACCGACCGCGCCGACACCGCCGGCGTGAAGTCCGAGGCGCGCGCCGTGTCCAACTTCAACGTGGCCGACGGCATCGTCCAGGCCGCCGCCGACGCGGGTTGCGACCTGATCTTCATCGGCAGCCACGGCCGCAGCGGCCTGTCGCGCCTGCTGCTGGGCAGCGTCACCGCCAAGGTGCTGTCGCTGGCCAGCACCGCCGTGCTGGTGTACCGCGTCAAGGAAGAAAAGAAGTAATCCCGGCCCGCGCGGCCTGAGTCAGGCCGCTGTCAGGCCCGCCGGCGCCAATGCCGTGCCCAGCCCCTCCCGCCGAGGGGCTTTTTCTTGCCCGCGCCATCCCCTATGGCGCTTATGGCTAAAGCTTGTAAACCGGCTCGCGGCGCGTAATATTTACGGATAAGTGCGGGCGCGGTTTTGCAACACCCGAGCACACCTCTCAACGCGGCATGGCGCCCGCCGCGGCAGTATCCGGTCGGACCTGCCGCCCATTCCTGGTGATTACTGCAAGGAACGAGGCCATGACTCGCAAGACGCCTATCGAGCTATACCGGAACATCGGCATCAGCGCCCACATCGACGCGGGCAAGACGACGACCACCGAGCGCATCCTCTTCTATACCGGTATCACCCACAAGATCGGCGAAGTGCACAACGGCGCCGCCGTGATGGACTGGATGGAGCAGGAACAGGAACGCGGCATTACGATCACGTCCGCCGCCACCACCGCCTTCTGGAAGGGCATGGGCGGCAACTATCCCGAACACCGCATCAACATCATCGACACGCCGGGCCACGTCGACTTCACCATCGAGGTCGAACGCTCCATGCGCGTGCTGGACGGCGCCGTCATGGTCTATGACGCGGTCGGTGGCGTGCAGCCGCAATCCGAGACCGTCTGGCGCCAGGCCAACAAGTACCGCGTGCCGCGGCTGGCCTTCGTCAACAAGATGGACCGCGTCGGCGCCGACTTCCTGCGCGTGCAGCGCCAGATCACCGAGCGTCTGAAGGGCGATGCCGTGCCGGTGCAGCTGCCGGTGGGCGCCGAGGACGGCTTCGAGGGCGTGATCGACCTGGTCAAGATGAAGGCCATCATCTGGGACGATGCCAGCCAGGGCGTGCGTTTCGAGTACCGCGACATTCCGCCGGCGCTGCAGGCGCAGGCGCAGGAATGGCACGACAAGATGGTCGAGAAGGCCGCCGAGGCCAACGAGACGCTGCTGGAGAAATACCTGGGCGGCGACGCGCTGACCGAGGCCGAGATCAAGCAGGGCCTGCGCCAGCGCACGGTCGCCAACGAGATCGTGCCCATGCTGTGCGGCAGCGCCTTCAAGAACAAGGGCGTGCAGGCCATGCTGGACGCGGTCATCGACTACCTGCCGTCGCCGGTCGACGTGCCCGCCATCAAGGGCCACGACGAGCGCGACCGCGAAATCGAGCGCCATCCCACCGACAAGGAACCGTTCTCGGCGCTGGCCTTCAAGATCATGACCGACCCGTTCGTGGGCCAGCTGGTGTTCTTCCGAGTCTACTCGGGCGTGGTCAAATCCGGCGACTCGGTCTACAACCCGGTCAAGGAAAAGAAAGAACGCCTGGGTCGCATCCTGCAGATGCACGCCAATGAACGGCGCGAGATCACCGAGGTCTACGCCGGCGACATCGCCGCCGCGGTGGGCGTCAAGGACGTCACCACCGGCGACACGCTGACCGATCCCTCGCACGTCATCGTGCTGGAGCGCATGGTGTTCCCCGAGCCCGTCATCTCGCAGGCGGTCGAGCCCAAGACCAAGGCCGACCAGGAGAAGATGGGCATCGCCCTGGGCCGGCTGGCGCAGGAAGACCCCTCGTTCCGCGTGCGCACCGACGAGGAATCCGGCCAGACCATCATCTCCGGCATGGGCGAGTTGCACCTGGAAATCCTGGTCGACCGCATGAAGCGCGAGTTCGGCGTCGAGGCCACGGTGGGCAAGCCGCAGGTCGCCTACCGCGAGACCATCCGCAAGACCTGTGACGAAGTCGAAGGCAAGTTCGTCAAGCAGTCGGGCGGCCGCGGCCAGTACGGCCACGTGGTGCTCAAGCTCGAGCCGCAGGAACCGGGCAAGGGCTACGAATTCGTCGACGCCATCAAGGGCGGCGTGGTGCCGCGCGAGTTCATCCCGGCGGTGGACAAGGGCATCCGCGAATCGCTCAACGCCGGCGTGCTGGCGGGCTATCCGGTGGTCGACGTCAAGGTGACGCTGTTCTTCGGTTCGTACCACGACGTGGACTCGAACGAAAACGCCTTCAAGATGGCCGGCTCGATGGCCTTCAAGGAAGGCATGCGGCGCGCCGATCCGGTGCTGCTGGAACCGATGATGCAGGTCGAGGTGGAAACGCCCGAGGACTTCACCGGCAACGTCATGGGCGACCTGTCGTCGCGCCGCGGCATGGTGCAGGGCATGGAAGACATCGCCGGGGGCGGCGGCAAGGTGGTGCGGGCCGAGGTGCCGCTGGCCGAGATGTTCGGCTACTCCACCTCGCTGCGTTCGCTGACGCAGGGCCGCGCCACCTACACGATGGAGTTCAAGCACTACGCCGAAGCGCCGCGCCAGGTGGCGCAGGAAGTGATCGCGGCCCAGGGTTCGGGCCGCTGAATTCCGATCGGCTCGGAACAAGGGCCACCCGTGCGGGTGGCCCTTTTTTCATGTCGGCGCTACGTGTGCTTCATGCCGGCGCGGCGGCCCCGGCCGTCGTCGCCCGCATGCGCGAGGACGCCAGCTTCACGCCCAGCAGGATCATCACGAAGCCGTAGGCATGGAACAGTTGCGGCGCCTCGCCCAGCAGCGGCCAGGCCAGCAGCGCGGCATACACCGGCACCAGGAACATCGACAGGCCCGCGGTGGCGGGACCGGCGCGGCTGATCAGGCGGCCGTAGACGTAATACGCGCCCAGGCTGGGCACCACCGCCAGGAACAGCAGCACCGCCGCCAGCCGCGGATCGGTCCAGGGCGGGGTGGCGCCGGCGGCGGCCTCGATGCCCGCGAACGGCGCCAGCGCGATCGCGCCGCCCAGCATCATCGCGGCCAGCCGTGCGCCATCGGGCACCGCCGGCAGCGTCAGGCGCTTCTGCAGCACCGTATAGAAGGCCCAGCCGGTGGCCGCCAGCAGCACCCACAGGTCGCCTTGGCCGAACGCCAGCCGCGCCAGCACCGAGGCGTCGCCCCGCGTCAGCACCACCAGCACGCCGCCCAGCGCCAGCGCCAGGCCGGCGGCGCGCAGGGGCGGCAGGGGCTTGCGCCAGATCAGCGCCTCCAGCAGCGCCACCAGGATCGGACTGCACGAGAAGATCAGGGCGATGTTGGTGGCGCTGGTGCTCTGGGCGCCGATGTACTGCGGCGCCACCGCCACGCCCATGCCCAGCACCGCCAGCGGCAGCAGCGTGGGCAGGCCGCGCCACAGCGCCTGGCGATGCCGCAGCAAGGCCGGCGCGGCCAGCGGCAACAGGATCAGGAAGGCGATCAGCCAGCGGCCGAAGGCCAGGAAAACGGGGGGAAGGGCGGCGTCGTGGGCCCAGCGGGCGGCCACCATGTTGGAGGCGAAGAGCGCCGGCGCGGCCAGGAGCATGGCGGTGCCGGACAGGCCCAGGCCGGTTCTTGCGGGTACTGCTGCTGCGTGAGACATGATTTCCCGCCGCGCGGATCGGCGCGCGGCACACTGCGGTGGACTACACCGGCGTCGGCGCCGGGTTGTGCCACGGCGCGGGCGCTGGATCCGACGGGCGGGGTAATGCCCGTCTTGATGGAAAGTCTACGGCCGGGTCGGGAAAATAGGTTTCCTGATTCCCGCCAATTTGGCGGTATTGAAGGAATATATATCCTCTAGAATCGGGTTTTGCAGGGATATTCTCTTTTACGGATTTTCCGCCGTGTCCACGCCACCCAAAATCGACGAAACCGACCGCAAGATCCTGCGCGCCCTGCGCGCCGACGGCCGCCTCACCAACCTGAAGCTGGCCGAGCAGGTCGGCCTGTCGCCCACGCCCTGCTGGAACCGGGTCAAGGCGCTGGAGGACGCGGGCGTGATCGAGGGCTACGCGGCTCTGTTGAACCAGAAGGCGCTGGGCCTGCCCGACACGGTCATGATCGAGGTCACGCTCGAGCACCACGACGACGACACGCTGGCGCGCTTCGGCGAGGCGATCACGCGGCTGCCGCAAGTGGTGGAGGCGTTCCTGGTGACGGGCGAATACGACTACCTCATCAAGGTCGCCGTGGCTGGCACCGAAGGCTATGAGGAGTTCCTGCGCAAGCGGCTCTACAAGCTGCCCGGTGTGCGGCACAGCCGCTCGACTTTCGTGCTCAAGCGCCTCAAGCACACGCCGTCGGTCGAACCCTGACGGCGCGCGCGGCTCAGCCGCGCAGGAACGATTCGATGGCGCCGTTGAAGGCGCGCGGATTGCCCAGGTTCATGCCGTGCGACGAGCCGGCGATGTTCACCCGCTGCGATTGCGGCAGCCAGCTTTCCAGCGC
The DNA here is from genome assembly GCF_902859645.1 of Achromobacter insuavis. Taxonomy (GTDB): domain Bacteria; phylum Pseudomonadota; class Gammaproteobacteria; order Burkholderiales; family Burkholderiaceae_B; genus Achromobacter; species Achromobacter insuavis. The sequence continues at coordinate 31,015 of NZ_CADIJR010000021.1, read as the reverse complement.
GTCGAGCACGGCGGGGTAGGGATCGGGGCTCAACGCGCCGCCGATCAGCAGCGTCGGCAGGGTCAGCGAGGCGATCTCTTGCGGACTCAGCGAGGCCGGGGTCTCGCGGGCCTGGCCGAACAGCGTGCCGGCGTTGTCGCGCACCATTTCCTTGAACCAGGGCACCATGCGTTGCCAGGTGTCCGGTCCGGTCACCGTGTCCACGAACAGCGCCAGGCCTTCTTCCACGGCGCCGTCGCGGATCAGTTCGAGCGCCCGCTGGCGAAAGCCGCCACGGGCGTCGTCGCCGCCGGGCAGCGGCAGACCGGGGTCGGCCAGCGTCAGGCTGCGCAGGGCATCGGGGCGGGCCAGCGCCGCTTCCAGCGCCACGCGGCCGCCGCGCGAGTGGCCCACCACGTGGGCGGGCTCGCCCGCCACCTGGTCGATGAAGGCCAGCACGTCGGCGCCATGCTGCGCCACCGAGAAACCGTCGCCTTCCCCGTCCCAGGTTTCCGGCCAGTAGCGCCGCAGGCACACCGCCAGCACCCGGAACGAACGCCCCAGCGGCGCCATCTGCGATTTCCAGTAGCGACAGTCCGACAGCGAACCGTGCACCAGCACCAGGGGCGCGCCCTCACCGTATTCGGTGTAGGACATGGCGTAACCGCCGATATCGGCGGTTTGCAGGGGCAGGACGGGTTCGGAACGCATCGGGTCGGGGTCGGAAAGCCAGGCGGGCATTCTAGCCGGTTCGCCCACGCGGCAGCCATGCGCCCGCGCCCGCCGCGGGGGCATGGCCGGGCTGATAAACTCGTGACCCGATCTTTTTGTCTTGAACGGAGTCGCCAGATGTCCCTCGCCACGCCCGCCGATCTTCCCGAGTCCGCCCGGCGCGTTGCCCGCCTGCTGGCCGATCTGGGCCACGACAAGCCGGTGGTGGTGCTGCCGCAGACCGGCAAGACCTCGGCGGAAGCCGCGGCGGGGCTGGGCTGCGAGGTGGCGCAGATCGCCAAGTCGATCATCTTCCGCCGCGCCGCGGACGACGCGCCGGTGCTGGTCATCGCCAGCGGCATCAACCGCGTCGACGAGGCCAAGGTCGCCGAACAGGTCGGCGCGCTGGCCAAGGCCGACGCCAAGTTCGTGCGCGACATGACCGGCTACGCCATCGGCGGCGTCTGCCCCATCGGCCACGCGGTCAAGCCCGTGATGCTGCTCGACCAGGATCTGTTCCAGTACGACAGCCTGTGGGCGGCGGCGGGGCACCCGCACGCCGTGTTCAACCTGACGCCGCAGCAATTGGCCGCCATGACCGGCGCGCCGGTCGCCGACGTGGCGCAGCGCGCCTAGCGTCGCCCGGGCCGTCCCGCGTCTTGCCGCGCGGATGGCGCGGCGGTGTCAGTGCGGATCGGCTTCCAGGTCGTCGATCAGCACCTGCAGCCGTCCGCGCGAGCAGGCCTCGACCCGGCCGTGCACGCCGTACACGGCGGCCAGCGAGGCGGGCGTGATGACCTCGGCCGGCGCGCCCGCGGCGACCAGTCTGCCGCCATGGATCATCACCGCCCGGTCGGCGTGCTGCAGCGCCACGTTCAGGTCGTGCAGCACGATCACCGTGATCAGCCCGTGATCGGCGGTTTCCTGCTTCAGCAGCCGCATCACATGGAACTGGTAGTTCAGGTCCAGCGCCGACAGCGGCTCGTCCAGCAGCAGCACGCGCGGCCGCCGCACCAGCGCCTGCGCCAGTCCCACCAGCTGTTTCTGGCCGCCGGACAGCGCGTCCAGGTAGGACAGCGCCAGATGGCCGATGCCCAGCCGCGCCAGCAGTCGGTCGATCTCGTGCAGATCCGCCGGCGGTCCGTCGGCTTCGCTGGCGCGGGCCGCCACCAGCACTGATTCGAACACCCTCAGGTGCACGGCGGCCGGCAGGCTCTGCGGCAGGTAGACCAGGTGGCGCGCGCGCGCCGCGAAATCCATCCGCACCAGGTCCTTGCCGTCGAGCAGGGCGTGGCCGGCGCGCACCTTCACCAGGCCCGCCAGGGCCTTGAGCAATGTCGATTTGCCGCTGCCGTTGGGGCCCAGCAGGGCCGTGACCTCGCCCGCGCCCAGGGGCGGCAGCGACAGGCCGTGCAGCACGTCCTGGCCGCCATAGCCGGCGGTGAGGGCCGAGACGGCCAGCGTCGGCGCCGCGCTCATGGCATGTTCCGGCGCAGCACCACCGCCACGAAGAACGGAATGCCGATCAGCGAGGTGACGATCCCCACCGGCACGATGACGCCCGGCGCGAGGTTCTTGGACGCGACCGACGCCAGCGACAGGATGACGCCGCCCACCAGGGCGCTGCCCGGCAGGAAGAAGCGATGGTCCTCGCCCACCAGGCGGCGGGCGATATGCGGCGCGATCAGGCCGATGAAACCGATGGTGCCAACGAACGCCACCGCCAACGCCGACAGCAGGCTGACGCGCGCCAGCGCCGTCACCCGCACCCGGCGCACGTCCACGCCGAAGCTGGCCGCGCGTTCCTCGCCCAGCCGCAGGGCGGTCAGCTTCCAGGATTGGCGCATGGCCAGCGGCAGCGCCACGGCGAACGCCAGCCCCAGCGCGGCCACGGTGGTCCAGCTCGAGCGCGCCAGGCTGCCCATGGTCCAGAACACCAGGTTCTGCAAGGCCTCGGCGCTGGCGGTGAACTGCACCAGCGACACCAGCGCGTTGAAGGTGAACACCATGGCGATGCCGAACAGCACCACGCCCGAGCTGTTCATGCCGCCGCGGCGCGCCACGCCGTCCAGCAGCAGGGCCGCCAGCATGGCGAACAGGAAGGCGTTGCCGGCGATCAGCCAGCCGTCCGGCACGCCGGGCAGGCCCAGGTGCAGCACGATGGCCAGCGACGCGCCGAAGGCGGCCGCCGACGACACGCCCAGCGTGAACGGGCTGGCCAGGGGATTGTTCAGGATGGTCTGCATCTCGGCGCCCGCCAGGCCCAGCGCCATGCCGACCAGCGCGGCCATCAGGGCGTAGGGCAGCCGGATGTCCCAGACGATGACGCGCAGCGTCGGATCGGCCGACGCCGGCGCGCTCAGCGTGCGCCACAGCTCGCCCCAGCCCAGTCCCGAAGGGCCGAGCGTGAAATCGAGCAGCAGCCCAATGCAAATCGCCGCCAGCAGCAGGGCGATGAGCCCTGCGCGGCGGCGCAGGATGTGCCGATAGGCGGCGACCGCGGAGGCGGCTTCCGCCATTACTGCAGCAGTTGCAGGCGGCTCTTGGCCGTGTTGGCGGCCGGCGTGGTCGGGTAGTCGCGGACGATGCGCTGCAGCGTGGTCTTGGCGCCGGCGCGGTTGTTCATCTCGATCTGGCTGCCGGCGATGACCAGCAGGGCGTCGGGGGCGCGGGCGTTGTCGGGGGCCTTCTGCACCATGGCGTTCAGCTGCTCGATGGCGCCCTTGAAGTCCTTCAGCGCATAGCGGCTGCTGCCCAGGTAGAACTGGGCGCTGGGCGCGAGCTGGCTGGCGGGGTAGAGCGCGGTGAAGGCGGCCAGCGATTCGGACGCCTCCTTGTATTGGCCCTTGCGGAACAGGTCGATGGCGCCGTCGTAGGCGGCCTGTTCCTGCGGATCGCCGGCGGTCGCGCCCGGCGGGTTGGCGCCTCCCGCGGTGCCGCCCGGCTTGTTGGCGCTGGGCTGCTGGCGCGACACCAGTTCCAGCTGGTCGCGCAGTTGCGCGACTTCCTGTTGCAGCGCCTGGATCTGGTCGGCCAGTTGCAGCTTGGCGCGTTGGCTCTGCTCGTTCTGTTGCTGCACCTGCTGGCGCAAATCCAGGATGGCCTTGCGGGCCTCGTCATCTGAGAAAGCGTGGGCGGGCGCCGTCAGGGCTGCCAGCACCAGGCCGGTGGCCGCCATCAAGGGACGCAGGGACAGAACGTTATCGCGCATGAAAATTCCCGGGGGATAAAAACAAACGTCGGGACGGCCGGTAGACCGTCCCGACGCGTGGTGGGGCACTTAACTATACGAAAAGCTTAGCGCTGATAAACGATATCGGCGCGGCGGTTTTCCGCAAAGTCGGCTTCCGACGAGCCAGTCGCCTTCGGCTTTTCTTTACCGAAGCTGATGGTTTCGATCTGGTTGTCGCTGACGCCCAGCAGGGTCATCATGCGACGCACGGCGTCGGCACGGCGCTGGCCCAGGGCCAGGTTGTATTCGGCGCCGCCGCGTTCGTCGGTGTTGCCTTCGATCTTGATTTTCTGCTGCTGGTGCGAAGCCAGGTAACGGGCGTGGGTTTCCACCAGGCCGCGGTACTGATCGGACACCGTGTAGCTGTCGAAGTCAAAGTATACCGAGCGCTGTTGCGCCAGGATGCTTTGGGGGTTGAAGGGATCAAGGATCTGGCCGGAGGCCGATCCTTGGCCAGCGCCTCCGCCCTGACCCGCTTTATCGTCGAGAGGGACGGAGCTGCAAGCTGCCAGGGTGGCGGCCAGAGCGGCGATGGTTAGGCTTTTGGCAATGCGCGACTTCATGATAGTTCCTTTGCAAAGAGAGTCACACGTGTTATCGGGTAAATGGGCCCCAAGTCGGTTCACGTATTTCCCCGTTCAGTACCGAAAGCGTCTGCCGTACGCGGCCATCACTCGAAACGCCTGCAAGCACGCTACGTCCGTTTTGGATCGCGGCGTAGAGGACTTGCATGCCGTTCGGCGCGAAGCTTGGCGACTGATCGTCACGACCATCGGTCAACAAGTTCTCCGAGCCGGAGGACAGGTTCAACGATGCGATTCGGAACGCGCCGTCGCGTCTTGCAACGTACAGCAGCGTCGATCCATCGGGGGAAATTCGGGGTGAGATGTTGTAACCACCATTAAACGTGAGGCGGCGAGCATCGCCACCGTCCAGGCCGGTTTGATAAATTTGCGGCCCGCCGCTGCGGTCACTGGTAAAGATAATGGAACGGCCGTCCGGCGTAAAGCTCGGCTCGGTGTCAATCCCGGGAGAACGCGTAACTCGCTTCATATTCGAGCCGCCGGCCGCGCTAACGATGTAAATTTGCGACAGACCGTCACGCGTCAGGGCCACGGCCAGCTGGGTGCCGTCGGGCGACCAGCCGGGGGCGCTGTTGTTGCCCTTGAAGTTGGCGACCGGCACGCGGGCGCTGGTGGCCAGCGTGTGCACGTACACCACCGGCTTGCCGGATTCGAAGCTCACGTACGCCAGCTTGGAGCCATCGGGCGACCAGGCGGGCGAGATGATCGGCTCGCGCGAGCGCAGGGCGACCTGGGGATTCTGCCCGTCGGCGTCGGCCACTTGCAGCTCGTAGGTGGCGCCTTGCTTGAGCACGTAGGCGATGCGGGTCGAGAACACGCCGCGCACGCCGGTGATCTTTTCATAGATGCGGTCGGCGATCTGGTGGGCGACGCGGCGCAGTTCCTGCTCGGTGCCGGAGAACGCGACGCCGTCCAGCTGGCCCTTCTTGACCGTGTCGGCCAGGCGGTAGCGGACGTCGTAGCGGCCGTCGTTGCCGCGCACGATGCTGCCATAGGCGATGAAGTCGGCGCCCTTGGCGCGCCAGTCGTCATGGGCGATGGGCGAGTCGACGTTCAGGCCCGAGCCGGCGGCGCTGATGAGGCGGAACTGGCCGGTGCGGGTCAGGTCGGCGCGGATCACTTCGGCCAGGGCGCGGCCATGGGCGTCATCCACCGCGAAATCGGCGATGGCGACGGGATATTGGGTGGCGCCGGTGCCGGAAATATCGACACGCAGCTGGGCCTGGGCGGGCTTGATGGCCATCAGGCAGGCAAGCGCCAGCAGCAACAGGCCGAATCCATACGATCGCCAGAGAACGAGGGGGGAAGCTCGTCGGCTATGGGCGGGAGTCATAATCAGCAATCTCCTGTCAATCATACATTCTGTACACAACGTCAATGATGGGCTCGTAGCGGCCGGTCGAGGGCTTGGGGAAGGGGTTGCAACGGCGGATGCCGGTCTCGACCGCGCGGTCGAAGCCTGGGTTGCCGGAAGAGCTGGTCAGCGTGACGCCGTTAACCTTCCCGTCAGAACCTAACTGTACCCGGTATTGGGCGGTCGGATTGTCCGAGCCGCTGCGCGGCGGCGGCGGGTAGGCCACGCCGGGCTGCACGCAGGCGCGCACCTTGGCGCCGTAGCCGCTGTCGCGGCCGCCGCCGGCCTGGTTGCGGTCGGCGGTGCCGCCGGGGATGCCGGCAGCGCCGAGGGCGTCGTTGCGGAACGCGTCCTTCAGGGCCTTGTCGGCCGCGGCCTTCTTGGCGGCTTCTTCCTTGGCCTTCTTCTCGGCAGCGGCCTTTTCGGCGGCGGCCTTGTCAGCCGCGGCTTTCTCGGCGGCCGCCTTGTCCGCTGCCGCTTTGTCAGCGGCGGCTTTCTCCGCCGCCGCCTTCTTGGCGGCGTCTTCCTTGGCCTTCTTCTCGGCGGCAGCCTTGTCGGCCGCGGCTTTTTCCGCGGCGGCCTTGTCGGCGGCCGCCTTTTCAGCGGCCTGGCGTTCCTGCTCCAGGCGCTTCTTTTCCTTCAGCTCGGCCTGCTTGCGCTCTTCCTCCAGGCGCGCCTTTTCCTTGGCCGCCTCGGCGGCCTGGCGGGCCTGCTCTTCCTGCTCTTTCTTTTTCTTGGCTTCCTGCAGCGCGATTTCCGGATCCACTTCGTCAGGCTTGGGCTGGACTTGCGGATCCGGCTTGGGCGGCGGCGGAGGCGGCTCGGGCTTCTTCTCCGGCTCGGGTTCGGGCTGGGGTTGCGGCTTGGGCTGGGGCTTGGGCGGTTCGGGCTGGGGTTGCGGCGGGGGCGAGACGGGCGAATTGCCGTCGGCCCACAGCTGCACTTCCACCGGACCCGGGGCTTCGGTGCGCCAGTTCAGGTTGAAGATCAATACGGCCAGCAGCAGCGCGTGCACCAGCAACGCCAGGATCAGGGCGATCCGGTTGTCGTTGTTGGGCGGCGTGGCCGGGGGGCCGCTGTGGTGTCGAATGATGGGTGGCGTCATGAGCGTTGCAGGCCGGCGGCGCCGGCGGAAGGCGTCGCGTTAGCGTTTTTTCGCGGGGGCGGGCTGGTTGCCGCCGGCGGACTGGTCCACCAGCAGGCCCAGGCGGGTGATGCCATTGGTACGCAGCTCGTCCATGACCTTCACGACCGTCTCGTAGGGCACCTTGCCGTCGGCCGCGATCACCACCGGGGTTTCCGCGGTGATGCGCGAGCGCACTTGCGCCACCAGTTCGGGACGGGCGATGTCCTGCATGGTGGCGCCGGGTTCGCGCATGCGCAGCGCGATCTTGCCGTCTTCCGAAATCTGGACTTCCAGCGGCTTGACCGGAACGTCGGATGCCGCGCCCACCGAGGGCAGCTGGATCAGGCCAGGCGTGATCAGCGGCGCAGTCACCATGAAGATGACCAGCAGCACCAGCATCACGTCGATGTAGGGCACCACGTTGATGTCGGCCTTCATGCGGCGGCCGGACCTGCCGCGCGAGCTTACCGAGGGCATTAGCGCACCTGCCGTTGCAGAATGTTCAGGAATTCATCGACGAAGCTGTCGAAACGGATCGAGATGCGGTCGATGTCGTTGGTGAAGCGGTTGTAGGCGACCACCGCGGGGATGGCGGCGAACAGGCCGATGGCGGTGGCGATCAGCGCCTCGGCGATACCGGGGGCCACCGAAGCCAGCGTGGCCTGCTGCATGTTCGACAGGCCGATGAAGGCGTGCATGATGCCCCAGACCGTGCCGAGCAGGCCGATGTAGGGCGAGACCGAGCCGGCCGAGGCCAGGAAGTTCAGGTGCGATTCCAGCGAGTCCATCTCGCGCTGGTAGGCGGCGCGCATGGCGCGGCGCGGGCCGTCGAGCAGGGCGGTGGCGTCAGTGCTGGCGTTGCCGCGGCGGGCCTTCAGGAATTCGGTCATGCCGGCGTCGAAGATGCGGGCCAGGGCGCCTTGCTCGTCGCGGCGCGAGGCCACGGCCTGCTGCAGCATCGACAGGTCGCCGCCGGACCAGAAGTCATCCTCGAAGCGGCGGGTCTGGGCATGGGCGCGCTTGATGGCCAGCCGCTTGGCGAAGATGTAGGTCCAGGACATGATCGAGATGCCCAGGAGCATCAGCATGATCAGCTGAACCGGCACGCTGGCGTGCGAAATCAACGAAAGCAACGACATGTCGTTGGTGGCTTGCATGGTTATTCCTGAATTGATTCCAGTTTGGCGCGGACGTCGGCCGGCAGTTCCACCGGCCGCATGTTGACGGCATCGACGCAGCAGACTTGGATATTGCCTTCGGCAAGCAGTTCCCCGTCTCGTTCTGCGCGCTGCGCGAAGTGTATCGAAGCGCGGCCCAGTCGTGTGACCCGGCTGCGTATGGTAAGCAAATCGTCCAGTCTGGCCGGCTTGCGGTAGGACATGTCCAGCGAGCGGACAACGAACAGGCGCTGCTCGCTGGCGGCCAGGCCGGATTGGTTGACTCCCAGGTCGCGCAGCCACTCGGTGCGGGCGCGTTCCAGGAATTTCAGGTAGTTGGCGTAGAAAACCACCCCGCCCGCGTCCGTGTCTTCATAGTAGACGCGGACCTGCAGGCGGGATTCGGCGGACTTCGGATCGGTCACGATGCGGGCTTCGATGATGCGGGTCGGGACGCGAAAAGTCCGTGGTTACTTTAGGGTTTACAGCGTGTCGAGTTTCGTCAGCACGGCTTCAAGCGCGGACTCTACCGGAATCTTGGCCGCTTCGGTTTCCCGACGGGCCTGCAATTCCACCACACCGTCGTTCAGGCCGCGTTCTCCAACTGTTACACGGAGCGGCGCGCCGATCAATTCCCACTCGGCAAACATCACGCCGGGGCGGGCATCGCGGTCGTCCAGGATGACGTCCACGCCGCGCGCCAGCAGCGATTCGTACAGCTTCAGGGAGGTGTTACGCACGGTTTCGCTTTTGCCCCAGCCGACCGGGCAGATCACCACTTCGAACGGCGCCAGGGCGCGCGGCCAGATGATGCCGCGGGCGTCGTGGTTCTGTTCGATGGCGGCGCCGACGATGCGGGTCACGCCGATGCCGTAGCAGCCCATTTCCAGCACGGCCGGCTTGCCGGTCTCGTCCAGGAAGGTGGCCTTGAGGGCTTCCGAGTATTTTTTACCCAGGTAAAAAACGTGTCCCACTTCGATGCCGCGTTGGATCGACAGCGTGCCCTTGCCATCCGGCGACGGGTCGCCGGCGACCACGTTGCGCAGGTCGGCCACCAGCTCGGGCTCGGGCAGGTCACGGCCCCAGTTCACGCCCTGGATGTGGAAATCCTCGCGGTTGGCGCCGCAGACGAAGTCGGCCATGTTGGCCACGGTGCGGTCGGCGATGACGTGCACCGGGCGCACGGTGCGGACCGGGCCCAGGTAGCCCGGCTTGCAGCCGAAGTGCTCGACGATCTCGGTCTCGGTGGCGAAGCGGAAGCCCGCCAGGCCCGGCAGCTTGGCGGCCTTGATTTCGTTGAGTTCGTGGTCGCCGCGCAGCAGCAGCAGCCAGATGTCGACCTTGCCCTTGTCGCCGTCGGTGGCCAGCACGATCGACTTGACTGTCTGCTCCAGCGGCAGGCCCAGCAGGCGGGCCACGTCCTCGCACTTGGCGGCGCCAGGGGTGGCCACGTCGGCCATCGCCTGGGTGGCCGCGCCGCGGGTGGGGTACAGGCCGGGGGCCTCGGCCAGCTCGATGTTGGCGGCGTACTCGGAGTCGGCGTTGTAGACCAGCAGGTCTTCGCCGGTGTCGGCGATCACCTGGAATTCATGGCTGCGGGTGCCGCCGATGGAGCCGGTATCGGCCGCCACCGCGCGGAATTCCAGGCCCAGGCGGCCGAAAATGCGCATGTACGCGGCGTACATGGTGTCGTAGCTCTTCTGGGCGCCGGCTTCGTCGCGGTCGAAGGAGTAGGCGTCCTTCATGGTGAATTCACGGCCGCGCATCAGGCCGAAGCGGGGACGGCGCTCGTCCCGGAACTTGGTCTGGATGTGATAGAAGTTGACCGGCAGCTGGCGGTAGCTGTGGATCTCGTTGCGGGCGATGTCGGTGATCACCTCTTCCGAGGTCGGCTGCAGCACGAAATCGCGCTGGTGCCGGTCCTTGATGCGCAGCAGTTCCGCGCCGTACTGTTCCCAGCGGCCGGATTCCATCCAGAGCTCGGCCGGCTGGACCACCGGCATCAGCAGTTCGATGGCGCCCGAGGCGTTCATTTCCTCGCGGATGATGGCCTCGACCTTGCGGATGACCTTGAGGCCGAGGGGCATGTAGGTGTAGATGCCGCCCGCCAGCTTGCGGATCATCCCGGCCCGGGTCATGAGCTGGTGGCTGGCGACTTCCGCTTCGGAGGGGGCTTCTTTGAGGGTGTTGATGTGGTAGTTGGATGCGCGCATGTTTAAAGGTGGCAGCAGATACGTATAATCGACTGTAATTGTATTGAATTCGGTGGGGGTGGCCCATGCTTGACCGCGAAGGCTACCGCCCCAATGTCGGCATCATTCTCGTCAATAGCAGAAACGAGGTCTTTTGGGGCAAGCGTATCAGGGAACATGCCTGGCAGTTCCCGCAGGGCGGCATCAAGTACGGCGAAAGCCCGGTGCAGGCCATGTATCGCGAGCTCCATGAAGAGGTGGGCCTGAAGCCCGAGCATGTCCGTATTTTGGGGCGTACACGCGATTGGTTACGTTATAACGTGCCCGATCACTTCGTCCGGCGTGAGTGGCGTGGCCACTATAAAGGACAAAAGCAGATTTGGTTCTTGTTGCGCCTGGTGGGACGTGACAGCGACGTTTGCCTGCGCGCGACGCAGCATCCGGAATTCGACGCCTGGCGCTGGAGCCAGTACTGGGTGCCGCTGGATGCCGTGATCGAGTTCAAGCGGGACGTCTATACCCAGGCGTTGAACGAGTTGTCGGCAATCCTCTTTCGGCGTCACCACGAAACCCGCTACCTGCGTCAGCGCGTGCATGGGCAGCGGGCGGCAGAGAACTTGCCCGAAGGAACGGACGGTCATGCGCATATTATTGGTTGAAGATGAACGGGACATGGCGTCCTGGCTGATGCGCGCGCTCGCGCAGAGCGGGTTCGTGCCGGATCACGCGGCCGACGCCCGCACGGCCGAAGCGTTCATGGCGGGCACCGAGTACGACGCCATCGTCATGGACCTGCGCCTGCCCGACAAGCATGGCCTGGTGGTGCTGCGCGAAATGCGCAACCGCGACGACCGCACCCCGGTGCTGCTGCTGACCGCCCAGGGCGCCTTGCAGGACCGCGTGCGCGGCCTGAACCTGGGCGCAGACGATTTCCTGACCAAGCCGTTCGCCCTCGAAGAACTGGAAGCGCGCCTGACTGCGCTGGTGCGCCGCAGCCGCGGCCGCCAGCACCCGCGCCTGCAATGCGGCTCGCTGTCCTACGACAGCGAAAGCCGCGCCTTCACGCTCGACGGCTCCCTGCTGTTCCTGACCCCGCGCGAGCACGCCGCCCTGGCCGCGCTGCTGACGCGCAGCGGCTATCCGGTGGACAAGTCGCAGCTGTTCGGCAAGGTCTTCACCCACGACAGCGAAGCCAACCCCGACGCCATCGAGGTGGTGCTGCACCGCCTGCGCAAGAAGCTGGCCGGCAGCGACGTGCGCATCGTGACCGTGCGCGGCCTGGGCTACATGCTGGAAAGCGTGGCCAGCGAAGCCGCCGACTCCTGACCCCCTCGTGAGCCTCCGGATCCCAGGGTTGCCGCGGGTCGGCATCCGCGCGCTGCTGATCATCCTGCTGCTGCCCGGCGTGGTGGCGCTGCTGGTCATCGACAGCCTGAACGACTACCGCACCCTGTCCGAGATCACCAACGAGGCCTACGACAGCGCCCTGGTCGAGCCCGCCCGCGTGCTCGAGAGCAGCCTGGAGTTCGCGCCCGACGGCTCGCTGCAAGTGGCCACGCCGCTGTACGCCCAGGTCATGCTGGAATCGCGCGCCGGGCTGCGCAAGTATTTCCGCATCGAGCAGATCGACCCGCCCCTGCCGGATGAGTCGCCGGTGCCGGCCGAGCAGGGCAAGACCCTGTTGGGGATGCCCGAACTGCCGCGGCCGCCCACCTGGCCGCGCTCCAATGGCCTGCCGGTGTTCTACGACGGGGTCTACCGCAACGACCCGGTGCGGGTGGTGTCGCTGGTGCGCGACCTGTATTACCAGGGCGCCCATCGCCAGGTGCTGGTGCTGGTGGCCGAAAGCACCGGCAAGCGCATCGAGGCCGAAGACAGCGCCCGCCGCCAGGAAATCCTGCGCGACGCCCGCATGCTGGCGCTGGTCGTGCTGCTGGTCTGGTGGGGCGTGTCCTGGGCCCTGAAGCCGCTGCGGCGGCTGCGCGCCGACATCCGCAACCGCCGGCCCGAGGACCTGACCCCGCTCGACGCCTCGCGCGTGCCGAGCGAAGTGGCGCCGCTGGTCGACGCCGTCAACCACCACATCGCCCGCTACCGCCGCGTGCTGGACGAGCAATCGCACTTTCTGGCCGACGCCTCGCACCAGCTGCGCACGCCGCTGGCCATCATGCTGACCCAGGCCCAGTACGCCCTGCGCGAGCGCGACCCGGCGCGCGCCCAGGAAGGCTTGCGCGCCATCGTCGCCCAGTTGGGCCGCACCCGCCGGCTGACCGAGCAGTTGCTGTCGCTGGCGCATGCCAACCAGGCCGACCAGGTGCCGCGCCAGTTGCTCGACCTGAACGCCGTCTCGCGCGAAGTGGTGTTGCAGTACCTGCCGCTGGCGCACGAGAAACAGCAGGACCTGGGCTGGGTGCAGGCCACCGGCGAGCAGGGCCAAGAGATCGACGTGCCGGTCTCCGGCAACGAGGCCGAACTGCACGAGGCCCTGTCCAACCTGGTGCACAACGCCATCCACTACGCGCCCGTGGGCGCCCGCATCACGGTCTCGGTCAGCCGGGCCGGCGATCGCGCCGAAGTCTCCGTCTCCGACAATGGCCCGGGGCTCGATCCCGACCTGCGCGCGCGCGCCTTCGCCCGTTTCGAGCGGGTCGGCACCGACAAGCCGGTCACGTCTTCCGGTTCCGGCCTGGGGCTGGCGATCGCGCGGGCCTACGCCCGCCGCAACGATGGCGACATCGAGCTGCGCGACGGCGAACCCAACGCGCAGGGCGGGGTGGGCCTGGCGTCCGTCGTGTGGCTGCCCCTGGCCACGACCGTGTCGCAGTACCCCCGACCCGCCGATGTCGCCTTCACCGGCGACCAGTAATCGCCAAAGCTTTCATTCTTTCTCCCTAGCCTTCATTGCGCAGCCCGCGAATTTCCATCAGGGATAACCCCTGGATTCAGGGACTCGACAGCGCATAGAAAGCGGATTAGCAGGTTCCTTCCTTAACCTGCGAACCGGCCTGTTGTTGAAAAGGCCGGGTGGCGCTCGTTCCGGGCGGCATCCCAGGGGCCCGCACGGCCCTGCTTCAGGAGGATGGAAGTGCAAAAAACAATTAATAGAAAGGACTATTACGGCGGCGCGCTGATGGTCCTTATCGGATTGGGGGCGATCTACGGTGGTACGGACTATCACATTGGAACGCTCAGCCACATGGGCCCCGGGTTCTTCCCCGCGGCATTGGGCGGCCTGCTCGCATTGACGGGGATCCTGATCGCCATCTCGGCGCGCTCCGGCGATGCCACGCCGCCGGCGCCGGGCGACGGCCACGCGCATGGCCTGCCGGACTTCCGTGGCAGCGCCTGCATCCTGCTGGGCACGCTCGCGTTCCTGCTGCTGGGCCACTATGGCGGCCTGCTGCCCGCGACCTTCGCCATTGTCTTCATCTCCGCCCTGGGTGACCGCAAGAACACGGTCAAGCAGGCGTTCGTGCTGTCGCTCGGCATGTCCGTGATCGCGGTGGTGGTTTTCTGGTGGGCGCTGCAACTGCAGCTGCCGCTGTTTCGCTGGGGTTGATACGCCATGATTTCTCAATCTTTGACCGACCTCTGGTACGGCTTCGGCGTCGCGTTCCAGCTCCACAACCTGATGTGGTCGTTCTTCGGCGTGCTGGTGGGCAACCTCATCGGCGTGTTGCCCGGCATGGGCGCGCTGTCGGCCATCTCGATCCTGCTGCCGCTGACCTACGTGATGCAGCCGGTGCCCGCCATCCTGATGCTGGCCGGCATCTTCTACGGCTCGCAGTACGGCGGCGCCATCGGCGCGATCCTGCTCAACCTGCCTTCGCATCCGCCGCACGCGGTGACATGTCTTGACGGGTACCCACTGACCAAACAGGGCAAGGGGGGGACGGCGCTCGGCATCACGATGATCTGCTCGTTCTTCGCGGCCTCGGTCGGCATCATCGTCATGATCTTCGCCTCGCCGCTGCTGGTCGAAGTCGCCTTCAAGTTCGGCCCGACCGAGATCTTCTCGATCATGCTGCTGGGCCTGCTGGCCGGCGCCACCATGTCGCGCGGTTCGCCGCTGAAAGGCGTGGCCATGACGCTGTTCGGCCTGATGTGCGGCGTGGTCGGCACCGACGTGAACACCGGCACCATCCGCTTCTCGTTCGGCCTGCTCGACCTGTCCGACGGCCTGGAACTGGTGGCGATCTCGATGGGCCTGTTCGGCGTGGCCGACTTCCTGATGAGCGTCAACCGCATGACCATCATCGGCAGCGGCGCCAAGCTGCGCCTGCGCGACATGCGTCCCAGCAAGCAGGAACTGAAGACGGCCTTCTGGCCCATGGTGCGCGGCACCGCCGTCGGCACGCTGTTCGGCGCCATGCCTGGCACCGGTCCGACCATCACCACCTTCGTGGCCTACGCGCTGGAACGCAAGATCTCCAAGACGCCCGAGAAGTTCGGCACCGGCATGATCGCCGGCGTGGCCTCGCCCGAAGCGTCGTCGCACTCCAAGACGCAGGTCGACTTCATTCCGACCATGAGCCTGGGCATCCCCGGCGACGCGGTGATGGCGCTGATCCTGGGCGCGCTGCTGATCCAGGGCATCCAGCCCGGCCCGCAGCTGATCACCGAGCATCCGGACATCTTCTGGGGCCTGATCGCCAGCTTCTGGGTCGGCAACGTGCTGCTGATGGTGCTCAACGTGCCGCTGATCGGCGTCTGGGTCAAGCTGCTGCAGGTGCCTTACCGCTACCTGTTCCCGTCGGCGTTGTTCTTCATCGCGGTGGGCGTGTTCAGCACCCAGAACAGCCTCTTCCAGATCTGGGAAGTGCTGGCCTTCGGTGTGATCGGCGCCATCCTGATGACGCTCGAATTCTCGGTCGCGCCGATCCTGCTCGGCTTCGTGCTGGGCCCCATGGTCGAAGAGAACTTCCGCCGCGCGCTGCTGTTGTCGCGCGGTGACCTGGCGGTGTTCGTGCAACGCCCGATCAGCGCCTGGTTCATCGGCGCCAGCGCGTTGCTGATCCTGCTGCAGGTGTGGGCCTTCCTGCGCCGCGGCAAGAACAAGAACAAGCCGCAGGTCACGCAGACGGCCTGATCTCCGCGCGCGTCACCCGCTCTGAAAACGGCCCGGCTTCATGCCGGGCCGTTTGATTTAC
Organism: Achromobacter insuavis; assembly: GCF_902859645.1. Lineage (GTDB taxonomy): Bacteria > Pseudomonadota > Gammaproteobacteria > Burkholderiales > Burkholderiaceae_B > Achromobacter > Achromobacter insuavis. The sequence continues at coordinate 15,530 of NZ_CADIJR010000021.1, read as the reverse complement.
GGCCCATCTTCCCCCATGCTTGCGGTTTCCCGAGCCCGTCCGGATTTCCGCCATGCACATCCTCTTTGCCTGCCCTCTGCACGACCCCGACGTCTGGGTCCCGCGCCTGGAAGCCGCCATGCCCGGCTGTCGCATTTCCGTCTGGAATCCCGATGGCCCGCCCTCCGGCGCCGAGGTCGCGCTGGTGTGGAAGCCGCCGGTGGAACTGTTCCAGCACGAGACCCGCATCGAGACGCTGTTCAACCTCGGCGCGGGCGTGGACGCCTTGCTCAAGATGAAAGAGATTCCGCCGCACGTGCGCATCGTCCGCCTGGAAGACGCCGGCATGTCGGTGCAGATGGCCGAGTACGCGCTCTACGCCTTGCTGCGCGTGTCGCGCGACTTCGAGGCGTTCGACCAGTCGCAGGCGCGCCAGCACTGGGACACGCGCGAAGGCACGCGCCAGGCCGACTGGCCGGTGGGCGTGCTGGGCCTGGGGCAGGTCGGCGCGCGCGTGGCGCAGACGCTGGCCGAGTTCGGTTATCCGGTGGCGGGCTGGTCGCGCACCCCGCGCGAGATTACCGGTGTCGAGTCGTTCTCCGGCCAGGAGGCCCTGCCAGCCTTCCTGGCGCGCACCCGGTTCCTGGTGAACGTGCTGCCGCTGACGCCCGACACCCGCGGCATCCTCAACCGCGACACGCTCGGCCAGTTGCTGCCCGAGGCGCATCTGGTCAACGTCGGCCGCGGCGAACACCTGGTCGAGGAAGACCTGGTGCAGATGCTCGAAGAAGGCGAGATCGCCGGCGCCACGCTGGATGTCTTCCATACCGAGCCGCTGCCGCAGGATCATCCGTTCTGGCGTGATCCGCGCGTGCACGTCACGCCGCACATCGCCGCCCGCACCCTGCGCGACGAGAGCATCGCGCAGATCGCCGCCAAGGTCGCCCAGCTGATGCGCGGCGAGCCGATCACCGGCGTGGTCGAGCGCTCGCGCGGCTATTGAGCGACGGGCGCGGCGGCGCCTTGCTTTTCCAGCCGCTGATAGGTGGGAGGCAGGCGCTCCGACAGGAAGTCGAGCAGCGTGCGCACGGCCGGCATCATGCCGCGGCGCGACGGGTAGATGCAGTGGACGATGCCTTCGGGCGATTGCCACTGCGGCAGCACCGGCACCAGCTGGCCGCGGCGCAGTTCCTCCTGGGTCGCGATCGATGGCAGCAGCGCGATGCCGCGGCCGCGCACGGCGGCCTCCACCAGCACGATGAAGTCATTGCAAGACAGCTGCGGCTTCAGCTCGATATGCACTTCCTCGCCCTTGTCGTTGCGCAGCGGCCAGCGCACCTCGTTCTGTGGATCGCTGAAACTCAGCGTGGTGTGCGAGGCCAGGTCCTGCGGGGTGTCGGGCGCGCCGTGACGCTGCAGGTAGCCGGGGCTGGCCACCAGCGTGCCGCGTGCCGTGCCCAGGTGGCGCACCACCAGTTCGGCATCGGTATCCAGCTTGGTCCGCACGCGCAGGGCCAGGTCCACGCCCTCGCGGATCAGGTCGACCCGGCGGTTGGTCACCAGCAACTGCACCGAGATCGCCGGCCAGGCGTCCAGGAATTCCGGCAGCAGCGGCGCCAGCACGTCCTGCGCGATCGATACCGGGCAACTGACCACCACCGGCCCGGCGGGCTGGGACTGCAACTGGCGCATGGCGTCGTCGGCCGCGCGGGCCGAGGCGGCCATTTCGCGGCAATAGTGCAGGTAGCGCTCGCCGGCCGCCGTCAGCCGCAGGCGGCGGGTGGTGCGTTGCAGGAGCCGGACCCCCAGGCTTTCCTCCAGGTGCGAAATACGGCGCGACAGGCGCGATTTGGGGATATCCAGCGCGCGCGCGGCGGCGCTGAAGCCGCCTTGTTCGACGACTTGGGAAAAGTAATAGAGGTCGTTTAGGTCTTGCATGATTGTTCTATGTCTGGAACGAATAGTTCATCATACATGGGTTTATGTGAACAATTAAGCGATCTACAGTGACGTCATGCACTCAGGACACGCGCTTTTCGCGGTCCGCACTGGAGATCACGTTATGAAGACCCTTGTCATCCTGTCCTCGATTCTGGGCGAGCGTTCGCACAGCAAGCAACTGGCCGACCACCTGGTCGCCCGCGTCAAGCAGGCCGATCCGGCCGCCGTCGTCACCATTCGCGATATCGGCGCCCAGCCGCTGCCGTACTTCGACGGCGCGACCGCCGGCGCCCTGTTCACGCCGGCCGACGCCCGCAGCGTCGAGCAGCAGCGCATCGTCGAACGCAGCGATGCCCTGGTGGCCGAGTTGATGCAGGCCGACCGTATCGTGTTCGCCGTGCCGGTCTACAACTTCAACCTGCCGGCGCAGTTCAAGACCTATCTGGATCATGTCGCCCGCGCCGGCGTCACGTTCCGTTATACGCCGGAAGGCGTGCCCGAGGGTCTGGTGAAGGGTAAGCAGGTGTTCGTGCTGACGGCGCGCGGCGGCAAGGCCGAAGGCACGCCCGCCGACACGATGACGCCGTATCTGCGCCAGATGCTGGCGTTCCTGGGCATGAACGAAGTGACCTTCATCGCCGCCGAAGGCATGGCGATGGGCGAAGTCACCGCGCTCGAAGGCGTGTCGCTCGCGCGCCAGCGCATCGACGCGCTGGACCTGGGCCGGCCGCAAGCCGCGCTGCAGGCGGCCTGACGTAAAAAAGCGGACCCGAGGGTCCGCTTTTTTCTGGGTGGCGGCGCGTCAGTCGCGCAGCCGCTTGATCAGGCTGGACGTGTCCCAGCGGCCGCCGCCCAGCTTCTGCACGTCGCCGTAGAACTGGTCCACCAGCGCCGTCAGCGGCAGGCGGGCGCCATTGTGGCGCGCCTCGGCCAGCACCAGGCCCAGGTCCTTGCGCATCCAGTCGACCGCGAAGCCGAAGTCGAACTTGTCGTCGACCATGGTGCCGCCGCGGTTCTCCATCTGCCAGCTCTGCGCGGCCCCTTTGCTGATGACGTCCAGCACCAGCTTCATGTCCAGGTCGGCGGCCTGGCCGAACGCCACGGCTTCCGACAGGCCCTGCACGATGCCGGCGATACAGATCTGGTTGACCATCTTGGCCAGCTGGCCGGCTCCCGGCGGGCCCACACGCGTCACCGCGCGGCCGAATGCCTGCGCCACCGGCTTGATGGCGTCGAACACCGCCTGCTCGCCGCCGCACATGATGGTCAGCACGCCGTTGACGGCGCCCGCCTGGCCGCCGGATACCGGCGCGTCGATGAAGTTCAGGCCCAGGTCCTTGGCTTGCGCGTAGAGTTCGCGCGCCACGTCGGCCGATGCGGTGGTGTGGTCCACGAACACCGCGCCCGGCGCCATGCCGGCGAACGCGCCATCCGGCCCGAGGGTGACACTGCGCAGGTCATCGTCGTTGCCGACGCAGGCGAACACGATCTGGGCGCCCGCCACGGCCTCGCGCGGTGTCACCGCGCTGTGGCCGCCGAACTCGCTGGCCCAGGCCTGCGCCTTGGACGGCGTGCGGTTGTAGACGGTGACGTCGTGCCCGGCGCGGGCCAGGTGGCCGGCCATGGGCAGGCCCATCACGCCCAATCCGAGGAATGCGACTTTCTGGGCCACGACTGCGTCGTAGCTCTTGGTACCGATCGATGCCATGCAGGGGACTCCGCTGTGGAAAGGAAAACCTGAGGCAGTAACCTTAACGCAATCAAAAGCCGGCGGCGAGTCCGTCGCGGCGGCTGTCGCTGGCGCTGACGTAGCCATCGACAGCCGGGTCGCCCAGGCGCCAGATGAACTGGCCCGAGCCGAAGTCCATATAGGGGTCGTCGATGCCCTCGAGCACGTGGCCGCGCGCGCGCAGGCCCTGCGCCACCGCGGCGGGCACCGAGGCCTCCATGTCGATGGCCAGTCCCTGATTCCATTTCCAGCGCGGCGCGTCGCAGGCGGCCTGCGGCTGCTGGCCGTAGTCGAGCATGCGCACCAGCGTCTGCACCTGGCCCTGCGGCTGCATGTTGCCGCCCATCACGCCAAAGCTCATGACCGGCGCGCCGTCGCGCATCAGGAAGCCCGGGATGATGGTGTGGAAGGGGCGCTTGCCGCCCGCCACCACGTTGGGATGATCGGGCTGGGTGCTGAAACAGTGGCCGCGGTTCTGCAGGCTGACGCCGGTGCCCGGCACCACCACGCCCGAGCCGAAGCCCATGTAGTTGGACTGGATGAAGCTCACCATCATGCCGTTGCGGTCGGCGGCCGTCAGATAGACCGTGCCGCCCTGCGGCGCGTGGCCGCAGGCGAAGGCCTGGGCCACGTTGGGGTCGATCAGGCGAGCGCGCTCGGCAAGGTAGCCGGGGGCCAGCATCTGTTCGGGCGACAGGCGCATGTGGCGGCCGTCGGCGACATGCGCGTAGACGTCGGCGAAGGCCAGCTTCATGGCCTCGATCAGCAGGTGCTGGGTGTCCGGATGATCCACCGGCCGGGCCGCCAGATCGAAGTTCTGCAGGATGCCCAGCGCGATCAGGGCGGCGATGCCCTGGCCGTTGGGCGGGATCTGGTGCAGCGTGTGGCCGCGATAGGACTGGCTGATCGGCGTCACCCACTCCGGCGCGTAGTCGCGCAGGTCGGCCAGCGTCATGGCGGCCTCGTGGGCCTGCGCATGGGCGACCAGCTTGTGGGCCGTCTCGCCCTCGTAGAAGTCTCGGCCGCGGCTGGCGGCGATGCGCTTGAGCGTGGCCGCGGCGGCCTTCAGCACGAAATGCTCGCCGGTGTGCGGCGCCCGGCCGCGTGGCAGGAAGTGTTCGGCAAAGCCGGGTTGGGGCTGCAGCACGTCGGCCTGCGCCGCCCATTTCTGCTGCACCATGGGGCTGACGGCGAAGCCGCGCTCGGCATAGTCGATCGCGGGGGCCAGCACGTCGGCGAACGGCAGCTTGCCCAGTTTTTCATGCAGCGCCGCCCAGCCGGCCACGCAGCCCGGCACCGTGACGCTGTCCCAGCCGCGGGTCGGTATCGCGCCCTGGTGCCTGCGGCGGAAGTAGTCCAGGTTCCAGGCCGCCGGCGCCGGCCCCGAGGCGTTCAGGCCGTGCAGTTTCGAGCCGTCCCAGACGATGGCGAAGCAATCCGATCCCAGGCCGTTGCTGACCGGCTCGACCAGCGTCAGCGTGGCGGCCGCGGCGATCGCCGCGTCCACCGCATTGCCGCCGTTGGCCAGTATGCGCAGCCCCGCCTGCGCCGCCAGCGGCTGCGAGGTGGCGACGACGTTGCGGGCGAAGACCGGCGTGCGCGTGGTGGGATAGGGGTTGTTCCAGTCGAAGTTCATGTCGAATCATCGCGTGGGGGTAAACCCGTAGCTTAACGTAGATGCCACGGCCCTGGAGCACACCCTGTATTGAACAGTAGTGATTTGTTGCTTATGCCGGGCGGAGCGCGGCGAACCGCCATCGTGCGCCCAAAGAAAAACCCCCGGCGGGCCGGGGGTTCGGAAGGCGGAGAGCACCGCCGCCATCTGGCGGCGGGCAAAGCCTTATTCTTCCTCGACGAAGGTCTCTTCGCGCTTCTTGCGGATCGCCGGCAGGGCCACCAGGATCACCAGGAACACCGCCACGGCCAGCAGCGAGGCCGACAGCGGACGCGTCACGAAGGTGCTGAAGTCGCCGCGCGACAGCAGCAGGGCGCGACGGAAGTTCTCTTCCATCATGGGGCCGAGCACCAGGCCCAGCAGCAGCGGCGCGCCTTCGCACTTCAGCTTCGACCAGACATAGCCCACGATGCCAAACATGGCGGTCGTGAAGATGTCGAACGAGTTGTAGTTGAGCGAGTACACGCCGATGGTGCAGAACACCAGGATCGCCGGGAACAGGATGCGGTAGGGCACCTTGAGCAGCTTGACCCACAGGCCGATCAGCGGCAGGTTCAGCACCACCAGCATCAGGTTGCCGATCCACATCGAGGCGATCAGGCCCCAGAACAGCTCGGGGTGGCTCGTCATCACTTGCGGGCCGGGCTGGATGTTGTGGATCGTCATCGCGCCGACCATCAGCGCCATCACGGCGTTGCCCGGGATACCCAGGGTCAGCAGCGGGATGAACGAGGTCTGGGCGGCGGCGTTGTTGGCCGATTCCGGGCCTGCCAGGCCGGCCGGGTGGCCCTTGCCGAAGCGTTCCGGATTCTTCGAGATCTTCTTTTCTAGCGTGTACGACGCGAACGACGACAGCACCGCGCCACCGCCAGGCAGGATGCCCAGGGCGGAACCCAGGGCCGTGCCGCGGATGACCGCGGGGTACGATTCCTTGAATTCCTGCTTGTTCGGGTACAGCGAGCCGATCTTGTCGGTGATGTCGACGCGGTTTTCCTTCTGCTCGAGGTTGGTCATGATTTCGGCGAAGCCGAACACGCCCATGGCCACGATGGCGAAGTCGATGCCGTCCTGCAGTTCCGGCACGCCGAAGTCGAAGCGGGCCACGCCCGAGTTGACGTCGGTGCCGACCATGCCCAGCAGCAGACCCAGGATGATCATCGCGATCGCCTTGGGCAGCGAGCCCGAGGCCAGCACCACGGCGCCGACCAGGCCCAGGCACATCAGCGAGAAGTACTCGGCGGGGCCGAACTTGAAGGCGACTTCAGCCAGCGGGGGCGCGAAGGCGGCCAGCAGCAGCGTGGCCACGCAACCAGCGAAGAACGAACCCAGGGCGGCGATCGCCAGCGCGGCGCCAGCACGGCCGTTGCGGGCCATCTGGTGACCGTCCAGCACGGTCACCACCGCGGACGTTTCCCCTGGCAGCGCCACCAGGATGGCCGTGGTCGAGCCACCGTACTGTGCGCCGTAATAGATACCGGCCAGCATGATCAGGCCGGCCACCGGGGGCAGCACGTACGTGATCGGCAGCAGCATCGCGATGGTCGGGACCGGGCCGATACCCGGCAGCACGCCGATCAGCGTACCCAGGACGCAGCCCAGCAGCGCGTACAACAGGTTCTCGGGCGTGAACGCCACCGAGAAACCCAACATCAGGTTGTCAAACAATTCCATGACCGGTTGCTCCTCAGTTCATGCCCAGAAACGACGGCCACAGCGGGAAAATCAGCCCCAGCCCCTTGACGAATGCCAGATACGAGAACACCACCAGGAAGATGCCGTTGGCGACGGCGACCTTGAGGCTGAACTCGTGGCTGGCCAGGCTGCTGATCACAACCAGAATGAACACCGAGATATAGATGCCCAGCAGTTTCAGGACCAGGCCGTAGATGACCACGGATCCGACCACCAGCAGGACGATGCGCCAGTCGAACTTGTCGACGTGGGTTTCCTGGGCCTTCTTCGACATCGAGCCAAGCAGCACGATGGCACCCAGCAATGCGAGAACGATGCCCAGCCAGAAAGGAAAATACCCGGGGCCCATCCGGGCGGCAGTACCCATTTGGTAGCTGCTGGCTTGCCAGGCGAATCCCAGTCCAAGGGCGATGAACATCACCCCCGACCAGAAGTCCTGTCGATTGCGTAGCTGCATGATTGGTTGGCTCCTGTTTACAGCATGTAGATAAAAAAGAGGCTTGTGGTCTGCCGCGCTGGCGAGAAAGCCAGATGACAGGCACAAAAAAGGCACGTCGCGGTGCCCGGTGTTCTTCTGAAAGCTTCAGCGCGGCTTCTTGAAAGGGCGAATGGTAATGGACGCCCGCGACGATGCAAACCCTGTAAGCTAGGTGAAAGCCTGGGGTTTTCCCTAGAATTGGGGAACTCCCGATCCCCAGATGTAACGGGGCGGGCAGATTGATGGTTGTTTGAAAGCTAAGTGAAAGTTTATAGAAAGAAATGCGAAAGCAGGTCCGCTTGACCTGCCGCTTGCCGGGCGCGAGGGACTTTTCTAGTTGTGCCTGATCGGGTATGTTGCCCGCCGCCGGCAATGCCGCCTGCATTTCCTACTGAATATTGCCGTGTTTCTCACCTTGCGTGAAGCGGCCCGATTCCCCCCTGGATGGTTTACGATAGCGCCCATGCTGCAAGACCTAGACCAACTCGCCGCCCGCATCGGGCAACTGGTGCAACGCACCCGGCAACTTCATGCCGAGCGTGACGCATTGCGTATGCGCCTGAACGAAACCGAAGCCGAGCAGCGCGTGCTCAAGCAGCGCGCCGCCGAGCGCGATGCCGACATCGCCACGCTGCAAGGCAAGCTGCAAGACAACGACGGCGCCGTCACCGCGATGCTGGAGCAGGCGCAGAAGGCCGAAGTGGCCCTGCGCGAACAGCTCGCTCGCGAAACCGCCGAGCGCCAGTCGCTCGAAGCGCGTTTCACGGCACGGGAAACCGAGATGCAGGGCACCCTGCAAAGCCGCGACACCGAACTACAGCGCCTGCGCGTGGCCGCCGCCGCGGCGCGCGAGCGCATCGACGCCGTCCTGGCCCGTCTGCCGGGTGCGCCGTCCGGAGAGCAACACTGATGGAACGCGTAGATGTAACGATCCTCGGGCGCGACTACTCGCTGGCCTGCTCGGCCGAGGAAAAGCCCACGCTGCTGGCCGCCGTGCGCCACGTCGACCAGCTCATGCTGCGCATCCAGGGCACCGGCAAGGTCTCTAGCAACGAGCGCATCGCCGTCATGGCCGCGCTGCAGGTGGCTGGCGAACTGCTCGCCATGAAAGCGCCGGATGGTCCGCTGGGCGGTTTGGCGGTCGGCGACTTCAAGCGTAGAATCGAGGACATGAACGCAGTCCTCGACGACGCCCTGTCAGGGCAAGAAAAGCTGCTCTGACGTTCATCAGCGGTTTTCACCAAGGTTTTTTCAGTATTTTCAGTTTGTCCCTGCCGTGTCCGTGACCTGGCCATACATTCTCTGAACCTATGTCTTATGGCATATTGGTTGCGGGAGTGCAGAGCTGGAGTGATTGTCTCTCGTAGACGAACCCGACGCTCTTCGGAACGCGACCACCTTGAACCTCAGGGTTCGAGATGCCGGCCTTGACGGCACAGGCGGGGCATCTATCCCAGCGGACCTGCCATGAGCGCAGGTCCGCGCCGGGCGCTTCCCCCCCCCCCCATCGTCCTCCCTCATAGGACCAGTCCATGTTGAAATCCCCCGTTTTTTCGCTGACCAAACTTGGCGCGGCGTGCGCGGCCGTGGCCGCTCTGTCGATGGCGCAGCCCGTCTTCGCTCAGGCGCCGGCGACGCCGGCCCCCGCCGCGGCGGAATCCGCCGCCAACCGGTCGCCGGAACTGACCCTGCAGGCCACCGCTTCTTCCGAGGTCAAGCAGGACACGGTGCGCATTTCGCTGTCGGCCGAGACCGAAGCGGCGGACCAGCCCACCGCCGGCAAGAAGCTGACCGAGATGCTGGACGACGTGGCCAAGCGCGCGCGTGACACCAAGGGTGTCGATGTGCGCACGGGCAGCTTCAATGTCTGGCCCAATTCCACCAGCAGCAGCAAGGGCAAGACCAGCACCACCTGGCGCGGCCAGGGCGAGATCATTCTCGAATCGAAGGATTTTGCGGCGGCCGCCGCGCTGGCGTCGAAGCTGTCCGACAAGACCGCCATTTCCAACATCAGCTTCTCGCTGTCGCGCGAAGTGCGCGAGGCCGAGGAACGCAAGCTGCTCAAGGAAGCCGCGCAGGCCTTCAAGGACCGCGCGCTGGCCGCGGCCAACGCCTTCGGCTTTTCGGGCTATCGCCTGAGCAAGCTCGAACTGGGCGGCGCCGGCGGCGTCACGCCGATGCCGCGCATGATGGGCGCCATGGCCAAGGACGCCTCCGGCGGCGCCGGCTACAGCGCGGACGTCCCCCTGGAAGCGGGAGACGTCACGGTCAGCATTTCGGTCAACGGGACGATCGTTTTGCAGTAAGCGCGAACATGATGGCGCCCAGGGCGACCATCGGCAGGGACAGCCACTGTCCCATGCTCAACCCGCCCGCGAGCAGGCCCAGGAAGTTGTCCGGCTCGCGGGTGAATTCCACCAGGAAACGGAACGTTCCGTAGCCCATCAGGAATACCGCGCTCACCTGGCCCAGGGGGCGCGGCTTGCTCGAGAACCACCACATCAGCGCGAACAGCACGATGCCCTCCAGGCCCAGCTCATAGAGTTGGGAAGGATGGCGCGGAACGCCGTCGCCGCTGCTCGGGAAGATCATCGCCCACGGCACATCGGTCGGGCGGCCCCACAGTTCGCCGTTGATGAAGTTGCCCAGGCGGCCGAAACCCAGTCCCAGCGGAATCAGCGGCGCGATGAAGTCGCTGACGGCGAAGAAAGGCAGGCGCTTCTTGCGGGCGAACAGCAGCATCACCAGGATCACGCCGATCAGGCCGCCGTGAAACGACATGCCGCCTTCCCACAGGTAGGCCACTTCCAGCGGATGCGCCAGGTAATAGCTGGGCTTGTAGAACAGCACGTAGCCCAGCCGTCCGCCGAGCACCACCCCCAGCACGCTGTAGAAGATCAGGTCTTCCAGGTCGCGCACGTTCAGGGACGTGGTGTGGCCGCTGGTGATGCGGCGCCGGCCCAGCACGTACACCAGGGCGAAGCCCGCCAGATACATCAGCCCGTACCAATGGATGGCCAAGGGCCCGATCTGCAGGGCAATGGGGTCGAATTTTGGATATTGCAGCATGTTCCGCCCGACACAATGAAGTTGAATGATAATAACCGGCGAGCCCTGCGGTAGATCGACATGCAAGCGCTTCGCCCCTGCGTGCCGGTGTATCCCGAGATTCGCCCGCGAGCGAACTGGCACCCTCCCGGGCGCGGCCGCCATGTCCGCGTCCTGACGGCCGACAGGAGACAACAGACCATGTCGCACAACGAACGTTCCCGCCACATCACGCACGGCGTCGCCCGCGCGCCCAATCGCGCCATGTATTACGCGCTGGGCTACCAGGAAGCCGATTTCGAGAATCCCATGATCGGCGTGGCCAACGGCCATTCGACCATCACGCCGTGCAACAGCGGCCTGCAGCGCCTGGCCGATGCCGCCATCGAAGCCATCCGCGGCGCCAAGGCCAATCCGCAGGTGTTCGGCACGCCCACCATTTCCGATGGCATGTCCATGGGCACCGAGGGCATGAAGTACTCCCTGGTGTCGCGCGAAGTCATCGCCGACTGTATCGAGACCGCCGCGCAGGGCCAGTGGATGGACGGCGTGGTGGTCATCGGGGGCTGCGACAAGAACATGCCGGGCGGCATGATCGCCCTGGCGCGCATGAACGTGCCGGGCATCTACGTCTACGGCGGCACCATCAAGCCGGGCCGCTACAAGGGCAAGGACCTGACCATCGTCTCGGTGTTCGAGGCAGTCGGCGAATACACCATGGGCCGCATGGAAGAGGCCGACTTCAAGCAGATCGAGAAGTGCGCCATTCCCGGCTCGGGTTCCTGTGGCGGCATGTACACCGCCAACACCATGAGCTCGGCCTTCGAGGCCATGGGCATGAGCCTGCCGTACTCCAGCACCATGGCCAACGAGGATGACGAGAAAGTCGTCTCGGCGGCCGAATCCGCCCGGGTATTGGTCGAAGCCGTCCGCCGCGGCCTGCGCCCGCGCGACATCATCACCCGCGAATCCATCGAGAACGCCGTATCCGTCATCATGGCGACGGGCGGCTCGACCAACGCAGTGCTGCATTTCCTGGCCATCGCCCATGCCGCCGAAGTGCCCTGGACCATCGACGACTTCGAACGCATCCGCCAGCGCGTGCCGGTGCTCTGTGACCTCAAGCCGTCCGGCAAGTACGTGGCGACCGACCTGCATCGCGCCGGCGGCATCCCGCAGGTCATGAAGCTGCTGCTCAACGCCGGGCTGCTGCATGGCGATTGCATCACCATCACCGGTCAGACGATCGCACAATCGTTGGCCGACGTGCCCGATACGCCGCGCGCCGACCAGGACGTCATCATGCCGCTGGACCGCGCCCTCTATCCCCAGGGCCATCTGGCGATCCTCAAGGGCAATCTGTCGCCCGAGGGCTGCGTGGCCAAGATCACCGGCCTGAAGAACCCCGTGATCACCGGCCCGGCGCGGGTCTTCGATTCCGAGGATGACGCCATGACCGCCATCATGGCGCGCCGGATCCGCGACGGCGACGTGGTGGTGATCCGCTACGAAGGCCCCAAGGGCGGACCCGGCATGCGTGAAATGCTGGCGCCGACCTCGGCCCTGGTCGGGCAGGGGCTGGGCGAAACCGTGGGCCTCATCACCGATGGCCGCTTCTCCGGCGGCACCTGGGGCATGGTGGTCGGCCACGTCGCGCCCGAGGCCTTCGTGGGTGGGCCCATCGCGCTGATCCGGGAGGGAGATTCGGTTACCATCGATGCCCACCAGCTGCTGTTGCAGCTCAATATCAGCGACGAAGAGATGGCGGCTCGTCGCCAGGCCTGGGTCCAGCCCAAGCCGCGTTATACACGCGGTGTGCTTGCCAAGTTCGGCAAGCTCGCCAGCACCGCGAGCCGTGGGGCGGTAACCGATGCATTTGATACGTAGTCTGTTGGCGGTCGCCGCCGGCCTGCTGGCCGCCGGCGCGGCCCAGGGGCAAACCACTGGCCTGGATCTGGCCAAGAGCAAGGCCTGCATGGCCTGTCACCAGGTCGACGTCAAGCGCGTCGGACCGCCGCTGTCCAGCGTGGCCGAGCGCTACGCCGGCCAGGGCGACGTCATGGTGGACTACCTGGCGGGCAAGATCCGCGGGGGCGGCCGCGGCGCCTGGGGCGCCGTGCCGATGCCCGCGCAGACCCATGTCAGTCCGGAAGACGCCCGCCTGTTGGCCGAATGGATCCTGACGCTGGCGCCGGCCAAGAAGTAGTCGTATCGTCTCTGGAAAGTTTCAGCAAAGGAATCGTCATGGCAGAACAACCCTCCCCGGGCAATGAGGTCGCCGTTCTCGGCGGCGGCTGTTTCTGGTGCGTCGAGGCGGTCTTCACCGACCTGCGCGGCGTCAAGAGCGTGCTGCCCGGCTACAGCGGCGGACACGTCGACAACCCCAGCTACGAACAGGTCTGCGGCAAGGACACCGGCCACATCGAAGTGGCTCGCGTCGAATTCGATCCGGCCGAACTGTCCTACAGCGACCTGCTGCGCGTGTTCTTCGCCACCCACGACCCGACCACTCCGGGCCGCCAGGGCAACGACATCGGCCCGCAGTACGAGTCGGCCATCTTCTGGCAGAACGACACCCAGCGCGAGCAGGCCGAAGCCGTCATCGCCGAAGTCGAGGCGCAGAAAGTCTACGACGCGCCCATCGTGACCAAGCTGTTGGCGCCCGCGCGGTTCTGGCAGGCCGAGGACTACCATCGCGATTATTTCGCGCTGCATCCCGAGCAGGGCTATTGCCAGTTCGTGATCGCGCCCAAGGTCGCCAAGTTCCGCAAGCAGTTCCAGGATCGCCTGAAGAAGTAAGGCAGGCGAAAAAAAACCTCGCGCAAGGCGAGGTTTCAAGGCCAGCGCCGGGCACATGGGTACCGGCGCTGGAGGGGGAAGCGGTCAGTCGACGGCTTTCACCACGCCGCGGCGCATCTGGTCCAGTTCGATGGACTCGAACAGCGCCTTGAAATTGCCTTCGCCGAAACCGTCGTTGCCCTTGCGCTGGATGATCTCGAAGAAGATCGGGCCGATCTGGTTCTCGGTGAAGATCTGCAGCAGCAGGCCGCCGTCGGGGGCGCCGTCCAGCAGGATGCGGTTCTTCTGCAGGCGCGGCACGTCCTCGCCGTGGTTGGGCAGGCGGCGGTCCAGCAGTTCGTAGTAGGTTTCCGGAGTATCCAGGAACACCACGCCGTTGGCGCGCAGCGCCTCGATCGTGCCGTAGATGTCCTCGGTGGCCATGGCGATGTGCTGGATGCCCTCGCCGCGGTACAGGTCCAGGTATTCCTGGATCTGGCCCTTCTCCTCGGTGCCTTCCTCGTTGATGGGAATGCGGATGTTGCCGCAAGGCGAGGTCATGGCCTTGGACTTCACGCCCGTCACCTTGCCCTCGATGTCGAAGTAGCGCACCTCGCGGAAGTTGAACAGGCGCTCGTAGAACTCCGACCACTCGGCCATGCGGCCTTTGTGCACGTTGTGCGTCAGGTGGTCCACCAGCGTCAGCCCGGCGCCGCGGTGGTTCAGGTCGGCCTGCGCGTTCTGCGGATCCACCGGCACGAAGTCGACGTCATAGATGCTGATGTCGCCGATGCCGCCGTGGCCTTCCTTGCCCGTCCAGCGGTCCACCAGATAGATCAGCGAATCGCCGATGCCCTTGATGGCGGGGATGTTCAGTTCCATCGGGCCGCTGTGCGAGTCGAAACCCCACGCGCCCAGTTCCAGCGCGCGCTTGTACGCGGCGGCCGCGTCCTGCACGCGAAAGCCGATCGCACAGATCGACGGGCCGTGCAGGCGGGCGAAGCGCTGCGCGAAGGAATCGGGTTCGGCGTTGATCAGGAAATTCACGCCGCCCTGGCGGTACAGCGTCACGTCCTTGTGGCGATGCTTGGCGATTGCCTTGAAGCCCAGCAGTTCGAACACCTTGCGCAGCGCGGCGGGGTCCGGCGCGGCATATTCGATGAATTCGAACCCGGCGGTGCCCATCGGGTTGTCCCAGGGTTGGAAAGCGCTGCTCATGAGTCTGCTCCCTTGAGTCGTTGTAGAGGCGACTTGTCGTTCAAGTCTAGGATGAAGATTGTAGGGAGGAAAGGCAGGCAGACAATTGCAAACATGTCGCGGAAGCGGCAAGGTTGAGCAATAATATTGCCCAAGATAAAAAATATGGGGCTGAAAATGTCTGACATAGAGCTGGATAGGACAGATATAAGGATTCTGGCCGAATTGCAGCGCGACGGCCGCCTGAGCAACCAGGAGTTGGCCGACCGCGTTTCCCTGTCGCCCAGCCCCTGCCTGCGCCGGGTGCGGCGGCTGGAAGAGAAGGGCTTCATCAAGAAATACGTGGCGCTGATCGACGCCGAGAAAGTCGGGCTGGGCCTGCTGGCCTACGTCAACATCCGCCTGAACAAGCACAGCGGCTCCAGCCATGCGCCCATGAGCGACTTTGCCCGCGATGTCCAGCTCTGGCCCGAGGTGGTCGAGTGCTACGCCATGTCCGGCGACATGGACTACCTGCTGCGCATCCAGGTCGCCGACCTGGCGCATTTCTCCAAATTCGCCATGGACACGCTCATGCGCCATCCCGCGGTGGTCGACATGCGGTCCTTCTTCGCGCTCCAGCAGATCAAGGAAACGACGGAGCTGCGGCTGTAGGCGTGGAATGCGTCCCCGTGCCTATCCGGCCTTCTATATATAGAGGGTTGTCCATATGGAGACTGGCGGGCGTCGCGGTGCAGTGGAGGTTCCCCTCATGGCGCCCTATATATATAGGGCGTCATGGGGGAGACGGCAGGCAAGATGCCACCGGAGCAGGATGGAGCGAAAACAGTGACGCCTCTCTATATATAGTGCAGGCAGCACGGAACCGATGACTTTCCCATGGCAAATGCGGGGTGCGTCCCCGGAAATCATCATCTTTCTGCAAAATGAGTGTCATGCTGGCGTGACAAGCGAAAATTCTGTGCTATAGTCTCGCTCCTTCGCAGTTCAAGCAGTTTTGAGCAGCGAGGCCA
>NZ_CADIJR010000020.1 GCF_902859645.1 Achromobacter insuavis | reverse complement strand
AGCAGCTATCGAAATATCAGGGTTAACCCTAAGTTTTCGGTAACTGCCAAGCCTGAAACTATAACACAACTTTTGCAGATTATGCAACCGGCTTTTGCCTAATTTGCATCCCATCTTGCAACCCCGCTGTTTCGTGAATCACTTCACTTCGCAGCAGCCCCGGATCGCTCCAGAGGTTGGTTACCGCCCAGTCGGCTTGCAACGTTGTTCAGACCACCCCACCGGGTAAACCCTGATTTGTCGTCACCAGCCAAGCCCAAGACTATAGCACAATTTTTGCAGGCTATGCAACTGGCTTCTGCCTGATTTGCACCACCTTTTGCAAAATTCGCTGACCGCTGGTTCGAGAGAGTCATTGCTGGCTCACCGCCTTGCGGCCCTGCGGCAGATCTGCTTGCCATAGCGTTCAGATCCGTTGCACTTGCCTGGCCTCGCTGCTCAAAACTGCTTGAACTGCGAAGGAGCGAGACTATAGCACAGAATTTTGGGCTGTCACACGCCGGACGCAAAAAGTCTGATGAATTTGCAGACCGCCCGATACCTGGGCCCGCGGGTCGCCCTCTGCCTGCCCTCTGCCTGCCCTCTGCCTGCCCTCTGCCTGCCCTCTGCCTGCCCTCTGCCTGCCCTCTGCCTGCCCTCTGTCTGCCCGCCCTCCTCCCCCGCCCACGCACTTGCCCAATGCCGCGTCTCTCTATATAGATAGCGTTGTGCCCGCCTGCCCCACGGCGCGATCGCCAATATCCACGCGGCGCCTCCTGTCTATATATATAGATAGGTCGTCTTGCCTGTAGGCTATTGCCTTGCTTGCCAGGCGCACCGGTACGTTTACTATTCGCCTTGCGCCGCACCGCCCTTACCTTGGAGAAGATGCCCCCATGCCCCCAACCATCGCGTTGAGCGAAGATATCCTGATCAACGTCACGCCCTTCGAGACCCGCGTCGCGCTGGTCGAGCAGGGATCGGTGCAGGAGCTGCACGTGGAGCGCAGCATCCAGCGCGGACACGTCGGCAATATCTATCTGGGGCGGGTGGTCCGGGTGCTGCCGGGGATGCAGAGCGCCTTCATCGACATCGGCCTGGAACGGGCCGCCTTCATCCATATCGCGGACCTGCGCGAGAACCGCGGGGAGCGCAGCCAGGGCCTGACGCCCACGCCGATCGAGAAGCTGCTGTTCGAGGGGCAGACCATCATGGTCCAGGTGGTCAAGGATCCCCTGGGCACCAAGGGCGCCAGGCTGTCGACCCAGATCAGCATGGCCGGCCGCATGCTGGTCTACCTGCCGCACGATCCGCACATCGGCATTTCGCAGAAGATCGACTCGGAGTCCGAGCGCATCCAGCTGCGCGAGCGACTGCAGGCGCTGATGCCGAGCGAGGAGAAAGGCGGCTTCATCGTGCGTACCCAGGCCGAGGGCGCCAATGACGAGGAATTGGCGGCCGACCTGGAATACCTGCGCAAGCTGTGGACCAGCGTGCAGGCGGCCGCCCGCACCCAGCCGGCGCCGGCGCTGCTGCACCAGGACCTGACGCTGGCGCAGCGGGTGCTGCGCGACATGGTGGGACCGTCGACCGGCAGCATCCTGGTCGATTCACGCACCACGACGGCGGCGATGCTGGAGTGGGCCCGCGTCTACACGCCTTCCGTGGTCGACCGCATCCAGCACTACAGCGGCGAGCGCCCCCTGTTCGATACCGCCAACGTCGACGAGGAAATCGCGCGGGCGCTGTCGCGCCGCGTCGACCTGAAGTCGGGCGGCTACCTGATCATCGACCAGACCGAGGCGCTGACCACGGTCGACGTCAACACCGGCGGCTTCGTCGGCGGGCGCAATTTCGACGACACCATCTTCAAGACCAACCTGGAGGCGGCCCAGGCCATCGCGCGCCAGCTACGGCTGCGCAATCTGGGCGGGATCGTGATCCTCGACTTCATCGACATGGAGGAACAGGAGCACCGCGAGACCGTGCTGGCCGAACTGAAGAAGGCGCTGTCGCGCGACCGCACCCGCATGACGGTCAACGGCTTCACGCAGCTCGGCCTGGTGGAAATGACGCGCAAGCGCACCCGCGATTCGCTGGCGCACCAGTTGTGCGAACCCTGCCCCATGTGCGAGTCGCGCGGCAACGTGCGCACGCCGCGCACGGTCTGCTATGAGATCCTGCGCGAGATCCTGCGCGAGGCGCGCCAGTTCAATCCCAAGGAATTCCGCATCCTGGCGTCGCAGGACGTGGTGGATCTGTTCCTGGAGGAAGAGAGCCAGCACCTGGCGATGCTGGGCGACTTCGTCGGCAAGCGGGTGTCGCTGGAAGTCGAGAGCACGTACTCGCAGGAAAAGTACGACATCATCCTGGTTTGAGGCCCGGCGCCTTGCCGGCCGGCGGCCGGTTCCGCATCATTGCTGACACTGGAAAGCCGCGATCGCGGCTTTCTTGCCATGGACCCTTCCCATCGCGATCATCGCCACTATCAGGTGCGGCGCAAACTTTCACGTCAATGTGTGTGATTTTTGTATCGCGACACTTCGATTGAAATGAAGTTTGAAACCGATGGCGACGGAGACGGCGACCCGATAAGCTCGCCACCGGCTGGCAGGCCCCGGGGTTGAGGGGCCGCGCCATTTCCCATGTTTTCCGGAGAGTATCCCAATGAAATCCCTATTCCGTCCGTTCCTGCTGCTGGCCCTGGCCTTGCCGCTGGTGCTGGCCGCCTGCGGCAGCAAAGAACCCGAACAGCGCGCCGCGTTCACGCAGTTCCTGCAGACCCGCATCGTCGACAAGCCCGGCGTGCGCGTGCCGAAGCTGACGGAAGAAGAGAAGAAGTCGTTCGGCGACTACGCCGCGCACTATGCCGTGATCACCGATTTCAACGCCGCCATGGACGCGTCCGTGAAGCCGATGGGCAACCTGATGCAGAAAGGCGCCGTGCGCTCGCTGAACGATGTGATCGCGCGCCGCGACGACATCAAGACGGTGCAGGCCGCGCTCAAGGACATGGGCGAGGCGCTGGGCAAGGAGCAGGCCAAGGCGGATGCCGCCCGCGCGCAGCTCAAGCAGCCCGATGACCTGAAGGCGGTCTACGACAAGGCCTACGCCAAGACCGTCACGGTGCCCGCCGACACGTTCCGCGAAGTGCTGCCGCAGATCAGCGGCACGCTGGACAGCAGCCTGAAGGTGGCCGACTACGTGGAAGCGCACAAGGCGCAGATCGACCTGTCCGGCCCGATGCCCAAGGTGCAGGATCCGACGGTGCTGGCCGAGCTGAACAAGCTGCTGCAGGAACTGACCGCCCAGGCCCAGAAGGTGCAAGCGGCACAGACCCGCCTGCAGGCGGTGATGCTGGGCGGCTGAGAACGCGCCGCGACGTTTACCTGGACGGCCCTCGGGCCGTCTTTTTTTTGGGCGCGCGGCCACATCATGGGTCCGCCGCCACCACGCGGTTGCGCCCGGTCTCCTTGGCGC
Source organism: Achromobacter insuavis (assembly GCF_902859645.1). Lineage (GTDB taxonomy): Bacteria > Pseudomonadota > Gammaproteobacteria > Burkholderiales > Burkholderiaceae_B > Achromobacter > Achromobacter insuavis. The sequence continues at coordinate 74,852 of NZ_CADIJR010000020.1, read as the reverse complement.
GATAGACGGCGGCGTCGGCCGCCTCGACCAGGGCGGCGGCATCCTCGCCCGCGCGCGGCACCATGGTGGCCACGCCGATGCTGACCGTGACGATGCCGCCCTCGTTGTCCTCGTGCTGCGCCCGCAGGCCGACCACGGCCTGGCGGATGTGCTCGGCGATGTCGATGGCGCGCTCGCGCGCGGTGTCGGGCAGCAGGGCGACGAATTCCTCGCCGCCGTAGCGCGCCGCCAGGTCGCGCGGACGCCGGGCCTTGCCGCGCAGGGTCAGCGCCAGCATCTTGAGCAACTGATCGCCTTCCTGGTGGCCGTAGCGGTCGTTGTACAGCTTGAACCGTTCGGCATCGAGAAACAGCAGCGACAGCGGTTGGCCGTCGCGCCCGGCGCTGGCCCATTCACGCGCCAAGGCCTCGTCGAAAGTGCGGCGGTTGGCGATGCCGGTCAGGCCGTCGGTCTGGGCTTCTCTTTCGAGCTGGCGTTCGACCGCTTCGCGCAGCCGCGTCTCGCGCCGGTACAGCACGATCTGCGCCATGACCGAGGCGAACAGCGCGAGCGTGATCGGGATGATCAGCATGGCCCGCCGCACCCACGGCTCCAGGACGTCGTCGACCGCCATCGCCACGTCGACGACCAGCGGGGTGCCCGGGACGCCGCCGAAGGTATAGAGGCGATTGATGCCGTCGGGCGCGAGCACGCCGACAAAGACGCCCTCGCGCCGGATCAGGAATTGCTGAAAATCCATGGCGTGGCCGATGTCGTCGCCCAGGTCACGCGAGGAATACGGCGTGCGCGCGATGACCGCGCCGTCGTTGCGGAAAATCGTGATGGCGTCGCGCGGGCCGATGGACAGTCCGGCGAAGCGCTCGCGGAAATAGGCCAGGCGCAAGGAACCGGAGACCACACCGGCGAAGCTGCCGTCCGGGTGGGAGAGCCGGCGGCTGATGCCGATGCTCTCGTCGCCCCCGCGCAGGCGGCTCTGGTAGGGGCGGCTGATGTACATGCCGGCATCGGCCTGCTCGCGATGGACCTGGAAGAAATCGCGGTCGGCGAAGTTCACGTCGGGCGGCAACAGGCTCTGCGAGTCGTAGCGGATGTTGCCGTGCTGGTCCAGGATCAGGATGGTGCCCAGGTATTCGGCGCTGGCGGCGCGGTCGAACAGGAAGCGGTGCAAGGTGGCGCGCGGCAGCGTTTCGATGCCGGGTTCGTGCAGGCGCTCAATGACACCCTGCAATGACAGGTCGTAGACACGAATGGTGCGGCTGATATCGGCCGAGAGCGCTTCGGAGAGGTTGCTGGCGGAGACGTAGGCCTGGTTCCAGGTGGTGCGCCGGTCCATCCAGAGCAGCGCCATCGCGGCGGCACAGATGCCGATGGCGATCAGCCCCGCCAGGGCATACAGACTGCGGTGTAGTAACCCGTGGGACTTCAATACGGCGCTCCTTCGCTATCGCGGTAGGGGTCGTGCCATTTTTACCGGTCATAATGCCGCAAGGCCATGCGGGCAGGCAAGATGGCGCCAGCAGCGCCGCGCCCGCCGTTCCCATTTAACGAAGCTATGAATACCCAGGACAGGATTTACAGCGTACCCACCCGGCGGTTCACGCGGTGGCTGGTCGACCCCGGCCGCAACGTGCCGCCGGATATCCGCGTGGCGCTGGTGGGCGGCTTGTTCGGATCCTTGCCCATCTTCTTCGGCGGCATCATCAATACCCTGCTGGTGGCGGCGCTGATCACGCTGCGCCGGCCCGAACCGCCGTTCCTGCTGTGGCTGGCGATGGAGTCATTGATCTGCGCCACCCGTATCGTGGTGCTGGTGTCCGCCCGGCGCGCGGCGCTGGCCCACCGGCCGACCCCGACCGACCTGTATGTGGTGCTGGCGTTGTTCTGGGCCGGCAGCGTGGGCTACGGCACCTTCATCAGCCTGACCAGCGGCGACTGGATCGCGGCGACGCTGGCCTGCCTGTCGGCGGCCTCGATGGTCGGCGGCATCTGCGTGCGCAATTTCGGCGCGCCGCGGCTGTCGGCGGCGATGGTGGCGCTGAGCGTGGGCCCCTGCGCGCTGGCGGCCCTGTTCACCCAGGAGCCGATTTTCTGGCTGGTGCTGGTGCAGGTGCCGCTCTACATGACCTCGATGTCGATGGCCTCGTACCGGCTCAACGGCATGCTGGTGTCGACCATGCTGGCCGAGCGGGAGAACGAGCGCCAGGCGCGGCAGGATTCACTGACCGGACTGCTGAACCGCTATGGCCTGCTGCGCGCGCTGGACCTGGCGGTGGGCCGGGCCAGCCAGGGCAAGGCCGAGTTCGCGGTGCTGTACCTGGACCTGGACGGCTTCAAGTCGGTCAACGACACCTACGGCCACGGCGCCGGCGACACGCTGCTCAAGCAGGTGTCCGAACGCCTGCTGGCGCTCAAGCCGCCGGGCGCCGAGGCCGGCCGGATCGGCGGCGACGAGTTCGTGCTGTTGATGCGGCTGGACGGCAACGAGGATATCCGGCGGTTTTCCGACCGGATCATCGACAGCGTCAGGCAGCCCTACGACCTGCAGCAGGCCATGCCGGTCTACATCGGCGGCAGCATCGGCATTGCGCTGATCCCGCGCCACGGCGCCGACACGGCCGCGGTGCTGCATGCGGCGGACCAGGCGTTGTACCTGGCCAAGTCCGCCGGCAAGAGCCGGGCGGCGATGGCCCAGCTCTGACAGCCGGCGGACAGGGCGCGCGCCCCCACGGTCACGCGCCCGCGCCGGCCTTCAGGACGCCGTGGCGGCGATCCGGAAGGGAAAGGCCTTGGCACCGCGCGCCTTGTCGGTTTCGCGGTGGGCGCTGATGGCCCAGGCCGGGCCGGCTCCACGCGTCGACTGGACCAATTGGCGCATCGCGCCGGCGGAGAATCCGCAGTGCAGGGTCATGGCTTGCCGCCGCGCAAGCTCAAGCCCGACAGCGTGCGGGGTCGTGGAAATCCGATCGGATTGCAGCATGGCAGGCCCCTGGCAGAGGCGCTTCGGAAGTGAAGCGCCGATGGAGACCAATCTACCTCAGCCGCTCAGGCTTGCGCGTGAAATGAAGCGTAAAGTAATGAAAAGACGCTGTAATACATCATCCAAAAGACCTGTCATACGCCGGTCATGCCGGCGCACCAGGCTCGGCGTGGCCTGAAGGCGCCACGGTTTCCCGGTCGGCCTGGTCGTTGCGGCCGTCGGCCGGGCCGGTCATGTTGCCGTACAAGAGCGAGCGCCCGGCGAACAGGCCCCCCGCCACCTCCAGCGCGAACCGGTCGGTGTCGCGCTTGCGCACGTCCGCCACGACCTCGGCGGCTTCGTCCGGCGGCACGCCGATGACGCGTAGCGCCGCCTCGCCGAACACCAGGGCGGATTCCAGGGTCTCGCGCACCTGATAGTCGACGCCCTCCCTGACCAGCGCCAGGGAATGGATGCGGTCATAGGCCCGCACCACCAGCTGCACCAGCGGGAATTCGGCCTTGATCAGCTTGACCATGTGATTGACCGACTGCGGATTGTCGATGCAGATCAGGATGACCTTGGCGGTTTCGGCGCCGGCGGTGCGCAGCATGTCGATACGGGTTCCGTCCCCGTAATACACCTTGACGCCCCATTTGGCGGCGGCGCGGATGGCGTCGGTGTCTGTATCCAGGATCGACACCTTGATGTCGCGCGCCAGCATCGCCTGGGTCACGATCTGGCCGAAGCGGCCGAAGCCGACGATCAGCGCGCAGCCGTCCAGGTCCTGGGCGACATCCACCCCTTCCATCGACGGCACCGGCTTGGGCAGCAGCCAGCGCAGCGCCAGCACGCACAGCGGCGTCAGCGCCATGGAGATGATGACCACCGCGATCAGCACGGCGGCCAGGTGCGCGTCGAAGATGCCGGCGGCGGCGGCGGCGCCGTACAGCACGAAGGCGAATTCGCCGCCCTGCGCCAGCAGGGCCGCGCGGGTCAGCGCCTCGGCGTGGCTGGCGCGCAGCAGGCGGGCGACCAGGTAGACGCCCACCGACTTGACCACCATGAACACCACCACGCCGGCCAGGATCAGCTGCCATTCGCGGGCCACGGCGGCCAGGTCCAGCGACATGCCCACGCCCAGGAAGAACAGGCCCAGCAGGATGCCGCGGAACGGTTCGACCTCGGCTTCAAGCTGGTGGCGGAAGGTGGATTCGGACAGCAGCACGCCGGCCAGGAACGCGCCCATGGCCATCGACAGGCCGCCGAATTCCATCAACAGCGCCGCCCCCAGCACCACCAGCAGGGCCGCGGCCGTCATCACTTCGCGCGCATGCGCGGCGGCCAGCAGCCGGAACAGCGGATTGAGCAGCCAGCGCCCGGCCGCCAGCAACGCCAGCACGCAACCGAGGGCGATGGCCGACTGCCGCCAGGGATCGCCATGCTCGCTGGCGCCGGCCGGCGCCAGCAGCGCCACCAGGGCCAGCAGCGGCACGATGGCCAGGTCTTCGAGCAGCAGGATGGAAACGATGCGCTGGCCCTGGGCGCTGGCGGTCTCGTCGCGCTCGGCCAGGATCTGCATGACGATGGCGGTGGACGACAGCACGAAGCCCATCGCCGCCATGAAGGCGGCCGGGCCCGACAGGCCGGCGGCCAGGCCGACCGCGGTCAGCAAGGCGCCGCAGGCCAGCACCTGGGCCACGCCCAGGCCGAAGATTTCGCCGCGCAGCTTCCACAGCCGCGACGGCTGCATCTCCAGGCCGATGATGAACAGGAACATCACCACGCCGAGTTCGGCGACGTGCAGGATGGATCGGGGGTCGGAGAACCAGCCGATGCCGAACGGGCCGATGGCCAGCCCGGCGGCCAGATAGCCCAGGACCGAGCCCAGGCCCAGGCGCTTGAACAGGGGCACCGCCACCACCGCGGCCCCCAGCAGAACGACGACGTTGACGAGCTGGTTGCCTTCGGCGGGCAGGGACATGGGCGGCTCCTGGGTGGCGGCCTGGCGCGGCGCGCGGGGCGCCGCGCGGGATCAGTCTTCGCGGAACTGCATCTTGTAGAGCGAGGCGTACAGGCCGTTGGCGGCCAGCAGCTCGGGATGCGCGCCCTGTTCGACGATCTTGCCGGCGTCGAGGACGATGATGCGGTCGGCGTTCTGCACGGTCGACAGGCGGTGCGCGATGACCAGCGTGGTGCGGCCCTTCATGAGGCGCTCGAGCGAGGACTGGACCTGGCGTTCGGATTCGTTGTCGAGCGCGGAGGTGGCTTCGTCGAGGATCAGGATGGGCGCGTTCTTGATCAGGGCGCGGGCGATCGCCAGGCGCTGGCGCTGGCCACCGGACAGGCGGGCGGCGTTCTCGCCGACCGGGGTGTTGATGCCCTGCGGCAGGCCTTCGACGAATTCCAGCAGGTTGGCGGCGGCCAGGGCGTCGCGCACCTGCTGCTCGCTGGCCTGGCCGAGCGCGCCGTAACCGACGTTGGCGGCGATGGTGTCGTCGAACAGCACCACGTCCTGGCTGACCAGCGACAGGTGCGAGCGCAGGCTGCGCAGCTTCAGGTCGTTGATCGGCACGTCGTCGACGAAAATGGCGCCGCTGTCGGCCAGGACGAAGCGCGGCAGCATGTTGACCAGCGTGGTCTTGCCGCTGCCGGAACGCCCCACCAGGGCCACGGTCTGGCCGGGCTCGACGATGAACGACACGTCATTGACGGTGTCGCGGTCGGCGTCGGAGAAGCGGTGGGTGACGTTGCGGAACTCGACCTTGCCGCGCACCGGCTCGGGCAGCTCACGGGTGCCGTCGTCGCCTTCCGGGACCTGGTCGATCAGGGTGAACACGCTTTCGGCCGACACCAGCATCTTCTGCATGCGGGCGGCCAGGTTGGTCAGGCGCTTGATCGGGTCGAAGATCTGGGCCAGCGCGGCCATGAAGGAGGCGAAGCTGCCGACGGTGAGCGCGCCGTTGTTGGCCTGGCTCAGGGCCACGGCGATGACCGCGCCGACCGAGATCGAGATGCAGACCTGCGTCAGCGGCGTCAGGGCCGCGTCGGCGGTGGCGGTGCGCATGGCGAAGCGGCGCAGGCGGGTGCTGACGAAATCGAAACGGCCGCGTTCGACCTCGTAACCGTCGAACAGCTTGATGACGCGCTGGCCGTCGATGCCCTCGCTGACCACGCGGGTCAGTTCGGCGTTCATGTTGACGGTTTCGCGGTTGATGCGGCGCAGGCGCTTGATGAAGACGCGGGCGATCAGCACCGAGACCGGCAGCATGATCAGGATGATCAGCGTCAGCACCCACGACATGTACAGCAGCACGCAGATCAGGGCGATGACCACCAGGGTCTCGCGCACCAGCACCGTGATGACGTCGGTGGCGTAGCCGGTGACGTTGCCGGCGTCGATGGTGAAGCGGTTCAGCAGGCGGCCGGTGTCGCCACGCTTGAAGTCGGCGTCGGGCAGGCCCAGCAGGCGTTCGAACATGTCGCGCCGCATGCCCAGCAGGACATTGTTGGCGACCCAGGCGAGCAGGTAGTCGCTGAAGAAGTTGCAGACGCCGCGCACGAAGATCAGGCCCACCACCGCCAGCGGCAGCGCCCAGACATAATAGGGTTTGGCGCCCGAAAAGCCCTCGTCCAGCAACGGCTTCATAATGACGGCCAGCGTGGGCTGCGTGGCGGCGGCGCCGGCCATCAGCAGGGTCGCCAGCACCAAACCCTTCCAGTAGGAGCCGACCCGGCTGTAGATACGGCTCCAGAGTTCAGCTTTGACGGGCTGGGAGCCCGCAGGCGCGTTGCGTGCGGCAGAATTCAATGGAATCACTCGCTTTTATACAATTGTGCCCCGGATTGTACTGGCTACGCGTTACCGCGCGGGGCCGGGCGTCCCCCCTTCAGCCCCTATCGCGCCGTGCGCCTGTCCATGTCCGAAATCAGTTGCCTTTACGTCCGCCTGCCCAATTGGGTGGGTGATGTCTGCATGAGCCTGCCCAGCCTGCGCACCCTGCAGGCCGCCGGCCTGCCCCTGGTGATCTGCGCCCGCCCCTGGGCCCGGGACCTGTTGGATGGCATCGAGAAACGGGAGTTCCTGCCGATGCTGGGCAAAGTGGGGCCGGATCGAGCCAAGGTCAGCGCGCACCGCCGCTCGCTGGGCGCCGAAGGCCGCCGCGCCCGCGGGCTGCTGCTGCCGGACTCGCTGTCGAGCGCGCTGGTGTTCCGGCTGGCGGGACTGCCGTCGGCCGGCTACCGTGACGATGGCCGCAGCTTCCTGCTGCGCTGGCCGGTGGCCAAGCCGGACGCCGGGCTGCACGCGGTGCAGTCCTGGCACCACCTGACCCGCGAGGCGCTGGCGCGCTGGGGACTGCCGACCGGCCCCGTCCAGCCGGGCCCGACGCTCGACCTGCCGCTGACGCCGGCCCACCAGCAGACCGCCAGCCTGGCCCTGGAGGCGGCCGGCCTGGCCGGCCAGCGCTTCGTCCTGATCGCCCCCACCGCGACCGGTCTGCACAAAGGCAAGGTCAAGGTGTGGCCGGGATTCGATACACTTACCCGCACGCTGCAAGCCCGGGGCCATACCGTGGTAATGTGCCCCCCTCCGGCGGAAACCGAGGAAGCCCGGCGCAATGCGCCCACGGCGCAGTTGCTGCCTCCGCTGCCGCTGGGCGCGTTCGCCGCGTTGACGGCCCGCGCGGCGTTGGTGATTTGCAACGACTCCGGCGTCTCGCACGTGGCCGCCGCGGCCGGCGCCCGCGAGTTGACGCTGTTCGGCGTCACCCGCCCCGGCCGCACCGGCCCGTGGTCGCCACGGGCGGTATGCGTCGGTTCGGAAACGGCCTGGCCGTCCATCGAAGAGGTGGAACGGCAGGCGGGCCAGTTACTGGACGGCGCGCAGTAAACGCTTAGTTTTGAAATGACCATCATGTCCAGCTACCTCACGAATCTGATCATCCCCTACAACCTGTGCCTGACCCTGGTGGTGATCGGCCTGGTGCTGGGCCTGTTCCGCCTGCGCAAGACCGGCGGCGCCCTGATCGTCGCCGGCCTGCTGTGGGCGCTGGCCTGGTCGCTGCCGGCCACCTCGCTGTGGCTGGGCGGCGCGCTGGAAAGCCGCTACCCGCACCTGCCGCCGACCGAGTCACCCACGGCCGACGCCATCGTGGTGCTGGGCGGCAATACCGCCAATGGCCGCGCCAACTGGTTCCTGCCCTACGACAAGGACACCGCGGTGGTGCGCGTGGACACCGCCGCGCAGTTGTACCTGGCCGGCCGCGCGCCCAAGGTGGTGCTGTCCGGCGGCGCCCTGGAAGGCGACGTCAGCGAGGCCCGCGGCATGGCCCACGCCATCCGCCAGCAGGGCGTGCCGGAATCGGCCCTGATCCTGGAAAACGCCAGCCGCACCACCTACGAGAACGCGGCCCTGACCGAAGACCAGCTCAAGACCCGCGGCATCGGCAAGGTGCTGCTGGTGACCTCGGCGCTGCACATGCCGCGCGCCATGGCGGCCTTCTCCAAGCAGGGCGTGGTCGCCATCGCCGCCCCCGCGCCGCCGCAGATCGTGGCGCCCACCGACGGTTCGCTCAACCGCTGGCTGCCCGACCAGCGCACCTTCGACGCCAGCCGCTCGATCATCAAGGAATACGCCGGCCTGTTCGTGTACTGGCTGCGCGGGTGGGTCTGAGCATGGCGACGGCGCTGGCCTGCCGGCCGGGATGCGGCGCCTGTTGCATCGCGCCGTCGATCACCCGGCCGATCCCGGGGATGCCGGATGGCAAGCCGGCCGGCGTGCCCTGTATCCAGCTGCTGCCGGACATGCGCTGCGCGATCTTCGGCCAGCCGTCGCGGCCCGGCTTTTGCGGCGGGCTCCAGGCCCAGGCCGAGATGTGCGGGCCGGACCGCGAATATGCCGTGCGCTGGCTGGGCGAGCTGGAACGGGCCACGGCGCCGGCGCACTGAAAAGCACAACGGGACCTCGCGGTCCCGTTGTCGTTTCTGGCGCGGGCCTGACGACGGCCCCGTCCTCGCCCGTCGTCAGGCGCGCTCGGCCAGCACCGCGTGGTACAGGTCCTCGTAGCGGGTCGCCACGGTTTCCCAGCTCTGGTCGCGGGCGATCGCCAGGCCGCGTTCGGACAGCGCCGCGCGCAGCTCGGGTTCATCACCCAGGCGTTGCAGGGCCTGCGCCAGCTGCGCCCCGTCGCGCGGGTCCTGCAGGATCAGCGCGTCCTTGCCGGCCGACAGATATTGCGCGAAGCCGCAATAGGCCGGCGAACTGACCACCACCGGCAGGCCATGCGACATGGCTTCCAGCGGCGCCATGGCGTAGCTGTCGTTGAGCGTGGGATGGGCGTAGATGTCGGCCGCGGCGAAATAGCGGGCGACCTCGGGCGTGGGATCCACCAGCGTGACGCGGCTGGCGACCGCGCCGGCCGCGCGCACGCGGTCGCGGGTGGCGTCGTCGGCGCCCACCACCAGCAGGCGGTACGGCGCGGGCAACAGCGCCAGGGCGTCGAGCAGCGCGGGCAGGCCCTTGCGCAGCGGATTGCGGGCCACCAGCAGGCAGCCGATGGTGGCGTCGTCCCAGCCGAGTCCGGCGCGGGTGGCGGCGCGGGCCGCGGCGGCCTCGGGCGCGGGCAGCTTGACGCCGGGCGCGATGATCTCGACCGGCAGTTGCGGACCGTAGCTTCGGTGCAGCTGGTCCATGATCAGGCCCGACACCGCCACCACGCGCCGCGCCGGCGCGCGGCGCACGCGGAATTTCTCCAGCAGCAGATAGGTGGCCAGGCGCGGGCTGAGCCAGGCCAGTGCGCGCTTGGCCGGCTTGACCCGGGTCAGGCGGTTGTAGCGCACCGGCGTGACGTGCATGACCTGGATTTCACCGGCCCAGCCGTTCATGTGCGAATGCACGATGTCGTAGCGGCCGCGCGTCAGGCGATCGGCCTTCCAGGCGAAATACAGCACCCGCATCCAGCTGGGCAGCCAGCCGGGAAAGCGCACGGGCAGGAAGGGAAACGGCAGGTCGCTGTCGAAGTCGCGCGCCACCACGGAAACGTCGTGGCGCTCGCCCAGCACGCGCATGAGTTCGACGCCGTAGGCCTCGGCGCCGCCGAAGCGGTTGCCGAAGCGGTCGACCAGCAGTGCGATGCGCAGCCGCCGCTCAGCCGCGCCCGCGGATGTCTTCATAGCGCGTCAGGCATTTCTGCAGGAAACGGAAGATGCCGGTCGAACGCGACACCGTCACCCGCGGCAGGCCGAAGGGATCGTCGCTGGCGTTGGCCAGGCCGCGCTTGGTCAGCGTGGCGTTGTCATAGCCCGCTTCGCGCGCCATGACCAGGTGCTCCGGGCCATGGTCGCCATAGGGGTAGCAGAAGGCGGTGACGGGCGCGCCCAGCACCTGCTCCAGCGCGTCCTTGGACTCGACCATCTGGCGGCGCGCCTCGTCGGGCGTCATTTCGGGCAGATGGACGTGGTCCAGGGTGTGCGAGCCGACCTCGTGGCCGGACGCGGCCCATTGGCGCATCTCGTCGACCGTCATGAGCGGCGAGAACGGGATGCCGATCTTGGCGTCCCAGACGTTGCCGCCGTCGAACTGGTTGGCCACCAGGTAGTTGGTGGCGGTGAAGCCCAGCTTGTCCAGCACCGGCATCGCGTTCTGGACCACGTTGCGGTAGCCGTCGTCGAAGGTCAGGCCGAACACCTTGCCGCGGCGCTCGCCGCGCACGTAGGGCATGACGTCGCGCATCGACAGACCGCGGTAGCCCAGGAAGCGCATCCAGCGCATCTGGCGCGCGAAATCGTCCGGGTGCACCGTCAGGCCGCGGAACGGCGTGCCCTTGGGATTGGGCTCGCCGATCTGGTGGTACATGAGAATTGGGATAGACATGGCGGGATTATAGAGGCTCAGTGTCCGCCCAATGTACGTTGGTAGACGTCGACCGTGGCTTGCGCGAAACGCGCCAGGTTGAAGTCGCGCTCGGCGGTCTGGCGGGCGTTCGCCCCCATGGTCCGCACCTGCGCCGGGTCATCCAGCATGAGGCGCAGGCGCGCGGTCATGGCGGCCACGTCGCGCACCGGCACGATCCAGCCGTCGACGCCGTCGGTCACGTTCTCGGGCAGGCCGCCGGCGTCGGTCACCAGCGCCGGCAGGCCCAGGCCCATGATCTCGCGGCAGGCGAACGACAGCGCCTCGCGGTACGACAGCACGAAGCCGGCGTGGCACGAGGCCAGCGCCGCGCGCACGTCGTCGAGCAGGCCGGGGAAACGCACCTGGTCGATCATGCCGAGCTCGCGCACGCGGTCGAGCTTGGCCTCGGACGGCGGGTCGCCGGCCACCAGCAGCAGCACGCGCTCGCGGTCGCCCGGCGGCAGCGCCGCCACGGCGGCCACCAGGTCGAGCCAGCCCTTGTCGTAGTCGGTGCCGCCGGCGCTGCCCAGCAGCAGTTTGCCGCGCCAGTCCGGGCCGAAGAAGATTTCGCGCAGCTTGTCCAGGCTGTCGGGCGGCGGCGGCGCGAAAAAGCGCGTGTCGATGCCGTGCCGGATGGTGGTGATGGGCCGCTTGCCGTAGGGCGAGGCCGCCAGCAGGCCATGGATGTAGTCGCTGACCGCGATGCTGTGGTCGGTGGCCAGCGCCACGCGCAGCTTGTGGCCGAAGCTGGCGACCGGATGGTCGTTGTGCTTGGTGAAGACGATGCGCGGGCGGCGCGGCATGGCCAGCGTCGCCAGCATCACCTGCTTGTGGTCGGCCGAGCCGTTGGCGTGGATGATGTCGAAGCGGCCGTCCTTGATCAGGCGGCGCAGCCGCGCGCGGTCCTTGAACCAGGACGACGGCCGCGTGGTGTAGCGCATTTCCACCACGGTCACGCCCGGGATCGCCTTGGCGTAGCGGTACAGGCGGCTGGTGGCGGGCGCGGCGACCGTGATCTGGTGCTCGGCGGCCAGGGCGCGCGCCAGGTTGATGATGTAGGTGACGTGCCCCCCGCCGTTGTTGGCGTGGAAGTTGGTGTAGAGGATTCTCACTTGTTCTTCTCGGCCAGGAACATCAGCTTCGAATAGCGGAAGAAACTGCCCGAGGCGGCTGTCACCGCCAGCACCAGGCCATGGCGGCCGTCGAGAAAGCCGCGCCGGATCAGGTAGATGCGCACGAAGGTCCAGAAGCTGTGGCCGAGCGCGCCGAGCACGGAGGTGCGGCGGCCCTTGGCGTACATCATGGCGGCGGCGTCGGACGAGTAGCGGTTGATCTTGGTGATCAGCGCGTCCAGGTTGTCGTACGGGTAATGCTGGAAGTGGCCTTCGAGCCGCAGCGGCGCGCGGCCGTCGGCCGGCACCACGCGTTCGTGCACCACCACGTCGTTGAACCGCGCGGCGCCGCGCTTGAACAGGCGCAGCACGTAATCGGGCCACCAGCCGCTGTGGCGGATGTCGCGGCCGCAGAAGTTCGACAGGCGGGCGATCTCGTAGGCGTCGCCGCGCGGCGCGGCGAGGGTGGCCTGGATCTCGCGGGCCAGTTCGGGCGTGACGCGCTCGTCGGCGTCGATCGACAGCACCCAGTCGCCGGTGGCCAGGTCGAGCGCGCGGTTCTTCTGCGGGCCGAACCCGGGCCAGTCGGCCGTCACTTCGACCCGCGCCCCCAGGGCCCGCGCCAGCTCGACCGTGCCGTCGGTGCTGCCCGAATCCACCACGATGAGCTCGTCGGCGAAGGCGACCGACTTGAGGCAGTCGGCGATGTTGGCCGCTTCGTTCTTGGTGATGACAATGACTGATAACTTCATCCGCGATTCCTAAGACGCTTTTTCCAGGCTTTCCAGGCGTGATAGCGCGGCCCCCAGAAGGGATCGCGCGACAGCCAGATGCGCCGGTTGAGCCAGCTGCCGCCCTGGTTGCGGACCGCGAAGCGGTAGATGTGCCCGGGATCGGCGCCGGGCGCATTCTGGCCGAACGGGTCGGTCGTGTACAGGTGGCGGAACCCGGCCTGGCGGGCGGCCGCCACGTAGTCGGCGTCGAAATAGCCCTGCGGCCAGCAGAGGTGGTCGCTGGCCTGCCCCAGCCGGCGCGTCAGCGTCTCGCGCGAATCGGCCAGTTCCTGGGCGATGTGGGCGCGCTTGGCGTCGACGTCGGCGCCGCAGACCTTGTCCCAGCGCGTGTGGGTATGGGTATGCGAATGGAATTCGAAGGTGCCGGCGGCGCGCATCGCCTCGATTTCGCTCCAGCGCAGCATGACGTCGTCGGCGCGGCCTTCGGCGATCAGCTTCTTGCTGGCGTCATGGTCGGGCGTGGCCGGCAGCGGCAGGCCCTGGCCGGCGTGCGGGCGCACCGGCCCGTCGCCGATCCAGCCGGTGATGGTGAACAGCACGGCGCGCATGCCGTGGCGCGCCAGCACCGGATGGGCGTGGACCCAGTTGTTGAGATAGCCGTCGTCGAAGGTGATCAGCACCGAGCGCTCGGGCGCCGGCGCGCCGGCCAGATAGGCGGCGAACTGATCGGTCGACAGCGACTGGTAGCCGGCGCGCGCCAGGCGCGCGATCTGGGCCTCGAACACGTCGGGCATGGCGTTGATCATGCCGCCGGCCGGCGTGACGTGGTGGTACATCAGCACCGGGACGTTGGGCGCGTTCATCGACGCCGCTCCGCCAGCCAGCGGGTGTAGACGGCCTCGGTGGTCTCGGCCAGGCGGGCGGGCGAGAACACGCCCTCTTCCCAGACCATCTTGCGGCCGGCCTCGCCCATGCGCTGGCGCAGCGCGGCGTCGTCGATCAGTCTTTCGAGCGCGGCGGTGAGCGCGGCCGGGTCCTTGGGCGGCACCAGGATGCCGGTTTCACCGTTGCGGAACATCTCGGACACGCCGCCGACGTCGGTGCCGATGACCGGCAGGCCGCTGGCCTGCGCTTCGACGTAGACGGTGCCGGACGCCTCCTGCTGGGTCGCCAGCGCGAACAGGTCGCAGCCGGCCAGCAGGTTGGGCACGTCGCGGCGCGTGCCCATCAGGTGGATGCGGTCGGACAGGCCGCGTTCCGCCACATAGGCCTGGGTCTGCTCGAACACCGGCGAGCCGCCGCCCACGAACACCAGGTGCAGCTTGGGCCGGGTCGCCATCAGCGGCGCGATGGCGTCGATCAGGTCCTTGTGGCCCTTGGTGGCGCGCATCACGGCGACACAGCCGACCACCAGGTCGTCCGGCGCCAGCCCGAGCTCCTCGCGCAGGGTCGAATGCTCGACCGGCGGCGGCAGCACGATGGGCGAATAGACCGTAGCGACGCGGTCGGCCGGCACGCCGCGCTCGATCAGGTGCTCGCGCACGTGATCGCTGACGGTGGTGACGCGATGCGGCAGGCGCGTGTACGACCAGAGCGAGCCGACCTTGTTGGACAGGTGGCGGGTGCGCACGATCAGCGGCGTGCCCGCCAGGCGGCCGGCGGCCGCGGCGATCACGGTGTCGCGCCGGCTGTGGGTATTGAGCACGTCGAAACGGCCCTCGCGCAGGATGCGGCGGATGGTGGCGACGCCCTTCAGGTAATTGACCGGCCCGTCCATCTCCAGCGTGTGGACGGTGAAGCCGGCGTCCGACAGGCGCTCGGCCAGCAGCGCGTTCGGCTGGCAGATGGCTTCCAGGTGATGGCCACGCGCGCGCATGGCGTTCATCTCCTTGAAGATACGGCCTTCCTGGCCGCCGAAACTGGTGGCGGCTTCCGAGTGGACGATGCGCATCAGTACGTGACCTCCACGCCGTTCGGCTTGGTCCAGGCGTTCAGGTTCTCGAGCAGCGTGTCGGCCATGCGCACGCGCCATTCCTCGCCCAGCCGCACCGTGCAGAGGAAATTGTTCTTGGTGTAGACGATGTCCACCGGCACGCCGGGGATGCCGTTCTCGGGCTCGGCGCGGAACGGGTTGAGCATCTGGCGCAGGCGCGCGGCGTCGGCGCCGCCGTTGAGCTTGACGCGCAGCGACTTGGCGCGCGCCTCGCGCGCCAGCTGCAGGTCATAGAGCTGCTCGGCGACGATGCGCATGCCGCCCGAGTAGTCATCGTTGCTGACCTTGCCCTGGACGATGACCAGCTGGTCTTCGCGCAGGCGGTTACGGTGCTTTTCGTAGAGCTCGTTGAAGACCGAGATCTCGACCTGCGCGGTGCCGTCGTCCAGCACCGCGAACACCATCTTGCCGCGCCGGGTCATCATGACGCGCACGCTGGCCAGCACCCCGCACATCCATTGCAGGTCGCGCTGCGGCTCGACCCGCGCCAGCTGCATCGGCACGATCTGGCGCACTTCGTCGCGCCAGGCGTCGAACAGGTGGCCGCTGTAGTAGTAGCCCAGCGCCGATTTTTCCTCGGTCAGCTTCTTGTGCAGGTCCCACGGCGCGACCTTGGCCAGTTCGCCGGCCACCACGTCGCTGCTGTCGTCGCCGAACAGCGAGGACTGGTTGGCGCTGCGGGCGGCCTGCTCGGCCGCTTCCATGGCGGTCGGCACCGAGGCCAGCATGGCGGCGCGGTTGGGTTCGATGGTGTCGAACGCGCCAGCCTTGATCAGGGCCTCGATGGTGCGGCGGTTGACCGCGTGCTTGCTGACGCGGCGGCAGAAGTCGAACAGGTTCTGGAACGGGCCGCCTTCCTTGCGGGCGCGCAGGATGTCCTCGACCGCGCCCTGGCCGGTGCCCTTGACCGCCCCCAGGCCGTAGCGCATGGTGCGCGGCGGCTTGCCCTTTTCGGTGTACCGGTCGGCCACCGGCTCGAAGCGGTAGCCCGAGAAGTTGACGTCGGGCGGCAGCACCTCGACGCCGTTGTCCTGGGCGTCACGGCAGAAGATCTGGACCTTGTCGGTGTCGTCCATGTCGGAGGACATGGTGGCGGCCAGGAACTCGGTCGGGTGGTAGGCCTTGAGCCAGGCGGTCTGGTAAGAGATCAGCGCGTATGCGGCCGAGTGCGACTTGTTGAAGCCGTAGCCCGCGAACTTCTCCATCAGGTCGAACAGCTTGACCGCCAGGTCGGGGTCGTGGCCCTTTTCCTTGGCGCCCTGCTCGAACAGCTCGCGGTGCTTGGCCATTTCCTCGGGCTTTTTCTTGCCCATGGCGCGGCGCAGCAGGTCGGCGCCGCCCAGCGAGTAGCCGCCGATGATCTGCGAGATCAGCATCACCTGTTCCTGGTAGACGATGACCCCGTAGGTGCTCTTGAGCGTGCTCTCCAGATCGTTGTGGAAGTAGTCCACCGCGGCGCGGCCGTGCTTGCGGTTGACGAAGTCGTCCACCATGCCCGATTCCAGCGGCCCCGGACGGTACAGGGCCAGCATGGCGATGATGTCTTCGAAGGTGTTGGGCCGCAGCTTCTTGAGCAGCTCCTTCATGCCGCGCGATTCCAGCTGGAACACCGCGGTGGTGTTGGCGTCGCACAAGATCTTGTAGGCGGCCGGATCGTCCAGCGCCAGCGCCATGACGTCGAAGTCGCGCTTGTCGGCGTTGAACTGGCGCACGTAGCGCACGGCCCAGTCCAGGATGGTCAGGTTGCGTAGGCCCAGGAAGTCGAACTTGACCAGGCCGGCGGCTTCGACGTCGTCCTTGTCGAACTGCGACACCGCGCTGTTCTCCTGCCCCGCCTGGCAATACAGCGGGCAGAAGTCGGTGAGCTTGCCGGGCGCGATCAGCACGCCGCCGGCGTGCATGCCGATGTTGCGGGTCAGCCCTTCGAGCGGCTTGGCCAGGTCGACCAGCGCGCGCACTTCCTCTTCCTGCTCGTAGCGGTCCTTGAAGGCCGGCTCGTCTTTCAAGGTGCGTTCGAGCGACCACGGATCCATCGGGTTGAACGGGATCAGCTTGGACAGGCCGTCGCAGAACATGTAGGGCATGTCCAGCACGCGGCCGGCGTCGCGCACCACGGCCTTGGCGCCCAGCGTGCCGAAGGTGGCGATCTGGCTCACGGCGGCGCGGCCGTAC
Source organism: Achromobacter insuavis (assembly GCF_902859645.1). Lineage (GTDB taxonomy): Bacteria > Pseudomonadota > Gammaproteobacteria > Burkholderiales > Burkholderiaceae_B > Achromobacter > Achromobacter insuavis. The sequence continues at coordinate 57,991 of NZ_CADIJR010000020.1, read as the reverse complement.
TTTTCCTTGACGTAGTCGATGACCCGTTCGCGGTTGTCCTGGCAGAAGTCGATATCGAAGTCGGGCATCGAGACCCGCTCGGGATTCAGGAAGCGCTCGAACAGCAAGTCGTAGCGGATCGGATCCAGGTCGGTGATGCCGAGCGCGTACGCGACCAGCGAACCGGCGCCCGAGCCCCGGCCCGGACCGACCGGCACGCCGTTGTTCTTGCCCCAGTTGATGAAGTCCTGCACGATCAGGAAGTAGCCCGGGAAGCCCATCTGGATGATGGTCTTGCATTCCCAGCGCAGGCGCTCGTAGTACTGCTCGCGCTTGGATGCGCGCTCGGCCTCGTCCGGGAACAGGAAGGCCATGCGCTTTTCCAGGCCCTCTTCGGACAGCTGCACCAGGTAGTCGTCCAGCGACACGCCGTCGGGCGTGGGGAAATTCGGCAGGCGCGGCTTGCCCAGCACCAGGCTGAGGTTGCAGCGCTTGGCGATCTCGACCGTGTTGGCCAGCGCCGAGGGCACGTCGGCGAAGCGGCGCGCCATTTCCTCGGAACTGAGCAGGTACTGCTCTTTGGTGAAGCGGCGCACGCGGCGCGGGTTGGCCAGGATCTCGCCTTCGGCGATGCAGACGCGGGCCTCGTGCGCCTGGAATTCGTATTCGTCCAGGAACTGCACCGGGTGCGTGGCCACCACTGGCAGGCCGGCCTCGGCCGCCAGGCGCATGGCGGCCTGGGTGTAGGCTTCGTCGCCGTCCATGCCGGCGCGTTGCAGCTCGATGTAGTAGCTGCCCGGGAACAGGTGCGCCCACTGGCGCGCCAGCGCCAGCGCCGAGACGGCGTTGCCGGCGTCCAGCGCCTGGCCGACGTCGCCGCCGCGCCCGCCCGACAGCACGATCAGGCCGTCCTGGCCCTGCAGCCATTCACGGCGGATCTCGGCGCGGCCCTTGCCCTGATTGGTCAGGAACGAGCGCGACAGCAGTTCGCACAGGTTCAGGTAGCCCTGGTGGTTGCGCACCAGCAGCAGCACGCGGAATGGCTTGGCCGGATCCTCGTCGTTGCTGAGCCAGACGTCGCAGCCGGCGATGGGCTTGATGCCCGCGCCGCGCGCGCCCTTGTAGAACTTGATCAGGCCGAACAGGTTCGACAGATCGGTCAGCGCGACGGCCGGCTGGCCCAGCTTCGCGACGCGCTTGATGAGGTCGGGGATGCGCACGATGCCGTCCACCACCGAGAATTCGGAGTGGACACGCAGGTGAACAAATGGGGACGGGTTTGTTACGGCTTCGGACATAGGAAGAATTGTACCTAGTCGGAAGACCGAAAACCGCCCTTTGGCCGATTCGGCCGCCGCCCGCCGGGCGCCCCTGTGTAACAATAGGCGGTTGGACCTGACTCACCTGCCGCAGGACGAGATTTACGTATGAAATGGCTGATTCCCGGGATCTGGCTCGCCGCCATCCTGTTCGCGCACTTCCGTGGCCGCGTCAAGCTGCCGCTGGGCCGGCAACTGCTGGACCACTCGGTGCTGCTCGCGCCGGTCAACGCCTTCATGGTGCTGAGCTCGCGCGTGCCGTCGACCCCCTACCTGACCACCAGCGAGATCGCCGAGCTCAAAGTGCTGGACGACAACTGGGAGACGATCCGCGACGAGGCCCTGCAGATGGCCGAGATGCGCCGCATCAAGGCTGCCGACAGCCACAACGACATCGGCTTCAATTCGTTCTTCAAGTACGGCTGGAAGCGCTTCTACCTGAAGTGGTATGACGCCCGCCACCCGTCGGCCGAGGAACTGTGCCCCAAGACGGTGGCCATCCTGAAGACGCTGCCCAAGGTCAAGGCGGCCATGTTCGCCGAGCTGCCGCCGGGCGGCAAGCTCAACGCCCACCGCGATCCGTTCGCCGGGTCGCTGCGCTACCACCTGGGCCTGGCCACGCCCAACGACAACGGCTGCCACATCATCGTCGACGGCGAAACCTACAGCTGGCGCGACGGCGAGAGCGTGGTGTTCGACGAGACCTACGTGCACGAGGCCTACAACCACACCGACCAGAACCGCATCATCCTGTTCTGCGACGTCGAGCGGCCGCTCAAGTGGGGCTGGGCCGAGGCCTTCAACCGCTGGTTCGGCCGGGTGGTGATGTCGGCGGCCAGCTCGCCCAACGACGGCGGCGACCAGACCGGCGCCATCAACAAGCTGACCCACGCGCACTGGGTCATCGACCAGAAGCGCAAGGCCTTCAAGGCCTGGAACCGCAATGTCTACAAGGCCACCAAGTACGGCCTGATCATCCTGGTGATCGCGGGCTTCATCGCCCTGTGATCGGGCCGACCGCGCGGATCGCGCGGTCATCACGCCACCACGGCGGGCCATCCGGCCCGCCGTTCCCCACCCTACCCCGCGTCGCGTTCCGGCAAGGTCAACAGGCCGGTGTGGTAGTCATAGCCGTAGATCTCGCCATAGCGGCCCCATTCCACCGCGATCTTCAGCACGCGCTCGGCTTCGTCGGGCTTGAGGAACTCCTCCAGCGAATCCAGGAAGTTCTTTTCCGGCAACTCGCCGGCGGGTTCCTGCTCCAGGCTATGGCGGATGTGCGCGGCCAGCGGCACGTGCGCCAGCAGCTGGCGGCCGAAGATGGCCTGCTTCTGGCCCTGGTCGGCCTGCACGTAGCGCTGGCCCAGCGGCGTCAGGAAGATGTCGCCCTTGTCGATCTGGGCCAGTCCGAACAGACCCAGCGCTTCGCAGGCCGGCAGCAGGTCGTCGTCCGAGATCTCGGCTTCCTCGGCCAGCTTGGGCAGGTCGGCGCGGCCATTGAACGGCGCCTCGGCCAGCACGTCCAACACGCCTTCCATGCGCTCGACTTCGGTCTGCGGAAAGCGGTAGCCCAGGCCCTGCTGGCGCGGCGTCGGCACGTCGTGCGCCGGGCGCTGCGTCATCAGCGCGTAGACCTCGTCGATCAGCGCCCGCACCTGCGGCGAATCGGCGTTGCGCGGCCGCGGCAGGCCGATCTGCACCTGGCTGCGGATGCGGCCCGGATCGCTGGAGAACACGATGATGCGGTCGGCCATCATGACCGCTTCCTCGATGTTGTGCGAGACGATCAGGATGCCCTTGGTCGAGATGCGGCTCTCGTCCCACAGTTCCAGCATGTCGTCGCGCAGCGTTTCGCCGGTCAGCACGTCCAGCGCCGAGAAGGCTTCGTCCATCAGCAGCACGTCCGGGTTCATGACCAGCGCGCGGGCGATGCCGACGCGCTGGCGCATGCCGCCGGACAGTTCGCGCGGCAAGGCGCCGCCGAACCCGCCCAGGCCCATCAGGTCGAGCACCGCGTCGGCGCGCTTGGCGCGTTCGGCCGGCGCCACGCCCTGGGCTTCCAGCCCCAGCTCGACGTTCTGCTGCGCGGTCAGCCACGGGAACAGCGCGAACGACTGGAACACCATGGCGATGCCCGCCGCCGGGCCGTACACCGGCTGGCCGCGGTAGGTGACGGTGCCCTGGTCGGCATTGACCAGGCCCGCCATGATGCGCAACAGGGTCGACTTGCCCGAGCCGGACTTGCCCAGCAGGGCCACGATCTCGCCTTCGTGCAGGATGAAGTCCACGTGTTCCAGCACGTTGCGGGCAGTGCCGTCGGCGGCGCGGAACGACTTGCCGACATCGTGCAGTTCGATCAGGAAATTGGAATTCATGAAGACTCCTACCGGCCGCGGTCTTCGGCCAGCAAATACAGTTTGCGCCAGAAAAACCGGTTCAACAGCATGACGAAAATGCTCATGACGCCGATGCCGAGCGCGATGCGGTGGAAATCGCCCTGCTCGGTCATCTGCTTGATGTAGCTGCCCAGGCCATCGGCCATCAGCGAGGTATTGCCCCAGGACACGTACTCGGCCACGATGCTGGCGTTCCAGGAGCCGCCGCTGGCCGTGATGGCGCCGGTGATGAAGCTGGGGAAGACGGCCGGCAGGTAGACCCGGCGCCACAGCAGCCAGCCCTTCAGGCCGAGGTTGCTGGCGGCCAGGCGCAGTTCGTTCGGAATGGTCGAGGCGCCGGCCACCACGTTGAAGAGGATGTACCACTGGGTGCCGAAGATGATCAGCGGGCTGAGCCAGATGTTGGGGCTGAGCTTCAACGCCACCATCACGAACACCACCGCCGGGAACAGCAGGTTGACCGGGAATGCCGCCAGGAACTGCGCCACTGCCTGCACCCGCTGCGAATACTTGGGCCGCAGGCCGATCCAGACCGCGATCGGCACCCAGATCAGCGACGCCAGCCCGATCAGCACCATCACCCGCAACAGCGTGATGCCGCCCAGGCCGATCACGTGCAGCACTTCGCTCCAGCCCACCTCCGCGTGCACGAAGACGACCAGCTTGTAGGTGGCCAGCAGCGCGCCGGCGGCCAACAGCGCATCCCAGACCCGGGTCCAGCGCGGGTCTGGCGCCTTGGCACGGGCCCGGATCGAGGTGCCGTCGTACGACACGCTGAACCAGCCCAGCGCGCGCCGCATCTGCGCCCAGAACATATTGGACAGCGCCTGCATCCAGCGGCTGCGGCGGGTCCAGTCCAGCAGCCAGGACTGCTGCGCCACGTCGGCCTGCGATTCCTCGAAGCGGAACTTGTCGGCCCAGGCCAGCAGCGGCCGGAAGAACAATTGGTCGTAGAGCAGGATGCCGGCCATCATGGCGCCGATGGCCCAGGCGATGGCGCGGCCGTCCTCGGCGTCGATGGCCACCGCGATGTACGAGCCGATGCCGGGCAGCTTGATGTCCTGCCCGGCCACCGAGATGGCCTCGGCCGCCACCAGGAAGAACCAGCCGCCGGACATGGACATCATCATGTTCCACAGCAGGCCCGGGGTGGCGTACGGCAGTTCCAGGCGCCAGAAGCGCTGCCAGCCGGACAGCCGGAACACGCGCGCGGCCTCGTTCAGTTCGGCCGGCACGGTGCGCATCGACTGGTACAGGCTGAACGCCATGTTCCAGGCCTGCGAGGTGAAGATGGCGAAGATCGCCGCGCACTCGACCCCCAGCAGATTGCCGGGAAACAGCGCGATGAAGGGCGCGATGGCGATGGCCTGGAAACCCAGGATGGGCACCGACTGGAGGATGTCCAGCATCGGGATCATGGCTTTTTCGGCGGTGCGGAACTTGGCCGCGATGGCGGCGAAGATGAAGCTGAACAGCAGCGAGAAGGCCAGCGCCGTGAACATCCGCAGAATGGTGCGCAGCAGGTAGTACGGCAGGTAGACCGGATCCAGCGAGATCGGCAACTCTTCGCCGACGGCAAAGGGGCGGCTCATCTGCGAGGCGCCGTAGGCCATCGCGGCCAGCACCACCAGCACCAAGGGAAGAAGCGCCCAGTCCCAGCGGTTGGGCGAGGAGCGGGACGACGAGGACGGGCGCGTCCGGGTGCTGAAGAGCTCGAACATGTCGGCAATGCTCCAGGGAGCGGGGTGAAGGCCCGCGCATTGAAGCATAACCAGATGACGCGTCACTGAACAGAAAACGACTGAAATCTGGGTGTAATACGGGACGGCTCGCGCCGCCCCGCATCCCTCGGGCGAGACGGCCGCGGCCCGCCTCGCCCGGACCCGCGCGTCAGCGCTGCAGGGACTCCCAGCTTTTCATCAGCCGCTTGACCGATACCGGCATCGGCGTGCGCAATTCCTGCGCGAACAAGGCCACCCGCAGCTCCTCCAGCAGCCAGCGGAACTCGTCCAGGCGGGGGTCGGGCGCCCCCTTCAGGGCCGAGCGGGCGCGCTGGTACTGGGTCACGAGCGGCGCCATCTCGGCCACCAGCTTGGCGTCGCGGCCCGGATCGGCGCGCAGCTTGTCGATGCGCGCCACCGCCGCCTTCAGGTAGCGGGGGAAATGCGACAGCTGGGCGTACGGCGTATCGCGGATGAACCACTTGGGCATCAGCGCCCCCAGCTGCTGCTGCAGGTCGGCGTAGGCCGCGGCGTGCGGCTTGGCCTGCGGCAGCTTGCGCTGCAGGGCCGCGTACTCGGTCAGCACGGCGCCCGCCAGGCGCGCCACTTCCTGGGCCAGCAGGCCCAGCCGGCCCTTGCCCTCGGCCCGGCGCGCCTCGAACTGCTGTTCATTGACCGGCCAGGGCTCGGCCAGGCAGGCCTGGCCCAGGGCGCAGTCGATGATCTGGTCGCGCAGTTCCTCCTGCGTGCCCAGCGTCATGTAGAGCATGCTGATCTTGGTCAGGTCGGCCAGGTTCTTTTCCAGGAATTTGACCTGCTCGCGCAGGCCCAGCCGGAACAGCTTGAGCAGGCCGGCGCGGTGCGCCTTGCGGGCCTCGTCCGGGTCGTCGAACACGTCCAGGTCGCAATGCGCGCCACGGTCGACCAGCGCCGGGTAGCCGATGACCGACTGGCCGCGGCGCTTGATCTCCATGATTTCCGGCAGCGGACCGAAGGTCCAGGCGGTCAGGTTCTCGTGCGCCAGCGCCTGCGCCACCTGGGTGTCGCTGGCGGCCAGTTGCTGGAAGGTGGCCTGGGCCTGCTTGCCGAACTCGGCGCGCAGCTGCGCCAGGTTGCGGCCGGCGGCCAGCATGCGGCCGTGCTCGTCAACCACGCGGAAGTTCATGAACAGGTGCGCCGGCAGCGTTTCGAGCTTGAAGTCGGCGGCGGCCGGACGCACTTGCACCTGATCCCACATGTCGGCGATCAGGGCGTCCACCAGGCCGGTCTGGGGGTCGCCCAGGCGCTCGAACCAGCGGTCGTAGAAGCCGGCCGCGTAGTCGGGCAGCGGCACGCAGTGGCGGCGCAGCTTCTGCGGCAGCGACTTGAGCAGCAGGTGCGCCTTTTCCTTGAGCATGCCGGGCACCAGCCATTCGCAGCGCGCCGGATCGATCTGGTTCAGGGCGAACAGCGGCACCGCCAGCGTCACGCCGTCGCGCGGCGAACCGGGCTCGAAGTGGTAGTCCAGCGCCATCGACACGCCCTGCCACTCGACCTTCTTGGGAAAGACGTCGGTGGTGACGCCGGCGGCCTCGTGCCGCATCAGCTCGTCGCGCGTCAGCAGCAGCTTGGCGGCGGCGGCCTTGTCGAGCCCGTTGACCCATTTTTCGAGGGTCGCGGTCTGCGAGATGTCGGCTGGCAGCTGGCGGTCGTAGAAAGCGTAGATCAGCTCGTCGTCGACCAGGATGTCGGGGCGGCGGGTCTGGTGCTCCAGTTTCTCGATGCCGGCGATCAGCTTGCGGTTGTGGGCCACGAAGGCCAGGCGCGTGTCGATCTCGCCCGGCACCAGCGCCTGGCGGATGAAGAGCTCGCGCGCCTCGCGCGGATGGACCCGGCCGTACTGGATGCGGCGGCCGGTGTAGATGGTCAGGCCGTAGAGCGTGGCGCGTTCGTTGGCCACCACCTGGCCGGCCTTCTTCTCCCAGCGCGGGTCGGACCAGTTCTTGCGGATCAGGTGGGCGCCGACCTTTTCCAGCCAGACCGGGTCGATGCGCGCCACGCAGCGCGCGTACAGCCGGGTGGTCTCGACCAGCTCGGCGGCGACGATCCAGCGCCCGGCCTTCTTCACCAGGCGCGAGCCCGGATGGATGTGGAAGCGGATCTCGCGGGCGCCCTGGTAATGGCCGCCCTCGTCGCTCTTGAAGCCGATGTTGCCCAACAGGCCCGATAGCAGCGCCATGTGCAGCTGTTCGTAGGTGGCCTCGAGCTGGTTGACGCGCCAGCCTTGCTCGCCCACCAGGGCGGCCAGCTGGGTGTGGACGTCGTGCCATTCGCGCAGCCGGATGGGCGACAGGAAGTTCTGCCGCAGCAGGCCCACCAGCTTGCGCTGCGAGGCCTTGTGCTGCACCTGCTCGCCGTACCAGCGCCACAGTTTGAGGAAGGAAATGAATTCGGACTTGTCGTCGGCGAACTTGGCGTGCGCGGCTTCGGCCGCCTCGCGTTCCTGCATGGGCCGGTCGCGCGCGTCCTGCACCGACAGCGCCGAGGCGATGATCAGCATCTCGGCCAGGCACTGGTGCTCGCGCGCCGCCAGGATCATGCGGCCGATGCGCGGGTCCACCGGCAGCTTGGCCAGTTCGTGGCCGGTCTGGGTCAGGACGAACGAGGCGCCGGTGCGGCTGGCGTCGTCGCCCTCGTCGGCGGCGGCCAGCTCGATCGCGCCCAGCTCCTGCAGCAGGTGGTAGCCGTCGGCCACCGCGCGCCCGGGCGGGGCCTCGACGAACGGGAACTGCTCGATGTCGTCCAGCTTGAGCGACTTCATCCGCAGGATCACCGAGGCCAGCGAGGAACGCAGCACCTCGGGGTCGGTGAAAGCGGCGCGGGCGTTGAAGTCGGCTTCGTCGTAGAGGCGGATGCAAAGGCCCGGGCCGACCCGGCCGCAACGGCCGGCGCGCTGGTTGGCCGATGCGCGGCTGATCGGCTCGATGCGCAGCTGCTCGACCTTGTTGCGCCAGGAATAGCGCTTGACGCGCGCCAGGCCGCTGTCGACCACGAAGCGGATGCCGGGCACCGTCAGCGAGGTTTCCGCCACGTTGGTGGCCAGCACGATGCGGCGCGCGTTGCCGCGCGGGTGGAAGATCTGTTCCTGCTCGGCCTGCGACAGGCGCGCGTACAGCGGCAGCACCTCGGTGCCGGCCGGGTGGCGCTTGCGCAGCGCCTCGGCCGATTCGCGGATCTCGCGCTCGCCCGGCAGGAACACCAGCACGTCGCCGGGGCCGTGGCGGGCGCATTCGTCGACCGCGTCGACGATGGCGTCGATCAGGTCGCGCTCCTCGTCGCCCGACATGCGCTCGCGGTCGCGGGCCGGCTTGGCCGGCGCGGCCGCTTCCTCGGCTTCCTCGCGCACCGGGCGGTAGCGCACCTCGACCGGGTACAGCCGGCCCGAGACCTCGATCACCGGCGCCGGCTTGTCCTCGGACGCGGCGAAATGGCGGGCGAAGCGCTCGGCGTCGATGGTGGCCGAGGTGATGATGACTTTCAGGTCAGGCCGGCGCGGCAGCAGCTGCTTGAGATAGCCCAGCAGGAAGTCGATGTTGAGGCTGCGTTCGTGCGCCTCGTCGATGATGATGGTGTCGTAGCGGCGCAGCAGCGGATCGCGCTGCGACTCGGCCAGCAAGATGCCGTCGGTCATCAGCTTGATCGACGCATTGGGGCCGGTGCGGTCGTTGAAGCGCACCTGGTAGCCCACCACCTCGCCCATCGGCGTGTTCAGTTCCTCGGCGATGCGCTTGGCCACCGAGGTGGCGGCCAGCCGCCGCGGCTGGGTGTGGCCGATCATCTTCTGGCGGCCACGGCCCAGTTCCAGGCAGATCTTGGGCAGCTGGGTGGTCTTGCCCGAGCCGGTCTCGCCGCTGACGATGACCACCTGATGGCCGGCGATGGCGCGCGCGATTTCCTGGCGCCGCGCGCTGACGGGCAGGTCCTCGGGGTAGGTCACGGCGGGAATGGGCCGCTCGGGGCGGGGCGCCTGGCGGGCCGCCGGGGCCGCGGCGTCGGCGCGCGGCTTGCCGGGGGCACGGGTCGGCCCGTCGGCCGGCACGGGCGGCCGCGGGCGGGAGGATTCTGGCATGTACGATTTGTCCGGTTAGCTGCCTATTATATAAACGCCCCGCGGCCATATAATTTCGCCACGCCGTCCCGTGACGGCGCGTTGACGCGGCCCTCGCCGCGTTGTTGCCACTCTCAGGAACACCCCCACCCATCATGCCCGACCTGGAACCAGACACCGTCTCCGCCCTTGAAGCCCCCGAATTCGCCCCTGCCCAGTTCGTCCGATGGTTCCGAGACGTGGCGCCCTACGTGCACGCGTTCCGAGGCAAGACCTTCGTGGTGGCGTTTGGCGGTGAATTGGTGCAGGCCGGGGCGCTGAACACGCTGGTGCAGGACTTGTCGCTGCTGTCGTCGCTGGGCATCCGGCTGGTGCTGGTGCACGGCTCGCGCCCCCAGGTCAATGAACAGCTGCGCCTGAAGGGCTTCACCCAGCAATTCGACCGCGGCCTGGCGCCCACCGACGCCGCCGCGCTGGAATGCGCCAAGGAAGCCGCCGGCGAGATCCGCCTGGACATCGAGGCCGCCTTCAGCCAGGGCCTGCCCAACACGCCGATGTCGCACGCGCACATCCGCGTCATTTCGGGCAACTTCGTCACCGCGCGCCCCACCGGCGTGCTCGACGGGGTGGACTACAAGCACACCGGCCAGGTGCGCAAGATCGACGTCGACGCGCTCAAGTTCGCCATCGAGAAGGGTTCCTCGGTGGTGCTGCTGTCGCCGCTGGGCTTCTCGCCCACCGGCGACGCCTTCAACCTGGCCATGGAAGACCTGGCCACCAGCGTGGCCGTGGCGCTGCGCGCCGAAAAGCTGATCTTCCTGTCCAGCGGCCAGGGCGTGCTGAACGAGGACGGCTCGGTCGACACCGAGCTGGCCCGGGTCGATGCCGACGCCCTGCTCACCGCCGGTGTGCTCGACGAGGAAACCGGCGCCTACCTGCAGTACGCGTCGCTGGCGGTCAAGCGCGGCGTGGCCCGCGCCCACCTGGTGCCGTTCGCGCTGGACGGCAGCGTGCTGCTGGAGATCTTCACCCACGACGGCGTCGGCACCATGGTGGTGGAAGACACGCTGGACGACCTGCGCCCGGCCACGCTCGACGACGTCGGCGCCATCCTCAGCCTGATCGAGCCGCTGGAAGCCGACGGCACGCTGGTGCCGCGTCCGCGCAGCGTGATCGAACGCGACGTCGAGAACTTCACCGTGCTCGAGCACGACGGCGTGATCTACGGCTGCGCCACGCTGCACAACTTCCCCGAGGATCACATGGCCGAGATGGCCTGCCTGATCGTGCACCCCGAATGGCAGGGCTCGGGCGAAGGCGAGATCCTGCTGCGCCACATGGAATCGCGCGCCCGCGCCAGCGGCGCCAAGCGCCTGTTCGTGCTGACCACCCGCACCTCGCACTGGTTCATGAAACGCGGCTTCGTGCAGGGCGGCATCGCCGACCTGCCGCGCGAAAAGCAGAACAACTACAACCGCTCGCGCAACAGCCTGGTGTTCATCAAGAAGCTGTAACGCGGCGCCGCCCCGGGCTGACCCGGGGCCTACCCGCAGTGCCCGCAGGGGCTTGGCGACCTTCCGGCGCCAAGCCCGCTAAAATGGCGCATTACCCATTCTTTCCGGCAGCGAACCATGGCCCGTACCATCAACTGTGTGAAATTGAAGCGTGAAGCCGAAGGGCTCGATTTTCCGCCCTACCCCGGCGAACTCGGCACCCGCATCTGGCAGAGCATTTCCAAGGAAGCTTGGGAAGAGTGGAAGCAGGTGCAGACCCGCCTGGTCAACGAAAACCGCCTGAACCTGGCCGACGCCCGCGCCCGCAAGTACCTGCAGCAGCAGATGGAACGCTTCCTGTTCGAGGACGGCAGCGTCGAAGCCCAGGGCTACGTTCCGCCCTCGGCCTGACCCCGCCGCGCCGCCCCGCGCGGCACGCCTGCGAAGCCCCTCGTTCACGAGGGGCTTCGCGCTTCTGGCCGGAGCGCCCAGCCGCCCCCGGCGCCTGCCTTAAGATTCCGTTGTTGCTGGCCGTACTAATGCCGTCATGAAAGAAGAACCGAGTTCCGCCGCTTCCTCCGACCTGCCCCGGGCCATCCAGCGCGCGCTGGCGGTCGCCCCCGACCGCAAGACCGGCACGCTCAACGACGTGCGGCACGTCGTCATCCTGATGCAGGAGAACCGTTCCTTCGACCATTATTTCGGCGCCCTGCCGGGCGTGCGCGGCTTTGCCGATCCGCATCCGGCGCCGACGCCGGCCGGCGACGTGCTGACCCAGGCCGACGGCGCCCAGCGGCTGCGTCCCTATGCGCTGCAGGCCGAGTACGCCAGCGACACGCCGGTCGGCTACATCACCCCGCACACCTGGGATGACGCCCAGCGCGCCTGGAACGACGGCCGCATGGACCAATGGCTGGCGGCCAAGAGCCGCCTCGGCCTGGGCGCCTATCGCCCCGCCGAGGTGCCGTTCCAGACGGCGCTGGCCAACGCCTTCACGCTGTGCGACGCCTACCACTGTTCGATCCAGGCCGGCACCAATCCGAACCGCCTGTTCCTGTGGACCGGCAGCAACGATCCCCAGGGACGCGCCGGCGGCCCGGCCCTGGTCAACACCTTCGACCGTCTCGGCCCGGCCGACCAGGGCTACGGCTGGACCACCTACCCGGAACGGCTGCAGGCCGCCGGCATCGACTGGCGCATCTACCAGGACATGGCGGACAACTTCCACGACAACCCGCTGGCGGGCTTCCGGCAGTACCGCCGCCAGCACGCCGCCACGGCCGCCGAGGCGCCGCTGCGCGACCGGGCCCTGTCGACCCATACCCTGGACGACCTGGCCCGCGACGTCGAGCAAGGCACGCTGCCGCAGGTGTCGTGGATCATCGCCCCGGCCGCCGATTCCGAGCACCCCGAGGTCTCGTCGCCGCGCCAGGGCGGCGCCTACACCGAACGCGTGCTCGAGATCCTGACGCGCAATCCCGAGGTCTGGAACGGCTGTGTGTTCTTCGTCACCTATGACGAGAACGACTGCTTCTTCGACCACATGCCGCCCCCCGCCCCGCCGGCTCGCGCGCCCGACGGCCGCTCGGGCGGCCTGTCCACCATCGAGCTGGACGGCGAATACCACGACACCCGCCACGGCCCCAGCGCCGCCACCCCGGACGACCCGCCCGCCCTGCACGGCCGCGGCTTCGGCATGGGCCCGCGCGTGCCGATGCTGGTGGTGTCGCCCTGGAGCCGCGGCGGCTGGGTCAACTCGCAGGTGTTCGACCACACCTCGGTGATCCGCTTCCTCGAAGCCCGCTTCGGCGTGGCCGAACCCAACATCAGCGCCTGGCGCCGCGCCGTGGCCGGCGACCTGACCTCGGCCTTCGATTTCGCCGGCGACCGCGCCCTGCAGCACGCCGACAGCGTGCGCCACGCCTGCGCCCTGCCCTACGCGCTGGAGGCGGTCGGCCGCATGACCGCCGACGGCGAGCACTACCGCCTGACCTTCCGCAACGCCGGCAGCGTCGGCGCCGTGCTGCACGTCTACGACCGCCGGGCGCTGGCGCACGCGCCGCGCCGCTACACCGTGGGCGCGGGCGCGCGGCTGGACGACGGCTGGCGCCTGGATGCCGACGGCGCCTACGACCTGTGGCTGCTGGGCCCGGACGGCTTCCATCGCCACTTCCGCGGCGACCGCGGCGATGCCGGCCTGCTGGAAACGCAACTGGTGCCGGTGACCTCGGGACTGCGCCTGCGCCTCATCAACCACGGCGACACGCACCAGGCGGTCCACATCGAATCGCGCATGGGCGACGGCTGGCGCGCCATGGCGCACGTGCAGGCCGGCGGCGCGCTGGAACTGAAGTACGCCGGCTGCGAGGGCTGGTACGACCTGGAGGTCAGCGCGCAGGGCCTGGCGCGGTTCGGCCGCCGCCTGGCCGGGCGCATCAATCCAGGCAAGTCCGGCGTGCCGGACCCGCGCCTGTGCCAGGGCGCCGACCTGCCCTTGTAGAACACATCCTCCCCGGCCGATGCCCGCGCCGGACAAGAAAAAAACCCCAGGCCGCCGCGAGGCGCCTGGGGTTTTCGCGTTCCGCGCGCGCCGCCCGGAAGGCGGTTCGCGATCAGTCGTCCTGCTCGGGCGTGTCTTCTTCACCGCGCGCCAGGCGCTCGGTGTTCTTGACGCCGGTGTGACGCACGTCGGCGCCCTTGACCATGTAGATCACGCGTTCGGACATGTTCTTGGCATGGTCGCCGATGCGCTCGAGCGCGCGGGCGATGAAGATCATGTCGATGGCGCGCGAGATGGTGCGCGGGTCTTCGATCATGTAGGTGATCAGGTGGCGCAGCGCGCCCTTCCATTCCTTGTCCACTTCCTTGTCGCTGCGCACCACGGCGGCGGCCAGGATGGGGTCGAGGCGGGCGAAGGCGTCCAGGGCCTGGTGCAGCATGGTGCGCACGTTCGAGGCCATGTGGCGCAGTTCGATCACCGGGATGTGGCGGATTTCGGATTCGTGCACGCGGCGCGCCACGGTGGCGACCTTCTCGGCCTCGTCACCCGAGCGCTCCATGTCGGTCAGCATCTTGGACACGGCCATCAGCATGCGCAGGTCGATCGCGGTGGGCTGGTGACGGGCCAGGATGCGGCTGATGCTTTCGTCGATCTCCACTTCGTGGCGATTGACTTCCTTTTCGCGCTCGCGCACCTTCTCAACCAGCGTCAGATCGCCGCTGGCCAGCGCGTCGATGGCCTCCTGGATCATGGCTTCGACCACGCCGCCCATTTGCAAGAACTGCGAACGGACGCTTTCCAGATCAGCGTCGAACTGCTTGTTTGTATGCTCCGTCATCCGGGCTCCCTGCGTGGTTGATCTCATTGCATTGCCCCGATATGAAAGCGTTTCAAGTATGGGCCTGCACAACCCGCAAGGTTATGACCCAAGTGTGACAGGATTATGAATCGCGGCCAGACCGCCCGCAAGGGCGGCCGAGCCCGCTATCCGCACTCAGGCGCGGCGATCCAGGCGGCGGATGCCGTTCTGGGTGGCCAGCAGCGCCACGTCGGCGCCGGCGATGGCGAACAGGCCGCAGGTGACCACGCCCGCCAGGTTGTTGACGCGGGCTTCCAGGCCCGGCGCGTCGGTGATCGACAGGCCGGCGACGTCCAGGATGACGTTGCCGTTATCGGTGACGAAACCTTCGCGCAGGCGCGGCTGGCCGCCCAGCGCCACCATGGCGCGGGCCACCGATTCGCGCGCCATCGGGATGACCTCGATCGGCAGCGGGAACTTGCCCATGACCTCGACCAGCTTGGACTCATCGACGATGCAGACGAAGCGGTCGGCCACCGAGGCCACGATCTTCTCGCGCGTCTGCGCGCCGCCGCCGCCCTTGATCATGTGCAGGTTGGCGTCGATTTCGTCGGCGCCGTCCACGTAGATCGGCATCGAGGTCACGTCGTTCAGGTCCAGCACTTTCAGGCCATGGCCGGCCAGGCGCGCGGCGCTGCGCTCGGAACTGGCGACGGTGCCGCCGATACGGCCCTTGAAACGCGCCAGGCCGTCGATGAAGAGATCGGCGGTCGAGCCGGTGCCCACGCCGATGATGACGTCGGGGCCGGCGACCTGTTCAACCAGTTCCAGGGCGGCGTCTGCGGCTTGCTGCTTGAGTTCTTGCTGGGAGAGCATGGCGAAAATGCGGAAAATTGGTGAGTGAAGCGGGGAAATTTAGCATGCGGCCGCCGCCGGCCAGGCCCGCGCCAGGATCGCGGCCACGTCGATGCCGGCCGGCAGCTCGCCGAACACCCCGCCCGCCGCGCCCAGGCGGCTGCCGACGAAACCCCGCGCCACCGGCTCGGGCGCATGCCGGATCAACAGCGCCGCCTGCCACAGCCGCGCCAGCCCGCAGGCGATGCGGCGGGCCTGGAACTCGGCCTGGGCCGGATCCGCCAGCAGCGCCCGCCACTGCGCCAGCGCCGCGTCGAACTCACGATGCTGGCCCGAGGCGGGCGCGAACTCGGCTTCCAGCGCCGGCAGCGCCTCGGGCTCGCGCTGCAAGGCCCGCAGCACGTCCAGCGCCATCACGTTGCCCGAGCCTTCCCAGATGGAATTGACCGGCGTTTCACGGTACAGGCGCGGCATCGGCCCCTCTTCGACGTAGCCGTTGCCGCCCCAGGCCTCCATGCATTCGGCCACCGCCGCGATCGCGCGCTTGCAGACCCACAGCTTGGCGGCCGGCGTGCCGACCCGCGCCAGCGCGCGCGCCCCGGCGTCGGCGCGCTCGTCCACCGCGCGCGCCAGCCGCAGCGCCAGCGCCTGCGCGGCCTCGGCCTCCAGCGCCAGGTCGCCCAGCACGTTGCGCATCAGCGGTTGCGCCAGCAGTGGCTTGCCGAAGGCGTGGCGGTGACCGGCATGGTGCAGCGACTGCACCAGCGCCTGGCGCAGCAGCGCGGCGCTGCCCAGCACACAATCGAGCCGGGTGGTGGCGGCCATCTCCAGCAGCACCGCCAGGCCGCGGCCCGGCTCGCCCACCATGACGCCCCAGGCGTCCTCGAACTCGACTTCGGCGCTGGCGTTGCTGTGGTTGCCCAGCTTGTCCTTCAGGCGGCGGATGCGCACCGCGTTGCGCAGGCCGCCCGGAATCCAGCGCGGCACGAAAAAGCAGCTGAGCCCTTCGTTGGTCTGCGCCAGCACCAGGTGGGCGTCGGCCTGCGGCACCGAAAAGAACCATTTGTGGCCCACCAGCTGATAAGCGCAGCCGCGCCCGGCCGCGCCCAGCGGCGTGGCGCGGGTGGTGACCGCGCGCAGGTCGGAACCGCCCTGCTTTTCGGTCAGACCCATGCCGATCAACGCGCCGCGCTTGCCCGCCAGCGGCGCATCGGCGCCGTCGAATTCACGCGAATACAGCGCCGGCAGCCAGTCGCCGCCGTAGTCCACCACGCCCGCCGGTTCGCGCTGCAGCAGCGGCACGGCGGCAAAGGTCATGGTGGTCGGGCACAGCGTGCCGGCCTCGACCTGGCCCTGCATCAGATAGGCCGCGGCCCGCGCCACCTGCGCGCCCGGCACCGGCTGCGCCCAGGCGCGGCTGTGCAGGCCGCGCGCCACGATGCCGCTCATCAGCAGTTGCCAGGCCGGATGGAAATCCACGTGGTCGATGCGATGGCCGGCCCGGTCGTAGGCCACCAGCCGCGGCGGACAGCGGTTGGCGTCGGCGCCGGCGGCCAGCGTCTGCGCCCGTCCAAGCCAGGCGCCATGCGCGGCCAGGTCGCCGGTCCAGGCGCCGGCGCCCTCGCGCGCGGCGGCCTCGCGCAGCGCCGGGTCGGTGTCGAACAACGAATAGTCTTCCAGGGGCGGGACCTGGTTAAGGACGGTATGAGTCACGAACGACGGCATGCTGACTGCTCCTATTCGCTATTCGATGGCGCGCCGCGACGGCCGGCGCGTCCCGCCCGCGCGCCTATCTGGCGATGGGCGCCACCCGCTGCCAGGGCCGCAGGGCCTCGACCTGGGCGGCCAGTTCCAGCAGCCAGGCCTCGCTGCCCAGCGGGCCCATGACCTGGATGCCGATCGGCAGGCCGTCGGCCGACAGGCCGAACGGAATGGAAATGGCGGGCATGCCCGTCAGGTTGGCCAGCGGCGCGAACGGCGAATAGCCGATCACGCCCTTCTTGCCCAGGCGGTAGGCCAGGTAGTCGGCGTTGTCCATCGCGTAGCGGCCGATGGGCGCCGGCAATTGCGCCAGCACCGGCGACAGGAACAGGTCGTGGCCCTGCGTGCCTTCGCGATGCAGGAAGCGGCCGATGCGGCGCGTGATCTCGTGGCAGGCGTCGACGCAGGCCACGTACTGGGCGCCGGAAATGGCGCGGGCGTATTCGCGCGCGCCGAGCGTGGTGGGCTGCAATTCGTCGGCGGCGAGCCGGCGGTTGCGGGCGCCGACGTAGCTGTCGATGGCGTTGGCGGCGGCGCTGGCGATCAGCGGCAGCATCGGCGACAGCACTTCCTCGGAACCCACCGGCGGCGCGGCCGCCACCAGTTCGTGGCCCAGGCCGGCGAACAGGCGCGCGGCCTCGTCGACCGCGGCCGCGACCTCGGGATGGATGGCCTGGCCTTCGTAGGTGGTGTTGATGTAGGCGATGCGGCGGCGCGGCGCCGAGCGCGGATCGGCCGCCACTCGCGCCACGATGTCGCGGTAGGACTCGCCCGGCCTGGCTGGCGCGGCATAGGGCGCGCCAACATCGGCGCCGGCGCTGATGTCCAGCGCCGCGGCGCAGTCGCGCACCGACAGGGTCATCATGTGTTCGGTGGCCAGGCCGCCCCAGCCCTCGCCCTTGAGCGGTCCCAGCGGCATCATGCCGCGCGAGGGCTTCAGGCCGAGCACGCCGCAACACGAGGCGGGAATGCGGATCGAGCCGCCGCCGTCGCTGCCGTGCGCGATGCGCACCATGCCGCTGGCCAGCGCCGCGCCGGCGCCGCCGCTGGAACCGCCGGCGCTGTGGCCGGCCTTCCAGGGGTTCTGGGTGGGCGCGCCGTAGACGGGCGATTCGCTGGTGGGGCTCAGGCCCAGTTCGGCGCTGGTGCTGCGGCCGAACGGGATCAGGCCGGCGCGGCGGTAGCGCGTGACGATCTCGGCGTCGACGCTCCAGTCGACCTGGCCGTACAGCACCGAGCCCATGGCGCTAGGCAGGCCCAGCGCCGCGGTGCCAAGGTCCTTGAGCAGGGTCGGCACGCCCAGGAACGGACGTTCGTCCAGCAGGGCGAGCCGCTGCTCGTCTGTCAGCGCCGCCAGCTCGCCGTCCAGCGCGCGCGCCAGGTCCAGGCCCAGTTCGGCCTGCACGCCGCAGGCCGCGTTGATCGACGGATTGCGCGCCGCCACCCGCTCCAGCGCCTGCTGCATCGCGGCAAGCGCCGTCGTGGCTCCCTGGGCGATATCGGCGCCCAGCGCCATCGCGTCGAAGGAAGAGGAATCAACTCGGTCAGCCGTGCCCATGCTTACGATGCTCCAGATATCGACGGCGGAATGCCGCAAGTATGAGGATATCGACAGAGCGCCCGGGTCACAAGCCGGGCCCGGCGACGGCCGCGCGAATCAGGCGCCGGAACCCGGCGCGGCCGGCGCGTCGTCGGTGGCGGCGTCGTCCGCGCCGTCATCGGCCACGGCGCCTTCGCCGCCCAGCAGGCGCAGCGCCTCGGCTTCGGGCAGGGCCTCGACGCTCTTGAGGTTGCGCAGCATGGCGCGCGTGCGCACCTCGGTCTGGCCGATCTTGCTGCTGGCGGTGTCCAGCGTCTTCTTGACGCCGGCCAGCGCGTCGCCGAACTTGCCGAACTCGGTCTTGACCGCGCGCAGCACCTGCCAGACCTCGGACGAACGCTGCTCGATGGCCAGCGTGCGAAAGCCCATCTGCAGGCTGTTGAGCAGGGCGGCCAAGTTGCTGGGCCCGGCCACGTTGATGCGCAGGTCGTGCAGGCGGTCCAGCAGGCCGGGACGCCGCAGCACTTCGGCGTACAGGCTTTCGGTCGGCAGGAACATGATGGCGAAGTCGGTGGTGTGCGGCGGCGCCACGTACTTGCCGGCGATCAGCCGCGCCTGCACCTCGACCGCCTTGCCCAGCGCGGCGCCGGCGGCCTTCACGCCCTCGGCGTCGGCGGCTTCCTGCGCGTCCATCAGGCGCTCGTATTCTTCCTTGGGGAACTTGGCGTCGATCGGCAGCCAGACCGGGGCGGCGCCATCGCCCCGCCCCGGCAGGCGGATGGCGAATTCGACCACCGCGTCGCTGCCCGGCACCGGCTTGATGTTGGCGGCGTACTGCTCGGGGGTCATGTTGTCCTCGATCAGCCGCGCCAGCTGCACCTCGCCCCAGGTGCCGCGCGACTTGACGTTGGTCAGCACGCGCTTGAGATCGCCGACGCCGGCGGCCAGCGCCTGCATCTCGCCCAGCCCCTTGTGCACGGCCTCGAGACGGTCCGACACCTGCTTGAACGATTCGCCCAGGCGCTGCTCAAGCGTGGCGTGGAGCTTCTCGTCGACGGTGCGGCGCATGTCGTCCAGCTTCGCGCTGTTGTCATTCTGCAACGCTTGCAGGCGCTGATCGACCGTGGTCCGCACCTCCATCAGGCGCCGCTCATTGATCTGGATGAGTCCCTGCAATTGGTCGCCGAAACCCGCCGCGAAACGCGCCAGCGACTCGGCCGATTCGGCCCGCGCCGCCTGCGCGTCGCGCGTCAGGGCGGCGCGCAGGTCGCCGTGGGATTGGGCAAGTTCCTGGCGCAGGCCGCGGGTGGATTCGGCGAACTCGGCGCGCAGGCCGCGCTGACTCTCCGCCATGTCGGCGCGCAGGGCGCGCTCGGTGCGCTCCAGGCCTTCCAGCAGCGCGTCGAGCCGGTCATCGCGCGCCGGCCGCGACAGCCAGGCCAGCAAGGCAATCAGGCAAGCCAGCACCGCGCCGCCCGCGGCAATCCATAGCAGAACATCATTCGACAAAGTGGCCCCTTCTCAACGCCGCGCGCCCACGCCGGGCGCGTGAAATTATAGGACTCTGATCCGGCCCCCGTAGTCATCGGAAACGACTTCCTTGAGGCTTCAAAAAGCGAAAAGCAAGCAACGGCATTAAACTGTTAACAACTTACATATAACCTTAAAAGCAGTTGAATACAGCTGATCTCCCAACATTCTGTCCGTCCCCCGTCGCCTTCGGCTCCGTCTTCGGCCCATTGAATCTCAATGACGAAACGCCAGTCGCAGTGGGCGGGGACCGTCATATCTTCCAGCATCCCCATGCGCCTTCCCTGCTCGTCAAGGTCATGGACATGCAGGCGCGCGCGGTCTATCTCGAAACCCGCCCGTTCAAGCGCTGGTACAAACAGTACCAGCGCGAAAGCGCCTACCGCGTCTACCTGAACGAAATCACTGAATACGTCACCACCACCACGCGCCCCTCGGGCGTCTGGCGGGTGCCGATGGCGCGCATCCTGGGCCTGGCCCAGACCACGCTGGGCCTGGGCCTGCTGGTCGAGAAGATCACCGACGAGGTCGGCAACATCGCCCCCACGGTGGCCGACCTGGCGCGCCAAGGCAAGATGGACGAGGCGCTGTCAGCGCAACTGGACGAGTTCGTCGAAGACCTGGCCGACGCCCACGTGGTGCTGCACGACCTGTCGCCCAGCAACATCGCCTGCGGCCTGAATGCCGACGGCAAGTCGGGGCTGTTCCTGATTGACGGCTTCGGCGTGCTGCCGCTGGTGCCGGTATACGCCTGGAGCAAGCGCCTGAACCGCAAGCGGATCCAGCGCAAGTACGCCGAAATGCGGGCCGCGATGGCCCGGCGCGCCCGCGAGGCGGCGCTCAGGGCCGCGAACCGCGTCGACCCCGGGACCTGAGCCGCGTCCTCAGGGCGCCCGCTTGAGGGGCGCCCCCGACCCGTCCACCCAGTGATAGTCCCGCCCCGCCTGCTGCCCCCGGCGCAGCGGGTTGCGGGTACACCAGGCCGCGTAGGCCGGATCAACGTAACGGTATTCCAGGTGTTCGTCGCGTCCGGCGGGAATGCCCAGCCGCGTGGCGCTGATCAGCACCTGGGGCGACTCGCCCACGTCCTCGACGTACAGCGCCTCGGGATCGAAGCGGCGCGCGTCCCAGTCGGGCACCTTCAGGCCGAGCGCGCGGCACAGCAGCGTCTGGCCGGCGCACAGCCGGCCCGGCGGCCGCGGCCGCCCCTGGGCATCGGGGTTCAGGGCCTGCATGCGGGCCAGCGCGTCGGGGCCGGAAACGGCGTCGACCCAGGGATAGGCGGACTTGATCAAGACCGCGTTGCCGGGACCGCCCGCGCTGAAATTGAGCGAGTCGCCGCCGCGGGCGTAATACATGTAGACCACGCCGCCATCCATGAACAGGGCGCGGCGCTTGTGGGTGTAGCCGAGCGAGGCGTGGCTGCCCTTCTCTTCCAGGTAGTAGGCCTCGGTCTCGATGATGCGCGCCGACAGCCACAGGCCGTCGACGCGATGGCGCACCACCTTGCCCAGCAGTTCTCGCGCCAGCTGGCGCGCGTCGCGATCAAAAAAGGCATCGGGCAACGCCTTGCCGGCGCGGCGCGATGCCTTGTCGGCCATGGCAGCCACGGTGTCAGGCGAAGCGTTCGCCGTAGCGCTTTTCGCTGAAGCCGACGCCGACCTCGCCGTCGGCCGTCACCGCCACCGGGCGGCGCACCAGCGCCGGAAACTCGGCGATCAGCTTGGTCCACTGCGCATCGGTGCTGGCCGTCTTGCGATCGTCCGGCAGGTTGCGCCAGGTCATCGAGGCGCGGTTGACCAGTTTTTCCCAGCCGCCGAGCTGACCGGCCCATTCCTTCAGGGTGGCGGCCGGCACCGGGTGGTCGCGGTAGTCGATGAACTGGTGATCGACGCCGTTCGCGGTCAGCCACTCGCGCGCCTTGACGCAGGTGCTGCACTTGGTCAGGCCATACAGGGTGGTTTGCTTCATTTGGGTTCGGACTCCTTGCGCCATTGCATGCGGTTGGCCAGGATGACGCAGGTGCCCACCGCCAGGATGAACAGCGTCGCCAACGCATTGATCTCGGGTTTCAGGCCCAGCCGCACCCGCGAAAAGACTTCCATCGGCAGGGTGCTGGAGCTGGGGCCGGACAGGAACGACGCCAGCACCACGTCGTCCAGCGACAGCGTGAAGGATAGCAGCCAGGCCGAGGCCAGCGCCGGCGCGATCAGCGGCAGCGTGATCTTGAAGAACACGACGATGGGCGTGGCGCCCAGGTCCAGCGCGGCCTCTTCCAGCGAGCGGTCGAGGTCGCGGATGCGGGTCTGGATCACCACCGCCACGAAGGCCATGCACAGCGTCACGTGGCCGACCCAGATGGTGAAGATGCCGTTTTCGGCCGGCCAGCCGAGGTGGCCGCGCAGTTCCACGAACATCAGCAGGAGCGAGATGCCCAGCACCACTTCGGGGATCACCAGCGGCGCGCTCAGCATGCCGACGTACAGCGCGAAACCGCGGAAACGGCCCATGCGCCCCAGCACGTAACCGGCCCAGGTGCCGATGATGACGGCCGCGGTGGCGGTCATGGCGGCGATGCGGAACGACAGCCAGGCCGCGCGCAGCAGCGCGTCGTCATTGAACAGCGAGTGGTACCAGCGGAACGAGAAACCGGTCCAGGAGGTGACGGCGGGCGATTCGTTGAACGAGAACACCATCAGGCTGATGATGGGCACGTACAGGAAGAAGTAGCCCAGCCCCAGCACCACGGCGCGCAAGGTCTTGTTGGGACCGTTCATTTGCGGCCTCCGCTGGCCAGTTCCTGCTGCTTGACCTGGTTGTACTGGAACAGCGCCAGCGGCACCAGCAACAGCAGCACCATCACGCAGGTCACCGCCGAGGCCATCGGCCAATCGGTATTGTTGAAGAACTCGTTCCACATGACCCGGCCCATCATCAGCGTGTTGGCGCCGCCCAGCATTTCGGGAATGACGTATTCGCCGACCGCCGGGATGAACACCAGCATGGCGCCGGCGATCACGCCCTGGCGCGACAGCGGCACGGTGATCTGCCAGAACGCCTGCCAGGGCTTGGCGCCCAGGTCGTAGGCGGCTTCCAGCAGGCGCAGGTCCATCTTCACCAGCGTGGCGTACAGCGGCAGGATGAAGAACGGCAGGTACGCATAGACCATGCCGATGTACACGGCCAGGTCGGTGCGGTAGATCTCCAGCGGGCTGGAGATGATGCCGAGCCATTGCAGGAAGTTGTTCAAGAGGCCGTCGTTGCGCAGGATGCCGACCCAGGCGTACACGCGCAGCAGCAGCGAGGTCCAGAACGGCAGGATCACGCCCAGCAGCAGCAGGTTGCGCACGCGCGGCGACGAGCGCGCGATGTAGTACGCCATGGGATAGCCGATCAGCACACAGGCCAGCGTGGTGATGGCGGCGATCTTGACCGAGCTGAGGTAGGTGGCGAAATACAGGCTGTCGGTGAACAGCAGGATGTAGCCGCGCAGGTGCAGGCTGAACTGCACCGCCTCGTCCTTGAATTCCGCCAGCGCGGTGTACGGCGGAATGCCGAACTTGAGCTCGGCGAAGCTGATCTTGAACACCAGCAGGAACGGCACCAGCAGGAACAGCACCAGCCAGGCGAACGGCGGCACCACCGCCAGCGTCCGGCCCGAGGGCAGCCAGTCGCGGGGCGAGAAGCGGCTCATGACGCCAGCACCGTCGCGCTGTCGGCGTCCCAGCTGACGAAGATCTCTTCGTCGATGCCCGGGGCGTCCAGTTGGGCCAGCTGCAGGCTGGGCACGCTGGCCTCGACCATGGCGCCGGAATCCAGCCGGATCTGGTAGAGCGCGTAGCTGCCCATCCAGGCCATGTGGCTGACCATGCCGTGGGCCCAGTTGTAGTCGCCGGCGGGCTGCTCGCGCGACACCACCATGCGCTCGGGGCGGATGGAGACGTGCACGTCCATGCCCAGCGGCTCGCTGACGCCGTGGCTGACGTACAGCGGGCGGCTCAGTTCGGGGCTTTCGATGGCGACGTGGTCGGGTTCATCGACCACGATGGTGCCGGTGAACATGTTGGTCGAACCGATGAAGCTGGCGACGAAGCGCGAGTTCGGGAAGGCGTAGACGTCCTGCGGCGTGCCGCACTGGACGATCTGGCCTTCGGTCATGACCGCCAGGCGATGCGCCATGGTCATGGCCTCTTCCTGGTCGTGGGTGACCATGATGCAGGTCACGCCGACCTGCTCCAGGATCTTGACCAGCTCGATCTGGGTCTTCTGGCGGATCTGCTTGTCCAGCGCCGACATCGGCTCGTCCAGCAGCAGCAGCTTGGGCCGCTTGACCAGGCTGCGCGCCAGCGCCACGCGCTGCTGCTGGCCGCCGGACAGCTGGTTGGGCTTGCGGCGCGAATAGCCGGCCATCTGCACCAGGTCGAGCGCCTCGAACACGCGGTCGTGGATCTCGGCGCGGTCCACGCCTTCCTGCTTCAGGCCGAAGGCCACGTTGGCCTCGACCGTCATGTGCGGGAACAGCGCGTACGACTGGAACATCATGTTCACCGGCCGCCGGTACGGCGGCACGTTGGTGATGTCCTCGCCATCGAGCAGAATCTGGCCCGAGGTGGCTTCCTCGAAGCCGGCCAGCATGCGCAGCAGGGTCGATTTGCCGCTGCCCGAGCTGCCCAGCAGCGCGAAGATCTCGTTGCGCTTGACCGAGAGATTGACGGAACGGACGGCGACCACGTCGCCGAAGATCTTCACCACGTCGGTCACCCGGACGAACTCGTCCGGATCGGCCGCAAGCTGCGCCGAGTAACGGCTATCGGTCATGATGCTCAGCGCCCCGATTTCAGCTCGGCCCACATGCGCGTCTGCAGGCGTTGGATGTTCAAGGGCTGCGCCTTGATGACATACAAGGTCTTGGAGACCTCGGGCGACGGGTAGATCATGGGGTTGTCGGCCACGTCCTTGACCACGTACTGCCGCGCCTCTTTGTTGGCGTTCGGGTAGAACATGGTGTTGGTGATGGCGGCGTGGACCTTGGGCGTCTCGATGTAGTTGATGAACGCCAGGGCTTCTTCCGGATGCGGCGCGTCCTTCGGGATGACCATCAGGTCGAACCAGGCCGGGGCGCCGCCCTTGGGAATGAAGTAGTTCACTTCATAGGCCTTCTTGGCTTCCTGGGCGCGCTTGCGGGCGATCATGACGTCGCCCGAGAAGCCGTAGACCATGCACAGGTCGCCCACGGCCAGCTCGTCGATGTAGCCCGACGAGCTGAACTGGCGGATGTACGGACGGATCTGCTTGAGCACGTCCAGCGCGGCCTTGTAGTCGTCCGGGTTGGCGCTGTTCGGATCCTTGCCCAGGTACTTGAGCACCGCCGGGAACACCTGCGCGGCCTCGTCCAGCATCGAGATGCCGCACTCCTTGAGCTTGGCGGCGTTCTCGGGCTTGAAGATCATGTCCCAGTTGCCCAGGTCGACGTTGTCGCCCATGATCTGCTTGACCTTGGTGACGTTGTAGCCCAGGCCGTTGGTGCCGTAGCCCCAGGGAATGGCGTATTCGTTGCCGGGATCGACCGCGGCGACCAGCGCCATGACGTCGGGATCCAGGTACTTCCAGTTGGGGATCTTGGACTTGTCCAGTTTCTGGAACAGGCCGGCCTCGATCTGGCGCGAGGCGTAATGCGTGGACGGGACAACGACGTCGTAACCCGATTTGCCGGCCAGGAGCTTGGCCTGCAGGGTGTCGTTGCTGTCGTAGACGTCGTAGCGGACCTTGATGCCGGTTTCCTTCTCGAAACCCGAGATCGTGTCCGGAGCCGTGTATTCGGCCCAGTTGTAGACGTTGACGACCTTGTTCTGCGCCACCGCCGCCGACGTGGCTGCCGCGATCAGCATCGTCCCCAGCGCCCAGCGCATTCCCGCCCGTAGTTTCATTACCAGCCCCCCAGCTATATGCCGTAAGTTACAGGAGTACCAAAAGGCGGAATCATAAAGCCTTTTAGCGATGACCTGCCCAACTTTACCGGGAGATTTAGCGCAATTTGCCGCAATTGGGCCCGGATCGGGCCGGTGGCGCCGCCTGCCTCAAGGCTGTACGCCAACCCCCCAGGCGGTCCAGTAGCTGTCGCGCAATTTGAGCCAGAAGCGCTCGCCGTCCTCCCCCGCCACTTTGACCAGGGAGCGGCGCAGGCGTTCCAGGTTGCCCTGGCGCTGGCGGTCGGACAGGCCGCCCTGCGTGCCGCGGTCGAAATCGATCAGCCAGACCTGCCCGTCCGAGCCGATCAGGATGTTGAAGGCGTTCAGGTCGGCGTGCCAGACGCCGGCCCGGTGCATGCGCGCGATGGCCTCGGCCACCGGCTGCCACAGGGGCTCGGCCAGCGCCTGGGCCAGCGGCCGCACGCCGGGGATGCGCTCGACCACGATGGCGGCGCGGTAGGTCGGCCCCTGGCGCCAGTAGGCCGCGGCCAGCGGCGCCGGCACCGGCAGCCCCTGGGCGCGCATCGCGGCCAGCAAGCGGAACTCGCGGAAGCTGCGGGTGCGGGCCTCGCCCGCCCACAGATAGGTGTCGCGGCTGAGCTTGGCGATCAACCCGCCGCGCCGGTAGCGCCGCAGCACGCCCTGCCAGCCCTGCCCCTGCACGAACCAGGCGGCCTGGCGGCCGCCGGCGTCGACCGGCCGGGCGCGGTCGCCATAGTGGGCCGGGTTGAACAGTTCGGGGCCGGATTCGCCCAGGCGCGGATCGGCCAGCATGGCGCCGGCCAGCGGCGCCGGCCAGCGGTGGCGCCGGGCGCCGGAGGGGTCCCGCTCAGCCTTCACGGTTGCGCATCCAGTCGGCCACGCCGAAGAAGGCCTGCAGCAGGCGCTCGACCAGGGCGGGGTCGATGCCCTCGTCCTCCATGGCGCGGCCCATGCAGGCCACCCATTGGTCGCGCTCGATCTCGCCGATCGAGAACGGCAGGTGCCGCGCCCGCAGGCGCGGATGGCCGAAGCGCTCTATATAGAGGTCCGGGCCGCCGAAATAGCCGCACAGGAACCAGAACAGCTTGTCGCGGGCCTCGTCCAGGCTGGGGCCGTGCGCGGCGCGCAGCTCCTTCAGGTCCGGCTCCATGTCCATCAGGTCATAGAAGCGGTCGACCAGGGCGCGCACGCCGGGCTCGCCGCCCAGGAGATCGAAAATGCTGCGGGAGGTTTCCACGGGTTCGGCAGGGGTTTGGACGGAGGTCGTCATCAGGTTTCTCTCAGGGTGACCAGCGGCGGGGTGCGCAGCACGCCGCGCAGCGCCAGCGCGCCACCGGCCCAGGCGCCGAGCATACCCGCGCCGACCCCCACCAGCCAGGGCCAAAGGCTGAGGGTAATCGTGAAATCGAACACCTGGGTTGATAAAACCCAAGCGATCGCGCTGGCGCCGGCCGCCGCCAGCAGGCCGGCCAGGCCGCCCACGGCCCACAGCTCGATGCGCTGCGAGCGCGCCAGCTGGCTGCGGGTGGCGCCCAGCGCGCGCAGCACCGCGGCTTCGCGCATGCGTTCGTCGCGGGTGGCGGTCAGCGCGGCCGACAGCACCAGCACGCCGGCCGCCAGCGTGAACAGGAACAGCAGCTGCACCGCGCGGCCGACCTCGTTGAGCACCGACTGCAGCTGTTGCAGGATGGCGCCCACGTCGAACACCGTCAGGTTCGGAAACTGCCGCACCAGCGCGGGCAGCACCTGGGCCTTTTCCGGCGGCAGGTAGAAGGATGTGATCCAGCTTTGCGGCATGTCGGCCAGGGTCTCGGGCGTCAGGATGGCGAAAAAATTGACGCGCATCGTATCCCAATCCACCCGTCGGGTGCTGGACACGGCCACCTCGAACTGCTGGCCGGCCACGTCGAAGGTCATCTTGTCGCCCAGCTTGATGCCCAGGGTCTTGGCCAGGCCCGACTCCAGCGACACCTCGGCCGAACCCGGCTTGAGCCAGCGGCCCTCCTCGATGCGGTTGGACGACGGCATCTGCTCGCCGTAGGACAGGTTGAATTCACGGTCCACCAGGCGCTTGGCGCGCGGCTCCTCGTAGTCGTCCGGCCCCACCGGCTTGCCGTTGACGGCGATCAGGCGGCCGCGCACCATCGGCGACAGCACGATCTGGCCCAGCCCTTCGCGGGTCAGCGCGTCGGTCACGGCCTGGCGCTGGTCGGGCTGCACATTGATGAGGAAGCGGTTGGGCGCGTCCGGCGGCAGCGTGCGCTGCCAGCCCTGGATCAGGTCGGTGCGGGTCATGGCCAGCAGCAGCAGGGCCATCAGGCCCACCGCCAGCGCGCACACCTGGGTGATGGTGGCGGCGCGTCGGCGCACCACGCCGGCCAGCGCGAACCGCAGCGCCGGCAGGCCGGCGGCCAGGCCGCGCAGGCGCGCCAGGCCCAGGATGCAGAGCCAGGCCACCAGCGCGAACAGCGCGAACGCCCCCAGGAACCCGCCCGCCACCACGCCGCCCAGCTTGGCGTCGCCGGCGAACCACCAGATCAGCAGCGCGAAGCCGACCGCGCCGACGCCGTAGCCGAGCGCGCTGCGGGCGCTGATGACGTCGGCGTCGCGCCGCAGCACCCGCGCCGGCGGCACGTGGCGCAACTGCGCCAGGGCCGGCAGGGCGAAGCCCAGCAACAGCAGGAGGCCGGTCAGCAGCCCCTGCAGGGCCGGGATGGCCGACGGCGCGGGCAGGGTCGTGTCGATCAGCGTGCCCAGCAGCATCACCAGCACCTGGTGCACCGCATAGCCCAGCAGGCAGCCCGCCGCCGAAGCGAACAGGCCGACCAGCGCGAATTCCAGGGTCAGCATGCGCGAGACCTGCGACTGCACCGCCCCCAGGCAGCGCATCACGGCGATGCCGTCGCGATGCCGGGTCATGTAGCGGCCGGCCGCCAGGGCGACGGCCACCGCCGAGATCAGCACCGCCAGGAGCGCCACCAGCGACAGGAAGCGCTGCGCCCGGTCCAGGGTGCGGCGCACCTCGGGCCGGCCCGATTCCAGCGTGGCGACCTTCTGGCCGCGCTTGAGGTTCTGGCCGAGCCAGGCCGAGTAGTTGGCCACCGCATCCGGCTGGCCCGCCACCAGCAGGGCGTAGCCGATGCGGCTGCCGGGCGCGATCAGCCCGGTGGCCGGCAGGTCGCTGGCCCGCAGCATCACCCGCGGCGCGACGTTGACGAACTGCATGCCGCGGTCGGGCTCATAGGTGATGACCCGGTCGATGCGCAGGTGGGCATCGCCCACATTGAGGGTGTCGCCGACCTTCAGGCCCAGCAGCGACAGCAACTGGCCGTCCACCCAGACCGCGCCTTCGGGCGGGATGTCGCGGGTGGGACCGTCGGGATTGAACGGCGCGTCCGTCACCCGCAGGGCGCCGCGCAGCGGGTAGCCCGGCTCGACCGCCTTGAGGGCGGCGAGCTGGGCGCCGTCGCCGGCGCTGACCATGGACGGGAACTGCCAGGTATTGGAGACGGACAGGCCGCGTTCGCGGGCCTGGTCGAGGAAGGCGGCCGGCACCGGCTCGTCGGCGTCCAGCACCAGGTCGGCGCCCAGCATCTGCCCGGCGTCGCGCTCCAGCGCCCGGCTGACGCGGTCGGCCAGGAAGCCGACGCTGGTGACGGCGGCCACCGCCACCACCAGGGCCAGCACCAGCAGGCGCAGCTCGCCGGCGCGGGCGTCGCGCATCATCATGCGGGCGCCCAGCGCCAGGGTGGTCCAAAAGCCGGGGCGCCTGGCCCGTGAGACATCAGGGAAATCCATCATCTGCCAATGTTAACCAACGGCCGGAATGGGGGCCGAATCCCGCTATCATGCGCGAAGCGCCTTGCGGCGCCGCACACCCACTGCAAAAAAATACCGAATCCCTGGAGAAGACAATGCGTAAATCCTGGCTCGCGGCCACGATCCTTGCCGCCTGCGCGGTCGCCGCGCCCCTGGCCGCCTCGGCCCAGACTCCCCTGAAGATGGCCTATGCCCTGTCCACGTCGTCGCACTATGGCGCCGGCGCCGACGCCCTGGCCAAGTCGATCGAGGCATCCAGCAACGGCAAGTACAAGGTACAGCAATTCGCCAACAGCGCGCTGGGCGGCGAGCGCGAAGTGATCGAGGGCCTGCAGATCGGCACCATCGACCTGGCCATCGTCTCGACCGGCGCCACCCTGAACTTCGTGCCCGAGACCGGCGTCTTCGACATCCCCTTCCTGCTGCGCGACCTGCAACACGCCCGCAACGTGCTCGACAGCAAGATCGGACAGGATATGCTGGCAAAGTTCCCCAGCCGCGGCATCATCGCGCTGGCCTGGGGCGAACAGGGCTTCCGCCACCTGACCAACAACGTGCGCCCGGTCAAGACGCCGGCCGACGCCAAGGGCCTGAAGATCCGCACCACGGAAAACCCGATCCACATCACCGCCTTCCGCCAGATCGGCATCCTGCCGACCCCGATGGCCTGGCCGGAAGTGGCCACCGCCTTGCAGCAGGGCACCATCGACGGCCAGGAAAACCCGCTGTCGGTCATCACCTCGGCCAAGCTGTCGCAGATGCAGAAGTACCTGGCGCTGACCGGCCACGTCTACGGCCCGGCGCTGGTGCTGATGTCGTCCAACGTCTATGACGGCCTGTCGGCCGAGGACAAGGCCAAGTTCGACAAGGCCGGCAAGGAATCGGCCCAGGCCATGCGCGCCTACGTCGACAACATCGAGAAGACCGGCGTCGAGCAGCTCAAGAAGGAAGGCATGCAGGTCACGGAAGTCGACCGCGCCGCCTTCGCCGCCGCCGTCGAGCCGGCCTACCCCGAGTACTACAAGAAGTTCGACAAGAAGCTGATCGAGTCGATCCGCGACACCAAGTAAGCGCAAGGCCGGCACCGCCACGGGTGGCGGACGGAAACGGTTTCCGCCCGCCCCCTGGCGCCGCGCGCCCTGTCATCCGCCCCTGGAAATCCTCATGCGTCTGCTCTGCGCCTTCGACCGCGTCCTGTTCAAACTGGTGTCGGTCATCGCCCAACTCCTGCTGGTGGCCGCCGCGGCCGCCGCCTTCTACCAGGTCATCGCCCGCTTCGTGCTGCATTCGCCCGCCGACTGGAGCGAGGTGCTGACCCGCGCCCTGCTGATCTGGACGGTGTTGCTGGGCGTGGCCCTGGCCTTCCGCCACGGCGCCATGATCAGCGTCGAACTGCTGCGCAACCTGCTGGGCGGCATGCGCCGCCGCATCCTGGAAGCCGTCATCGGCCTGGTCTGCGCCGGCTTTCTCGGCTTCATCGCCTGGATCGGCGGCCAGATGACCTACCGCGTGCGTTTCCAGAACGTGCCCAGCCTGGACATCTCGATTTCCTGGATCTACCTGGCGATCCCGGTGGGCGCGACGCTCGCCGCCATCGCCGTGCTGGCGCGCTGGTGCGCCGGCGAGGAAGACAACACGCCCGTGCGCAACGACGCGCAGGGTTGAGCCCCCGTCCCGAATCCAAGCAGCCGATATCGCCATGTCCCAATTAATGATTGTCTCGATGCTGATTTTCTTCGGGCTGTCCGTGCCGGTCGCCGTGTCGATCGGGCTGGCCAGCCTGGCGGGGGTCGGCGCCGCCAACCTGCCCTGGCTGGTGGTGGCCCAGCAGTTGTTCGCCGCGCTGGACAAGTACCCGCTGGTCGCCATTCCGTTCTTCATCCTGGCCGGCAACCTGATGGAAGCCGGCGGCATCTCCGAACGCATGGTGGAGTTCGCCAAGAGCGTGGTCGGCGGCATCCAGGGCGGCCTGGCCTGCACCTGCGTGCTGACCTGCATGATCTTCGCCGCGGTCGCCGGCTCCAGCGTCGCCACCACCTTCGCGGTGGGCGCCATCCTGATCCCGGCCATGATCCGCCACGGCTATCCCGCGCCCTTCGCCGCGTCATTGCAGGCCAGCGCGGCCGAGCTGGGCGTGATCATCCCGCCGTCGATCCCGATGATCCTGTTCGCGGTGTCCACAGACACCTCCACCGGCGAGCTATTCATCGCCGGCGTCATGCCCGGCATCCTGATCGGCGTGGCGCTGATGTTCTACGTCTGGTTCTACGCCAAGCGCAACAACCTGGGCAAACGCGACGGCGAAGGCCGCCTGCCGCTGTGGCCGGCCTTCAAGCGCGCCTGGCTGGCGCTGATGATGCCGGTGATCATCCTGGGCGGCATCTACGGCGGCGTCTTCACCCCGACCGAGGCCTCGGTGGTGGCGGTGATGTACGCGGTGGTGGTGGGCAAGTTCGTCTACCGCCGCCTGAGCTTCAAGCAACTGTCGGACACGCTGCACAAGTCGGTGGTGTCGACGGCCGTGATCATGTTCGTGATCGCCAACGCCGGCGTCTTCAGCTTCCTGCTGAACCGCGCCGGCATCCCCGATGCGCTGGGCGTGTGGCTGGCGCAGCTGTTCGACACCCAGTTCTCGTTCCTGATGGGCGTGAACCTGGCGCTGTTCGTGATCGGCATGTTCATCGAGACCTCGGCCTCGATCGTGGTGCTGGCCCCGCTGCTGCTGCCGGTGGCGCTGAAGTTCGGGGTGGACCCGGTGCACTTCGGCATCATCATGGTGGTCAACCTGGCCCTGGGCATGATCACGCCGCCGTTCGGGGTGAATCTGTTCGCGGCCTGCGCGGTGGCGAAGCTGCCGTTGGAGAGGTTGATCAAGCCGTTGATTCCGTTTGTGGGGGTGGTGATTGTTTGCCTGATGGTGATTACCTATTGGCCGGGGTTGTCGTTGGGACTACGGGATTTGGTTTATTCGAAGTAGTTTTTTTGATTGCGGTGGTGGCTTCGTAGGCCGCCTGTTGCGGCGGGGTGGGCCGGGTGGGGCGCCAACGATTGCGGTCCGGAGCGTTCGCTCCGGACTGCCCCATCCTCATCCTCGTTGTCCCCTGCGGCGACTGCCTTCGGATTCCGTCGGGCGCATCGACGGCGCCCCACCCGGCCCACCCCGCCGCAACAGGCTACCGGCTTCGAGGTATGGAGCGCAGCTACATCGAGGTGTGGGGAGAGAGATTTGCGGGGCCCGCCCCAGGCCGGCCGCGCGGGCGGCCTTTTGGGGCTTACGCGGGGTCTTGCGTCTGAGGAATGACGCTCTCGCGTGTGGGTGGGGGTGCTGATGTTTTTATGCGGCTTGGTTTTGGGGGTGGAAGATCTTGCGTTGGTCGCCCTCCTCGGCCGCGCGGGCGGCCATCGGAGGGCATCCGTAGCGTCTTGCGATTGAGGATGCCGCTGCGCGCTTGCGATGAATGGTGGGGCGGGGCCCGCCTCAAAGCGGCCGCGCGGGCGGCCTTTTGAGGCTTACGCGGGATCTTGCGGTTGGTGATGACGCTATCGCGTGTGGCGGCGGCGAAATCGAGTGCTATTGAGAGATCGTTGGCACCAAGACTGTTTGTGGTCGGCGCGCGAAGCTCGCCACGCGCAACACGGCACACATCGCGCCGACCACCACCGCCCCTCCCCCCTGACGTGCGGAACCACCAGAAAGCCACTCGTCACCCGCGCGCAGCGCACCCGCCACACTTTCAAATGCACAGACGCCCAGCGTGGCCGCCCGCGCGGCCGCGATGGGCAGCCCTGCAGGTTTCATGCCCTGCACACAGCTCTAGCAGCGCAACGAGCCAACACGCACGTAGCCCCTCGGTCGGGCGGACCCGATGGCGGGCAACCTCGATGCGCCCGACGGAATCCGAAGGCAGCCGCCGAAAGGCGGCAACGAGGATGAGGAAGGGGCAGTCCGGAGCGAACGCTCCGGACCGCAATCGTGGGCGCCCGCCATCGGGTCCGCCCGACCGAGGGGCGACCTACAAAGCCCGCCCCCGCATCCAACCCCCACCAGGAAATCAATCAAGCCGCCGACAAAACCGCCCACTCCACGGCATGACACCGCACCTCACGCCCCCCCACCACCGCCACCTCCGGCGCCCTCTCCCGACACGCAGCCCTCGCCCCCGGACATCTCGGATGAAACGTGCATCCGCTTGGCGGCTGAATCGGGTTTGGCACCTCGCCGCCCATCGGCTCGCGGTCGCGTCTTGGATCGTCCAGATCTGGAATCGTGTCCAGCAGCATTCTTGTGTACGGATGTTCCGGCGCATCGAACAGCTCGTCCGCCGGCGCCTGCTCCACGATCCGGCCCAGGTACATCACTGCCACCCGGTCCGACACATGGCGCACCACCGACAGATTGTGGCTGATGAACACATACGTCAGGCCGAACTCCTTCTGCAGATCGCCCATCAGGTTCAGGATCTGCGCCTGCACCGACACATCCAGCGCCGAGGTCGGCTCGTCGCACACCAGGAATTCGGCCTCCGTCGCCAGCGCCCGCGCGATCGAAATGCGTTGGCGCTGGCCGCCCGAGAACTCGTGCGGATAGCGCGACGCGTCGTTCGGCGACAGGCCCACCAACGTCAGCAGCTCCTCCACCCGGCGCCGCGTCTCGGCCGGCGTGGCGCGCAGGCCCAGCGTGATGATGGGCTCGGCCACGATCGCGCCCACCCGCCAGCGCGGATTCAGGCTGGCGTACGGGTCCTGGAAGATCATTTGCGGATGCAGCGCGCCGCCCGTGCGGCTGCGGCCATAGCGCAGCGTGCCGCGGGTCGGCGCCACCAGGCCCACCAGTAGCTTGGCCAGCGTCGACTTGCCGCAGCCGGACTCGCCGACGATGCTCAGCGTGGTGCCGCGCGGCACCGCCAGCGACACGCCGTCGACCGCCTTGAGCGTCTGCGCCGGCTGGCGCGACAGGGTGCGTTCCAGCCAGGGCGGCGAAACGTCGAACCAGCAGGCCAGGTCATCGGCCCGCAACAGGATGTCATCGTCATGCGGCATGGGCAACGCCTCCTTGGTGCAGCCAGCAGGCGCTGAGGGTCGCGCCCGACGGGGTGGACGCCAGCGCCGGGCGGTCCATGCCGCAGCGCGGACCGGCCATGGCGCAGCGCGGATGGAAGGCGCAGCCGTCCGGCATCGCGTGCAGGCGCGGCATGGCGCCGTCGATCTGGTTCAGGCGCGCGGCGCGCTGGCGCAGGCCGGGAATCGCGTTCATCAGGCCCTGCGTATACGGATGGCCGGGGCGCCGCAGCACCTCCAGCACCGGACCGATCTCGACGATGCGGCCGGCGTACATCACCGCCACGCGGTCGGCGGTCTCGGCGATCACGCCCATGTCGTGCGTCACCAGCAGCACCGAGGTGCCCTGCTCGCGGCACAGCCGGCGCAGCAGCGCGGTGATCTGCGCCTGCACCGACACGTCCAGCGCGGTGGTCGGCTCGTCGGCGATGATCAGCCGCGGCCGCGCCGCCAGCGCCAGCGCGATCACCACCCGCTGGCGCATGCCGCCGGAGAACTGGTGCGGATAGTGGTCGATGCGGCGGTCCGCCGCCGGAATGCCGACCGCCAGCAGCAATTCGAGCGCGCGCTGGCGGGCCGCGGCGGACGACACCCTGTCGTGGTGGCGGATGGTCTCGACCAGTTGGTCGCCCACGGTGAACAGCGGGTGCAGGCTGGTCAGCGGATCCTGGAAGATCGCGCCGATCTCCTTGCCGCGCAGTTGCTGGCGCGCGCGGGCCGACAGGTTGTCGATGCGGCGGCCGGCCAGGTGGATCTCGCCGCCGCCCAGGCGGCCCGGCGGTTCCAGCAGGCCGATCACGGCCATGCCGGTCAACGACTTGCCGGCGCCGGACTCGCCCACCATGCCCAGGATCTCGCCCGGCTGGATGTCGAAACTGATGTCGCGCGTGGCCACCAGGATGCCGTGGCGGGTGGGAAATTCCACCGACAGGCCGCGCACCGACAGGGTGGGCGCGGCGGGATTCGGAACGGTCGTCATGACGGGCTCCCCGGGAATCGCGGATAACTGGAGGAAAAGATCTCGTCGACCGGCGGATGGCCCCAGGTGCGGTCGGGATAGCGCGCCACCAGCCGGTCGAACTGCGCTTGCGCCTGGTCCTGCGCCAGCCGGGCGTCGAAGCCGGCAATGCGGCCGTCGACCATGACGAAGCGGCCGTCGATCACCACCTGCGACACGTCGCGGCCGCTGCCGCCGACCATCAGCGTCTGGATCGGATCGATCAGCTGGCCGTTGCGGTCGTGCGAGAAATCGAACACCACGATGTCGGCCTTGGCGCCCGGCGCCAGCCGTCCCAGGTCGGCGCGGCCCAGCGCGTCGGCCCCGCCCAGCGTGGCGGCGTCGTAGTAGTCCTCCGAGCGCACCGCCTCGGTGGACTGGTCCATCACCCGGCACAGCATCAGGCCGACCTGCATGTTCAGCACCATGTCCGGCGGCCAGGTATCGGTGCCCATGCCGATCTTCACGCCCAGCTTGCGGTAGCGGGCGAACGATTCCAGCGTGGCGCCGTGGCGCGCCGACACCAGCGGACAGTGCACCACGGTGGCGCCGCCGTCGCGGATGATCTCCAGGTCCTGCCCCGGCCGCTCGATCTGGCGCGAGCCGGACACATAGGTGCCGTGCGGCAGCAGCGCGCGCTCGGACAGGAAGCCCAGGCTGCGCAGCCATTCGGGCGGACTCATGCCGTGCTGTTCCCGCACCAGGTCGTATTCCAGGCGCGACTGGCAGCAATGCAGGCGGATCGGGATGGCGCGTTCGCGCGCCGCGGCGGCCGAGGCGCGCAGCAGCTCGGGCGTGCAGGTCTCGATGCGGTCCGGCGACAGCATGGCGCGCACCCGGCCGTCGTACAGGCCCTCGACCTCGTCGGCGAACGCCACCGCCTGCTCCAGCCCGGCCATGCCGCGCGCCGCGTCGTAGTGGCAGCGGATGCGCCCCGCCCCGTCCACATAGGTGTGGCCGCTGCGATAGGCCGGCCCCAGGTAGACGCGCAGCCCCAGTTCGCCGGCGGTGCGCGCCGCCGACAGGAATTCATCGCGGGTCTCGCCCCACACGCGATAGAACAGCGAGGCGATCGGCAGCGCGGTGGTGATGCCGTTGCGGATCAGCTGGGCGAAGGCGTAGCGCTTCTGGAACGCCAGTTCGTCCGGCGTATACATCTCGTACGGGCCGCGCTGCATGTACGTGTCGGGCCAGATGCGGCCCTTGCGCCAGGCCGGCGAGTTGTCGAAACCCAGGATGGTCGTGTCCAGGTCCGACAGCGCGTCCAGGTCGACGAAGCCCGGGCCGATCAGGGCGCGGCCGTAGTCGTGGCGCCGCGCCACCGCGCCGGGATAGCGAGGGCCGACGTAGACGATGCGGTCGCCCTGGAACACCACCTCGCCGTTCTCGTAGAGGCAGTGCCGGCCGTTTTCGTGGCCGACCACCCAGCGCGCGGTCAGCAGCGTGGCGTCGTCGCGGGCGGCCATCACGGCGCCTCCGCCAGCGCGCGGCCATCGCGCGCCACCACCTGGCCGCGCTTGACGACCAGCTTGCGCACCGGCCGCGAGACGATGGCTTCGGCCACCGTTTCCGCGTCGACCAGCACGAAGTCGGCGTGGCAGCCCGGCGCCAGGCCGTAGTCCGCCAGGTCCATGACGCGCGCATTGCCATAGGTGGCCACATGCAGCGCCAGCGCCAGTTCGTCGTCGCGGCGGAAGTTGTTGCGCAGGCCCACCAGCATGGTGCGTTCCAGCATGTCGGGCTTGCCATAGGGGCCCCAGGTGTCGCGCATGCCGTCATTGCCGGTACAGACGATGACCCCGGCCGCGTGCAGCCGCGCCACGTTGGGCACCGGGCGCGAGGCCGAGCCCGTGGTCATGATGTGCACGCCCGCCTCCAGCAGCCCGTCCACCAGTCCCTGCACCGCCTGCGCATCGGGCATGCCCAGGCAGAACGAATGCGACAGCGTCACCTTGCCCTGCATGCCCAGCGCCAGCACCCGGTCGATGGTCATCTGCATCGAGAACGCGCCCAGCTCGCCCGCCTCGTGCAGGTGGATGTCGATCGGCTTGCCGTGCTTGTCGGCCAGCGCGAAGATCGCGTCCAGGTGGCCCTTGGGGTCGCGGTCCATGCCGGCCGGATCCAGCCCGCCGACCACGTCGGCGCCCAGGCGCAGGGCCTGCTCCATCAGCTCCAGCGTGCCCGGGCGGATCAGCAGCCCGCTCTGCGGAAACGCCACGATCTGCACGTCGATCTGGTCGCGGTATTGGTCGCGGGCGCGCATCACGCCCTCGATCGCGGCGACCCCGATGTCGGTATCGACATCGACGTGGCTGCGGATATGGCTGGTGCCGTCGGCCACCGACATCACGATCTGGCGCGCCGACTGGCGGTACGGGTCGATGCCCAGGCGGCGCTTCTCGACGCGTTCGTTCTCGATCTTGTCGATCAGGCGCGGGCCCACCTCGTTGCGGTACCAGGGCATGCCATACATGGTCTTGTCCAGGTGGGCATGGGCGTCGATCAGACCGGGCAGCAGCAGCGCGCCGCCGCCATCGACGCGCGGCACGCTGTCCGGCACCGCGCCATCGACGGCCTCGAAGCGGCCGTTGCGCACCAGCACCGAGGTAGATGCGCCGCCCGCCGGGCGGACATGGGTATACAGGGTTGCGTTGTCCATGGTTCTCTTGTGTCCGTTCTTGCCGCGCTCAGCGCAGGCGGGGGTTGAGGGCGTCGCGCAGCCAGTCGCCCAGCAGGTTCACCACCAGCACGACCAGGCTCAGGTACACGGCGGGAAACACCACCACCCACCATTGCCCGGAAAACAGGAACTGGTTGCCCAGCCGGATCAGGGTGCCCAGCGACGGTTCGGTCGGCGGCATGCCCACGCCCAGGAAGCTCAGGGTGGCCTCGATCAGGATCGCCAGGCCCAGGTTCAGGGTGGCGGTCACCATCACGGGCGTCAGCGTGTTCGGCAGGATATGCGTCAGCATGATGCGCAGCGGGCTGACCCGGATCAGCCGGGCCGACTGCACGTATTCCTTGCCGCGCTCGACCAGCGCCGAGGCGCGCACGGTGCGGGCGTACTGCACCCAGTTGGTCATCGAGATCGCCAGGATCAGGATCACCGACGACAGCGTCTCGCGCAGGCCCGGCGGCAGCAGCTGCCGGAACACCGCCGTCACCAGGATCGCCACCAGGATGGTGGGAATGCTCAGCAGCGTGTCGCCCAGGCGCATCAGCGCGTTGTCGATCCAGCCGCCGAAATAGCCGGCCGCCAGCCCCACCATCAGTCCGATCGCCAGCGACAGCACCACGGTGGCCAGCCCGATCACCAGCGACATGCGCGAGCCGTACAGGATCGCCGACCAGACATCACGCCCCTGGGTGTCGGTGCCCAGCAGGAACTGGGCCTCGCCGCCCGCGATCCAGCGCGGCGGCAGCTCGGCGTTGAGCAGGTCCAGCTGCGCCAGGTCGTAGGGGTTCTGCGGCGCGATCCACGGCGCGAACAGCGCCAGCAGCACCACGGCAATCAGCACCACGCCCGCCCCCATCGCCACCGGATCCTGCCGCAGGCTCCACCACAGGTCGCCCTGGAAGAAGCGCGCCAGCCGGCCGCGGCCCGCGTTCGACATCGGTTTAGTGAGCATTGGCGCCTCCCTTGACATGCTGGCTGCGCAGGCGCGGATCGACCACGCCGTACATCATGTCCACCAGCGTGTTCAGCGCCACGAAGATGAAGGACACGATCACCAGATAGGCGGCCATGACGGGAATGTCCACGAACATGACCGATTGGATGAACAGCAGGCCCATGCCGGGCCACTGGAACACGGTTTCCGTGATGAGCGCGAAGGCGATCAGGTTGCCGATCTGCATGCCGGTCACGGTGATGACCGGCATCAGGCAATTGCGCAGCGCCAGCCGGAAATGCACCACCCGGTCCGGCAGGCCGCGGGCCCTCGCGAACTTGATGAACTCGGTGCGCAGCGTCTCCAGCATCTCGGCCCGCACCAGCCGCATGATCAGCGTGATCTGGAACAGCGCCAGCGTGATCGACGGCAGCACCAGCGCGGCCCGGCCCGACGGCGTCAGCAGGCCGGTGGTCCAGCCGCCGATGCGCACCGTGTCGCCGCGGCCGAAGCCCGGCAGCCAGCCCAGCTGCACCGAAAACACCAGGATCAGCATGATGCCGACCACGAAGCTGGGCAGCGAAATCCCCAGGATCGAGACGAACTGCAGCGCCTGCGCCAGGCGCGACTTGCGGTAGATGGCGGTCAGCACGCCCAGCGGCACCCCGATCACCAAGGACAGCAGCGTCGCCATCATCACCAGCTCGAACGTCGCCGGGAAGCGCTCGGCCACCAGCGCGAACACATCCTGCTGGTTGCGGTACGAAATGCCGAACTCGCCGCGCGCCGCGTTGGCGACGAAGTGCACGAACTGCATGCCGACCGAGGCATTCAGGCCCAGCCGCTCGCGCAGCTCGTCGCGCTGCGTCTGCGAGGCCTGCTCGTTGAGCATCATGTCGACCGGATCGCCGACGAAACGGAAAATCACGAAAGCCAGCAACGCCACCGCCAGCATCACGCCGACCGCATTGCAGACCCGCCTAACTATGAACGCCAGCATGTGCGCCTCCTGTCAGCCTCAAGCATCCCGCGTCCGGCCGCGTGGGCGGCCGGCGGGGCCTCACTTCATGCGCACCGTCCACAGCCGCGCCTTGTTGTCCGGCATCTGCAGCACGTCGCCGACGTTGGCGCCCACCGCCCAGGCCATGGGCTGCTGGTGCAGCGGCAGGAAGCGCACGTCGTCGTGCAGGGTCTGCAGGATGTCGGTCATCATCTGCACGCGCTTGGGCCGGTCCATCTCGGCGGCGGCGGCGTCGATGCGCGCATCCAGCGCCGGATCGCCCCACTGCCCCCAGTTGAAGACCCCGGCCGGGCCGGTGCGGCTGTGCATCACCTGCAGCAGGATCGACAGCGCGTCGATCTGCGGCTCATTGGCCCAGCCGTGGATGGTGATGTCGAACTCGCCGCGCGAACGCTTGGGGTTCTGCAGCGAACGCGGGCCGCTGGCCAGCGAGGCCTTCACGCCGATGCGCGCCCACATCGAGGCGGCGGCCTGGCACAGTTCCTCTTCGTTGACGAACATGTCGTTCGAGCACAGCAGCGACAACGTGAACCCGTCCGGATAGCCGGCCTCGGCCAGCAGCGTCTTGGCGCGGGCGGCGTCGAACG
This sequence comes from Achromobacter insuavis, assembly GCF_902859645.1. GTDB lineage: Bacteria > Pseudomonadota > Gammaproteobacteria > Burkholderiales > Burkholderiaceae_B > Achromobacter > Achromobacter insuavis. The sequence continues at coordinate 16,967 of NZ_CADIJR010000020.1, read as the reverse complement.
GCAGGCGTTCCTCCTGCCTGGCGTCATAGCCCGGGATCGACGGCGCCACCAGCGCGCCGGTGGTGCGCGACAGACCGCGCATCACGCGCTTTTGCAGCAGCTCGGGCGACAGCGCCATGTACAGCGCCTGGCGCACGCGCAGGTCCTTGAGCGGGTTCTTGTCGGTGATGTTGGAGCCGACCAGCTTGTCGCCCAGGTTGAAGCCGAAGTACAGCGTGCGCAGCTCGGTCGCGGCCAGCACCTTGACGTTGGGCGCGGCGCGCAGGCGGTCCAGGTCCTGCAGCGGCGCGTTCTCGGTGAAGTTGATGTCGCCCGACAGCAGCGCCGCCACCCGCGTCGGCGCCGAGGCGATCGGCGTGAACTCGATGCGGTCCAGGTTGTGGCGCGGCTTGTCCCACCAGTCCGGGTTCACCACCAGCACGGTGCGCGTGTCGGGCCGGTACGACTCGACCTTGAACGGGCCGGTGCCGTTGGCGTGGTGGGTGGCGTAGCCTTCGATCTTCTTGGCCGCGTCGGTTGGCTTCAGGCTGTTGTTGTCCACCAGCCACTGGCGGTTGAAGATGAAGATGTTGGTCAGGTCGTTGAGCATCAACGGGTACGGATGCGTCATCTCGATGTCGACCGTATAGTCATCGACCTTGCGCACCGCCTTGAAGGCCGGCAGGTTGCCCTTGAGCGGCGAGGCGTCGTCGGACACGCGCGTCATCGACGCCACCACGTCGTCGGCCGAGAATGGCGCGCCGTTGTGGAACTTGACGCCGCGGCGCAGGTGGAAGCGCAGCACCGTCGGCGACGGCGACTCCCACGACTCGGCCAGCGCCGGCGTGATGTTGAACTTGTCGTCGTAGCGGATCAGCGCTTCGTACACGTGGTTCAGGAACGCCAGGTTGAAGGTGCTGCCGTAGGAATACGGATCGAGCGAATCGAGGTCGCGGGCGGCGCCCCACTTCAGGGTGTTGGCGGCGGATGCCCCGGTGATGGCCGATAGCGCGATCACGGCCCCGGCGGTCCACTTCAGCAACGTCTTCATGATGAGCATTCTCCCTAGCGGTTGGGTATGGGATACATCGGGAATACGGCGGCGCCCGCCGGCGTGGCGGCGGACGGCAATGCGGGTCAGCGGCCCGCCGCCTGGCGCTGCGCGCGCTCGAGCGTGGCCAGCGCCTGCACTTGCGACAGCGCGGCGCGGTAGGAATCGATCACGGGTACGGCGGGCAGGCGCGGCAGGCTGGGCAGGAAACCCGCCAGCGCGGCGCCGGCCACGATCACGACGTCGGCACCCAAGGCCACCGCGTCGTCCAGCGCCTGGCCGACGGCGGCAATGGTCGCGGGCGAGCGCGTGACGTAGTCGAGCGCGTTGCCCGGCAGCGCCAGCAGGCCGGCGCAGCGCGACTCCAGCCCGAGCTGGCGGATCTGCTCGCGCAGCATGCCCGGCCACAGCCGGCCCACCGTCACGATGGCGTAGCGGTCGCCGCGCTGCAGGGCGGTGAAGATGGCGGCCTCGGCCATGCCGGCCACCGGCATGCGCAGGCGCTCGCGCACCGCGCCGATGCCGGGCTCGCCGAAACAGGCCAGCAGACAGGCGTCAAACGGCTCGCCGGCGGCCTCGGCCAGGGCGGCCTCGCGCTCGGCGGTTTCGCAGACGGCGTGGGCCGACACCGCGGCCTGCGCCCGGCTGGCGATATAGGCGGGCCCGAACGGCACCGTCACGGCATGCACCCGGGCCGCGTCGCCGAAAAAGGCGCGCGCCTGTTCGGCCAGGCTGGCGGTAAGGTCGGCGGTGGTGTTGCCATTGATCACCAGCAGGCGGCTGGGCGTGACGGCCAGGCAGTCGGGAAGGAAGGCGGGTGCTGCGGACATGAATCAAACCCCTGATGGTTTGTATACAAAGTCATTCGTACAAAACCCACAACTTCCTGAATTTTGTATAAATGTTTGTATACTATTTATGCAGACAATGTACGCCGTTGGTCCGACGCTTCAAGCTATCGCTAACCCTTAGCGGCCGATGGTGTATGCTGTTTCACACCTAGAAAAGTGCGCACCGGCGCGGTTTGCCGGCAGATTCCCGCCACCGGAACGCGCAGGCATCGGAGATCAGACCCAGATGACGGCCCCCATTCCCGCGGTGCCAGAGCCCGCACGGAAAGACGTAAACCGCACGGAAATCGTATACAAAAACTTGCGGCAAGCGATCATCGAGCAGGCCTTGCTGCCGGGCGACAAATTGCCCGAAGACGTCATCGGCGAGCGCTTCGGCGTCAGCCGCACGATCGTGCGCGGCGTGCTGACGCGCCTGTTCAGCGAAGGCCTGGTGGATCTGCGCCCCAATCGCGGCGCGGCGGTGGCGCGTCCCAGCCTGGAAGAAGCGCACGACATCTTCGAGGCGCGCCGCTGCCTCGAACGCGACGTCGCGCGCCGGCTGGTGCAGCACGTCACCGAGGCCGGGCTGACGCGGCTGGAACAGCACGTGGCGCAGGAAGAAGCCGCGCGCTCGCGCAACAGCGTCAACGAATCGATCCGCCTGTCGGGCGAATTCCATATCCTGATGGCGGAACTGTCGGGCAACGCGGTCTACGCCCGCTACGTCAATGAGATCGTGTCGCGCTGCTCATTGATCCTGGCGCTTTACGGCCGGCCGCATTCGAGCGAATGCGCGGTCAGCGAGCACCGCGAGATCGTCGCCGGCCTGCGCGCGCGCGACGAAAAGCACGTGCTGCATCTGCTGGGGCATCACCTGGAGTCGGTCACGGCGCGCGCGCTGCTCAGTCCGGACGGCGCGGGCGTGCGCGACATCCGCAAGATCCTCGACCGCTACGGCACGTAGCGGGCGATCCCCGCGGCGGCGCGCGGGCTGGCGCGGCGCGCGGGTAGGAGACGCCCCGCCCCCGGCGAATGGGGCGTGGCCTGGAGTGGCAAGCCTGAAATGGAAAAGCGCCCGGTTCGGGCGCTTTGTGGTTTCGGCTGGCCTAGATTTCGCGTTCTTCCGTCTTGAGGTGGTTGTCGCGGGCGAAATCCACCACGAACTTGTACGCCAGCGGTTCGAGATCGCGCAAGCGCAGGTCGACCACGATGCCGCGCACGCCGTCGATCACGACGGGGAGCACGTAGGGCGAATAGGTGAGGTGGTTACCCGCACAGCCGGCGGGCCGGAACTGTGCCATTACGCCGGCGAGCCGCTCCGCCCAGTCGCTGGGGCGAAATCGGCTACCGCTTTCGGTAACGCCATGAATTACGAATTGTCTGACGCGAGTTGCCATGGATTCTTCACTACGGGACGCCCTTCACTGAGCCGGATCTTCGGCGTGATCAAACATGCGCCCCGCGCCGCGAATTGTATATGATTGATCCTTTGCCCTGTCCCGAAAGGCGCTTCGCCCAGGGAAAAATGCCCAGGAGGACCCGTGATGACCTCGCCTCTGGCCAATATCTACGCCCGGTTGCCGGTCGCGTTCACGCACGGCCAGGGCGTCTGGCTGTGGGACGCGCAGGGCCGCAAGTACCTGGACGCGCTGGCGGGCATCGGCGTCTCCTGTCTGGGCCACGCCCATCCCCGGCTGGTCGCGGCCATCAGCGAGCAGGCCGCGCGCGTCATCCACACCTCCAACATCTACGAAGTCCCGCAGCAGACTGAGCTGGCCGCGCGCCTGGCGCGGCTGTCCGGCATGCGCGACGTGGTCTTCAACAACAGCGGCTCCGAGGCCAACGAGGCCGCCATCAAGCTGGCGCGCTACTACGCCTACCAGCGCGGCAACACCCACGCCCACATCATCACCATGGATTCGTCCTGGCACGGGCGCACCCTGGCGACGCTGGCGGCCACCGGCAGCGACAAGGCGCGCAAGGGCTTCGAGCCCCTGCCCTCGGGCTTCATCCAGGTGCCGTACAACGACGCCGCCGCGATCCGCGCGGCCGGCGACGCCGAGCCGCGCGTCGCCGCCGTGCTGCTGGAAGCGCTGCAGGGCGAAGGCGGCATCCGTCCCTCTGACGCCGCTTTCCTGCGCGACGTGCGGCAGCTATGCACCGAGCGCGGCTGGCTGCTGATGATCGACGAAGTCCAGTCGGGCATCGGCCGCACCGGCAAATGGTTCGCCCACCAGTGGGCCGACATCGTGCCGGACGTCATGACCCTGGCCAAGGGCCTGGCCGGCGGCGTGCCGATCGGCGCGATGCTGGCCGCCGGCCCCGCGGCGGGCGTCTTCACCCCCGGCAGCCATGGCACCACCTTCGGCGGCGGCCCGCTGGTCTGCGCGGCCGGCCTGGCGGTGCTGGACGCGCTGGAATCGGAACACCTGCTGGACAACGCCCATGCCGTCGGCGGCCACCTGAAGGCGCGGCTGGCGCAGGAACTGGCCGGCCTGCCCGGCGTGGCCGAGGTGCGCGGGCGCGGCCTGATGCTGGGCATCGAGCTGACCCGTCCCTGTGGCGTGCTGGCGCTGCGCGCCCTGGAAGCGGGCCTCCTGATCAACGTCACCCGCGACCGCGTCGTCCGCCTGCTGCCGCCGCTGGTCCTGTCGCGCGCCGAAGCCGACCAGGTCGTCGACATCCTGGCGCCGCTGATTCGACAGTTCCTGGCCGAACATCCATAATCAACCTCCCGCCCGGGCCACGAGCCCGTCCGGGCCCAATGACCTGCGACATCACCATGACTCCTCCCACGACTCAAAACGGCCCCTTGCGGCACTTTCTGCAGTTCAAGGACTTCTCGTCCGCCGAGATCGCCTACGTGCTGGACCGCGCGCGGCTGATCAAGGAAAAATTCAAGCGTTACGAACCCCACATGCCGCTGCACGACCGCACGCTGGCGATGGTGTTCGAAAAGGCCAGCACCCGTACCCGCGTCTCGTTCGAGGCCGGCATGTACCAGATGGGCGGCTCGGTCATCAACCTGACCTCCAATGATTCCCAGCTGGGCCGCTCCGAGCCCATCGAGGACACCGCGCGCGTCATCTCGCGCATGGTTGACATCGTCATGATCCGCACGTTCGAGCAGACCCGCATCGAGCGCTTCGCCTCGCACTCGCGCGTGCCCGTGATCAACGGCCTGACCAACGAATTCCACCCCTGCCAGATCCTGGCGGACATCTTCACCTACATCGAGCACCGCGGCCCCATCGCCGGCAAGACGGTCGCCTGGGTCGGTGACGCCAACAACATGGCCTACACCTGGCTGCAGGCCGCCGAGATGCTGGGCTTCACGCTGCATGTGTCGACCCCGGCCGGCTACGAGCTCGAAGCCGCCCGCATCGGTTCGCCGTCCGACAAGGTGCTGCGCCAGTTCAAGGACCCGATGCAGGCCTGCCAGGGCGCGCACCTGGTCACCACCGACGTCTGGACCAGCATGGGCTACGAGGCCGAGAACGAAGAGCGCCGCGCCGCCTTCGCCGACTGGTGCGTGGACGCCGAGATGATGGCCGCCGCCGATCCCCAGGCCGTGTTCATGCACTGCCTGCCCGCCCACCGCGGCGAGGAAGTCACCGGCGAAGTCATCGACGGCCCGCAGAGCGTGGTCTGGGATGAGGCCGAGAACCGCCTGCACGTGCAGAAGGCGCTGATGGAATTCCTGCTGCTGGGCCAGCTCAAGTAAGCGGCGCGCCCATGAAAAAAGCAGCCCCGCGGGGCTGCTTTTTTTTGCCCATGCCAGACGCGGCCGTCAGGGCTTGAGCGACTTTTCCCAGCGCACGATGGCGTCGGCCACCGCCTGCGGCTCCTCCGGCACCAGCGCATGGCCGGCGCCCGGGATCACCACCACGGAGACACGCTCGCCGAATTCGTCGCGGATCTCGTTGCGGGTCGATTCCGGCTTGAACAGGTCGGCGCCCGCCTGCAGGTCGAGCAGCGGCTTGCTGCCGCCCGACCACCAGTCCGACTGGCGCGTGGCCTTGCCGGCCAGGCGCTGGCTCTCGCTGACCTCGGGGTACCAGCCGTTGAGCCAGACGCTGGCGTCATGGCCCGGCGCGAAGAAGGCGTACTGGATCGACTTGAGGCGCTCGGCGTCGGGCAGCGACAGGTCGGCGCTGCGATCGACGTGCTCGCTCAGGCCGGCGGGGTACTTCTTGGCCGCGGCCGCCACGATCACCACGCCGCGCACCAGGTCGGGGTGGTCCACGCCCGTAGTGCGCGCCACCCAGTTGCCGAACGCGTGCCCGATCATCACCACCGGTTGTTTGGCGACATCGCGGATCACCGCCGCCATGTCGTTGCCCAGGTCGTGCAGCGTGATGTCCTTCATCGGCCCGCTGCTGCCGCCGATGCCGCGCGGCTCGGGTCGCAGCACGCGGTAGCCGGCCTGCGCCAGGCGCGCCGCCAGGTCATCGAAATCCTCCTGGCCGCGGCCGCGCGACGGCAGCAGCACCAGGGCCGGGCCCTGGCCCTGCACCAGCACCTCGATGCGGGCGCCGTTGCCCGGCAGCACCGTGACCCGCTCGACCTTGTCGGCAGCCGCTGCCGCGGCAGGCGTCGGCGCGGCCTGCGCGGCCAGCGACACCCCGGCCGCGCTCAGCGCGCCCCACAGCACCACCTTCGCCCATCGCTTGCTCATCGTTGTCTCCTCGTTCTTCTATGTCAAAGAATCTTCTGGAACATGGTGCGGCGCGTGTTGCGGAACGACGGCCGCACCCGGCTGCTCCAGTCGGTGGCGCGCACCGCCAGCCACGGCGGGCTGCCGAAGGTCTCGCGCGTCTCCAGGTCATAGCAGGCCAGATAGCGCGGCCCCTGGTCGCGGCACTCGTAGCGCTGCGCGCGCACGGTGCCGGGCACCGAGGCCAGCCCCGGCAGGTGTTCCTGGTCGTACCAGGCATTCAGGTCCGCCTCGGCCTCGGGCAGCACGTCGGTCTCGACGATGTAGTGCCAGGGCGCGTGGGCGCCGGCCGAGGCGCCGGCCAGGTCCAGGGTCAGGTGCAGCACGCGCGCCTGCGCCCCCGGGAACAGCTCGGCCAGCCGGGCCTGCACCTCCGGCTGGCCGGCGGCGTCGCCGTCGACGTACACGTAGGTGTCATCCTCTTCGACCGCGGCGAAAGCGCGCAGCCGCACGCCGTCCAGGCCCTCGGTCAGGCGTTGCGCCATGTCGGCCGCGCGCGCCGCGTCGAAACGCTCGCCCAGCGACACCAGCAATACCGTCTTGTCCATGCAAAGCTCCTTTCAGTGCCCGACGCGCAACGCCACCAGGAAGCGCGACACCATGTTGTAGGCCGCCACCGTCGCGGTCAACTCGACCAGTTCCTGGTCGTTGTAGCGCGCCCGCAGCGGCGCGAACAGCGCGTCCGGCACCTCGATGTCGCGGGTCATGGCGTCGGTCAGGGCCAGCACGTCGGCCTCGCCCGCCTCCAGCCCCTGCACCGCGTCCGCGCGCGGCCCGCCGCGCAACTGGTCCACCACCGCCTGCGGCATGCCCGCCGCCAGGGCGTGCGGCACGTGCGCGTCGAACTCGTAGGGCGCGTTGTTCAGCGTCGCCACGCGCAGGATGATCAGCTCGCGCACCCGCGGCGACAGCGACGTGTTCAGGCGGATCGCGGTCAGCATCGCTTCCCAGCCCTGCACCACGGCGGGGCTGTTCAGCAGCACCTGATACAGCGGCGAGATGCGGCCGCGCGCGGCCGCGATGCGCGCTTCCATTTCGGCCAGGGCCGGGCGGGTGCCCGGCGCGACCGGCGAGACTCGGCAGTCGCTCATGCTCACTCCGGACGGATATTCTTGCGCTGGATCAGCGAACCCCACTTCTCGCGGTCGGCGGCGATCAGCGCCGCCAGTTCCTGCGGCGAGCTGGGCGCGGCCTGGGCGCCGAACTTCTCGAGCTTGGCGCGCACCGCCTCGTTGCCCAGCGCGGCGCGCAGGGCCTGGTTCAGTTTCTCGACCGTGGCCGGCGGCGTGGCGGCGGGCGCGACGATGCCATACCAGTTGTTCGATTCGACGCCGGCAATGCCCTGCTCGGCCAGCGTCTTGACGTCCGGCAGCAGCGGATGACGGGTCGGCGCGGCGATGCCCAGCGCCTTGAGCTTGCCGCTCTGGATGTGGCCGATCAGGCCCGGCACGTCGCCGAAGAAGCCGTTCACCTGGTTGCCCAGCACGTCGTTGATCACCGGCGCGGCGCCCTTGTACGGCACGTGCAGCACCTTGGCCTTGCTGGCGTCGGCGAACATTTCCAGCGTCAGGTGCGGGATGCTGCCGATGCCCGACGAGCCGATCGCAGCGGACTGCGACGCCGCCTGCGAGCGCTTGACGAAGTCGGCCGCGTCGGTGGCCGGGTTGGCCGGATTCACCACGAACACGGTGGCGTTGTTGACCACGCGCGACACCGGCGCGAAATCGCGCACCGGGTCGTACGGCAGGTCCTTGTACAGGGCCGGGCTGATGGACACCGCGCCGACGCTGGTCAGGAACAGCACCGAGCCGTCGGCCGGGGCCTTGGCCACGTAGGCCGCGGCGATGTTGCCGTTGGCGCCGGCCTTGTTCTCGACGATGACCGATTGCTTGAGCTCCTTGCCCAGCTGTTCGGCCAGCACCCGGCCGACCAGGTCCACCGGGCCGCCCGGCGGGAAGGCGATGATCAGGCGCACCGGACCATCGGCGTGCGCCGTGGGGCCGAGGCTGGCCAGGCCCAGCAGGCCGGCGAATACGATTTTCTTGAACATGGATTGTCTCCTCGGGATGTCGTGTTTTCTTGTTGCCCGAAATCGGGCGATGGCGCGGCTACAGGAAGCCGTAGAGACGCGCCGGGTTGTCCACCAGGACCTGCCGGCGCGTTTCCGCGTCCGGGCAGGCCAGGAAAAAAGCGTCGGCCAGTTCGCCGTCGTCGGGCATGTCGCCCGCCACGTTCGGATGCGGCCAGTCGGTGCCCCACAGCGTGCGCTCGGGCAGCGCGTCCACCAGGGCGCGCACGAACGGGATGCCTTCGGCAAAGGGGCGCTTGCCCGAGGCGATGCGGTCGATGCCGGAGACCTTGACCCAGGCCTGCGGCACCCGCTCCAGCGCCAGCAAGGCGCGGAACGCCGGCGCGTCCAGTCCATCAGCCGCCTTGATGCGGCCCATGTGGTCGACCACGAACGGCACCGGCAGCGCGCGCAGGCGCGGCAGCAGCTCGGGCAGCATGGCGCCGTCCAGGTGCACGCAGACATGCCAGCCCAGCGGCGCGATCAGGCCGATGACATGGTCGAACACCGCCGGATCGGGCGCGCCGCCCAGGTGCGGCACGAAGTTGAAGCGCGCCCCGCGCACGCCGCCGTCATGCAGCTGCCGCACGCTGGCGGCGGTGGCGTCCGCCCCCAGCAGCGCCACGCCGCGGTAGCGGCCCTGGCTCTGCGCCAGCGCGTCGAGCAGCGCGGCATGGTCGTTGCCGTGGCAGTTGGCCTGCACCACCACCGCGCGCTGCACGCCCAGGTGCGCATGCAGCGCCGCCATCCTGGCGTAGGGCGCGTCGGGCGGCGTGTAGGAACGGCCCTCGGCATAGGGGAACACATCGGCCGGACCGAACACGTGGCAGTGCGTGTCGCAGGCCCCGGCCGGCAGCGCGTGGCGGGGACGGGAGGGCGTGGCAAGCGGAGGACGGCAATCGGGCACGGCGGGATCCAACGGGGAAAACGCCATGCTCGCGGATTGCGCCTCGCTTAACAATGCTATATCTTTGATTTCAGATATAGAAAATTTAGATATCCGTATGGATATTGCGCCGCCCGCCTTCCCATGGACCTCAAGCAGATCGAATACTTCGTGCGCGTCGCCGAGCGGCGCAGCTTCTCGCGCGCCGCCGAAATGCTCGACGTGGCCCAGCCCACGTTGAGCCGCCAGGTGCGCCTGCTGGAACTGGAGCTGGGCCAGCACCTGCTCTATCGCAACGGCCGCGGCGCCGAGCCGACCGAGGCCGGCCTGCGCTTCCTGGAGCACGCGCGCGCCCTGCTGGCGCTGGCCGACCGCGCCAAGCAGGACCTGCAGACCCTGCGCGAAACGCCGACCGGCAAGGTGGTGGTCGGCCTGCCGCCGCGCATCGCCCGGGTGCTGACCCCGCCGCTGGTGCAGGCCTTCCGGCGCCGCTTTCCCGATGCGTCGATCGCGGTGGCCGAAGGCCTGAGCGCGCAGATGCGCGAATGGCTGCTGGCCGGCCGGGTCGACCTGGCGCTGCTGTACGACCCCGCGCCGTCGCCGCAACTGGGCTACGAATCGCTGTTCCGCGAAGACCTGGTGCTGGTGGCCGCCGCCGACCACCAGCCGCCCCTGCCCGCCCGCGTGGCCGTGGCCGGCCTGGGCGCCTATCCGCTGGTGCTGCCCAGCCTGCCCAACGCCATCCGCACCCTGGTCGAGAGCATCTGCCGCGCCCAGGGCGTGCGGCTGCAGGTCGCGGCCGAGGTGGACGCGGTGCAGACCATCGTGGAACTGGCGGCCCAGGGCGACGCCTACGCCATCCTGCCGCGCTCGGCCGCGCGCGGGCCGGCGGCCGAACACGCGCTGTCGCTCAGCGACATCGTGTCGCCGCGGATCACCAACAACCTGGTGCTGGCCAGCGCCCGCCATCGCCCCGCCACCCGGCTGGCCATGGCCACCGGCGACCTGATCCGCCAGTTGAACCTGGCCGCGCTGTTCGCGCCGGCCGCCGCCGCGCGCTGAACGCCGCATGCCGGCGGGCTACGCGGCCGTGGTGCCGACGCTGAACGCCACCCGCGTCACGCCGCCGCCGCTGGCGGCCGACACCGCGCCGCCATGCATGGCCGCCACCGCCTTGACGATGGCCAGGCCCAGGCCATGGCTATGTTCGACGCCGTCGCCGCCACGCGCGGCATCGACCCGGTAGAAGCGCTGGAACAGATGCGGCAGGTGCTCCGGCGCGATCGGCGGGCCGGGATTGCTCACCGCCACTTCCAGCAGCCCGTCGCGCCGTTCGATGTCCACCGTGATCTCGGCGCCGGCCGATGAATACTGGATGGCGTTCTGCAGCAGGTTGGTCACCGCCCGCCGGAACAGCGCCGTGTCGATCAGCGCCACGGCGTCGCGTTCGCCCTGGATGCGCACGCGCATGCCGGCCTCGTCCAGCAGGAACTCGAAGAACTCCACCGTCTTGCCGACCTCGTCGGCCAGCACCGCGTGGATGCGGCCGGTGGCGGCCTCGCCCTGGTCGGCCCGGGCCAGGAACAGCATGTCGTTGACCATGGCGCGCAGCCGGTCCAGCTCTTCGAGGTTCGATTGCAGCACCTCGCGCAGCTCGCCCGAGCCGCGCGGCCGCGACAGCGCCACCTGGGTCTGGCCGATCAGGTTGGTGAGCGGCGTGCGCAGCTCGTGGGCGACGTCGGCGTTGAAGTCCTCGAGCTGGTTGTAGGCGCCCTCCAGCCGCGCCAGCGCGCCATTGAAGGAGGTGGCCAGGTCTTCCAGCTCGACCGGCAGCGCCGGCATGCTCAGGCGCTGCGACAAGGCGCTGGGACGCAGCGCCCGGGCCTCGGCCGACAGCCGGTTGAGCGGCCGCAGGCCCAGCCGCGCCACCCAGAAACCCAAGAGGCCCACCAGCAGGATGGCGGTCAGCGACAGCCCGGCCATGGCCCACAGGAAGTAGCGCAGCGTATGGGCATAGGGCGCCGAGTCCATGCCGACGATCAGGCGCACCCGCGGCCGCTGCTGGAAAGCCTCGACGGTCACGGTGATGGTCAGCAGTTCATTTTCGCGGTCCGGCAGCGTGATCGTGCCGAAGCCATCGGCATGGCGTTCGAGCCGGTCGACGTCGACCAGGCCCTTGCCGTATTCATAGGCAGGATCATCCGACAGCACCCAGAACCGCAGGCTGCCGTCGGCCGGCGTCAAGGTATCGAGCTTGGCCTTGAAGCGGCCCCAGCGCTCGGGATCGCCGCTGCGCGTGAGCGAATAGCTGACCTCGTGCGCCGTGGTGCGCAAGGCGTCCTGCTGGATGCGGTCGAGCTGGCGGTCCAGCACCCCGTACAGCGCCACCCCGGTCAGCGCGAAGGTGGCCGCCGCCGCCACCGCGAACATCAGCACCAGCCGGGATTTGAGCGAGGATTTCATTCCGCCGGCTCGTCGTCGCGCAGTTCCAGCACGTAGCCCATGCCGCGGATGGTGTGCAGCAGCTTGCGGTCGAACGGCGCGTCGACCTTGCCGCGCAGCCGCTTGATCGCCACCTCGACCACGTTGACGTTGCTGTCGAAGTTCATGTCCCAGACCAGTTCGGCGATCGCCGTCTTGGACAGGATCTCGCCCTGGCGCCGCGCCAGCACCGCCAGCAGCGCGAATTCCTTGGCGGTCAGGTCCAGCCGGACGCCGGCGCGCCAGGCCTTGCGGCTGATCAGGTCGATCTGCAGGTCGCCGATGCGCAGCTGCACCGGCTCCTGGGCGCGGCCACGCCGGGTCAGCGCCTGCAGCCGGGCCAGCAGTTCCAGAAACGAGAACGGCTTGACCAGGTAGTCGTCGGCGCCGTCGTGCAGGCCGCGGATGCGGTCCTCGACGCCGTCGCGCGCGGTCAGCATGATGACCGGCGTCTGGCGCACGCTGCGCAGCGACCGCAGCACCGCGAAGCCATCCATGCCCGGCAGCATCGCGTCCAGCACGATCACGTCGTAATCGTGCTCCAGCGCCAGGTGTTGGCCGTCGATGCCGTTATGCGCGACATCCACCGCGCAGCCCTGCTCACCCAGGCCCTTGCGCAGGTAATCCGCCGTCTTCAGTTCATCTTCGACTATCAGGATTTTCATGGCAGCCCCGCCAGGGCACGTCGACGATCAAGGAAGCCTATTTTGACTCAACTCCGGGCTGGACAGGCGCTCCCGCCTCGCCTGGCTCGACGCCAGCCGGCACGGACGCCCCCGCCTTGCGCGCGGCGCGTTCCTGCTTCTTGCGCATGTACCAGAAATGCGCCCGGTCCAGGTACAGGTACACCACCGGCGTCGTGAACAGCGTCAGCGCCTGCGACACGATCAGGCCGCCCACCATCGCATAGCCCAGCGGCCGGCGCAACTCCGAGCCCTGGCCGTGGCTCAGCATCAGCGGCAGGCCGCTGAGCAGCGCGCACATGGTGGTCATCATGATCGGCCGGAAGCGCAACACGCAGGCCTGGTAGATCGCCTCGGCCGGCGACATGCCGTGCTCGCGCTCGGCCGTCAGGGCGAAGTCGATCATCATGATGCCGTTCTTCTTGACGATGCCGATCAGCAGGATGATGCCGATCAGCGCGATCACGCTCAGGTCATAGCCGCCCACCATCAGGATCAGCAGCGCCCCCACCCCGGCCGACGGCAGCGTCGACAGGATCGTCAGCGGATGGATGTAGCTTTCGTACAGCAGCCCCAGCACGATATACACCGCGATCAGCGCCGCCGCGATCAGGTACGGCTGGGTCGCCAGCGAGTCGCCGAAGGCCTTGGCCGTGCCCTGGAACGCCCCGGTCAGGCTGGCCGGCGCGCCCATCTGCGACTGGGCCTGCTGGATCGCCTGCACCGCCTGCCCGAGCGAGGCGCCCGGCGCCAGGTTGAACGAGATCGTCACCGCCGGGAACTGGCCCTGGTGGCTGATCGACAGATAGGCGGTCTTGTCGGTGTCGAGCTTGATGAAGGTCGACAGCGGCACCTGCTGGCCGGTCAGCGGCGAGGTCAGGTAGAGCTTGGAGAACAGGTCCGGATCCTGCTGCAGCTTGGGCGTCACCTCCAACACCACGTGGTAGCTGTTGATCTGGGTGAAGTACTGCGCCACCTGGCGCTGGCCGATGGCGTCGTAGATGGTGGCGTCGATCAGCGCCGGCGAGATGCCGAACGACGAGGCCCGCGCGCGGTCGATGGTGATGGAGGCGGTCGCCGCCGCGTTCTGCTGGTCGGACGCCAGGTCGGTCAGCATCGGCAGCTCGCGGAACTTGGCCAGCAGCCGCGGCGCCCACACGTTCAGTTCGTCCAGGTTCGAGTCCGTCAGCGTGTACTGGTACTGGGTGCGCGATAGCCGCCCGCCGACGTTGATGTCCTGGCCCGCCTGCATGAACAGCGTCACGCCCTCCAGCTTGGCCAGCTGCGGCCGCAGCCGCGCGATGACCTCGTCGGCCGACGCCGTGCGGCCCTCGTCCTTCGGCTTCAGGCCGATGTAGAAGTTGCCGGTGTTGTAGGTGCTCTGGCTGCCGTTGAAGCCAAAGCTGGCGATGTCCGGATCCTGCCGGATCACGTCGGCCATCTGGATCATGCGCTGGTTCATCAGCGAGAACGACGAATCCTGAGCCGATTCGGCGAAGCCGAAGATGAAGCCGGTGTCCTGCTGCGGGAAGAACCCCTTCGGGATCATCACGAACAGCGCCACCGTGCACGCCACCGTCGCCAGGAACGAGCACAGCGTGGCGAACGGGTGCCGCAACACCAGCTTCAGGCCGCGCTCATAGCCATGCAGCATGGCGTCGAAGCCGCGCTCGAACAGCAGGTACAGGCGTCCATGGCGGTCGCCGTGGTGGTTCTTCAGGTAGCGCGAGCACAGCATCGGCGTCAGCGTCAGCGACACCAGCACCGATACCACGATGGTCAGCGTCACCGTCACCGCGAACTCGCGGAACAGCCGGCCGACGATGCCGCCCATCAGCAGCAGCGGGATGAACACGGCCACCAGCGACACCGAGATCGAGACGATGGTGAAGCCGATCTCGCCCGCGCCCTTGTAGGCCGCCTCCATCGGCGACATGCCGGCCTCGACGTGGCGGTAGATGTTCTCCAGCATCACGATCGCGTCGTCCACCACGAAGCCCACCGCGATCGTCAGCGCCATCAGCGACAGGTTGTCCAGGCTGAACCCGACCACGTACATGATGGCGGCCGTGCCCATCAGCGCCAGCGGCACCGTCACGCACGGAATCAGCGTCGCCGCCACGTTGCGCAGGAACAGGAAGATCACCAGCACCACCAGGATGATGGTCAGCGTCAGCGTGAACTCCACGTCCTGCACCGAGGCGCGGATGGTCTGGGTGCGGTCGATGATGGTGTTGACGTGCACCGACGGCGGGATCGAGGCCTCCAGCCGCGGCAGCGCCGCGCGGATCCGGTCCACCGTGTCGATCACGTTGGCGCCCGGCTGCTTGCTGATCTGCAGCACGATCGAACGGCCGTTGGTGATGGTGTTGTCCGGCGGCGAGGCCGGCCCGGCGTAGGCCCAGCCGGCCAGCTTGGTGTTTTCCGGCCCGTCCACCGCCACGCCGACGTCGCGCACCCGGATCGGCGCGCCGTTGCGGTAGGCCAGCACCATGTCGTTCCATTGCGACGCCGACAGCAACTGGTCGTTGGTGTAGGTGGTGAAGCTCTGGCGCGGCCCGTCGATCGTGCCCTTGGGCTGGTTGACGGTGGTGGTGGCGATGACGCCGCGGATATCCTCCAGGCTCAGCCCCAGCGCCGCCAGCTTGCCCGGGTCCACCTGGATGCGCACGGCCGGCTTCTGCTGGCCGCCGATGTTGACCAGCCCCACGCCCGAGATCTGCGAGATCTGCTGCGCCAGGATGTTGTCGGCGTAGTCATTGACCTGGATCAGCGGCAGCGTGTCCGACTGCACCGCCATCACCATGATCGGCGCGTCGGCCGGATTGACCTTGCGGAAGGTCGGCGGATTCGGCAGGTTGTTCGGCAACTGGCCGGTGGCGGCGTTGATCGCGGCCTGCACGTCCACCGCCGCCGAGTCGATGCTGCGGTTCAGGTCGAACTGCAGCGTGATCTGGGTCAGGCCGATGGCGCTGACCGAGGTCATCTGCGACAGGCCGGCGATCAGCGAGAACTGCCGCTCCAGCGGCTGCGCCACGTTGGACGCCATGGTCTCGGGACTGCCGCCGGGCAGGCTGGCCTGCACCTGGATGGTGGGAAAGTCGACCTGCGGCAGCGGCGCCACCGGCAACAGCGGCCAGGCCGCGATGCCGACCAGCAGGATCGCCAGCGCCAGCAGCGAGGTGCCGATCGGCCGCTTGATGAAATTCGCTGAGATGCTCACTGGCCGCCTCCCGCCGCCGCGGCCAGCTCACGCACCTTGCTGCCGGGCTTGAGTTTGTATTGGCCGTCCACCACCACGCGCTGGCCGGCGTCCAGCCCCTGCTGGATCACGGCCAGGCCGTCCTGCATGCGCTCCACCTTGACCGGCCGCGGCTGCGCCACGCCGGCGCCATCCACCACGTACACGAAGGTATCGGACTGGCCGCGCTGCACCGCGGCCGCCGGCACCGTCACGGCGCTTTCGTGCGGGTCCAGCACCAGCCGCGCGTTGACGTACTGCCCGGGCCACAGGCGATGGCGCGGATTGTCGAAGCGGCCCTTGAGCTGCACCGTGCCGGTGGTGGTGTCGATCTGGTTGTTCAGCAGCACCAGCTGGCCCTGCTCCAGCGGCTCGTTGCCGCCGCGCGCATAAGCCACCACGGTCAACGCCTGGCCCTTGTCCATGGCCGCGTTGATCGCCGGCACCGATTCTTCCGGCAGCGAGAACAGCACCGTGATCGGATCGATCTGGTTGATCACCACCAGGCCGTTGACGTCGGCCGCGTGCACGATGTTGCCCGGGTCCACCAGCCGCGCCCCAACCCGGCCGGAGATCGGCGCGACGATGCGGGTGTAGTCCAGCTGCACCTTGGCGTAGCTGATCTGGGCGTCGTCGGTCTGCGTCGCCGCCTCCAGCTGCGCCACCAGCGCGCGCTGCGTGTCCAGCGTCTGCTGGGTGGCGGCGTCCTCGCGCTGCAGGCGGGTGTAGCGCTGCAGGTCCAGCCGCGCGTTCACCAGCGTGGCCTGGTCCTTGGCGCGCTGCGCCTGGGCCTGGGCCAGTTGCGCCTGCAGGGCGCGCGGGTCGATATTGGCCAGCACCTGGCCGGCCTTCACGTCCTGGCCCTCGACGAAGCCGACGCTGTCGAGCTGGCCGTCGATGCGCGCCTTGACCGTGACCGTCGCCGCCGACGTCACCGTGCCGACGCCGGTCAGGTAGCGCGGCACGTCCTGGCGCTGCGCCAGCGCGGTGGCCACCGGCACCGCCGGCGCCGGCGGCGGCGCCGCCTC
>NZ_CADIJR010000019.1 GCF_902859645.1 Achromobacter insuavis | reverse complement strand
AGCGGCGCCGCCAGGGCGCCAGCGGCGCCGGCCAGGCCGAAGGCGCCGGCCGCCGCCGCGCCGAGGTGGAACGGCGCTTCGTGCAGCATGACCGCCAGGGTCGACCAGAAGGCGCTGAAGCCCAGCGACAGCAGGCCTTGCGCGGTCGCGGCGCGGCGCAGTTCGCCGTGCTGGCGCCACAGGCGGGGCAGCGAGCGCAGCAGTTCGGCGTAGGGCAGCCGCGAGGTCGGCGCGAACGCGGGCAGGCCGCGCCACAGGGCCGCGCCCAGCGCCACGATCGACACCGCGGCGGCCAGGAACATGGTGCGCCAGCCGAGCTGTTCGGCGACGAAGCCGCTGATGACGCGCGACAGCAGGATGCCCAGCAGCAGGCCGGTCATCACCGTGCCGACGATGCGGCCGCGATGCGCGGGCGGCGCCAGCGTGGCGGCGGCGGGCACGATGTCCTGCGCCAGGGTGGCGGACAGGCCGATGGCGAAACTGGCGGCCAGCAGCACGCCGATGGCGGGGGCGACGGCGGCCAGCAGCAAGGCCGCGGCAAGGGCGCAGGCCTTGATCAGGACGATGCGCTTGCGGTCGTAGCGGTCGCCCAGCGGCGCCAGCAACAGGATGCCGAACGCGTAGCCCAGCTGGGTCAGCGTCGGGATCCAGCCGAGCTGGCTGGCGCTGGCGTGCAGGTCCGCGCCCAGGATGCCGAGCATCGGCTGGTTGTAATACAGGGACGCAACGGCCAGGCCGGCGCCCATGGCGAGCAGCAGGACCAGTCCGGCGGACGGGTCTTGGGTGGCGGGCGCGGGATGCGCCCGGGTATCGGAGGACATGATGGGGTTCCGTTCAGGAAAGAGGCCGCGAAGAGGGCACGGCGCAGATTCTGAGCGTCCGCCCGGGCCGTGGGTAGCCGTCCGCTGGGTAGATCCGTTATACGATGGGTGTATGACCAAGCCCGCCCTGCCCCTCGCGACCGGCACCGACCGCCTGCTGTTGCTGGAGACCTTCATACGTATCGTGGAGGCTGGCAGCCTGTCGGCGGCCGCCTTGCAGCTGGGGGCGACGCAGCCGACGATCAGCCGCCGGCTGCAACTGCTGGAGCGCACGCTGGGGGTGCGGCTGCTGCAGCGCTCGACCCATGCCATCCGGCTGACCGAGGATGGCCAGCGCTGTTACGAGCGCGCCCGGGAATTGACGACCACCTGGCAGTCGCTCGAGAGCGAGGTCAGCGGCGCCGGCGAGGACCTGGCCGGGTCGTTGCGGGTGGTGGCGCCGCACGCTTTCGGCCAGAACCAGTTCATGGATGCGCTGGCGCATTACCTGCGCCTGTATCCGCGCATGCGGGTGGAGTGGCTGCTGCATGACCGGGTGCCGGATTTCATCGCCGAGAACATCGATTGCGCGATCAAGGTCGGGCCGGTGCAGGATCCGTCGGTGGTCGCGGTCAAGCTGGGCGAGGTGCCGCGCAGCGTCATGGCGGCGCCGTCGCTGCTGGGCGGCGGGCCCCTGCCCCGGCATCCGTCCGAGCTGGCGGCCTTGCCGTGGCTGGCGCTGCGCACGTTCTACCGCAACGAAGTCAGCCTGACGCACGTCCGGACCGGCGAGGTGGTGTGCATCGACATCGTGCCGCGCCTGTCCACCGACGGCCTGTACGCGATGCGCAAGGCGGCGCTGCAAGGCCTGGGCGTGGGCATCGCGTCGGACTGGGCGCTGCGCGATGACTTGGCCAGCGGCCGGCTGGTGCAACTGGCGCCGGACTGGTTCGCCCCGCCCTTGCCCGTCTACCTGGTCTACGCGCCGTCGCGATTGCAACCGCCGCGGTTGCGCCGTTTCATCGAGATCATGCGCGAGCATCTGCCGGCGGAGTTGCGCGCGAGTGACGCGGGTTAGGCGCAGTTCGCGGCATATCAGGGATTACCAGCAGCGCCGCGGCCGGATTGCGACAAGTGGCATCGGCCGTTGCCAGAATGGCAGGTTCCTAGCATTTTGTGTGGAAAGTGGGCGCTAGGCATTGACCTGGGCATCGGACAGAATTTCTGTACCGAAACATCAGGGGAAAATAATGACGACACTGCTCACCACCACCGACGTCGCGAAGATCGTGGCCGCACAGGGCCCGCGCAAGGTATTCGAAGACCTGCTGGACTATCTGCTGGCCGATTTCCTGCGCTGGCAGGAGTTCGACAAGAGCGCGCGCGTCGCCAACCATTCGACGACCGGCGTGATCGAGCTGATGCCCACCGCCGACAGCGATCTCTACAGCTTCAAGTACGTCAACGGCCATCCCGGCAATCCGGCGGCGGGCCTGAGCACCGTGATGGCCTTTGGCGCGCTGGCGCAGGTCAACACCGGCGAGCCGCTGCTGATCAGCGAACTGACGCTGACCACCGCGCTGCGCACCGCCGCCACCTCGGCGCTGGCCGCCCGCGCCCTGGCCCGTCCGGGCTCGCGCAGCATGGCGCTGATCGGCAACGGCGCGCAAAGCGAATTCCAGGCGCTGGCGTTCCATCACATCCTGGGCATTGACACGCTGCATCTGTACGACGTCGATCCGGCCGCCACCGACAAGCTCGAGCGCAACCTGGCCGGCGTGCCCGGCCTGCGCCTGCGACGCTTCGACAGCACCGCCGCGGCCGCCAAGGGCGTCGACATCGTGACCACGGTGACGGCCGACAAGGCCTACGCCACCATCCTGACCGCCGACATGATCGAGCCGGGCATGCACATCAACGCCGTGGGCGGCGATTGCCCCGGCAAGACCGAACTGCACGCCGACGTGCTGCGCGCCGGGCCGGTGTTCGTCGAATACGAGCCGCAGACGCGCATCGAGGGCGACCTGCAGCAGATGCCCGCCGACTTCGCCGTGACCGAGTTGTGGCGCGTGCTGACCGGCCAGAGCGCCGGCCGCCAGGGCGATCGCGACATCACCGTGTTCGACTCCGTCGGTTTCGCGCTCGAGGACTTCTCGGCGCTGCGCTGGCTGCGCGACAGCGCGGTCAAGCACGGCATCGGCACCCGGGTGGAAGTGGCGCCGCGCCTGGCCGATCCGAAGAACCTGTTTGAACTCGTGCGCGGCCGCCAGGCCGCCGCGCAGGCCGCGGCCCGCGCCAACCAGGCGCTGCTCAAGGACTGACGCGCGCCGCGGGCGCCGTGGCCTATTCGGGCTGCGGCGGCTCGTGCGAGATCGGCCGCCCCAGCAGGAAGCCCTGGAAGTGCGAGCAGCCTTCCTGCGTCAGCCTTTCCAGCTGGGCCGCCGTCTCCACGCCCTCGGCGGTGGTGGGGATGTCGAGGCTGCGGCCGATGCCGTTGATGGCGCGGATGATGGCCAGCGCTTCCTTGCTCGATTCGACGTCCTGCGTGAAGGACTTGTCGATCTTGATCTTGTCGAACTCGAAGGTGCGCAGATAGCCCAGCGATGAATAGCCGGTGCCGAAATCGTCCAGCGCCACTTTCACGCCCAGCTGCTTGAGCCGGTTGAGCGTGGTCAGGTTGGCCTCCGAATTGGCCAGCAGCACCGATTCGGTGATCTCCAGCTCCAGCCGCCGCGCCGGCAGGCCGGAGGTGGCCAGGGCGGATTCCACCAGCGAGACCAGCGCATTGTTGGTGAACTGCGTGGCCGACAGGTTCACCGCCACGGTTTCGTGCGCGTCCCAGGTCATGGCTTCGCGGCAGGCTTCGTGCAGGGTGAAGGCGCCCAGCTCGTGGATCAGCCCGGTCTCTTCGGCGATCGGGATGAAGTCGTTGGGCATGATGAGGCCCTTGACCGGATGCTGCCAGCGCATCAGCGCCTCGCGCCCCACCGTGCGGACGTGGGTGACATCCTTGATGGGCTGGTAGTACAGCTGCAGCTGCTGCGACAGGATCGCCTGGCGCAGGTCCATCTCCATTTCGTGGCGCTTGAGCGCGGCCGCTTCCATTTCGGGCTTGAAGAACGCCAGGCAGTTGCGGCCATTGCGCTTGGCTTCGTACAGCGCCATGTCGGCGTAGCGCAGCAGGTGGTCGGCGCCGGCTTCCTGCGCGGTGGCCCGGGCGATGCCGATGCTGACGCTGACCGGCACGGTGTGGCCGTCGACCTGGAACGGCTCGCGCACCGCGTCGATCAGGCGCTGCGCCATCTGGCGCAGGTCGTCGGTCTTTTCGATGCCGGGCAGCACCACCGCGAACTCGTCGCCGCCCAGGCGCGCCAGCGTGTCCTGCTCGCGCAGGTTCTTGGCCAGGCGCCGGGCCAGCTGGCGCAGCAGCTCGTCGCCGTACTGGTGGCCGAGCGTGTCGTTGACGCTCTTGAAGTTGTCCAGGTCCAGGCACAGCACCGCGGCGCTGCGCTCGCGGCCCTCGGGCGACAGCGCCTTGAGCAGGCGCTCGCGGAACAGGCGGCGGTTGGGAATGCCGGTGAGGGTGTCGTGGTGCGCCATGTAGCGCACCTGGGCCTGGGCCGCGTTCTCGTCGGTGATGTCGTCGGCGATCAGCAGCACGTAGCGCGAACGCGGATCGCTGCTGTGGAACACCAGCGTCTTGCTGCGCAGCGTGCGCGGGCCGCGCTCGGTGATGACTTCTTCCTGCCCGGCCTCGCGCAGCGCGCCGTCGGAACGCAGGGCGTCGTTGGTCAGGCGCTCGAAGAATTCATGGACGGCGGGCGGCAGGCATTGCTGCATGGTCTGGCCCTGCATCTGCTCGCGGCGCGCGCCGAAAACGTTTTCGGTCTGCCGGTTGGCCAGCAGGATGCGGCGCGACACGGCGTCCAGCACCAGCACGCAGGACGGGATGTGCGAGACCACGGCTTCCAGGAAGCTCGACAGCGAGGTCAGCTCGCTGTTGTAGCGCTCGGCCAGTTCCTTGGCGTGCAGCACCTGCAGCTCGCGTTCGCGGCGCTCGGTGCAGTCGCGCGTGATCTTGGCGTAGCCGATGAGCGCGCCGGTGTCGTCGTGGATGGCGTCGATCACCACGTGGGCCCAGAACGGCGTGCCGTCCTTGCGGACGCGCCAGCCCTCGGCCTCGAAGCGGCCCTGTTCGCGGGCGATGCTCAGACCGCGCCCCGGCAGGCCCGAGGCCTGGTCGGCGGGGCTGTAGAAGCAGGAAAAATGCCGCCCCACGATTTCGTCCCGCGTATACCCCTTGGCGCGCTCGGCGCCGGCGTTCCAGTTGGCGACGGTGCCGTCGGGGTTCAACATGTAGATAGCGTAGTCAACGACACCTTGCACGAGGTGCCGATACATGACGTCGGAATGGTCGATGATCATTGGGAGTGGGCAGGCGTTGCGGGATTCGCGGCACTACGTTTACGTCGTGCCGACGCGATTATTTACCGGCAATGCGCGGAAAAGCCGATCCTTGCCGATCTTGACGCATTAAGTCCGATCTTTGCGTTGGGTAACAGGCTCAGGGTTTCATGCGTTGCTTGAGGGCCTGCGTGATCATGGGGATGTCGAGATCCTGGCCGGGATGCTTCTGGCAGAAGTCGTACAACACCGCGATGTAGGCGTTGCCCAGCAGTTTGGTGATGGCGCCGGCGGTGGTGGCGGCGATGGTGCCGCCGATCGCGCTGCCGGCGCCGGGAATGAACTTCAGCAGGCCCGACACCACCGAGCGTCCGACCAGCGTGGCCGCGGACGCGCCCAGCGTGGACGTGACCAGCGTGCTGATGGCGGCGGTGTTCAGTTCCATGCCGAAGGTGATGCCGATCTTGGCGATCATGCCGACCTGGATCGGCACCAGCGCGACGGCGTCGGAGAACGGAATCGGTGCGGCGGCGGCCGACGCGGCCAGGCCGGCGGCGACGTTGACCTCTATTTCAGCCCGCTTTTTTTTTACTTCCAGGGCCTTCTGGTTGCGGGTCGAGAGCGCGTTGGCGTAGGCGCGCTGCTGCGATTCGGGGATGAAGGCGGCGGTCGCCTCGATCAGCGCGTCCAGCCCCATCGGCGGCAGGTCCGCATCCAGTTCCTCGATGCGTTCGGGCAGCGCGCGCACCGCCACCACCTGGCGCGCGCGCGGCAGCAGTGCGCGCGCCTGTTCCAGGAAGGGGCTGTTCTTGCGTGCCTTGGTGAGCACGCCGATGACGGGGATGCCGGCATCGGCCAGCAGCGCGCACAGCTCGATTTCGGCATCCTCGACGCGGTGGCTGCTGTCCTGGATGCAGAGCCAGGCCACGTGCAGGTGCCGGTCCTGGTCTTCCGAGACGGCGCGTTCGCGGATCAGGTCAGCCAGCTGCTGGCGCGAGCGGGCGTAGTCGCCGACCTCCAGGCCGCGGGTGTCGATGATGGTGAGCGGATGGCCGGGCCGCGAGAATTCCTGCGTGGTCTGCGTGACCGGCTTGCCGGCGCCGGTCTTGGCCAGGTCGCCGCGGAACACCGCGTTGATGAGCGTGCTCTTGCCCACGCCGGTCTTGCCCGCGACCAGGATGTTGACGCGGCCGGCGCCGCGCGTGGCCGTGCTGATCGCGTCGGCGATCGCGTCCTGCAGCTGGGGCGTGTCGTGGCGGGGCGGGGTCATGGCTGGCGAATGAAGGGCGCGCGGCGGGCGCGGGGATCGGACATGGCTTGATTCTAGCGACAAACGCGAATGGGGCCGGATTGCCCGTCAACCGTACAGGTGCTCCGCTTCCGGGAAACGGCGCGCGCGCACGTCGGCGGCGTAGTCGCGGGCGGCGTCCTGGATGCGGGCCGACAGGGTGTCGTAGCGCTTCACGAAGCGGGCGGTGCGGTCGAACATGCCGAGCATGTCGTCGACCACCAGCACCTGGCCGTCGCAGCCGGCCGACGCGCCGATGCCGATGGTGGGGCAGGCGATGGCTTCGGTGATGGCCAGCGCCAGCGGTTCGACCACGCCCTCGATCACCACCGCGAAGGCGCCGGCGTCGGCCACCGCCGCGGCGTCGGCGGCGATGCGGGCGTACTCGGCGTCGCCGCGGCCGCGCGCGCCGTAGCCGCCGAGGATGTTGACGGCCTGCGGCGTGAGGCCGATGTGCGCCATGACCGGAATGCCGCGCGCCGACAGATAGGCGATGGCGGGCGCCATGGCCTGGCCGCCCTCCAGCTTGACCGCGCTGGCGCCCGTTTCCTTCAGGACCCGCGCGGCCGAGCGGAAGGCCTGCTCCGGGCCTTCCTCGTAGCTGCCGAAGGGCATGTCGACCACCACCAGCGCCTGGCGCGCGCCGCGCACCACGGCGGCGCCGTGCGCGATCATCATGTCGAGCGTGACCGGCACGGTGGACGGCAGGCCGTAGATGGTCTGCGCCAGGCTGTCGCCCACCAGCAGCGCGTCGCAGTGGGGATCGAGCAGCTCGGCCATGCGCGCGGTGTAGGCGGTGAGCATGACCAGCGGCTCGGCGCGCTTGCGGGCGCGAAAGGCCGGGACGGTCATGCGGCGCGGCGCCGCGGCGGCGGCATTCAAGGTGGCGGTGGTGGACATGCGGGCTCCTGGTAGGCGGCGCGCGGGGCCTGGCGTGGCCGCCGCGCGCGGCACAGGTATATCACGGCGGCGAGGCCGGCGCGTCCAGCAGGGCCGCGCGCATGTCTTCGAGAAACGCCGCGGCGATGTCGTCCAGGTGGCTGCGCCGTTTCGCCACCATGCTGATCTCGACGTCGTAGTGATAGGTGTCGGCGTCCAGCGCGTGCAGCAGGCCGGCGGCCACGTAAGGCGCCGCATAGTGCTCGGGCAGGTAGCCCAGGTGCGCGCCCGACAGGATCAGGATCAGCGCGGCCTCCATGTTGTCGGCTTCGGAGGTGATGTGGCGCGGCCGGCCGGCGAACGAGGACTCCGGCAATGGATAGGTGCGCCAGGTCCAGTCGGCGTCGGCGATGTCCTGCTCGGTGACGCGGCCGGCGCGCGCCGCCAGCGGATGCGTGGCGCCGCAGTAGGCGATCTGGCGTTCCTGGAACAGCGCGGTGTAGTCCAGCATCGGCACCCGGTGCAGGAAGTAGCCGATGGCGACCTGCATCTCGTCCTTCAGGATCAGTTCCTCCAGCTCGCGCGGGCTGCGGATCAGCACCGACAGGCGCACGGCCTCGTCGCGCCGGCGGAACTTCTCGATGGCGCGGCCGATGCGCGCGTTCTGCGCCATGGTGGCGTTGCCGATCAGGCCCAGCGTCAGGTTGCCCACCAGTTGCCGATGCATGTTGCGCGCCTGCGCGCTGAAGTCGTCCAGCGAGGCCAGCGCGCGACGCGCCAGCTTGTCGAATCGCTGTCCCTTGGCGCTCAGGCGAAAGCCGCCGCGGCCGCGCTCGCACAGGGTGAAGCCAAGGCGCGTTTCGAGCGTGGCGAGCTGGCTGCTGATGGTGGACTGGCCCACGCCCAGCAGCGCCTGCGCCGCCGACACGCCGCCGGCGTCGACGATGGTGAGGAAGACGCGGATCAGCCGCAGGTCGAGGTCGGAGACGTTCGAGAGCATAGGGTAACTACCGACTAAACATTGATGGACGTCGATGTGAATTTTCCGAACCAGATATGGATGGAAGATCGGCGGATTCCTATTATTCCACCGGAGTTGACGATTTGGATCGACACCGACGCCGCCGGCGGCGAGCGCGCCGATCGGGGCTGGAAACCGCGAGTTTTCCGGATTCACTTCTACGTAAATAGTTGTTTTGCCGGCGGCGGTCAATCAGCGTGCGCGCTTCGCGACGCACGCGGCGACACAAGGGGAAGGACATGGTTTTGGATATAGGCGTCGTGGTGCTGTACCTGGCCGCCATGCTGCTGCTGGGCTGGTACGGCATGCGGCGGGCGAAGACGCACGAGGATTTCCTGGTGGCGGGCCGCAACCTGGGGCCGGGCTTCTACATGGGCACCATGGCGGCGACCGTCCTGGGCGGCGCCAGCACGGTCGGCACGGTGCGGCTGGGCTACGTCTACGGCATTTCCGGCTTCTGGCTGTGCGCCATGCTGGGCCTGGGCATCATCGTGCTCAATGTGTTCCTGGCCAAGCCGCTGCTGAAGCTGCGCATCTTCACCGTGACGCAGATCCTGGAATACCGCTACAGCGCGCGCACCAAGCACGTCAGCGCGCTGGTGATGATGGCCTACGCGCTGATGCTGGCGGCCACCTCGGTGATCGCGATCGGCACCGTGATGCAGGTGCTGTTCGACCTGCCCTTCTGGCTGTCTATCCTGGTGGGCGGCGGCGTGGTGGTGGTGTATTCGGCGGTGGGCGGCATGTGGTCGCTGACGCTGACGGACATCGTGCAGTTCCTGATCAAGACCGTCGGCCTGATGTTCATCCTGCTGCCGATCTGCCTGTCGCGGGTCGGCGGCTGGGACCAGCTGGTGGCCAGGCTGCCGGCGTCCAGCTTCGAGTTCGCCACCATCGGCTGGTCCACGGTGCTGACGTACTTCCTGATCTATTTCTTCGGCATCCTGATCGGCCAGGACATCTGGCAGCGCGTGTTCACCGCCCGCAGCGAACGGGTGGCGCGGGTGGCGGGCGCGGCGGCGGGCGTGTACTGCATCGTCTACGGCCTGGTGGGCGCATTGATCGGCATGACGGCCAAGGTGCTGCTGCCCGATCTGGACAACGTCAACAACGCGTTCGCGGCCATCGTGCAGGCGGGGCTGCCGGAGGGCATCCGCGGCCTGGTGATCGCGGCGGCGCTGGCGGCGATGATGTCCACGGCCAGCGCGGCGATGCTGGCGTCGGCGACGGTGCTGTCCGAAGACCTGCTGCCGGCCCTGCGCGGCGGACGCGGCTTCACGCACGTGCGCAGCCATCGCCTGGTGACGCTGCTGGTGGGCCTGGCCACGCTCGGCATCGCGCTGGCGGTCGACGATGTGCTCAATGCGCTGACCTGCGCCTACAACCTGCTGGTGGGCGGCATGCTGGTGCCGATCCTGGGCGCCATCTGGTGGCGCCGCGCCACCACGCCCGGCGCCATCGCCAGCATGCTGCTGGGCTGCGGCACTGCGATCGGCTTCATGATCAAGGACGGCCTGGCCGCCAACACGCCGATCTACGCCAGCCTGGCCGTCAGCGTCCTCAGCTTTGTCATCGTCAGCCTGATGGGGCAGGCCGCCGCGCCTGTCCAGGGCGACACCCCTTCCAGGAGCATTCCATGACCTTCACGCCCGAGAAGCTGGCCGCGTTGCGCGCCCGGTTCGGCGGAGCCAACGAGGCTGTCATCCACGATCCGCACTTTCGCGCCGTGGCGGCCAACGTCATCGACGAGAGCGGCACGCGCAGCGCGCCCTATGCCGGCATGCCGACCCTGCTGGATGCGCCGGCGCGGCAGATCGACTGGGACCGGCCCGACTTCGGCGACCTGCAGGTGGCGTTGCTGGGCGTGCCGATGGACCTGGGCGCGAGCAATCGCAGCGGCTGCCGCTTCGGGCCGCGCGCGTTGCGCGCCATCGAGCGGGTGGGGCCGTACAACCATGCGCTTCGATGTGCGCCGGTGCGCGAACTGCGGGTCGCCGATATCGGCGACGTGCCGATGCGCAGCCGCTACAGCCTGGAGCAATCGCACGAGGATATCCACGCGGCCTACGCCAGGATCGCGGCGGCGGGCGTGACGCCGCTGTCGGTCGGCGGCGACCATTCCGTGACGCTGCCGATCCTGCGCGCGTTGGGCGCGCGGCGGCCGGTGGCGCTGGTGCATTTCGATGCGCATTGCGATACCGGCGGGCCGTTCGATGGCAGCCGCTTCCATCACGGCGGACCGTTCCGGCAGGCGGTGCTGGAGGGCGTGCTCGATCCCACCCGCACCATCCAGATCGGCATCCGCGGCTCGGCCGAATACCTGTGGGAGTTCTCGTACGAGTCGGGCATGACGGTGATCCACGCCGAGGACATCCCGCGCCTGGGCGTGGAGGCCATCATCGCCCAGGCGCGCGCCGTGGTCGGCGACGCGCCGGTCTACGTGTCGTTCGACATCGATTGCCTGGATCCGGCGTTCGCGCCCGGCACCGGCACGCCGGAGGTCGGCGGGGTGACCGTGCGCGAGGCCCAGGCCATGCTGCGCGGGCTGGCCGGCCTGGACATCGTCGGCGGCGACCTGGTGGAAGTGGCGCCGTCGTACGACGCCACCGCCAATACGGCCCATGCGGGCGCGCAGATCCTGTTCGAGATCCTGAGCCTGATGCGCCTGCGCGGCGCGCGCTGACGCATCGGCAAGGCGCCGGCGTCAGGGCGCCGTGGCGCCCTCGCCCGCCACCTGCAGCAAGGTGTAGCGCCGGCTCGAATACAGCGGCGTGACCTGTCCGCGCCAGGTCGCCAGTAGCGTGGTGGCCTCGCGCTTGCGCACCGCCAGGAATACCCGCTGGCCGGCGGCCGGCAGCACCGCGGCCAGGGCCTGCGGGCCGTCCACCAGGCCGGCCGTGTCGCGCGAATAGTAGCGGGCGGAGAACGGGCGGCTGCCGACGAAATAGAGCCGGTCGCCGGCCCGCATGGCGGCCTCGGCGCGTTGCACCAGCTGCTTTTCCGTCTTGTAGTGCGCCGGCTGCATCCAGGCCAGCAGAGCCAGGACCAGCGCGGCGGCGGGCGCCAAGGCCATGCCCGCCAGCATCAGGCGGCCCGGGCGCGCGTCGCGCCACTGCGCGGCCTGGATGCCGAGCGCCAGCGCCACCGGCGGCAGCGCCGGCAGCACGTAGGTCCAGAGGATGTTGCCCGACAGGGTGAAGAATGCCGGCGTGACCAGCGCCCAGGCCAGCAGGTAGGTCAGGTCGGGGTCGCGCGCCGCCGTCGCCACGCGCCGGCGCAGCGGATCGTCACGCCGCGGCCACAGCAGCAGGCCGAGCCAGGCCACGCCCCACGGCATGGTCGCCATCAACCAGTCCAGCCAGATGCTGCCGTAGGGGCGTTGGTGGGCCGAGCCGTAGCGATCGCCTTCCCAGCCCGGATCGATGAAACGCAGGATGTGCTCGCCGACGATGAAGTAGCGCAGGAATCCCGGCGTCTTCAGTTCGGCCGCGATGTACCAGGGCAGCGCCAGCATCAGCGTCAGGGCGATGCCGCCCGCCCACGGCAGCGCCCGCAGTGACGCGCGCGCGTTGCGGTGCCACAGCATCCACGGCACGATCGCGCCGGCGGTCAGCACCAGCGCCAGCGGGCCCTT
Source organism: Achromobacter insuavis (assembly GCF_902859645.1). Taxonomy (GTDB): domain Bacteria; phylum Pseudomonadota; class Gammaproteobacteria; order Burkholderiales; family Burkholderiaceae_B; genus Achromobacter; species Achromobacter insuavis. The sequence goes on along the minus strand of NZ_CADIJR010000019.1, from coordinate 66,642 downwards.
GGACAGCAGGCCGATGGCCAGGCCGACGAAGAAGCCATAACGCCACAGCGGCCGCGGATCGCGCGGCGCCAGCAGGAACGACACCATCGACAGCGTGATGCCCAGGGCCAGGAAGGCGTCGGTCAGCACCGCGCCGGCGCTGGCGTACGGCAGCAGCATGGTGGCGAACAACAGCGTGGCCCAGCGCGCGGCCTGCTCGCCGCGCAACTGGCGCGCGCAGCGGTGGACCAGCGCCAGCACGCCCAGCATGGCCAGCCACGTCGGCAGGCGCACCGCCAACTCGGACAGGCCAAACAGCCGGATGGACAGCGCCTGGGCCCAGAAGGCCAGCGGCGGCTTGCCCCAGAACGGCTCGCCCGGCTCGAACCATGGGGTGATCCAGTCGCCGGTCGTCGCCATCAGGCGGGCGATCTCGGCGTAGCGCGGCTCGGAGGTGTCGGCGAACGGCATCATCGCCATCGCCAGCAGGCGCAGCGCGAGGATGCCGCCCAGGCCCAGCAGCAGGCCCCTAGAAGTTAACCGCATGCGGACCCTTGGCGGTGTCGGCCAGCGGCATGGCCGCCGCGGCGCTGTGTTGTACGTCGCGCACCAGATAGACCGGGCGCTGCTTGGATTCCATGTAGGTCTTGCCCATGTATTCGCCCAACAGCCCGATGGTGATCAGCTGGATGCCGCTCAGGAACGTGATCATGGCCATCAGCGAGGGGTAGCCCTGGACATCGTCGCCATGGATCAGCGTCTTGAAGATGATGATGATACCGAACAGGGCGCCCAGCAGCGCGGCGGTCACGCCCGCGACCGTGGCCCAGCGCAGCGGCGCGATCGAGAACGAGGTGATGCCTTCCAGCGCCAGCCGCAGCAGCGCGAAGACGTTCCACTTGGTGGCGCCGGCGGCGCGCGGGGCGCGGTCGTAGTCGATGACGCGGGTCGGCATGCCGACCCAGGCATACAGACCCTTCATGTAGCGGCAACGCTCGGGCAGCCGCAGCAGCGCATCGACGGCGCGCCGGCTCATCAGGCGGAAGTCGCCGGTGTCGGGCGGGATCGCGGCGCGGCTCAGCCGGCTCAACAAGCGGTAATAGGCGTAGGCCGAGGCGCGCTTGAACCAGCCCTCGCCGGCGCGGCTGCGGCGCCGCATGCCGACCACGTCGGCGCCCTCGCGCCAGGCGCGCACCATGTCCGGAATCAGCTCGGGCGGGTCCTGCAGGTCGGCATCCAGCAGGATGACGGCGGCGCCGGTGGCGTGTTCCAGGCCGGCGGTCATGGCGGCTTCCTTGCCGAAGTTGCGGCTCAGGCGCACCAGTTTCAGGCCGGGCTCGCGCGCCATCAGTCCGGCGATGTATTCGGCGCTGCCGTCCTGGCTGCCGTCGTCGACGAACACGATTTCCCACGGCTCGCCCAGGGCGTCGAGCACCTGCCGCAGGCGCGCGTGGCACTGCGGCAGCACTTCGCGCTCGTTCAGGAAGCAGATGACGATGGAGAGTTGTGGCGGACGCGGCGGCGTGCGCGGCGGGAGGGGGATGGCGGGATACGGACGCATGGTGGGAACGCCTTTGGGTCGAACGGTCGGGCCGCGCCGGCCGGGCGGCACCGGCGCATCGCCACTTTATTGAGCCGTCCGCGACAGCGCGCGGACGGCGACATTACATTTGCGCAAGGTGGGCGGTCCGCCGTGTCAGCCGGCGGCGGTCTCCCGCTGACGCGCCGCGCTCTGCGCCAGCTCGAGTTCCTCGGCGTCCTTGCGGTGCATCAGCCGGTACAGCGCGGGCAGCACCAGCAGCGTCAGGATGGTCGACGAGATGATGCCGCCGATGACCACGGTGGCCAGCGGCCGCTGCACCTCGGCGCCGGTGCCGGTGGCGATCGCCATGGGCACGAATCCGAGCGAGGCCACCAGCGCGGTCATCAGCACCGGCCGCAGCCGCGTCAGGGCGCCCTCGCGCACCGCCTGGTCGAGCGGCTTGCCGGATTCGCGCAACGAGCTGATGAAGGACAGCAGCACCAGGCCGTTCAGCACCGCCACGCCGCACAGCGCGATGAAGCCGACCGCCGCGGTGATCGACAGCGGAATGCCGCGCAGCCACAGCGAAATGACGCCGCCCGTCAGTGCGAACGGAATGCCGGTGAACACGATCAGGCCGTCCTTGATGTTGCCGAACATGGCGAACAGCAGGCCGAACACCAGCAGCAGCGCGGCGGGCACCACGATCTGCAGGCGCTGGGCCGCCGATTGCAGCTGTTCGAAGGTGCCGCCCCAGGCGGTCCAGTAGCCGGCCGGCACCTTGATCTGCTCGGCCAGCGCCTTTTCGGCGTCGAGCACGAACGAGCCCAGGTCGCGGCCGCGCACGTTGGCGCTGACGACGATGCGGCGCTTGCCGTCCTCACGCGAGATCTGGTTGGGACCGGGCGCCAGGTCGAAGGTGGCGATCTCCGACAACGGGATGTAGGCGGTCTGCGCCTGTGCGTCGCTCTTGGGCAGGGCGATGGGCAGCTTGCGCAGGGCCGGGATGCTCTCGCGCACCGTCTCCGGCAGGCGCACCACGATGTCGAAGCGGCGGTCGCCCTGGAAGAAGGTGCCGGCCTCGCGGCCGCCGATGGCGATACCCAGCGTGTCCTGCACGTCGGCCAGGTTCAGGCCGTAGCGGGCGGCGCGGGCGCGGTCGATGTTGACCGTCAGCACCGGCAGGCCGGTGGTCTGCTCGATCTTGACCTCGGAGGCGCCGGGAATCGCCTGCAGCACCTGGGCGACCTCGGCCGCGGAACGGTTCAGCACGTCGTTGTCGTCGCCGAAGATCTTCACCGCCACGTCGCTGCGCACGCCGGAGATCAGCTCGTTGAAGCGCAGCTGGATCGGTTGCGAGAATTCGTAGTTGTTGCCCGGAATCTGCGCGGCCTCTTCCTGGATCGCCTGCAACAGCTCGGCCTGGGTCTTGCGCGGCGCGGGCCACTGATCGCGGGGCTTGAGCATGATGTAGCCGTCGGAGATATTGGGCGGCATCGGGTCGGAGGCGATCTCGGCGGTGCCGGTGCGGGCGAACACGCGTTCGATCTCGGGGAATTTCTGCTTCAGCCGGGTCTCCAGCTGCTTCTGCATCTCCAGCGACTGGCTCAGGCTGGTGCCGGGAATGCGCAGCGCCTGGATGGCGATGTCGCCCTCGTTCAGATTGGGGATGAACTCGCTGCCCATGCGCGCGGCGATCACGCCGCACACCGCCACGAACAGGGTGGCGGCGGCCAGCACCAGCGGCGTGCGGCGCAGGGCCAGGTCCAGCAGCGGCGCGTAGCGGCGCTTGGCCCACAGCATCAGGCGGTTTTCCTTTTCCGAGACCTTCTTGCCGATGAACAGCGCCACCGCCGCCGGCACGAAGGTGACCGACAGGATCATTGCGCCCAGCAGCGCCAGCACCACGGTCAGGGCCATGGGATGGAACATGCGCCCTTCGACCCCGCTGAGCGCGAAGATCGGCAGGTACACCACCATGATGATGAGCTGGCCGAACAGCAGCGGCCGACGCGCCTCGCGCGCGGCGGCGAAGACTTCGTGGAAGCGTTCGCTGCGGGTCAGGGGCCGGCCCTGCTGTTCCTGCGCGTGGCTCAGCCGCCGCACGCAGTTCTCGACGATCACCACCGCGCCGTCGACGATGATGCCGAAGTCCAGCGCGCCCAGGCTCATCAGGTTGGCGCTGACCTTGTAGGTGACCATGCCGGTGAAGGTGAACAGCATCGACAGCGGGATCACCATGGCGGTGATCAGCGCGGCGCGGATGTTGCCCAGGAACAGGAACAGGATCACGATCACCAGGGCCGCGCCTTCCAGCAGGTTCTTCTTGACCGTGGCGATGGCCTTGTCGATCAGGTTGCTGCGGTCGTACACGGTGACGGCCTTGATGCCGGCCGGCAGGGTCTTGTTGATGGCGTCGATGCGCGCCGACACCGCCTGCGACACCGCGCGGCTGTTCTCGCCGATCAGCATGAAGACGGTGCCCAGCACCACTTCCTGGCCGTTGTCGGTGGCCGCGCCCGTGCGCAGCTCGCGGCCGATGCTGACGTCGGCCACGTCGCGGATGCGGATGGCCTGGCCGTCCACGGCGGTCAGCACCACGTCGCGGATGTCGTCGATGGAGCGCACCTGGCCTGGCGCGCGGATCAGGTACTGCTCGCCCTTGCGCTCGATGTAGCCGGCGCCGACGTTGGCGTTGTTGCGGTCCAGCGCCGTCATGATGTCGGTCAGCGACAGGCCGTAGGAGGCCAGCCGCTCGGTATTGGGCGCCACCTGGTATTCCTTGGCGAAGCCGCCGATCGAGTTGATCTCGGTGACGCCGGTGATGTTGCGCAGTTGCGGCTTGATGACCCAGTCCTGGATCTCGCGCAGGTCGGTGGGCGTATAGGGCGTGCCGTCTTCCTTCTTGGCGCCGGGCTCGGCCTCCACCGTCCACAGGTAGATTTCGCCCAGGCCGGTCGAGATCGGCCCCATGGTCGGCGTGATGCCTTCGGGCAGGCTTTCCTTGGCTTCCTGCAGCCGCTGGTTGACCAGCTGGCGGGCGAAGTAGATGTCGGTGCCGTCCTTGAAGATCACCGTCACCTGCGACAGGCCGTAGCGCGACAGCGAGCGGGTCTGCTGCAGGCCGGGCAGGCCGGCCATGACGGTCTCGATCGGATAGGTGATGCGCTGTTCGGTCTCCAGCGGCGAGTAGCCGGGCGCGCCGACGTTGATCTGCACCTGCACGTTGGTGATGTCCGGCACGGCGTCGATGGCCAGCCGGGTGTAGTTGTAGACCCCGATGGCGGCGACGCCCAGGGTGACGAAGATGACGAGCCACCGTTGCTCGATGGCGAAGCGGATCAGGCGTTCGAACATGTCTGGATGCTCCGGCTCAGTGCGCGTGGCTGGCGCTGGCCTTGCCCTGCTCGGCCTTGAGCACGAAGGCGTTGCGCGCGACGTAGCGGGCGCCGGCGGCCAGGCCCGACAGCACTTCGACCTGCTCGCCCGCGGCGCGGCCGAGCTTGACCGGCTGCGCCAGGAAGCCGCCCGGCGTTTCGACGTACACCACCGATTCGTTCTCGACGGTCTGGACCGCGTCGGCCGCCACCACCACCGGCGCGTCGGCGCTGCTGGTGACGACGTTGACCGAGACGAACAGGCCCGGTCGCCAGGCCATGTCGGGGTTGTCGAGGGTGACGCGGGCCGTGGCCGTGCGGGTCTGCTGGCCCAGCAGCGAGCCGATGTACGACACCTTGCCTCGGGCCTGGCCGGAGAAGGCCGCCGAGGCGACGCTGGCGGCTTCGCCGACGCGCACGTCCTGCAGGTCCTTGGGCGCGATCACGAACTCGGCCCAGACCGTGCGCAGGTCCGACAGCGTGAAGATGCTGGCGGTGTCGGGCAGGGCCTCGCCCAGGGCGATGTGTTTCTCGACCACCACGCCGTCGAACGGCGCGCGGATCTCCAGCCGGCTCAGGTCCCTGGACTGTGGCGGCGCGCCGATGGCGGCGAGTTTCTGCGCGGCGTTCTGCACGGCGATCTGGGCCTCCTGCAGCGCGGTGCGCGCCTGCTGGTAGTCCTGTTCGGCCGAGACCTTCTCGCGCCACAGCTTGAGTTCGCGCTGGTGGGTGGCGGCGGCGAGGTCGCGGCGCTTGCTGGCGGCCAGCCATTCGCTGCGCAGTTCCGACAACGCGGTGCTCGACAGCGCCGCCAGCAGGTCGCCTTGTTTGACCTGCTGGCCCAGGTCCGCCGACACCTCCTGCACCACGCCGGCCAGGCGCGGCACTACGTGCGCGGTGCGGTCGGCGTTGAACTTGATTTCGCCAGGGAATTGCGAGGCGGTCTCCAGCCGCGCGGGGCCGGCCGTTTCGATGCCGAGGCCGGCGGCCTGGATCTGTTCGGCGCTCAGCGTGATCTTGTCTTCGTCATGCTCCGCCGGGGAGTCGGCCTGGCCGGTCTTGCCATCGGGCGCGGTCTCGGCGGCGGAATGACTGTGTCCGTCGCCGGCCGCGTCGGCCAGGGCCGGGCGTGGCAGGGCCAGCGCCAGCAGGCAGGCGGCGGACAGGGCGGCGGCCAGCGCCGGGCGGGAAAGGGCGGAAAGCGCGGTGTGCATGGTCATGGGAGGGATAGGGTTCAACGTCCGAGAATGCGATCGATGTCCGCCGCCGCCTGATAGGCGCCGGCCAGGACGTTCAGGTAGCCGATGTTTCCTTGCGACAGGGTGCGTTGCGCATCCAGCACTTCCAGGAAGCTGACCTTGCCGGCCTCGAAGCCCTTGCGGGCGCTGTCGTAGGCCTCGGCGGCGCCGGGCAGCACGGTGGCGCGGTACTCGCGCACCGAATTGGCGGCCAGGTCGAACTGCGAGACGGATTGCAGCAGGTCGGCGGTCAGGCGCGACTCCAGCTCGCGATACAGGTCCTGCGCCTTGTACGACTGCATCGTGGCCGAGTAGACGTTGCCCTGGTTGCGGTCGAACAGCGGCAGCGGGATCGCGACGCCGAACTGCGCCTTGTTGCGGCCCTGCTCGTTGTCGCGCGCCACGCCGGCGCTCAGGGTGATGTCGGGATAGCGCTTGCTCTTCTCGACCTCCAGTTGCGCCCGCCCCAGCTCGACCGAGAGGCGGCCCGCCTCCATGCGTGGCGACGTGGCGAGGGCGGCGCGCAGGTCGTCGATGGCCTCGCGCCGCGGCAGCGCTTGCAGGTCGGTGCCCACCCGCGCGAAGTCAGGCGCGGACGCGCCCCACAGTTGCCCGAGCTTGCGCCGCGCGGCGTCCAGCGTGGCGTCGGCGGCGCGGGCGTCGATACGCGCGTTGGCCAGTTCGACGCGGGCCTTGCTGCTTTCCAGCGGCGGCGCCTTGCCGGCGGCGACGCGCCGTTCGGCCAGGCGCAGGGCGTTCTGGGCGATGTCCACGGTGCCTTGCGACACCCGCACCGTTTCCTGCGCCACCGCCACGTCGAAGAAGGCGGCGATGACGGCGGCGCGCAGGTCGGCGCGCGCGCTGGACAGATCGCGCTGGGCGATGTCGCGCGCCAGGCCGGCCGCCTTGATGCGCGCGCCGCGCTTGCCGCCCAGTTCCACCGGCATGCTCAGCGCGGTGGTGGTGGTGCTGGTGGCGCGGCGGTTGTCGTCGATGCCGACTTCGAGGCTCGGATTGGGGATGACGCCGGCCTGCGTGACCTGGCCTTCGCTGGCCGCGGCCTCGTTGCGCGCGGCCGCCAGCAGCGGGCTGCGCTCGTAGGCCGTGGCCAGCGCCTGCTCCAGCGTCAAGGCGGGCGCGGCCGACGCCGCGCGGGCGGCAGGCGGAGCAGCGGCGGGGCCGGGCTGGCTCCAGGCCGGCGAGAGGAAGAAGGCTGCCGCCACGACGAGCGGTATCGGGGATGAACGCATGAGGTCAACCAAGGGAGGGCGCCACGGACTCGGGCTGAGGCAGGCATTGGTGGGCACTCTATCCAACGGGCCTCGTCAGATCCCCGACAGAAAAATGACATTTCGGTAAGGTTCGCGCGCCTTACGAATTCGTAATCGGCGTGTTGGCGAATTGACGCGGTCGTGTCCGTAGAGTGTCTTCACCGCTTAACAAAAAGCGTGCAGGCGCGGCGTCCTGGCCGCCCCGGCAAGTCACCGAAACTGGGAGATATCCTCATGAAGCAACGCATCGTCGCCACCCTCGCCCTGTGCGGCGCCCTGGCCGTGCCGGCCCTGGCCAGCGCCAACAGCACCTGGCACCCGACCAACACCGAGATCGGCTACAGCATCGCGCCGGACCATGCGGCCATGGGCAAGACCGGCGAGCAGGTCGCCAGCGAACTGGCCGCCGCCAAGGCCGACAAGCGCCAGTGGTTTTTCACGTATTACAACCTGGGCAAGCCGGGCTGGGCCAAGCAGGGCACGTCGCGCACCCGCGCCGACGCGCTGGCGGAAGTCGAGGCGATGACGCCGGCCGAGCGCGCCCGGCTGGACGCGATCTATACCCCGGGTTGAACGCGCCCCGTCGTTTCCGCGCCGTCCGCGGCCAGCGCGCCGCGGGTGGCAACCGGTACGGCCCGACCGCCGCCGCCGTCCCGCGCCCTGGCGCGCGGACGGCGGCTGTCGTATTCCGACGCCGCGAACGTAGAATAGGGTGGCACTGCGTCGCGGTTCGTCCCTTTCTCCATCCGGGGCCTCATGAAAATACTGGTCATTGAAGACGAAAAAAAACTCGCCGAATACCTGCGCCGCGCGCTCACCGAGCACAGCTACGTGGTCGACGTGGCCATGGACGGCGTCAGCGGCCTGCACCTGGCGCGTGAAAGCCAGTACGACCTGGTGCTGCTGGACGTGATGTTGCCGGGCATGGACGGGTTTTCGGTGCTGCACGAATTGCGCAAGACCGATCGCGTGCCGGTGCTGATGCTGACCGCGCGCGACAAGCTGGAAGACCGCGTCAAGGGCCTGCGCGATGGCGCCGATGACTATCTGGCCAAGCCGTTCGCGCTGTCCGAGCTGCTGGCGCGGGTCTTGGCGCTGGGACGCCGCAGCGGCCATAACGTGGCCGAGGCCGGCGGCCAGAACGTGCTGCGCATCGGCGACCTGGAACTCGACCTGCTGCGCCGGCGCGCCTATCGCGCCGGGACGCGGCTGGACCTGACCGCCAAGGAATTCACGCTGCTGGCCTTGCTGATGCGCAAGCAGGGCGAGGTGCTGTCGCGCCTGGAGCTGGCCGAGCAGGTCTGGGACATCAACTTCAACAGCAACACCAACGTGGTCGAGGTGGCCGTGCGGCGCCTGCGCGGCAAGGTCGACGACCCGTTCGAGAAGAAGCTGCTGCACACCGTGCGCGGCATGGGCTACGTGCTGGAAGTGCGGGAAGACTGATGGCCTCGCCCCGGCCCCGGTCGCTGCGGCGCTGGCTCACGCGCTGGCTGGCGATCCTGACCTTTGCCGGCCTTGGCCTGGTGTGCGTGGCGGTCTACTGGGCCACCAACCGCAACCTGTCCATCCGCCAGGAGGCCTTGCTGGCGCAGAAGATGGAAGTCATCAAGCACCTGGTCGAAGAGAACGCGGCCAAGGGCGATTCGGCGTCGCTGCGCCACAAGCTCGAGGATTTCTTCTACGGCCGCCCCGATTTCTCGCTGGCGCTGGAGATCGACGGCGCCAGGGTGGTCTACGGCGGTCCGGATGACGGCGGTGACGGGCACGACCGCCGCATCAGCTTCACGCTGCCGGTGCCGGGTTCGCCGGGCGGTTCGATGAACGCGGAGCTGGTGCTGGACATCACCTCCGACCTGCACCTGCGCGCGGCGCTGGCATGGACGCTGCTGGGCTGCGCGCTGGCCGGCGCCATCGTGGTGTCGGCGATCGGCACGCGGCTGGTGCGGCGGGCGATGGCGCCGGTCGATGAACTCGGACGGCAGGCCGCGCGGCTGTCGCCCGACCGCATTGGCGAGCGGCTGGACGAGAGCCATCAGGCCGAAGAGATCCGGCCGCTGGTGCACCAGTTCAACGCGGTGCTGCAGCGGCTGGAACGCGCCTATGTGCAGATGGAAGGCTTCAATGCCGATGTCGCGCACGAGATGCGCACGCCGCTGGCGACGCTGATCGGCGAGACCGAGCTGGCGCTCAGCGGCAAGCGGCCGGAAGCGGCGCTGCGCGAGATCCTGGGCTCGAACCTGGAGGAGTTGCAGCGCCTGTCCGGCATCGTCAACGACATGCTGTTCCTGTCGCAGGCCGACCGCGGCGCCCAGGCGCGCGGCAGCTGGACGCCCAGCCTGGCGCAGGTCGTCGCCGAGGTGGCCGACTACCACGAGGCCGAAGCCATGGACGCACGGGTCTCGTTCGCGGTGTCCGGCGAGGCGGCGGCGCGGGTGGACCGCTCGCTGTTGCAGCGCGCCGTGTCCAACCTGGTGTCCAACGCGGTGCGCTATGCCCATCCCGGCACCCGCATCGACCTGCTGATCGACCGTGGCGACGAAGGCGTGCGCATCGCCGTGCGCAACCACGGCGAGCCGATCGGCGCGGAGCACCTGCCGCGGCTGTTCTACCGCTTCTATCGCATGGACGCGGCGCGTCCGTTCGATGCCAACCACCACGGGCTGGGCCTGGCCATCGTGGCCGCCATCGCGCGCATGCATGGCGGCCGGCCGTTCGCATGTTCCGAGGGCGGCGTCAGCACCATCGGCTTCTGGATCGCCGGCGGCAACATTACAGAAAACTAATCTGCCTGTTCGCGTCCTGTCGCGGCGCGCTTCCTAGACTGGTCCTGTTCACCGGCCGTGCCCATCGGCGGCGCGGGGTGGACGCCAGGGAGGCTTTATGCAGCGATGGAAACAGGCGGCCGGGCGCGCCGCATTGGTGGCGGGCCTGGCCGCGGCGCTGCCCGCCTGGGCGGCCGAGCCGGCGCCCGGCCAGGGTCTGCCGATGGCGCCGGCGTCCGCGTGCGAGTTGCCGGATACCGTGCGCGACGCTTTCGAGCGCCGTCAGGCGCAGGGCCAGCTGACGCGCGCCGAGGTGCGCGCGCAGGTCGAAGTCTGGCGCGCCTCGGGCATGTCGCAGCTGTCGCGTGCGCGGCCCCTGCCGGATGTCTACAGCGAGCGCTACCGCCAGCATTACGCGACCTATGTGCGGATGCGCAGCGGCCCCGAGTACGCCGCCGCCCTGTGCCAGGCGCTGCGGGAGGATTGAGGGCGGGCGATGAAGATCCTGTACACCAATTTCCACCTGGGTGATGGCGGCGGCCACACGACCTACGTCATGTCGCTGGCGCGCGCGCTGGGCGCGCGGGCCGACGTCACGGTGGCGGCGCCGCGCGGCAGCCGGCTGCTGGACGAGGCGGCCGCGCTGCCAGGGGTGCGCACGGTGGCGCTGCAGTTCAAGGGCGCGCCGGCGCGGCAGTGGCGCACGTTGCGCCAGTTGCGCGCGCTGCTGCGGGCCGAGGCGTTCGACGTGGTGCACGTCAATGGCTCGGCGGATCATCGCCTCTGCATGCTGGCGGCCGTGGGGCTCGGGCCGCTGCGGCCGTTCATGGTCTACACCCAGCACAATGGCCGCCATCCCCGCAGCCTGGGCGCGCGGCTGCGGGCCGCGCTGGCCACCGACCGCGTCATCTGCGTCAGCCAGCACACCTACGAGGGCATGGGCCGCTCGGCCTTCCGCCCGCAGGACCTGCGGCTGGTGCGTAACGGCGTGGACACGGCGCACTACCGTCCGGCGGCGCCGGACGAGGCCGCGCGGGCGCGCGAGGCATTGCTGCCGCCGGCATTGCGGGACCGCCTGGTGGTCGGCAGCCACGCCGGCACGGCCAGCTACAAGAACTGGCTGGACATGGTCGCCGCCGTGGCCCTGCTGCCGCCAGACCAGCGCGGACAGATCGCCGTGCTGATCGCCGGCCTGCCGCCCGCCGCCGCCGATCTGCGGCGGGTCGAGGCGCTGGGCATGGCCGGCGCGGTGGTGTTCACCGGCCTGCTGCGCGACGTGCGGCCGCTGCTGGCGGCGATGGATGTGGGCTTCGTGCTGTCGTCGCGCCTGGAGACGATTTCCTTTGCCTGCCGCGAGATGATGGCGGCGGGCAAGCCGGTCATCGTCAGCGATACCGGCGGCCTGGCCGAGAACGTCACCGAAGGCGGCAATGGCTGGATCGTGCCGGTGTCGGCGCCGCCACGGGTGGCGGAGACGCTGGCCGAGATCCTGGAGAACCGCATCCTGCTCGACTGGATGGCGGCCGCCGCGCGCCGCAGGGCGGTGCGGGACTTTTCCCTGGAGGCCTTCGTGCGCGAGACCGAGCGGATCTATGACGAAGCCGGCCCGCTGCGCGCGCCGCGCCTGCGCTACAAGCTGATGTCGGCGGGGGTGCTGGTGAGCACGGCCGTGCAGAACAGCGCGGCCTGCCTGGGCTAGGGCTCCGGCCGCGCCGTGATAGCGCGGCCGGAGCGCCGGCTCACTCGCTGTACGTCTTGGTGCTGTACAGGCTGATCGGCAGCAGGTTCAGCACCGGCAGGCCGGACACGGGGTTCTTGGCCTGCTTGTCGATGTAGGCCTGCAGCACGTCGGCATCGAGCACGCCGATGTCCTGGCGGCGGGCCGCCGGCACGTTGGCCAGGGTCTTGTAGCCGTCGCCGCCGGTGGCGTTGAAGCTCAGGACGAACAGCTTGTAGGTGCGGTTCAGGTCCAGCGGCAGCCAGTTGCCGCTGACGTTGTCGCGCACCTCGATGTTCGACACGCGGCTGCCTTCGGCCAGCGCGGCGTTCACGTCCCAGCGCAAGCCGCCCGCGTAGGGGTACGGGCCGGTCGAACCGCCGGGGCCGTAGACCGCCTGCATGCCGTCTTCCAGCATGTTCTTGACCTCGGCGCCGGTGACATCCAGACGCCACAGCATGTTGCCGAAGGGCACGACTTCGATCACGCTGGCCGCGGTCACGTTGCCCAGCAACGGCATGCGCACGCCACCGCCGCTCTGCAACGAGATGTCGGCGCCGCCGTAGTTGGTGTTGGCCACTTCCAGATAGGCCTGCGCCACCAACTGCTGGATGTCGCCGCCGTGCAGGTTGACGTTGCCCAGGGTGTTGCAGGCGACGCTGGAACGGCTGTAGTCGCGCGAGCCGGGGCCGCCGGGGACGCGCCGCGAGCACAGTTCCTGCGGCACCGTCGCCACCAGGCTGGCGCTGAACGCGTCGACCTTGGTCTTGAAGGGCTGCAGCACGGCCGTGGCGTGCGCATCCGGCTGCTGCAGGCGCAGGAAGCCGCTGGCGGCCACGTCGGCCAGAATGGCGGTCTGGTCGGCGGCGGCGGGTGCGGCGCCGCCGATCTTGAAGGTGTCGCCCAGCAGCACATGGGGAGTGCCGGCGCAGGCCGTCACATCGCCATTGGCGTCGAAACTGACCTTCAGTTCGCCCACCACCTGCGAGTATTCCCAGGCCTGCACCAGGCAGACGCGCTTGCCGTCCTTGTTGCGCAGTTCGGTGGGGTACGCGCCGGCGGGCGAGCCGACGCCGTAGGTCGTCAGCGCGTCGGGGCCGAGCAGCGTGTGGGAGTCGCCGCCAACCACCACGTCGACGCCGCTGAGCTTGGGAATGATCTGCTTGTCGTAGTCATAGCCGATGTGGCTCATCACCACGATCTTGTTGACCCCCTGGGCGCGCAGCGCGTCGATCTGCTGCTGCGCGGCGGCGGTCTCGTCGGAGAACAGGGTGCCAGGGTCGGGGCTGGACGATTGCTGGGTCTTGTTGGCGATCGTCAGGCCGACCAGGCCGATCGGCTGGCCGTCGCGCTGCACCACGATGGCGGGCTTGACCATGCCCGGGGCGCGCGAGGGATTGAGCGCCGAGTTGGCGCCGAAGGTGACGTTGGCGCTGAGCACCGGCGTCTGGCAGGCGCCAGCATGCAGCAGATCGATGAAGCGCTTCAGGCCGCTGTCGCCTTTGTCGAATTCATGGTTGCCCAACGTCATGGCGTCGAAGCAGACCGTGTTCATCAGCGCTGCGTCGGCTTCGCCGGGTTCGCCCGCGCGGTTGAAGTACAGCGTGCCGGTGGTGGCGTCGCCGGCGTGCAGCTTGAGCACGTTGGGCGATGCCGCGGCCAGGGCGGCGAAGGCCGCGGTGACGCGCGGAAAGCCGCCGACGTCGGTGTTGACCGTCACGCGCGCGCCGGCGGCGTTCTTGAGCTTGAGATCCTTCTTCCTGCTGTCCAGGTTGGAATGATGATCGTTGATGTGCAGGATCGTCAGTTCCATGGGCCGGCTGGCGACCGGCGCCGGGCTGGCCGGCGTATCGTCGTCGTCGCTGCCGCCGCAACCGGCCAGCAGCGCCACCAGGCTCAATGCCGCCGCGCCGGCATTCCTCTTCCACGTGATCATTCGCGTGCATCCCTCTGTTTTCGGAGGGATGCATGGTCGCGGGCCAGGATTACGTGAAGATGAATGACAGACGTGTCATGATCGACGCGCGGATTGACTTGCCGCTGTCATGAAAAAAAGCCCGCCGCTTGCGCGACGGGCTTTTCAACCGCGCGGGGCGCGATCAGTAGTGGATCACGGTGCGGATCGACTTGCCTTCATGCATCAGGTCGAAGGCCTCGTTGATGCGGTCCAGCGGCAGCGTGTGGGTCACGAACGGATCCAGGTCGATCTTGCCGCTCATCGCGTCCTCGACCATGCCGGGCAGCTGGGTGCGGCCCTTGACGCCGCCGAAGGCCGAGCCGCGCCACACGCGGCCGGTGACCAGCTGGAACGGGCGCGTGCTGATTTCCTGGCCGGCGCCGGCCACGCCGATGATGATGCTCTCGCCCCAGCCCTTGTGGCAGCATTCGAGCGCGGCGCGCATCACGTGGACGTTGCCGATGCACTCGAACGAGAAGTCCACGCCGCCGTCGGTGAGTTCGACGATCACTTCCTGGATCGGCTTGTCGTAGTCCTTCGGGTTGATGCAATCGGTGGCGCCCATGGCGCTGGCCAGCACGAACTTGTTGGGGTTGGTGTCGACCGCGATGATGCGGCCGGCCTTGGCCTGCACCGCGCCCTGGATCACCGCCAGGCCGATGCCGCCCAGGCCGAACACGGCCACGGTGTCGCCTTCCTTGACCTTGGCGGTGTTGTGCACCGCGCCCAGGCCGGTGGTGACGCCGCAGCCCAGCAGGCAGACCTTTTCGTGCGGCGCGGCCGGGTTGATCTTGGCCAGCGAGATCTCGTTGACCACGGTGTATTCGCTGAAGGTCGAGCAGCCCATGTAGTGGTAGAGCGGCTTGCCCTCGTAGCTGAAGCGCGAGGTGCCGTCGGGCATCACGCCCTTGCCCTGGGTGGCGCGCACCTTCTGGCACAGGTTGGTCTTGCCGGACAGGCAGAACTTGCACTCGCGGCACTCGGCCGTGTAGAGCGGGATGACGTGGTCGCCCGGCTTGAGCGAGGTCACGCCTTCGCCGACTTCGACCACCACGCCGGCGCCTTCATGGCCCAGCACGGCGGGGAACAGGCCTTCGGGGTCGTCGCCGCTGAGGGTGAAGGCGTCGGTGTGACAGACGCCGGTGTGGGTGATCTGCACCAGCACTTCACCGCGCTGCGGCGGCGCGACGTCGATTTCAACGATTTCCAGCGGCTTGCCGGGTCCGAATGCGACTGCTGCGCGTGATTTCATAGCTTTGCTCCACGAGGTCGATGGCGTTATTTCAGATAGGAACGGACGATGCGCATGATCTGATCGATTTCCGCTTCGGGTTCGATCGTGGCGCCGGGCCGTCCGCCCTGGGCGGATTGGAGGAAGGTCTCCCGGAGGTGGCTTTCGAGCACTTCGGCCATCAGGCCGGTGGCCGCGCCGCGCAGGGCGGCCAGCTGTTGCAGCAGCGCGCCGCATTCCGTGCCTTCGTTGACGGCGCGTTCCAGCGCCAGCGCCTGGCCCTGGATGCGGCGCAGGCGCGTGGTGACGCGCTTTTTCTCTGCGGGGGAATGGGGCACGGCGGGCTCCGGTAGATACAGGGGGGGAGTATACGCGGCCAGGCAGGTCGCGTCCAGCGCGGGCCGCCTGTCTGTACATGTCTAGTGGCCCCTATAATCGGTTTTCGTCCAACGGCACGACACAGGATATTCCGTGGCTTCCAATCCGCCCAGCCTGCCGGCCCAGGCCAACGCCCTGCCCGCGCCGCTTTATGCGCAACTCAAGCAGATGATCGCCCAGCAGATCCGCAGCGGCGCGTGGCCGGCGCATTACCGCGTGCCCTCGGAAAGCGAGCTGGTGCAGGAGCTGGGTTATTCCCGCATGACCATCAACCGCGCACTGCGCGAGCTGACGGCCGAGGGCCTGCTGGTGCGCATGCAGGGCGTGGGCACGTTCGTGGCCCAGCCCAAGACGCGTTCGGCGCTGTTCGCGGTCAACAATATCGCCGACGAGATCACGGCCCGCGGCCATCGCCACCACAGCCGCGTGGTGCGGCTGGCCGAGGAAGCCGCCGGCAGCGAACAGGCCGCCGCGCTCGACATCCGCGAAGGCCAGCCGGTGTTCCATTCGCTCATTGTGCACTTCGAGGACGACGTGCCGATCCAGCTCGAAGACCGCTACGTCAACGTGCGGTTGGCGCCCGACTACCTGAAGCAGGACTTCACCCGCCACACGCCCTATGAATACCTGACGCGGGTGGCGCCGCTGACCGAGGGCGAACATGTGGTCGAGGCCATCGTCGCCAAGCCGCGCGAATGCCAGCTGCTGCAGATCGACCGCAACGAGCCCTGCCTGCTGATCCGCCGGCGCACCTGGTCGGGCGAACGCGCCGTCACCCTGGCGCGCCTGATCCACCCCGGTTCGCGCCATCGCCTGGAAGGAAAATTCTCCACATGACTTCGCTTGACGTGCGCCTGTATCGGGCACAGGACTATCCCCGCATGCCGTGGCGCAATGGCGGCGGCACCACCCAGGAAGTGGCGTGCAACGCCGGCGGCAGCAGCGCCGCGTTCACCTGGCGCCTGTCGATCGCCGACGTGGCGCAGGCGGGCGGCTTTTCCGCGTTCAGCGGCCTGCAGCGCGTCATCACCGTGCTGGAAGGCGCGGGCATCGCGCTGACCGTCGACGGTCGCGAGAAGGCGCCGCTGCTGGCGCGGCAGGCCTATGCGTTCTCCGGCGACGCGCGGGTCGATTGCCGGCTGCTGGATGGCCCTATCCGTGATTTCAACCTGATCTATTCGCCACGCCATTACCACGCGCGGCTGCAATGGATCGGCGGCGCGCGCGACTGGACCTTCCACAGCGCGGCCAGCATCGTGTTGCTGTTCAATGCCGGCGACGCGCTCACGGCGCGGCGCGATGGCCTGTTGCTGCCGTCGCCCGCGCGCTACGACTGCCTGCATCTGGACAGCGCGGAAGGCCTGGCCGAATACCGCCTGGAATCCGCCACGGTCCTGGACGCCTGCCTGATCGAGCTGCAGCCGCGCCAGGGCTGATGCCGCCTTGCGACGCCCGCCGAGCGCGGCGTCGTACGGGAAATCCCTGATCAGGAACCTGGTCCAATCAGCTTGTATATACAAGCATAGGCATCCTATGATTCCGCCAACAGGCCGCGCATCGCGCCGCGGCGTCGATCATGGAGACTGCCTTGGAACAATCGAACCGATACCGCGACGTCGAGATCCGCGCGCCGCGCGGCAACCAGCTCACCGCCAAGAGCTGGCTGACCGAAGCGCCGCTGCGCATGCTGATGAACAACCTCGATCCGGACGTGGCCGAGAATCCCAAGGAACTGGTGGTCTACGGCGGCATCGGCCGCGCCGCGCGCGATTGGGACTGCTACGACAAGATCGTCGAGACGCTCAAGCGCCTGGAGGACGACGAGACCCTGCTGGTGCAGTCGGGCAAGCCGGTCGGCGTGTTCAAGACCCACGCCAACGCGCCGCGCGTGCTGATCGCCAATTCCAACCTGGTGCCGCACTGGGCCACCTGGGAGCATTTCAACGAACTCGACGCCAAGGGCCTGGCCATGTACGGCCAGATGACCGCCGGCAGCTGGATCTACATCGGCAGCCAGGGCATCGTGCAGGGCACTTACGAGACCTTCGTCGAGGCGGGCCGCCAGCACTACGGCGGCAAGCTGGCCGGCCGCTGGGTGCTGACCGCCGGCCTGGGCGGCATGGGCGGCGCGCAGCCGCTGGCGGCGACGCTGGCCGGCGCCTGCTCGCTGACGATCGAATGCCAGCAGGCCAGCATCGATTTCCGCCTGCGCACCCGCTATGTCGATGAACAGGCGGCCGACCTGGATGACGCGCTGGCCCGCATCGCCCGCTACACCCGGGAAGGCCGCGCGGTGTCGGTGGCGCTGTGCGGCAACGCCGCCGAGGTGCTGCCCGAGCTGGTGCGGCGCGGCGTGCGCCCGGACATGGTCACCGACCAGACCAGCGCCCACGATCCGCTCAACGGCTACCTGCCGGCCGGCTGGACCTGGGCCGAATACCGCGAACGCGCCAAGCGCGAGCCGGCCGCCGTGGTCAAGGCCGCCAAGCAGTCGATGGCCGTCCACGTCGAAGCCATGCTGGCGTTCCAGCGGCAGGGCGTGCCGACGTTCGACTACGGCAACAACATCCGCCAGATGGCCAAGGAGGAAGGCGTCGCCAACGCCTTCGATTTCCCGGGCTTCGTGCCCGCCTACATCCGCCCGCTGTTCTGCCGCGGCGTGGGGCCGTTCCGCTGGGCCGCGCTGTCGGGCGATCCGCAGGACATCTACAAGACGGACGCCAAGGTCAAGGAACTGATCCCCGATGACGCGCACCTGCATCGCTGGCTCGACATGGCGCGCGAGCGCATCCGCTTCCAGGGCCTGCCGGCGCGCATCTGCTGGGTCGGCCTGGGGCAGCGCGCCAAGCTGGGCCTGGCGTTCAACGAGATGGTGCGCAGCGGCGAGCTGTCGGCGCCGGTGGTGATCGGCCGCGACCATCTGGATTCCGGCTCCGTCGCCAGCCCCAACCGCGAAACCGAGGCCATGCGCGACGGTTCCGACGCGGTGTCCGACTGGCCGCTGCTCAACGCCCTGCTGAACACGGCGGGCGGCGCCACCTGGGTGTCGCTGCATCACGGCGGCGGCGTCGGCATGGGCTTCTCGCAGCATGCCGGCATGGTGATCGTGTGCGACGGCACCGATGCCGCGGCCGAACGCATCGCCCGCGTGCTGGCCAACGACCCGGGCACCGGCGTGATGCGTCATGCCGATGCCGGCTACCAGGCCGCGATCGACTGCGCCCGCGAGCAGGGCCTGGACCTGCCCATGGTCAACGCCCAGCGCTGAGCCGCGGCCGGCGCGCACCGCCAAGAACCGGGCGTCGCGGCGCGGCGCCCGCAAGGAGACAACGCATGGGGCAGGACCGCGGGTCGCTGATCGAACGGCGCTCGATCGACTTCATTCCCGAGACCGAGCGCCACGGCCGGCTCTACAGCCAGTTCACGCTGTGGCTGGGCGCCAATCTGCAGATCACCGCCATCGTCACCGGCGCGCTGGCCGTGGTGCTGGGCGGCGACGTGTTCTGGTCGCTGATCGGGCTGTTCATCGGCCAGGTGTTCGGCGGCGCCGTCATGGCGCTGCACGCGGCCCAGGGCCCCAAGCTGGGCCTGCCGCAGATGATCTCCAGCCGGGTGCAGTTCGGCGTCTACGGCGCGGCCATCCCGATCGTGCTGGTGTGCCTGATGTACCTGGGGTTCACGGCCACCGGCACCGTGCTATCGGGTCAGGCCATCGGCCAGCTGCTGGGCGTCAGCGACAGCGCCGGTATCCTGCTGTTCGCGGCCGTCATCGTGCTGGTGACGGTGTTCGGCTACCGCATGATCCACCTCATCGGGCGGGTCGCCAGCGTGCTGGGGCTGATCGCGTTTGTCTACCTCTTCAGCCGCGTGATCGTGCTGGGCGACGTCGGCCAGCTGCTGCAGATCCGTCATTTCAGCTGGGCCTCGTTCCTGCTGGCGGTGTCGCTGGCGGCCTCGTGGCAGATCGCCTATGGCCCGTACGTGGCGGACTACTCGCGTTACCTGCCCAGCCGCACCTCGTCGTTCAAGACCTTTCTGGCGGTGGGCCTGGGGTCGGTGGTGGGCGCGCAGATCGCGATGACGCTGGGCGTGCTGGCGGCGGCGATGGCGGCCGGGCAGTTCGCCGGCCGCGAGGTGGCCTACATCGTCGGCCTGGGCGGCGCCGGCGCCACCGCGGCGCTGCTGTACTTCAGCATCGCCTTTGGCAAGGTCACGATCTCGACGCTGAACTCGTACGGCAGCTTCATGTGCATCGCCACCATCATCAGCGGCTTTCGCGGCCATGTGGATATCTCGCGGCGCCAGCGGCTGGTATTCGTGGTGCTGATCGTCGGCGCGGCCACTTGCGTGGCGCTGGCGGGCCAGCATTCGTTCCTGAACGCATTCAAGTCGTTCATCCTGTTCCTGCTGGCCTTCTTCACGCCCTGGAGCGCCGTCAACCTGGTGGACTATTACTTCATCAACCGCGAGCGCTACGATGTGGCGGCACTGTCGGATCCGGACGGCCGCTATGGCCGCTGGAACTGGCCCGGCATCCTGGTGTACGTGTTCGGGGTGCTGGTGCAGATGCCCTTCATCTCGACCAAGCTCTACACCGGCCCGATGGTCGCGCGCCTGGGCGGCGTCGACATTTCCTGGATCATCGGGCTGATCGTGCCCGGCCTGCTCTATTACGTGTTCGCCCGCCGCGGGCAGGCGCCCGCGCCCCGCCCGGTCCGGCGCGGACACGACATCGCATGACACCGAACATCCGTCCTGGAGAATAAGAAATGGATCTGCACCTGAACCCCGGCCACCTGACCCTGGCGCAACTGCGCCAGGTGTACCAGCACGCGGGCCGCGTGACGCTGGACCCGGCCGCCTACGGCCCGATCGACGCCAGCGTCGCCTGCGTCGAACGCATCATCGCCGAGGGCCGCACCGCCTACGGTATCAACACCGGCTTCGGCCTGCTGGCTTCCACCAAGATCGCGCGCGAGGACCTGCAGGCGCTGCAGAGCTCGCTGGTGCTGTCGCACGCGGCCGGCGTGGGCGAGCCGCTGGACGACGCCATGGTGCGGCTCATCATGGTGCTCAAGATCAACAGCCTGGCGCGCGGCCGCTCGGGCATCCGCCGCCAGGTCATCGACAGCCTGATCGCGCTGGTCAATGCCGGCGTCTATCCGCACATCCCGCTCAAGGGTTCGGTGGGCGCCTCGGGCGACCTGGCGCCGCTGGCCCACATGTCGCTGCTGTTGCTGGGCGAAAGCCGCGCCCGCTGCGACGGCGAGTGGCTGCCGGCCAAGGCCGCGCTGGCCCGAGCTGGCCTGGCGCCGCTGACGCTGGCCGCCAAGGAAGGCCTGGCCCTGTTGAACGGCACCCAGGTGTCGACCGCCTATGCGCTGCGCGGCCTGTTCGAGACCGAGGACCTGCTGGCCGCCGGCCTGGTCTGCGGCAGCCTGAGCGTGGAAGCGATGCTCGGCTCGCGCGTGCCGTTCGACGCCCGCATCCACGAGGCGCGCGGCCAGCCCGGCCAGATCGACGTGGCCGCCGTCTACCGCGACCTGCTGACCGAAGACAGCGAGGTCGGCCATTCGCACGTCGATTGCGACAAGGTCCAGGACCCCTACTCGCTGCGCTGCCAGCCGCAGGTCATGGGCGCGTGCCTGACGCAGATCCGCCACGTGGCGCAGGTGCTGCAGATCGAGGCCAATGCCGTGTCCGACAACCCGCTGGTGTTCGCCGAACAGGGCGACGTGCTGTCGGGTGGCAACTTCCATGCCGAGCCGGTGGCGCTGGTGGCCGACAACCTGGCCCTGGCGCTGGCCGAGATCGGCGCGCTGTCCGAACGCCGCATTTCGCTGATGATGGACAAGCACATGTCGCAGCTGCCGCCGTTCCTGGTGAGCAACGGCGGCGTCAATTCGGGCTTCATGATCGCGCAGGTCACGGCGGCCGCGCTGGCCAGCGACAACAAGGCGCTGGCGCATCCGGCCAGCGTCGACAGCCTGCCGACCTCGGCCAACCAGGAAGACCACGTGTCGATGGCGCCCAACGCCGGCAAGCGGCTTTGGCCGATGGCCGACAACGTGCGCGACATCCTGGCGATCGAGTGGCTGGGCGCCTGCCAGGGACTGGACTTCCGCGCGGGGTTGAAGACCTCGCCCAAGCTGGAGCGCGCGCGCGGCCTGCTGCGCGAGCAGGTCGCGCACTACGAGAAGGACCGTTTCTTCGCGCCCGACATCGAGGCCGCCAGCCGGTTGATCGCCGGCCGCCACCTGAATGCGCTGATGCCGGCCGGCCTGTTGCCCAGCCTGTGAGCGCATCGACGATGACGGGAGCACGCCCATGAAACAGATCTGGCGCAACTGCCACGTGGCGACGATGGCCGGCGGCGAATACGCCGCCGTCGAACGCGCCGCGCTGGTGACGCGCGGCCAACATATCGAGTGGGTCGGCCCGGAAGCCGACCTGCCGCGCGGCGACGAGGCGGCCGAGCACGACCTGGGCGGCGCCTGGGTGACGCCGGGGCTGATCGACTGCCACACCCACCTGGTGTTCGGCGGCGATCGCAGCCAGGAATTCGAACAGCGCCTGCAGGGCGTGGACTACGCGGTGATCGCGGCCCAGGGCGGCGGCATCGCCAGCACGGTGCGCGCCACCCGCGCCGCCACCGAGGCGCAGTTGTACGCCAGCGCGCGGCGGCGCGCGCTGCACCTGCTGCGCGATGGCGTGACCACGCTGGAGATCAAGTCCGGCTACGGCCTGGACCTGCCCAATGAACGCAAGATGCTGCGGGTGGCGCGCCACCTGGGGCAGACCCTGCCGTTGACCGTGCGCGCCACCTGTCTGGCGGCGCACGCGCTGCCGCCTGAATTCGCCGGCCGCGCCGATGACTATATCGACGAGGTCGCGCGCCGCATGCTGCCGGTGCTGGCGGCCGAGGGGCTGGTGGACGCGGTGGACGCCTTCTGCGAGCACCTGGCCTTTTCGCCGGCGCAGGTCGAGCGCGTGTTCCAGGCCGCGGCCCAGCTGGGCCTGCCGGTGAAGCTGCACGCCGAGCAGCTGTCGTCGCTGCATGGCGCCAGCCTGGCCGCGCGCCATGGCGCGCTGTCGGCGGATCACCTGGAATACCTGACCGAGGCCGACGTGCGCGCCATGGCGGCGGCCGGCACGGTGGCGGTGCTGCTGCCGGGCGCGTTCTACGCGCTGCGCGAAACGCAGCTGCCGCCGATCGACCTGCTGCGGCGCCACGGCGTGCCGATCGCGATCTCCAGCGACCTGAATCCGGGCACCTCGCCCGCGCTGTCGCTGCGGCTGATGCTGAGCATGGCGTGCACCCTGTTCCGCCTGACGCCACAGGAGGCGCTGGCGGGCGCCACGGTCCACGCGGCGCGCGCGCTGGGCCTGCAGGCCAGCCACGGCGTGCTGGCGCCGGGCAAGGTCGCCGACTTCGTGGCGTGGGACATCGCGCATCCCGCCGAGCTGGCGTACTGGATCGGCGGCGAACTGCCCAAGCGGGTCATCCGCCACGGCGAGCCGGTCTGCGCGACCGCGCTGGACTGACGCGGCGACGCCGGCCCGAGGCCGGCGCCGCGCGCGGGGATCAGGCCGACAGCGCCAGGCGTTCACGCACCGGCAGGGCCGGCGGCGCGTATTCCTGCTGGCCGGCCGGCAGCCGGAAGGTGCTGACCGACTGCTGCAGGCGCTGCGCCTGCGATTCCAGCGAGGCCGCCGCGGCGGCGGCCTGTTCGACCAGCGCGGCGTTCTGCTGCGTCACCTGATCCATCTGCGTGACGGCGGTGTTGACCTGGTCGATGCCGGTCACCTGTTCGTGCGAGGCGCTGGCGATGTCGCCGACCAGCGTGGTCAGCCGCTCGATCGCCGCCTGGATTTCCTCCATGGTGCGGCCGGCGGTCTCGACCTGCACCGCGCCGGCCTGCACCGTCTCGCCCGAGGCGCCCAGCAGCTGCTTGATTTCCTTGGCCGCGCTGGCGCTGCGTTGCGCCAGCGAGCGCACCTCGCCGGCCACCACCGCGAAACCCTTGCCCTGCTCGCCGGCGCGCGCGGCCTCGACCGCCGCGTTCAACGCCAGGATGTTGGTCTGGAACGCGATGCCGTCGATCACGCCGACGATGTCCTCGATGCGCCCCGAGTCCTGCGCGATCTCGCGCATGGTGGCGACCGCGCTCTGCACCGCCGCGCCGCCGCGGCGGGCCACTTCCGAGGCCTCGGCGGCCATGGCGTTGGCCTGGCGCGCGTTGTCGGCGTTGCTGGTGACGGTGGACAGCAGCTGTTCCATGCTGGCCGCGGTCTCCTCGAGCGAGGCGGCCTGTTGCTCGGTGCGGCTGGACAGGTCCTGGTTGCCCGCGGCGATCTCGCTGGAGCCGGTGTTGATCTCGGCCACGCCGTCGCGCACCGAATGCACCGTCTGGACCAGGCTGGCCTGCATTTCCTGCAGATACGGGATCAGTTGGCCGACGCAGTTGTTGCCGTAGGTCGCGATGGGCGCGGTCAGGTCGCCCGAGGCGATGTGCTGGAAGTGGCGCTTGACCACGTTCAGCGGCCGCTGCATGAAGAGCACGACATAGCGGTCGCCCAGCACCAGCAACAGCAGGCTGATGCCCAGCACGATGCCGATGCCGACATAGGCGTCGCGGCGTTCGACGCTGGATCGTGCGATCAGGTCTTCCTGGCGCTGCCTGGCGTAGGCCTGGTAGTTCTCGATGCTCTTGCCGAAGGCGCGGCTGGCGGTGACGACCGGCCCCGAAGCATGGGCGCGGGCCTTCTCGATGTCATCCTGCGCCAGGAAATTGCGCTGCACCGCGATGCCGCCGTTGACCAGCGCGTCGAAGTCGTTGCGCAACGGGTCGAGGATCGACGCGGGGGTATCGTTCTTGGCCGACTCCAGGAACGCCTGCTGGTTCTTGCGGGCTTCCTGCAGCGCCGCGTCGATCGCGCGGCCTTCTTCGGCGGCCGGCGCGGCCAGGCCGTCGCGGGCGTACTCCAGCTGCCGCGCCAGCCGCAGGCGGGCGCGCATGATCTGGTCGTTGATGAGGGACAGCGAGGAAACTTCGTTCAGCAGGTCGTTGCTGGCTTCGAGGGCCTCGCCGGCGTGGCGCAGGCCGTTGACGCTGATGGTCGCCTGGCCGGCGAACAGGACACTGATCATGAGCAGCGTGCTCAGGATCATGCGGCGGATGGTGATGTCTTTCAGGAACTGTGTCATACGCGTCTTTCTAGGGGGGTAGGAGACTGCCTCACCCCGGACAACGGCCCGGCCCCCTTTGATATTTAGCGCGTGTTGCACATCTTACGTATGTGTCGATTGATCCACGATATATAACGACATTAACTGTAATAAAAGTGTCTTTTCACCGTGCGGCGGGCGCTTCGGCCGGTTCGATCGCGCCAAAGCGCAGCCGCGCGAAGCTCGCCAGGCTGGCCAGGGCGGCGCACAAACCGCCCAGCCACAGCGCGATCACGGCGCCATGGGTGGTCGACACGTTGAAGCACGCCGCCACCAGCGCGGCGCCGGTGGCCTGCCCCAGCAGCCGCACCGTGCCGATCATGCCGCTGGCCCCGCCCGCGCGCGACGGCGGCGCCGAGGTCATGATGGCGCGCAGGTTGGGCGACTGGAAGAAGCCGAAGCCGGCGCCGCACAGCGCCATGCGCCACGAGATGTCCCAGGCCGAGGGCGCGGCCGGCAGCACGGCCAGCGACGCCATGCCCAGGGCCAGCAGCGCCAGCCCCACGCCGCCGAGGATGCCGGCCGGATAGCGGTCCGACAGGCGGCCGGCGATGGGCGCCATGATCGCCACCACCACCGGCCACGGCGTGATGAGAAAGCCGGTATGCACCTGGGTGTAGCCCAGCACCGTCTGGAACAGGAACGGCAGCGACACGAACGCCAGCGCCTGCGCCGCGAATGCGCACACGGCGGTGGCGGCGGACAGCGCGAACAGCGGCCGGCGCAACAGGTCCACCGCCAGGATCGGCGCGGGGTGGCCGGCCTGGCGCCGCATCAGCAGCCACAGGCTGGCCGCCGCCAGGCCCCATTCCAGCGTCACGCGCGGCCACGGCGCGCTGTGCGCCAGTTCGTTCGAGCCGAGCACGAACAGGCCCAGCGTCAGCGCGCAGAGCGCCGCCGCCAGGCCGTCGAAGCCGTGCGGCGCGCGCGTGGTCAGGGGCAGGCCGCGCAGGCCCAGCGCCACCGCCAGCAGGCCGATCGGCACGTTGATCAGGAACAGCCAGTGCCACGATCCCAGCAGCAGGATGGTGGAGGCCGCGGTCGGCCCCGCGGCGAACGACAGGCCCACCACCATCGCGTTCAGGCCCATGCCGCGACCCAGCACCGGGGCCGGATAGATGAAGCGCAGCAGGGCCGCGTTCACGCTCATGACGCCAGCCGCGCCCAGGCCCTGCAGGATGCGGGCCGCCACCAGCACCGGCAGCGACGGCGCCAGCCCACAGGCCAGCGAGGACAGCGTGAACACCACGATGCCGACCATGTAGACGCGCCGGTGCCCCAGGATCTCGCCCAGCGCCGCCGCCGGCAGCAGGCCCGCGACCATCGCCAGCTGGTAGCCGCTGATGACCCAGATGGAGCCCGCGTCGCTGGCCTGCAGGTCGCGCGCGATGGTCGGCAGCGCGGTGTTGGCGATGGCGGTGTCGAGACTGGCCATGCAGACCGCCAGCATGACCGCCAGCAGCGCGCCCAGGCGTTCGGACGCCGGCAGGCCGCGGCCCGCCGGATGGATGGTGTTGCTTGAGAAGGAGAACATGAGGAGACGCGCGGCGAAACGCCGGGGCCGACGGCTGTGGGTGAGCGTTGATTCTAGTGCGACATGTCGATTCAACGCTTCGTCAGCCGGGCGCGCATGACCGCGCCGTCGACCGGGCGTGGCGCGCGCATGGCGGGCGAGCGCAATGGCGCGCGCGGGGTGATTATCGGCCGCTCGGCATTAATGCGACCGGGCGGTCACCCGTGGCGGCGGCGGAATAATCATCAAAGCATAATCTCGCCGCCGGCAATTCCCGCATTTTTCAGGACGTCTGTTACTAATTGAAATTCTCTAATGTGCTGAATTACAACAAAATATCCAATCCCGGATTAATCGTGTTTTCATAGAGACAATTCAATTCGTTGTCCGGGATTCTTAATCCGTTTGGTGAGAAGTGGTAAGCGATGCGGGTTTGAATTTAACCAAATTGTGCCCGCCTACTTTATTCGCCGTACCATGGTTGTTATGCAGGTCTGACAGTGCAGCAGTATTTCGTGGGAGTGATTCATGAAACGCTTGTCCTTGTGCGCGACGACTCTGACTTTGACACTGGCGGCGGCCGGCGCCCTGCCCCAGGCGGCGTTGGCCCAGACCACGGCCAACATGACGGTGACGCTGACCATTACGGCCAATTGCACCATTGCCGCGAATAACCTGAGCTTCGGCAGTCACGGCCTGCTCACCACCGCGGTGACGGGCAATACCACGGTCAACGTGACCTGCACCAATACCACGCCCTATACCG
This sequence comes from Achromobacter insuavis, assembly GCF_902859645.1. Classification (GTDB taxonomy): domain Bacteria; phylum Pseudomonadota; class Gammaproteobacteria; order Burkholderiales; family Burkholderiaceae_B; genus Achromobacter; species Achromobacter insuavis. The sequence goes on along the minus strand of NZ_CADIJR010000019.1, from coordinate 39,699 downwards.
TCGGCCTGAGCGCCGGCAGCGGTTCGGGATCCACCTTCGCCACCCGTTATATGAACGGGACCGGGACGGGCAATACCGCCAGCACGGTGCAATACCAGTTGTACCAGCCGGCGCCCAACCAGACGGTGGTCTGGGGCGATACCGGCTCCACCGATCGCGTCGGCGGCGTCGGCAATGGCTCATCGCAGGCGCTGACCGTGAACGGCACGGTGCCCGTGCAGAGCACGCCGGCGCCCGATACGTATTCCTCGACCGTGACCGCGACGGTGTATTTCTAGTGGCCCGCCCATTCGCGGGCCGTCTTTTCCGCATACTGGTCGGTGCGGCGTTCGCCTGGAGCGTCCTGGCCGTGCCGGCGCGGGCGGCGACGCTGCAGATATCGCCCGTGCTGGTGGACCTGCCGCCGCAGCAGAGCGCCACCGGCATCATGCTGCGCAATCCAGGCATCACGCCCATTTACGGCCAGGTGCGCGTCTACGCCTGGGACCAGGCCCAGGGCGATGACGTGCTGGCGCCGACCGAGGCGATCCAGGCCAGTCCGCCCATTATCCAGGTGCCGCCCAAAGGCGAGCAATTGGTGCGGCTGGTGCGGGCAGGCAAGGACGTGGCGCCGCTGGAGCAGAGCTACCGGCTGGTGATCGACGAGATTCCCGATCCGTCCACGCCGCTGGTCAATGGCGTGGTGTTGCGCATGCGCTATTCGGTGCCGGTCTTCGTGGCCGGCGCCACGCCCGAACCGACGCCGGAGCTGGCCTGGCACCTGGCGCGCGACGGCAAGGAATGGGTATTGCGACTCGCCAATACCGGCACCCGCTATGCGCAGGTGGCGGCCCTGCAGGTCGTGGGCGGCGCCGATGCGCAGCTGGGCAAGGTCGACGGGCTGCTGGGTTATGCCCTGGCGCAGCGTCAGCGCGAGTGGCGCTTTCCCGCCAGGCAGGCCGCGCCCGGACAGGTAAGGATCAAAGCGCTGGTGAACGGCAATCCCGTCACCGTGACACCGCGAACCGACTGACTGATTGCGTCCCGCGCCGCCTTGTCGGCGGCCTCGGGGTAAGAGAAGGCAGCCCATGGCAGTACGCGCTATCCGTGCATGCGGGCGCTGCGCATGCCGCTTCGCGCTCGTGCTGTTCGGAGCGTCGGCGGTGGCGGCGGATTTGCCCATCCAACTGGTGTCGTTCGGCGATATCGCCGAACGCGATGTCTATTTGGAGGTGAGTATCAACGGCGTGAACACGACGCAGCTGTTGCGTTTCCGGGACGCACAGGGCCGCCTGTCGGCCAGCCCCGGCGCGCTGGGGTCGGTCGGCGTGGACGTGAGCAAGATGGGCGCGGCGCGCGACAGCGAGATCCGGCTCGATGACGTCGCCGGGCTGCGCTACACCTACAACGCCGCCATGCAATCGGTGAACCTGGTGGTCCCCGACGGGCTGCGCCAACCGTTCCAGGTGGATACCCGCGGCCTGCCGCAGACGCCGCGCGCGACCGCGGGGCGCGGCCTGCTGGTGAACTACGAGGCCTATGCGCAGACCGATGCCTACAGCACCGTGTCGCTGTACAGCGAACAGCGCTATTTCGACAGCCATGGCACGCTCAGCAATACCGGCACCACCTATCTGGGCGGACGCGCCGACCGCTATGTGCGCTACGACACCTACTGGACCCATTCCAACCAGGACACGCTGCGCACGCTGCGGATCGGCGACACCATCACCTCGTCCCTGAACTGGTCGCGCTCGGTGCGGGTGGCCGGCATCCAGTGGGGGAGAAATTTCGCGTTGCGTCCGGACCTGGTGACGTTTCCGGTATCGTCGCTGAGCGCGTCGTCGGTGGTGCCGTCGTCGGTGTCGCTGTACGTCAACGGCGTGCAGCAGTATTCGGGCAATGTGCCGGCCGGGCCGTTCGTGGTCAACCAGATCCCGGGCATCACCGGCTCGGGCCAGGCCACGCTGGTCACGCGCGACGCGCTGGGGCGCAGCGTCAGCACTTCGGTGCCGCTCTACATCGACACGCGCATGCTGGCGGCCGGGCTTTCCAGCTATTCCATCGAGATGGGCGTGGCGCGGCGCCAGTTCAGCGTGCGCTCCTTCGACTACGACAAGCGTCCCGCCGTCACCGCCTCGGGCCGTTACGGCCTGGACGACGCGCTGACGCTGGAGGGCCATTCCGAAATGAGCGCCGGCGTCTACAACGTCGGCGCCGGCGCCCTGGTCCGGCTGGGCCAGGCGGGCGTGGTCAACGGCGCATTGTCGGGCAGCGCCGGGCACTACAACGGCGGCCAGGTGAGCGTGGGCTACCAGTATGTCGAGCCCGCGTTCAGCGTCGAACTGCAGACCGTGCGCGCGCTGGGCGACTATGGCGACCTGGGCTCGCGCGAGGACGCGCCGATGCCGCGCCAGACCGACCGCGTGACCTTCTCGCTGCCGCTGACGACCTCGCAGAGCGTCGCGTTCAGCTATATCGGATTCCGCATGCCGCAGACGCCCGCCGCCCGGATCGGATCGGCCTCGTACACCGCCAACCTGCACAGCCGCGTTTCGATGAACCTGAGCGCGTACAACGATTTCTCGCAAACCAATTCGCACGGTGTCTATCTTGGCTTTTCCATCCTGCTGGGCGACAACACCCAGGCCAGCGCCTCGGTGGGCCGGCAGGGCGACCAGAGCATCTACAGCGTCGGCGCGCAGCACAATGTGGACTATGACGGCGGCTGGGGCTGGGGCGTGGAGAACGGCCGCAGCGGCGGCCGGCAGTACAACCAGGGCAAGGTGCAGTTCCTGGGACGCTATGGCCAGCTGACCGCGCTGGGCCAGGACTACGGCGGCAAGAGCCAGGCGGCGTTGCAGGCCACCGGCGCCGTGGTGCTGATGGACGGCGCGCTGACGCCCTCGCGCCGCATCAACGATGGCTTCGCGCTGGTCAGCACCGACGGCACGCCGGATGTCTCGGTGCTGCACGAAAACCGCAAGCTCGGCCGCACCAACAGCGCCGGCCACCTGCTGGTGCCGGACCTGAATTCCTACCAGGTCAACCGGCTGTCCATCGACCCCGATGAACTGCCGGTGGACATGAAGCTGGAGACGACCAAGGCGGTGGCGGTGCCGCAGTCGGGTTCCGGCGTGCTGGTCAAGTTCGAACTGCAGCGCTACGCGGCGGCCTCGGTCATCCTGCGGCGGCCCGACGGCGCGGCGGTGCCGGTGGGCGCGCAGGTCGCGCACATCGAAAGCGGCAAGCAGTCGGTGGTGGGCTACGACGGCATCGCCTTTGTCGAGGACCTGCAGGCGGAGAACCATCTGCGGGTCAAGGGCGGCGGCGTGTCGTGCGTGGTGGAGTTCCCGTACCGGCACGATCCCGCGCGGCCGCTGCCCACGCTGGGGCCGTTCACTTGCCAGCCGTTGAAGGAGCCCGGCCAATGAAGTCCATCCTGTTCGCGCTGGGGGTGGCGTTGGGGGCGGGATGGTCGGCCGATGCCCAGGCGACCTCGTGTTCGCTGGGCGCCGCGACCACCAATACGACCAACTTCGGCCCGGTCAATCCGCTGCTGTCCACCGATACCTACGCCGACAGCAACACCGTGGCGGTGACGTGCAATTTCACCGCGCTCGCGTTTGGCGCGCGTCTGTGCTTTTCCGCCGGGGTGGGCACCACCAGCCCGTCGACGGCGGCGCGGGCGCTGGGCTCGGGCGCCTATCGCATGAACTACAACCTGTACACCGACAGCGGCCACAGCCAGGTCTGGGGCAATGCGACCACCTCGGCGCCGACCTCGGTGCTGCTGGCCGGGCCGGTGTTGTCGACAGGGTCGGCGTCGACGTCGTTCGCCTATTACGCCAAATTGCCGGGCAGCCAGACCACCGTGTCGACCGTCGGCAACGCCAACACGCTGTACAGCGAGAGCTACACCAACACGATACGCGTCGACATCTCCTGGGGGCTGTTGGCGAGCCTGCTGGTGAATTGTCCGATCGCCGCGCCCAGCCAGACGTTGTACGTGCCGCTGACGGTGCAGGCGACGGTGCAGAAGAACTGCTCCATCAATACGACCAACATGGCGTTCGCGCCGCAGGGGCTGCTCAAGCAGGCCGTGACGGCGACGGCCCAGATCACGGTGCTGTGCACCAACAACAATGCCTTCGCCGTCGCGCTCAACGGCGGCTCGGTGGCCGGCAACGTGCTGGCGCGCAAGATGAAGCACGCGACCGCCGCGGATACCGTCAGCTATCAGCTCTACCATGATTCGAACTACGCGACGGTCTGGGGCGATGGCGTGACCGGCGGCACCGCGCTCAACAGCACGGGCACGGGAGCCAACCAGCAGTTCACGGTCTATGGCCGCGTGCCGGCGCAGACCACGCCGCGGCCGGGCAACTACAGCGACACGATCCTGGTCACGATCACGTTCTGAGGGCCGGCGCCGGGATCGCCCCTACAGCGATTCGGGCTCGCGCCGCAGCGAGAAGCCCTGCGCCTCGTTCATCGCCAGGTAGCTGACGTTGCGCGACACCACCGGCGGCTTGTCGCCGTCATGCAGCGCCAGCAGGCCGTCCAGCACCATCTTGTCGGCCAGCGTCATGCGGTCGATCATGCGCAGGTACTGCATCCAGCTTTCCACCAGGAAGACCTCGCGCCAGACGCCCTCGCGCTCCAGGTCGCGGAACAGCTGCCATTGCTGCGCGCCATTGCGCAGCCGCAGCAGGCGCAAGGGCCGCGCCGCGTCGATCAGGGCCGACAGCTTTTCCTTGGGGATCAGGTATTCCACCGCCACCAGCACCGCGCCGTGCTGGGTGTTGAAGCCGGCGGCCGAGAGCGCCGGCTCGGTGGTGTCGGCGCGCGCCAGCGATTGCGTGTTGACCTGCTCCGGCAGCCGCGAGCGGTACAGCAGCGCGACGGTGATGGCCAGCATCACGCCCGCCGCCGACAGCGCGCCGGACACGCCCATGGTGCCGGCGAAGTGGCCCCACATGAACGAGCCCGCCGCCAGGCCGCCGAAGATCGCCGTCTGGTAGAGCGCCAGCGAGCGCGCCTTGACCCAGTCGGGCACCAGCATCTGCACGGTGGTGTTGTAGGTGGCCAGCACGCCGATCCAGCAGGCGCCGGACACCAGCAGCGCCGGAAACGCCAGCCACAGCGTGCTGGTCAGCCCCAGGATCAGCAGGCAGGCGGCCAGCAGCCCGGCCGCCACGCTCACCAGTCCGCTGGCGCCCCAGGCCGCCTGCAGCCGGCGCACCACGGCGCTGCCGAGGATGGCGCCGACGCCGAGCGCGCCCAGCATGTAGCCGTACAGCAGCGCGTTGCCGTCCTCGTGGTCGTAGGCCAGCAGCGGCAGCAGCGCCCACAGCGCGCTGGCCGACAGGCCGAAGGCGAACGCGCGCAGCATCACCACCCGCGTCACGGTGGAGTGCTGGGTGTAGCGCAGCGCGGCGACCACGCCTTCCAGCAGGCGTTCCGGCGGCAGCCGGCGCGGCGCCACGTCGCGGCGCCAGCGCCAGATGGCCCAGATCAGGCCGCCGTAGCAGACGCAGTTCAGCAGGAACACGACGGGCGCGCCGGCCGCGCCCAGCAGCAGGCCGCCGATGGCCGGCCCGACCGCGCGCGCCACGTTGTAGTTGACGCTGTTGAGCAGCACGGCGCTGCCGATGTGCTCGCGCGGCACCTGTTCGCCCACCGCCGCCTGCCACGCGGGGGTGACGATGGCGCTGCCGATGGCGATGCAGAAGACCGAGACGATCAGGGTGATGGGGTGCAGCAGGCCGATGAAGGCCAGCACGGTGATGAAGATGCCGCCGGCCAGCTCCAGCAGCATGCCGACCAGCATGACCTTGCGGCGGTCATAGTTGTCGGCCAGCACGCCGGTCAGGATCGACAGGGCCACCAGCGGGAAGGCGGCGGCCACCTGGATCATGGCGACCATCAGCGGGCTGCTCTGCTCGGTGGTGATGACCCAGGCCGCGGCCACCGACTGCGCCCAGGTGCCCAGGTTGGCGAACAGGTTGGCGATCCAGATGATGCGGAACGCCGGGAAGGCAAAGGGGGATAGCGTGCTGACCCGCAGGACCGGCTTGGGGGCGGCGGCGGGCGCGCCCGGCGATGTGGGGGGAAGATCGTTGTTGGCCGAGACGGGCTGGAGCATGGAGGCCTCTGTGATCACCCGGCGACGGCGGGTGGGGGCTGTCCAATGGTACGCCTATTGAGAGGCCGGGTTAAGGCAAGGCGCCGCGCGCCCCGGAGACGCGCGGCGCGCGGGACGCGCTCAGGGCTTGGCCGGGGCCGGGCCGGGGTAGGCCTGGTTCAGGTACTCGACGATCAGGGGCACCTGTTCGGCCGGAATCGGCGCGCCATAGGTGCCGACCATCTTCTTGACCTCGGCATCCCAGAAGCCCAGCGGCATGGGCGGCTGCGAAGACAGGTAATCGACCGAATGGCACATCAGGCACAGGGTGGCGCCCTGGGCGCCGGGGCCGGTGCCGGGATGCAGCGTGGCGGTTTCCTGGGGCAGCTGGATGTCCAGGGCGAACGCGGGCGCGGCGGCGCTGGCGGCGGCCAGCGCCAGGACCAGGCGGGCAAAGGGGATCATGGCGGGCTCCTGGCTCAGGCGGCGTCGATGCGCACGGTTTCGACCACGTTGCGCATGTAGCCGGCCGGATTCCACAGCGGCTCCAGCGGCTGGGTCTCGCCGGCCTGGTTGGTGGCGCGCGCCTTGAGCGCGTAGCGGCCGGCCTGGGTGGGCGTGAACTCGGCATGCCATTCGCGGAAGGAATAGCGTCCCAGGTCCTGGCCCAGCGTGGCGGCGCGCCAGGTCTTGCCGTCGTCGGCCGAGAACTGCACCTCGCGGATGCCGCGGCCGCCGTCGAAGGCGATGCCGCGCACCTGCACGCGCGCGCCCTTGGCGACGCGGGCGCCATCGGCCAGGCTGGTGATGAAGCTGCGCACGTTGTAGCGGCCGATGGGACGGGTCTTGTCCGGCGCCTTGCCCGCGGGCGTACAGGCGCAGTCGTTGTCGGGGATGCGGTAGGCCTTCTGCATCCAGAAGCCGTCGAACTCCTTGTCCAGCACCTGGATGTCCGCCAGGTGCTTGACCCAGTAGGTGCCGTAATAGCCGGGCACCACCAGCCGCACGGGATAGCCGTTGAGCATCGGCAGGTCGGCGCCGTTCATGGCGTAGGCCAGCATCACCTCGCCGTCCAGCGCATGGGCCGCGTCCAGCGCCTTGACGAAGGCGGGCGTGCCCTGCAGCACCGGCCGGTCCAGGCCCTGGAACGTGACCTGGCGCGCGCCGGCCTGGATGCCGGCCTTCTCCAGCACGCGCTTGAGCGGGATGCCGAGCCAGCGGGCGTTGCCCATGGCGCCGTTGCCGAGCTGGCCGCCGCCCACGCGCGGCTCGAAGAAGCCGCGGCTGTTGCCGGAGCACTGCGTCACGGCCACCAGCTCGACCGGCTGGCCGAATTGCTGCTTCAGGTCCGCCAGCGACAGTTCCAGCGGCGTGCCGACCGAGCCGCCGATGCGCAGCCGGTAGGCGGTGGCATCGATAGCGGTGGGGATGTTGCCCAGGTGGTAGCGCACGAAAAAGGCGTCGTTGGGCGTGATCACGCTGTCGTTGAACACCGCGAACGGCGTTTCCAGCTGCGGCGGCCGCGAGGTCTGGCGGATCAGGGGGCGTTTCTGGGGGTAGGCGATCAGGTCGCGCTCGCCATTGGCGAACGGCAGGGTGACGGTGGCGGGGGCCGCCAGGCTGGTGAGGGCGTGGCCGGCCAGCGTGCCGGTCGCGCCCAGGGTACAGGCCTGGCGCAGGAAGCGCCTGCGCCCATCCGTATCGAATGCGCTCATGCATGTCTCCTTGTGTTTTTCTAGTACCCTCGCCTGCGGCGTGGTCGAATCAGGCTACGCCCGCCGGCCTGACAAATGCGTTAACAGTTGCGTCGGCCGTTCCAATAACCGCGTTTTCCGCGCCCAGCGCGCCTGACCTCCCGATGCGACTGACCTTCAACCGATCGGCGTTCGCCGCCCTGCTCGCCGTGACCGTGGTGGAGGTGCTGATCGCCACCCTGGGCAAGCCCTACCCGCTGTTGCGCGGGTTCGTGGGCGATGTGCTGGCGGTGGGCTGGGCCTATCTGGTGTATCGCAGCTTCATCCGCGCGGGCGTGCTGCCGCTGGCGGTCGCGGCGCTGCTGACCGGCTACGCGGTCGAGTTCGGCCAGTACCTGGCGCGGCTGTTCGGTTGGCGCCTGGAACAGCCGGTGCTGCGCATCCTGCTGGGCAGCGTGCCGGACTGGTGGGACGTGCTGGCCTACACGCTGGGGTTCTTCCTGGTGCTGCTGCTGGCCGGGGCGCGGCGTCGGTGGCGCTCGGGCCGTCAACCGGTCGGCTCCCAGGCCGCCGGGACCTAGGCCATCGGGGCTGGCCGGGCGCGCGCAAGGCGCCCCGGATGGATCGCGCCCGTCCTGATGGAGGGCGACCGGCGTCAGCCCGCCTGGATGGCTGGCGTGCGCTTGTCGGCCTGGACCGACGGCGCGGCTTGCGGCCGCAGCCGGGCGTTGCGGAACGGCGCCAGGCATTCCGACCACGACGAGGGGAACAAGGGCGTGGCATGGCGCACGGCATCGCGGCCGGCGTAGTGAGCCAGCAGCTGCTGGCCGATGGGGGCGTCTCCCAGGGGATGGCGGGTGGTCATGGTATTTCCGTATTGCATTGAAAGTGTATTCATTGTACCAGTCGGCCGCCCATGCCGCCAACCCCGGTTGCCCACGCCAAGTCCTTGATATCAGAGGGACCGTCCCTTTTATGAACGATCCGCAGCGGGAATACCCTAGTCGATCAAAACGGTAGACGGTATACAATGTTCATCATCGGTCGAAGACTTCGGCCGCCCCTCCCTCACCAGACCTGGAGCGCGTCATGGCTGAACTGATGAACCGAGATGAATTCCGTACCGCGTTGGAAAACGCAATCAAGGGCAAGAGCGCCAACGCCTCGCCGTTTTCGATCGCCTGGGCCGAAGGCAAGCTCAGCCGCGAACACCTGTCGCGCTGGGCCGAGAACCACTACCACTACGTCGGCCCGTTCGCCGACTACCTGGGCTACCTGTACGCCCGCACGCCCGACACCTACACCGAGGCCAAGGATTTCCTGCTGGCCAACATGTATGAAGAGGAAATCGGCGGCGACCGCCATACCGATCTGCTGATCCGCTTCGCCGAGGCCTGCGGCACCACCCGCGAACGGGTCACCAATCCGGACAACATGTCGCCCACGACGCGGGCGCTGCAAAGCTGGTGCTACGCCGTGGCGATGCGCGAAGACCCGATCGTGGCCGTGGCCGGCCTGGTGGTGGGCCTGGAATCGCAGGTGCCGTCGATCTACCGCAAGCAGACGCCGACCCTGCGCGAGAAATATGGCTTCACCGATGAGGAAGTCGAGTTCTTCGACCTGCACATCGTGTCCGACGAGATCCATGGCGAGCGCGGCTACCAGATCGTGCTGGAGCACGCCAACACGGTGGAGCTGCAGCAGCGCTGCCTGAAGATCTGCGAGATCGGCGCGCAGATGCGGCTGCTGTACACCACCGCGCTCTATACCGACTACGTGCAGCAGGAAATCGCGCTGCCCGAGCTGGGCCTGGCCGCCTGAGTCCCCTGCCCGCCGCCGCCGCCCGCGCCGTCCGCGCGGACCGCGGCGGGCGCCACTGGATACCTGATCCATGCCTACCGTCGTATTCCACAAAGACGGCCAGACCCATACCGGGGTGGTGCCGGACAACGCCAACCTGGTGGTGCGCGCCGGCATCCGGCAGTTTCCCTTTCCGCACCTGCGTTACGAATGCGGCATGGGCAAGTGCGCCAAATGCGCCTGCCGCGTGCTGTCGGGGGCGGAACACCTGCCGCCGGTGAACTGGAAGGAAAAGAAGCAGCTGGGCGAGCGCATCGACGCGGGTTACCGACTGGCCTGCCAGCTGTGGCTCGACCACGATATCGAACTGGCGCAGGACGTCGAGGCGGCGGCGCCGCGCGAGGTCGTTGCCGCCGCCGAGCAGCGCTAGCCGCCAGGCCCTTCCCGAACGCAATCTGCAAAGGAACCGCGCATGACCCGCGACGCGAATGACGCCGTGTTCGTGATCCTGACGTCCAAGCCTGGCGTGTACCGCACCGAGGCGGACGCGCTGGCCGAGATCGTCGAGACCTACGACTACGCCTGCGATGGCCGCCTGCGCGCCGTCTTCAGCATCGCGCGGCTGCGCGGACCGAGCCGGCTGGTGGTCACCGAGGAAACGCCGCCCTATGTGGTGAACCGGGTGCCGTCCAAGTTCCTGGAGGCCTTCGGTTCGCTGGAGGCCGCGCGCCAGGAGCTTATCCACCTGACCCGCTTCGGCAGCATCGATACCACCCTGACGCGGCATCCCGACCGCGTCGCCGCGGAGCAATGAGCAGCATGGTCAAGATCACGTTTCTATCGAATGGCGGCAAGGTGGCCCAGGCCCCGGAGAACAGCAATCTGCTGCGGGTGTCGCTGAAGGAAAAGGGCGGCATTCCGTTCAAGTGCGGCGGCGGCCTGTGCGGCACCTGCAAGTGCCGCATCGAGCAGGGGCTGGAAAACACCGACGCCATCAAGCCCAAGGAACGCAAGCACCTGCGGCCCGAAGACTTCGAGGCCGGCTATCGCATGGCCTGCCAGACCTTCGTGCTGGGCGACGTGGCCGTGTCCTGGGTGGTGCGCGACGGCAAGGGCGTGGTGACGGACGCTGAGGCGCAGCCGGCCGCGTCATGAGCGCCGCGCGGTCATCGTCACGGCGCCGCGACGGCCGCGCCTGATGGCCGCGGCCGCGCTCAGGCGGCCGACGAGTGCGCCTGGCGCGTCTCGGTGTAGGCCTTGGCGGCGTTGTGCACGTGCTGGCTGGCCAGCAGCGCGGCCAGGTCGCCGTTGCCGGCGATGACGGCGTTCAGGATCTGCGAGTGTTCGTCCCAGTTCTGCTTGGCGCGGTGCATGTTGCTGGGGGCGAACAAGAGCGCGGTGCGGTCGCGCAGCGAACGCATCAGGTCGGTCAGCACCACGTTGCCGCCGATGGTGGCCAGCATTTCGTGGAACTGCGAATTCAGCGCCAGGAACTTGTCCAGCTGCTCGCTGCGCGCGGCCTCGGTGCCTTCGCGCAGGAACGCCTGCAGGCGTTCGACGGTCTTGTCGTCGCGGCGCTGCGCGGCCAGCTTGGCGTTCAGGCCTTCCAGCGTGGCGCGCACTTCCACCATGTCGTAGGCCACCGCGTCCGACAGCACCGACACCGACGCGCCGCGGCGCGGTTCGATGGTGACCAGCCCTTCGGCGGCCAGCGCCCGCAGCGCTTCGCGCACCGGGATGCGCGACACGCCCATTTCTTCCGACAGGCGGCCTTCGACCAGGCGGTCGCCGGGCGTGAATTCGCCGCTGAGGATGCGCTCGCGCAGCTTGTCGCGGATGACCGCGAACAACTGCGGATGCTGCTCGCCGATCTTCAGCGGAGCAGATTGCTGCGTGTCTACGGCTTGCGAGCTGACGGGCGAAGTGGTCATGGCGAGCAGGTCTGGCGGAATGGATACAGTCTTCATTGTATTACCGGGCGGGGCGCCCACGGCGTCGGCGGGCGGCGTCAGCCGGCCCACAGGGCCTTGGCGATCACGCCCAGCGCGCCGAGGGCGCAGGCGACCAGCAGCACGGCGCGCACCGCGCGCGGCGGCAGCCGCGAGCGCAGCCGGCCGGAAACGGCGAAGCCGGCCAGCAGGAACGGCGCCAGGCTGAGCGCCAGCGCGGCGTGGTAACCGGTGTAGCGGTCGGCCAGCGCCAGCATCGCCAGCGAGAAGATCGACCCCAGGAACAGCACCATGCCCAGCGTGGCGCGCAGCCGCGGCGGCTCGGCGTGCTGCAGCACCAGGGCGATCGGCGGGGCGCCGACCGAGGTCATGGTGCCCATGATGCCCGAGGCCACGCCAGCGCCCGAGACCCGGCCCGGGGTGGCGGCAAAGCGCAGGCCGGCGGCGCTGAGGACGACCGCCGCCAGGATCATGGCGGCGAACAGCAGGCCCAGCGCCTGCGGCGCGAAGCGCGCCATGGCGTAGATGGCGATCAAGGTGCCGGCGGCGCGCCCGGTCAGGGCATAGCCGACCGCCGGCCAGTCGATCGCGCCGCGTTCGCGCAGCGCGGTCAGCAGCGAGATGAAGCCGCCCAGCGTCAGCAGCGGGCCGGGGGCGAGCTGCGGGAAGCACAGCGCCGCCACCGGCGCGGCGAACATGGCGAAGCCGATGCCGCCCACGCCCTGCGCCAGCGCGGCGCCGAAGACGACCGCGGCCATGGCCGCGTAATGCCAGAGATCGGGAAGGGCGACGGGCATGTCAGAAGTCTCTTTTATGTATACGGTAGTCTGACTGAAAACCGGTCGTGCACCAAGATTGGGCTTGCGCCCCAACTTAATGCACTGATTTTCCTGGGATATTCATGGAAATTTCAGAATTATCGGTTTCCCTAGGCGGCGCATATTTCGGTTGGTATGGCGCATAACGAAATATAGTATACCGAAGTGGCGATCTCAACAGCCACGTCACAAGGGGAATAGCGCATGCAATCGGACGTCGTCCTCAACGCCGCTCACTGGATGTACCTGGCCAGCGTCGCCGCCATCATCCTGACGATGGTCCTGCGGGCCAACGTGGTGGTGCCGTCGGTCATCGGCACTTTTCTGGTGGTGCTGGCCATCACCGGCAACCCGATCAGCGCGCTGATCGGCATCTTCTCGGCCAGCTTCGTGGCCGCCAAAGAGCTTTTCAACATTTTCCTGGTCATCACCTTCATGACCGCCCTGCTCAACGCGCTCAAGACGCTGCAGGCGGACGTGCGCATGGTGCAGCCGTTCCGGCGAGTGATGCGCGGCGGCCATTCGTCGTTCGTCATCATCGCCCTCTGTACCTATGTGATCTCGCTGTTCTTCTGGCCGACGCCGGCGGTGCCGCTGGTGTCCGCGATCCTGCTGCCGGCGGCCATCGCGGCCGGGCTGCCGCCGCTGGCGGGCGCCATGGCCATCGCCATCGCCGGGCAGGGCATGGCGCTGTCGTCCGACTACGTGATCGGCGTGGCGCCGGGCATCAGCGCCAAGGCCGCCGGCGCGGCGGTCAGCGCCGCGGTGGTGGCGGACCGCGCGCTGGTGCTGTCGCTGATCACCGGCGCGGTGGCGCTGACCGTCGCCTACCTGCTGGTGCGCAAGCACATCGTGCCGGCCGACCCGGGCCTGTTGTCGGCCTGGCAGGCGCGCGCCCAGGACGGCAGCCTGGCCGAGATCGAGCAGTCCGGCTCGTTCGACAAGGCCGAGCTGGCGCGCGGCACCATGGGCGCCAACCCGGCGCTGCCGCGCGGGCCGGGGCTGGACGACGAGGAACGGCGCCGGGTGCGCTGGTCGCGCGTGTTCGCGGTGGTGACGCCGCTGGCCTTCCTGGGCGTGATCGCGGTGATGGTGCTGCCGCGGCTGTTCCCGTCGCTGCCGGCGCTGCGCGGCGGCGACGCGGCGGCCCTGGTGGGCGGCGTGGCGTTCGTGGTGATGATGCTGGTGACGCTGGCCGCCGAAGGGCCGCGCAAGATGCTGGACGTCTGCCCCGAGCACGTCACCGACGGCTTCGTGTTCGCCTTCAAGGCGATGGGCTCGGTGCTGCCGATCGCCGGCTTCTTCTTCGTCGGCGCCAACGAGACCGCCGCGCAGATCCTGGGCATGCCGCAGGCGCAGGCCCCGGGGCTGCTGTTCGAAGTGATCTCGGCGGGCCAGCACCTGATTCCCGAGAACCACTTCCTGGTGGCGTTCGGCGTGCTGCTGGTGGGGATGATCACCGGCATCGACGGCTCGGGTTTCGCCGGCCTGCCGCTGACGGGCACGCTGTCGGGCGCGCTGGGGCCGGTGGTGGGCGTGGACCCGGCCACACTGGCGGCGGTGGGCCAGATGGGCGCGGTGTGGACCGGCGGCGGCACCCTGATCGCCTGGTCGTCATTGATCGCCGTGGCGGGGTTTGCGCGCGTCCACGTGCTGTCGCTGGTGCGGGCGCTGCTGCTGCCCGTGCTGCTGGCGCTGTTCGTGTCGACGATCTGCGCCGTGCTGATCTGGCATTGACGCCCGTTCGGGTTTACGCGGATCGAACCATTTAGATTAAAGTATACAATGTTCAGAAATTACCTCAGACGGCCAATTTCCGGGCATCCCGGCCAGCCCGGCAAAGGAAGGACTTCCGTGGACGAGCTTTCGCAGCAGGCATTTCTGAATCACATCGGCGGCGAATGGGTCGCCTGCGCCTCGGGCGCGACGGCGCCGAACCTGAACCCGGCCGACAGCGCCGACGTGGTGGGGCGGTTCCAGCAATCGGACGCCACCGATGGCGCCCGCGCCGTGGCGGCGGCCGCCGCCGCCTTTCCCGCCTGGCGCGACACGCCGATCTCCAAGCGCGCCGCCATCCTGTTCCGCGCTGCCCAACTGCTGGAGGACCGCGCCGACAGCGTGGCGCGCGAACTGACCCGCGAGGAAGGCAAGGGCCTGGCGCTGGCCCGCGACGAAGTGCTGCGCTCGGCCCAGACCCTGCGGTTCTATGCGGTGGAAGGGCAGTCGTTCACCGGCGAGACCTTCGTCAACGACGATCCGGACATGGTGGTCTACAGCCAGCGCGAGCCGCTGGGCGTGGTGACGGTGATTTCGCCGTGGAACTTCCCGATCTCGATTCCGGCGCGCAAGATCGCGCCGGCGCTGATCACCGGCAATACCGTGGTGTTCAAGCCGTCGTCGGACGCGCCGCTGTCCGGCTACCGCCTGGCGCAGGCGCTGATCGAGGCGGGGTTGCCGCCGGGCGTGCTGAATTTCGTGACGGGGCCGGCCTCGAAGGTGGGGCAGGCCATCACCACCGCGCCGGCGGTGCGCGCCATTTCCTTCACCGGCTCGACCTCCGCCGGCGAGCAGATCCACCGCGGCGCCGGCCTGACCACGCGCACGCAGATGGAGCTGGGCGGCAAGAACCCGCTGATCGTGCTGGCCGACGCCGACCTGGATCGCGCGGTGGACCTGGCGGTCAAGGGCGGGTTCTCGCTCAGCGGCCAGGCCTGCACCGGCACCAGCCGGCTGCTGGTCGATCGCAAGGTGCTGCCGGCGTTCACCGAGAAGCTGCTGGCGCGCATGGCCAAGCTGACCATCGGCAACGGCCTGGAGGGCAATTTCGACCTGGGGCCGCTGGCCACCCGCAAGCAGCTCGACACGGTGCTGAGCTACATCGCGCTGGGCAAGCAGGAAGCCACCCATCTGATCGGCGGCGAGCGCCTGGACGGTCCGGGCTTCGAGCGCGGCTATTACGTGACCCCGGCCCTGTTCACCGACGTGACGCAGCAGATGCGCATCGCGCGCGAGGAAATCTTCGGCCCGGTGCTGGCGCTGATCGCGGTGGACGGCTACGACGAGGCCATCGCCTGCGCCAACGACACCGAGTACGGCCTGGCCGCCGCCATCGCCACCCGCGACGCGCGCTACGCCCATCGCTTCGCGCGCGACATCCAGGCCGGCACCGTCAAGATCAACCGCACCACCACCGGCAATCTCATCAACGCGCCGTTCGGCGGCCTGAAAAGCTCCAGCACCTCGACCTTCCGCGAATCGGGCCGGGTCGGGCTGGAGTTCTACACCCAGATCAAGACCGTCTACCGCGCCGGCTGACGGCCCTTTGGAGAACAGACATGAAGCAGATCTATCGCCTGGAACTGGAAGAAGCGCGCGCCATGGTGCGCGCGGCCATCGCCCGATCGGAACAGATCGGCGTGCTGGAATCGGTGTGCATCGTCGATGACGGCGGCTACCCGATCGCGCTGGAGCGCATGGACGGCGCCCGCATCACCGGCCCGCAGATCGCCTGGAACAAGGCCTTCACCGCCGCCGGCCACAAGCGTTCGACGCACCTGTTCACCACGCCGCCAAACGGGCCGGCGCTGCCCGGCAACGAGGCCTTCGGCATCCAGTGGAGCTTCGAGGGCAAGTTCGCGGCGTTCGTGGGCGGCTTTCCCATCGTGGTCAACGACGAGGTCATTGGCGGCGTGGGCCTGAGCGGCGGCAACGGCGAACAGGACACCCAGGCGGGCCTGGCGGCGCTGACGGCGCTGGCCGAAATGCTGGAGCCGCGCGGCCTGAAGGTGCTGGTGCAGGCGGACATCAAGAAATAAGCGCCGGCAGGCGGGGAATTCCATGGCACATCGCATTCATCTGCTCGAGACCGGCCAGACCTTCGAGGCCGAGCCCGGCGAATCCGTGCTGGCGGCGGCCGAGCGCGCCGCGGTCCGGCTGCCGCATGAATGCACCTTCGGCGGCTGCGGCACCTGCCGCATCAAGCTGGCCGAAGGGGCGGTCGATTACGAGGAGTTCCCGATGGCGCTGACGCCGGAAGAGGCGGCCCAGGGCTATGCCCTGGCCTGTCAGGCGCGGCCCCGCGGCGACCTGTGCATCAGCGTCGCCAACCGGCGCCAATTCGCCGAGCCGCGCCGGCTGGATGCCACCGTGCACCGCATCGCGGCGCTGTGCGACGACGTCATCCACCTGACGCTGGCGCTGCCGCCGGATGCGCCGCTGGACTACGCGCCCGGGCAGTACATGAACGTGGTGCTGCCGGACGGCGCCACCCGCAGTTTTTCGATGGCCTCGGCGCCCGCCGGCAACCTGGTGGATTTCCACGTGCGCCGCATTCCGGGCGGCCGCTACACCGACCAGTGGCTGGGCCAGGCGCGGCCGGGCGCGGCGCTCGAGATCGAGGCGCCGCTGGGGGTGTTCAGCTACCACGAGGAAGATTGGCGGCCGATGATCATGATGGCGACCGGCACCGGCATCGCGCCGATCAAGGCCATCCTGGAATCGCTGCTGGACAGCGACGATTGCCCGCCAGTGACGCTCTACTGGGGCATGCGGACCGAGGCCGACCTGTATCTGCGCGACCAGATCGCGGGCTGGGCCGGGCGCCTCTACGAGTTCAATTTCGTGCCGGTGCTGTCGCGCGCCGGCGCCGATTGGCAGGGGCGGCGCGGCCATGTGCAACAGGCGGTGCTGGCGGACCACGGCGACCTGTCCGAGCACGCCATCTACCTGTGCGGCGCGCCGGCGATGATCAGCGAGGCGACCGCGCTGCTGGCGGGGCGCGGGGCCAGCCTCGATCACGTCTACGCCGACAGCTTCACCTTCCAGCACGCGCCGGCCGCGGCGGCGATGCCGTAAGGCGACGCCCGCCTAGCGGAACACCAGCACCGGCAGCTTGGTGCGCGCCAGCACGCGCTGGGTCTCGCTGCCGAGCAGGAAGCCGGTCATGCCGTGGCGGCCATGCGATCCCATCACGATCAGGTCGCAGCCGCGCTGCTGCGCGGTGTCGACGATGGCCTCGTGTGGATGGTCGTTGACGGCGACGGCGGTCTCGCACGGCACCAGCGCGTGGCGCGCCTCGGTCTCCAGCCCGTCGAGATAGGCGCTGGCGTTCTTGCGGGCCTGGTCGGTGTGCTGGGCCTGGTGCGCGCCCAGCATCTCGGCCTGGTAGACCGTCAGGTGATCTTCCGGGATGGCGCGCAACAGGGTGATGGAGGCGTTCATTTCCTTGGCGAAAACGAGCGCCTTCTTGAACGCCGATTCGGACAGCAGGGAGCCGTCCACGGCGATGAGCAGATGCCTGTACATGTTGCGTCTCCTTTGAGAAAAGGAACGTCCAGCAAGGGCCAATCCAGTATAGGCCCGCCCCTGCCCGCAATCCAGTACCGCATTCGGATGAGCGCCGCGCCCCGCCCTGTCAGGCGCGGCGACGCAGGGTTTCCCCTTCCCCGTCCAGGCCGCGCGGCAGCGCCTCGATCAGGCTGCGCGTGTAGGGGTGGCGGGCCTCGCGCCACAGGGTGGCGTTGGGGCCTTCCTCGACGATGCGGCCGGCGTGCATCACCAGCACCCGGTCGGCCAGATAGTGCACCACCGACAGGTCGTGCGAGATGAACAGGTACGACAGGTTGAACTCGGCCTTCAGGTCGACCAGCAGGTTCAGGATCTGCGCCTGCACCGAGACGTCCAGCGCCGATACCGGTTCGTCGCAGATCACCAGCGACGGCCGCAGCACCAGGGCGCGGGCGATGCCGATGCGCTGGCGCTGGCCGCCCGAGAATTCGCTGGGGTAGCGCGCCAGGGCGGCGTGCGGCAGGCCGACCGCGTCCAGCATGTGGGCGATGCGGCGGCGCCGTTCCTGGCGGTCGGTGACGTGGTGGATGCGCAGCGCCGACTCCAGGATGTCGCCGACCGTGTGGCGCGGGTTGAGCGAGGCGTAGGGGTCCTGGAAGATCATCTGCACGCTTTGGCGGTAGGCCGCCAGGCCGCGCCGGTCCAGGCGCGCGGTGTCCTGCCCGCGCAGCAGGATCTGCCCGGCGGCGGGCGCCAGCAGCCGCACCAGGGTGCGCGACAGGGTCGACTTGCCGCAGCCGGATTCGCCCACCAGGCCCAGCGTCTCGCCGGGCGCGATCTCGAACGACACGCCGTCCACGGCGCGCTTGGCGCCCTGGCGGGTGGCGTAGTCGACCCGCAGGTCGCGCACCTGCATCAGGGGCAGGGGGTGGGGGTCGCCCGCCGCCGCATCGTTGGCGGCGGTCAGGCGCGGCGGCGTCACTAGGCCGAAGACCGGCCGTCCCGAGGCCGGGTCCAGCCGGGTGCGGATCTCCGGCAGGCGCCGCTGGCGGTAGTGGGTGGCGTCGTCCAGGCGCAGCGAGGCGCCCAGCAGGCCCTGGGTGTAGGGATGGCGCGGCCGCGACAGTAGCGTGGCGGCGGCGCCTTCCTCGACCTTCTCGCCGTTCACCATGACCGCGACGCGGTCGGCCCAGTCGCCGACCACCGCCAGGTCATGGGTGATCAGCAGCAGGCCCATGCCCAGCGCCGAGCGCAGGTCGTCCAGCAGCCGCAGGATCTGCGCCTGCACCGTCACGTCGAGCGCGGTGGTGGGCTCGTCGGCCACCAGCAGCGCGGGCTCGCAGGCGATGGCGGCGGCGATCATGGCGCGCTGGCGCTGACCGCCCGACAGCAGGTGCGGATAGTCGTCGACGCGGCGCTGCGGTTCGGGCACGCGCACCAGGTCCAGCAGTTCGATCGCGCGTTGCCGCGCGGCCCGGGCCGAGGCGCCGCGATGCAGCCGCAGGGCCTCGCCGATCTGCTGGCCCAGCGTCAGCACCGGGTTCAGGCTGGTCATCGGCTCCTGGAAGATCATGGCGATGCGGTCGCCGCGCAGGGCGCAGCGCTGGCGTTCGGGCAGCGCCAGCAGGTCGCGGCCCTCGAACAGGATGCGGCCGCTGGCGCGGGCGTGGCGCGGCAGCAGGCCGAGCAGCGCCAGCGCGGTGGTGGACTTGCCGCAACCGGATTCGCCCACCAGCGCCAGGGTCTCGCCGGCGGCGATGCGCAGGTCCAGCCCGCTGACGGCCTGGTGGCCGGGGAAGGCCACGTTCAGCCCTTGGATGTCGATCAGTGTGCTCATGGGGAGGCGGTCGGTAGCGGGGCGGCGGGCGCTACGGCGGCGCGCCGCCGCAGCTTGGGATTGAGCGCGTCGTTGATGGCGTCGCTCAGCAGGTTCAGGGCCAGCACGGCCGCCATGATGGTCAGGCCCGGCAGGGCGGTCATGTACCACGCGGTGCGCAGCGCTTCGCGGCCGGCGCCGACCATGCTGCCCCAGCTGACCACGTTGGGGTCGCCCAGGCCCAGGAACGACAGGCCGGCCTCGGACAGGATGGCGTTGGCCACCAGCACCGCGGTGGTGACGATGATGGGCGGCAGCGCGTTGGGCAGGATCTCGCGGAAGATGATGCGGGCGTGGCCGGCGCCCAGCGCCTGCGCGGCGCGCACGAATTCGCGCTCGCGCAGGGTGATGAACTCGCCGCGCGTCAGGCGCGCGATGCCGGTCCAGGAGGTCACGCCCAGCGCGAAGATGATGGTCGACAGCGACGGCCCCAGGATCGCCACCAGCACGATCGCCAGCAGGAACGAGGGCACCGTCTGGAACAGTTCGGTCAGGCGCATCAGCGCCGCGTCCACGCGCGGCCCGGCGTAGCCGGCGATGGCGCCCACCAGCAGCCCCAGCGCCAGCGCGATGGCGGCCGAGGCGCCGCCCACCAGCAGCGAGACGCGGGCGCCGTGGAACAGGCCGGCCAGGATGTCGCGGCCCATCAGGTCGGTGCCGGCCGGAAACGCCGCGTCGGTCCCGGGCCAGGTGAAGGGCGCGCCGACCATTTCGAGCGGGTCGCCCGGATACAGCCAGCCGGCCGTGGCGGCCGCGGCCACCAGCGCCAGCAGGACCGCCGCGCCGACGGCGGCGGACGGCGCGCGCAGCAGGCGCGCCAGGAACAGCAAGGCGGGTTTCATGTCTTCCTCACGCGGGGATCCAGCAGGCCGTAGCAGGCGTCCACGGCGATGTTCATGACCGCCACCAGCGCCGCGCTCATCAGCAGGATGCCCAGCAGCAGGTTGACGTCGCGGCTGGCGATGGCCTCGAACGACAGCTGCCCCAGGCCGGGCCAGGCGAACACGGTTTCGACCACGATGCTGCCGCCCAGCAGCGCGCTGCTCTGCAGGCCGAGCATGGTGACCACCGGCAGGATGGCGTTGCGCAGCGCGTGGCGCCAGATCACGCGGGCCTCGCCGTTGCCGCGGGCGCGGGCGGTGCGGATGTAGTCTTCCTGCAGCGTCTCGATCATGGAGGCGCGCGACAGCCGCGCGTAGATGGCGACGTAGTAGATCGCCACCGTGGCCACCGGCAGCGCCAGGTGGCGCGCATAGTCCAGCCACAGCGCCCAGCCGGTGTAGGCGGCGCCGACGTCGCGGATGCCGCCCACCGGCAGCCAGTCCAGGTGCACGCCGAAGCCGACGATCAGCATCAGCGCGGTCCAGAACATCGGCGCTGAATAGCCCGCCGTGGCCAGGCCCGACAGCAGCGTGTCCAGCAGGCCGTGCGGCCGTCGCGCCGCCAGCACGCCGAGCAGCACGCCCAGCGCCACCGACAGCGCCAGGCCGGTGCCGATCAGCGCCAGCGTGGCGGGCAGGCGGCCCAGGATCAGGTGGGCCACCGGTTCGCCGTAGCGGAACGAGTAGCCCAGGTCCAGCGACGCCAGGCTCTTGAGGTAGTACCCCAGCTGCGCCAGCACGCCCTGGTCCAGGCCGTAGGCCTGCCGCAGCTCGGCCACGTGGGCGGGGGTGATGCCGCTGTTCTCGGCGGCGATCACGTCCACCAGGTCGCCCGGCACCAGCTTG
This sequence comes from Achromobacter insuavis, assembly GCF_902859645.1. Classification (GTDB taxonomy): domain Bacteria; phylum Pseudomonadota; class Gammaproteobacteria; order Burkholderiales; family Burkholderiaceae_B; genus Achromobacter; species Achromobacter insuavis. The sequence continues at coordinate 18,443 of NZ_CADIJR010000019.1, read as the reverse complement.
AGCAGGAAGAAGTTGGCCACCCCGGTGGCGGCCACCACGAACAGGATCTGCAGCAGGTAGCGGACGGGGCGGGGCAGGCGCGCAAGCATGACGGGGGCTTCCTCAGGCCTTGCCGAGCCAGACGTGGGCGAAGTTGTTGCGCGAGTGCGACGAGGCGTCGGTCACGTTGCGCAACTGCTTGTCCCACACGCCGAACCAGCGGAACTCGAACAGGCCGATCAGCGGCAGGTCGCGCTGCGCCAGGCGCTGCAGTTCGTTGTATTGCTCGATGCGCTTTTGCGGATCGGTCTCGACCTGGGCCGCCTCGATGACGCGGTCCATCTCGGGGTTGTTGTAGCCGGACACGTTGTACCAGGGCGTGCCGCGCGCTTCCGCCTTGCTCCAGTAGCGCGTCTCCACGCCCAGCTGCGGGTCGATCAGCACCGTGCCCCACGAGCTGATGAGCTGGAAGTTGTAGTCGGTGAAGACGTTGCGGGTCCAGGTGGCCAGGTCCAGGCCGCGCAGCGTCACGTCGATGCCGATCTTGCGCAGCGCCTGCCGCACGAACTCGCCGGTGCGGCGGTAATCATCGCCGAACGGGATGTAGTCGTGCGTCAGCGCGAAGCGCCAGCCGCCGGCGCCGCGCGGGTAGCCGGCCTCGTCCAGCAGCTTCTCGGCCAGCGCCGGGTCGTAGGGATACTGCTGCACGTTGGGGTTGTGATAGGGCTTGACCAGCGACGGCACCGGGCTGACGAAGGGCTCGGCGTAGCCGTTCCACACCGTCTTCACCAGCGCCCGCTTGTCGACGGCGTGGGCGATGGCCTGGCGCACCTTGAGGTTGGACAGGATCGGATCGCGCAGGTTGGCTTCCAGCCACAGCCAGGCGGCAAAGCCGTTGTAGCCGGCCGTGTCCACCGCCAGCTTGGGCAGCCTGGACAGGCGGGTGGCGTCGGTGAACGCCACTGGATTGCGCTCGCCGTACGAGACCGCGCCCGTCTCCAGCGCGGTGGCGCGGCCCGAGACGTCGGGCACGATCTTCCAGACGATGCGGTCCAGGAACGGGCGCTCGGGCTGCCAGTAGTGCTCGTTGCGCTCGAGCACGATGTAGTTGCCGCGGTTCCATTCCTTGAAGACGAACGGCCCGGTGCCCACCGGCTTGTTGTTGTACGGGTTGTTCTGGATGTCGGTGCCTTCGAACAGGTGGCGCGGCAGGATCGGCGCGCCCAGCGAGTCGATGGCGTTGAGCGCCACCGGCGTGGGCTGCGACAGGTGCAGCACCACCGTGTGGTCGTCGGGCGTCTCGACCCGCTGCAGGTACTGGAACACGCGGCGCGCGCTGGGCGCATGCTTGAGCCAGACTTCCTCGGCCGACCACTTGACGTCGGCGGCGGTGAACGGCTTGCCGTCGTGCCATTGCACGCCCTGGCGCAGCTTGAAGGTGATGGTCTTGCCGTCGTCGGCGACGCTCCAGCTTTCCGCCAGCAGCGGCCGCGGCTTCAGGTCGGGGCCGTATTCCACCAGGCCGTCGAAGATCTTGCTGGCCACGGCGCCGGTGGGGGTGGACGAGTTCAGGTAGAAGGCCAGCGTGGGCGGCTCGGGATGCACCACCGCGTTCAGCACGCCGCCCTTGACCGCGCCCTGCACGGTGTTGGGCAGGCTCTGCGTGTCGGCATAGGCGGGCGCGAAGATCACATTGGGGAAGAGGGCGCCGGCGCCCATCAGCGCGCCGGCGCTCATCAGCCAGCGGCGCAGGGGGTTGACGTCATCCTGCGGCGCGTCGGTGGCGGGCGCCGGGGGCAAGGGCTGGGTCATGCGGGTTCCTTCGGTCGTGAGGGGGAGTGCGGCCGCGTCAGGCGGCCAGGCTGGTCAGGGCGGGCAGGTCGTCGGGCGCCACGCGCAGGAGGGTGGCGAGCAGTTCGCGCCGCCAGGCGTCGTACAGCGCGACGTGGCCGCGGGTGTCCAGGCCGGTGGCGCGCAGGTTCAGCTGCCAGGAGTCGCGCAGGTAGGGGCCGAGGAGGCGCTGCACGTCCTCGTCGGCCTGGATCAGGCCTTCGGTCCACTCGTGGCGTTCGGTCTCGCTGGCGCCGGCCAGCTTGCGCAGCCACCACTGCGTGATGCGGATGCGATGCGCCTCCTCGTCGGGCAGGATGCGGTTCTCGCCGAATTCGCGATGGCCGAAGTCCAGCACCCGCGCGGTGCGACGGTTCACGAACAGGCGCGCCAGGATGTAGTGCTCGTAGTGGAACTGCCAGGCCAGGAAGTTCTGCCAGTTGCGCAGCGCGAAGCCGCCGACCAGGTCCCAGGCATCGCGCACGCCCTGTTCGACCTCCGATCTGGCGTCGCGATCCAGCAGCAGGGTGGCCCGCGCCAGCGAAAACTCGGCATGGGCGGCGTCGTCGCCCAGCTGGCGCGCCAGCGCGAACTGGAAATCGGTGTCATCGCGGAACAGGCCGGCGATGGCGTGCGCCGCCACCTGGGTGATGAACAGGTCGTGCACCGTGTTCCAGATGGCGTACTCGCCGGCGGCCTGGCGCTCTGCGGCGCCGGCCAGGTCGCGCGGCGGCTCGATGCGCGCGGCCGGAATGTTCGGCGCGACCGTCAGGCGGATGTCGTCGAACAGGCGCGCTTCCAGCGTGCCGTCGTAGTCCAGGGCAATGGGCAGATCCAGTTCGGGCATGAGGGCAACGCCAGGCGGTCAACGGAAAAGCTCGACTCTAAGCAAGCGCCGAAGCGCGCCGCAAACACTCTTTCGTGATTTGGATATGCCCGGGCGCGGGCCGCTAATGGAGGGCATGGGCGCGCTCCGGCGCATATACCGATTCCAAATATCCGCATGAGAAATCCGTCCTTCCGCGCGCCGCGGCGGGCCGATAGGCTGTATCTTTCCCTTCCGTCCGCATCGTCCCATGCCCCAAGCCGCGAGTTCCTCTCTCCCGATCGATGACGACGCGGCCCCGCGCGTGGTGCCCGCCGCCCGCATCCGCGGCGACGGCGAGGCCATCGACGCCGCGCACGCGCTGGCGGCGGACTTCGCCCAGGGCGCGGCGCAGCGCGACCAGGCGCGCAGCCTGCCGTGGCGCGAGATCGAACGCTATTCGGCCAGCGGCCTGGGCGGCATCACCGTGCCGCGCGAGTATGGCGGCGCGCAGGTCTCGCACGTGACGCTGGCCGACGTGTTCCGCATCATCAGCGCGGCCGACCCGTCGCTGGGCCAGATTCCGCAGAACCACTTCGGCGCGCTCAACCTGCTGCGGCAGGTCGGCACGCCGCAGCAGAAGCGGCGCTACTACGAGGGCGTGCTGGCCGGCCGGCGGCTGGGCAACGCCGGCCCCGAACGCCACACGCGCCATGCGCGCGACGTGCAGGCGCGGCTGGTGGCGGATGGCGACGGCTACCGGCTGTCGGGCCGCAAGTTCTATTCGACCGGCGCGCTGTACGCGCACTGGATTCCGACCAAGGCGCTGGATACCGAGGGCCGGCTGGTGACGGTGCTGCTCGAGCGCGGCGCGCCCGGCCTGACGGTGGTGGATGACTGGTCCAGCTTCGGCCAGCGCACGACCGCCAGCGGCACGGTGCTGCTGGACAACGTGCGGGTCGAGGCGGATACCGTGCTGCCGGCCTGGACGCTGCTGGAGACGCCAGCGCTGCAAGGCCCGTTCGCGCAGCTGATGCAGGCCGCCATCGACGCCGGCATCGCCGAGGCGGCCCTGAACGACACCGTGAAATTCCTGCGCGAACGCGCCCGGCCGTGGGCCGAGGCCGGGGTCGAGCGCGCCACCCAGGACCCCTACGTGATCGGCGACGTGGGCCGGCTGTTCATCGACCTGCACGCGGCGCAGGCGGTGCTGACCGAGGCCGCGGCGCACCTGGACGAGGCCACGCCGCGCGCGCTGGATACCGATGACGTGGCCGCCGCCTCGATCGCGGTGGCGCGGGCCAAGGCGCTGACCACCGAGATCGCCCTGGCGGCCAGCGAAACGCTGTTCGAACTGTCGGGCGCCCGCGCCTCGCTGGCGGAATTCAACCTGGACCGCCATTGGCGCAACGCCCGCACCCACACGCTGCACGACCCGGTGCGCTGGAAGTACCACGCGGTCGGCAATTACCTGTTGAACGGGCGCCGCCCCAACCGCCATTCCTGGATCTGAGGCCATGACCGACATCGCCATCTCGACCCTGGCGCCGCAGCGCGCCGCGATCATCGGCAGCGACGCCGAGGCGCTCGACGTCGCGCGCGAACTGGCCGCCGACTTCGCTCGCGACGCCGCCGTGCGCGACCGCGAACGGCGCCTGCCGTTGCCGGAGCTGGAGCGCTATTCGCAGTCCGGGCTGTGGGGCATCACCGTGCCGCGCGAACACGGCGGCGCCGGCGTGTCGCGGGTGACGCTGGCCCAGGTCACGGCGATCATCTCCGGCGCCGACGGCTCGCTCGGCCAGATCCCGCAGAACCACTACTACGCGCTGGAGGTGTTGCGGGTCAACGGCAACGCCGACCAGCAGCGCCGCTTCTACGCCCGCGCCCTGGCCGGCGAACGCTTCGGCAACGCGCTGGCCGAGATCGGCACGCGCACCGCGGCCGAGCGCCGCACCCGCCTGTCGGACGATGGCCAGGGCGGCTGGCGCATCAACGGCAGCAAGTTCTATTGCACCGGCGCGCTCTACGCGCAATGGATCCCCACCGCGACGGTGGGCGAGGACGGCCTGCAGCGGCTGGCCTTCGTGCGCCGCGACAGCCCCGGCGTGGAAGTGATCGACGACTGGTCCGGTTTCGGCCAGCGCGTGACGGGCAGCGGCACCGTGCTGTTCAAGGACGTGGCCGTGCCCGCCGCGGACGTGATGGTGCTGATCGATCCGGCCGCGCCGCCCAACACCATCAAGCCGCTGGCGCAGATCATCCACGCCGCGATCGACCTGGGCATCGGCCAGGCCGCCCTGGCGGATGCGCTGGATTTCGTGCGCAACCGCTCGCGGCCGTGGATCGACGCCGGCGTCGAGCGCGCCGCCGACGATCCGTTGACCGTCAGCGAGTTCGGCCGCCTGTCGATCCGCCTGGACGCGGCCCGCGCGCTGGTGGCCCGCGCCGGCCGCATCCTCGACATCGCCACCGCCGACCCGCAACCGCAGCTGGTGGCGGCCGCCGCCATCGCGGTGGCCGAGGCCCGCGCCCTGACGACGGAGTCGGCCCTGGCCGCCGGCACCAAGCTGTTCGAACTGGCCGGCACCCAGGCCACGCTCGATCAATTGAACCTGGACCGCCACTGGCGCAACGCCCGCACCCACACGCTGCACGATCCGGTGCGCTGGAAGCGCCACGCGGTCGGCAACTACTACCTGAACGACGCCGCGCCCGGCCGCGTCGGCACCACTTGATTCCCTCGGAACCGCACGCCATGGCGAAGAAGCAGATCCTCCTGAACGCGTTCAACATGAACTGCGTCGGCCACATCAACCACGGCCTGTGGACGCATCCGCGCGATACGTCGACGCGGTACAAGACGCTGGACTACTGGACCGACCTGGCGCGCCTGCTGGAGCGCGGCCTGTTCGACGGGCTGTTCCTGGCCGACATCGTCGGCGTCTACGACGTGTACCAGGACTCGGCCGACCTGACGCTGCGCGAGTCGATCCAACTGCCGGTCAACGACCCGCTGCTGACGGTCTCCGCCATGGCCGCCGCCACCCGCCACCTGGGTTTCGGCGTGACGGTGAACCTGACCTACGAGGCGCCGTACCTGCTGGCGCGCCGCTTTTCGACGCTGGACCACCTGACCGATGGCCGCATCGGCTGGAACATCGTCACCGGCTACCTGGAGAGCGCGGCGCGCGCCATGGGCCTGTCGGAACAGATCGCGCACGACGAGCGCTACGACCGCGCCGACGAGTTCCTGGAGGTGGCCTACAAGCTGTGGGAAGGCAGCTGGGACGACGGCGCGGTGCGCGCCGACCGGCGCGCGCGCGTCTATGCCGATCCGGCGGCGGTGCGGCGCATCGATCACGAGGGCAAGTATTACAAGGTGCAGGGCTATCACCTGTCGGAACCGTCGCGCCAGCGCACGCCGGTGCTGTACCAGGCGGGCTCGTCGGGCCGCGGCCAGGCCTTCGCGGCGCGCCACGCGGAATGCGTGTTCGTGTCGAGCCAGACCAAGGAAGGCCTGCGCAAGCTGGTGGCGGGCGTGCGCGAGTCGGTGGCCCGCGAGGGCCGCGATCCGCGCGATATCAAGTTCTTCATGGGCGTGACGGCGGTGGTGGGCCGCACCGAGGCCGAGGCGCGCGAGAAGCACGCGGAGTACCTGCGCTACGCCAACCCGGAGGCGGGCCTGGCCCATTACGCCAGTTCGACCGGCATCGATTTTTCGCGCTATGCGGCGGACGAGCCGATCCGCTACGTGAAGAACAACGCGATCGAGTCGGCGGTGAAGAACCTGACGGTGGCCCGCACGGACCGCACGGTACGCGATCTGCTGGCGGACATGGCGCTGGGCGGCCGCTACCCGGCGCTGGTGGGCAGCGCGTCGCAGGTGGCCGATGAACTGGCGTCGTGGGTGGAAGAAACGGACATCGACGGCTTCAACCTGGCGAGGACGGTGACGCCGGAGTGCTATGCGGATTTCGTGGATCTGGTGGTGCCGGAGTTGCAGGAACGGGGGGTGTACAAGACGGCTTATGCGGAGGGGACGTTGCGGGAGAAGTTGTTTGGGGCGGGGAGGGCGTTGTTGCCGGGGGAGCATGTGGCTGGGGAGTATCGGCGGGTGATTGCTTAGCTTGTTTTTGCGTGGCGGATGTTGCTTCGTAGGTCGCCCCTCGGTCGGGCGGACCCGATGGCGGGCGCCCACGATTGCGGTCCGGAGCGTTCGCTCCGGACTGCCCCTTCGTCATCCTCGTCCTCGCCTTCGGCGACTCCTTCGGATTCCCTCGGGCGCATCGAGGTTGCCCGCCATCGGGTCCGCCCGACCGAGGGGCTACAGATTTCGAGGCTTGTCGCGGTGCTAGAGCTGTGTGCAGGGCATGAAACCTGCAGGGCTGCCCATCGCGGCCGCGCGGGCGGCCACGCTGGGCGTTTGTGCATTTGAAGGTGGGGCGGGTGCGCTGTGCGCGGGTGGCGAGCGGTTTTCTATTGATTCCGCACGTCAGGGGGAGGGGCGGTGGTGGTCGGCGCGATGTGCGCCGTGTTGCGCGTGACGAGCTTCGCGCGCCGACCACAAACAGTCTTGGTGCGGGCAGGTGTTCAATGGCAAAGGGCTTTGGCGCGGGTATGTCTTGGGGCAATGCGCTGCGGTGCTGGCATATCTTCAATGACAAACGACTCGCGGTGCCGGCAAGCCTTGCAAAGACAATGATCTCGTCGCCGCCACACGCGATAGCGGCATTACGGATCGCAAGACGTCATGTAAGCCTCAAAAGGCCGCCCGCGCGGCCGGTTTGAGGCGGGCCCCGCCCCACCACTCCTCGCAAGCGCGCAGCGGCATCCTCAACCGCAAGACCCCGCGGATGCCCTCCGATGGCCGCCCGCGCGGCCGAGGAAGGGCGACCACCGCAAGATCTTCCAATCCACGCCAGCCCCCCATAAAAACACCAACACCCCCACCCACACGCGAGAGCGCCATCGGCCAGACGCAAGACACCGCGTAAGTCCTAAAAGGCCGCCCGGGCGGCCTTTTAGGACGGGCCCCGTAAATCTCTCCCCCCAACCTTGACGTTGCATCAGCATGCCAAGCAAACCACCCGCCCCAAAGCCCGTAGCTAAGTCTCATCGCGAGCGCGTGGCGGGGTCGGTGGGGGATGGCGGGGCGTGTAGATGCGCCCGAGGGAAACCGTAGGGAGCCGAAGGCGGACGAGGTTGACGAAGGGGAAGTCCGGAGCGAACGCTCCGGACCGCAATCGTAGCCCCGCCATCCCCCACCGACCCCACCACGCGCGCCTTAAGAACCCAAACCCTGCCCGCTCCCCCACCCACCCAAACTCCCCGAAATAACCTCATATTTCCAAAACCCCCAAACCCCAAAAAAAACCAACCCACACCACATATCCTCATACCCACTAAGTATTTTTCCCAAAGATTTCGCAATGACAGAATCCAGTCAACTCATTCGAATCTCGTCGGAAAAACAAGATGTCCTTCACTCGCCACCTGCTCACCGCGACCACCCTCGCCCTGGCCCTGACCAGCACGGCCCACGCCGACACGCAGGAAAAAAAGACCATCACCGTCGGCATCTCCGTCGGCTCCACCGAGAAGATCTTCGACGTCGTCAAGAAGGTCGCCGCCCGTGACGGCCTCGAGATCAAGCTGGTCAAGTTCAACGACTACCAGCTTCCCAATGCCGCCCTGAACGCCGGCGACCTCGACGCCAACGCCTTCCAGCACAAGCCCTTCCTCGACAACCAGATCAAGGCGCGCGGCTTCGACATCGTGCCGGTCGGCCTGACCGTGACCGCGCCGCTGGGCTTCTATTCGCGCAAGATCAAATCGCTCAACGACCTGCCCGAAGGCGCCTCGGTCGGCATCCAGAACGATCCGTCCAATGGCAACCGCGCGCTGCGCCTGCTGGCCGCCTACAAGCTCATCACCCTCAAGCCCGAGGCCGAGGAAAAGAACAACGCCACGCCCTCGGACGTGGTGTCCAACCCGCGCAAGCTCAAGCTGGTGCCGCTGGATGCCGCGCAGTTGCCGCGTTCGCTCGACGACCTGACCGCCGCCTCGATCAACAACGACTACGCCACCCAGGCCGGCCTGGAACCGGCGCGCGACGCCATCGGCCGCGAAGCCGCCAATGGTCCCTACGCCAACATCATCGCGGTGCGCACCAAGGACCGCGACCAGCCCTGGGTCAAGAAACTGGTGGCCGCCTACCAGTCGCCCGAAGTACGCACCTTCATCGACAGCGAATTCAAGGGTTCGCTGATTCCCGCCTTCTGAGCCGGCCTGGCGCCGCGCACGATTCTTCAACGCAACACCGGCCAACCCACATGAGCATCCTCACCCTGGCGGGCAGCCCGTCGCAGCGTTCCCGTTCCTCCGCCCTGCTGCGCCATGCGGCGCAGCTGCTGCGCACGCGCGGGCTGGCCATCAGCGAATTGGGGCTGCGCGACCTGCCGGCCGAAGACCTGGTCGAGGGCCACTACGCCGGCCCGGCCGCGCATGCGCTGCGAGCCCGCGTGGCCGCGGCCGACGCGGTGCTGATTTCGACGCCGGTCTACAAGGCCTCGTTCTCGGGCGGGCTGAAGGCGGTGCTGGACCTGCTGGACGAGAAGGCGCTGGCGGGCAAGGTGGTGCTGCCGATCGCGACGGGCGGAAGCCCGGCCCATCTGCTGGCGCTGGAGTATGGCCTCAAGCCGGTGCTGTCGGCGCTGGGCGCGCGCCACATCCTGGCCGGCGTCTACGCCACCGACAAGCAGGTGCGCATCGATGACGACGGCGCCAGCGTGATCGACGACGAGGTGCGGACGCGGCTGGAGGATTCGGTGGAACGCCTGGCCGAGCAGGTGCGGCCGCGCGGCGTGGTCGTCAACGAAGCATTCGATCTTGGCCGGCTCGCGCTCGCGGGCGGCTTCAGCGTCTGAACCAACCAAGGGGCTTGCATGCGCAGCATCATCTGGATATCGCGTCTTTCCGTCTTCCGCTGGCTGGCGGCGCTGCTGTGCGCCGCGCTGTTGTGGCCCGCCGCGCAAGCGCAGGCGCAGGAGGCCAAGACGCTGCGCATCGGCTTCCAGAAGTACGGCACGCTGACCATCGTGCGCGCCCTGGGCGACCTGGACAAGCGCCTGGCGGCGCAGGGCATCACGGTGAAGTGGACGGAGTTTCCCGCCGGCCCGCAGCTGCTGGAAGGACTGAACGTCGGCTCGATCGACTTCGGCACGGTGGGCGAGGCGCCGCCGGTGTTCGCGCAGGCCGCCGGCGCGGCGCTGGTGTACGTGGGCAACGAGCCGCCGTCGCCGACCAGCGAGGCCATCCTGGTGCCCAAGGACTCGCCGATCAAGAGCGTGGCCGACCTGAAGGGCAAGAAGGTCGCGCTGAACAAGGGCTCCAACGTGCACTACCTGCTGGTCAAGCAGCTGGAGCGCGCCGGCGTGCCCTATGCCGACGTGAACGTGGCCTACCTGACGCCGGCCGACGCCCGCGCCGCCTTCGAGCGCGGGTCGGTCGACGCCTGGGTGATCTGGGACCCGTTCCAGGCCGCGGCCGAGAAGCAGTTGGGCGCGCGGGTGCTGGCCGACGGCGCCGGCGTGGTCAAGAACTACCAGTTCTTCCTGGCGGCGCGTCCCTACGAAAAAGCGCATCCCGACGTGATCCAGATCGTGCTGGAGGAAATCCGCAAGGGCGACCTGTGGGCCCGCGACCATCGCGCCGAGGCCGTGGCGCTGCTGCAGCCGGTGCTGGGGCTGGACAAGGCGGTGGTCGAACTGGCCGCCGAGCGGCTGGCCTACGGCGTGCAGCCGATCACGCGGGAAGTGCTGCAGGAACAGCAGCAGGTGGCCGATGCGTTCCACGCGCTCAAGCTGATCCCCAAACCCCTCAACGTGTTCGACGCCGCGCCGTCGGGCCTGAAATAGACAAGGGCAGGCATTCCATGGACGTCTTCTGGTTCATTCCCACCCACGGCGATTCGCGCTATCTCGGCACCAGCCGCGGCGCGCGCGCGGCCGGCTACGACTATTTCCGCCAGGTGGCGGTGGCCGCCGACACGCTGGGCTACGACGGCGTGCTGCTGCCCACCGGACGCTCCTGCGAGGATGCGTGGGTGGTGGCGTCCAGCCTGATCGGCGCCACGCGCCGCTTGAAGTTCCTGGTGGCGATCCGCCCCGGCGTCAGCTCGCCGCAGTTCTCGGCGCGCATGGCCGCCACCTTCGACCGCCTGTCCGAAGGGCGGCTGCTGGTCAATGTGGTGACCGGCGGCGACCCCGGCGAGCTGGAGGGCGACGGCGTCTTCGTCAGCCATGACGAGCGCTACGCCATCACCGCCGACTACCTGCGCATCTGGCGCGGCATCCTGGAGAACAGCCACGAGGCCGAAGGCTACAGCTTCGAGGGCGAGCAACTGGTGTCCAAGGGCGGCAAGGTGATCTACCCGCCGGTGCAGAAGCCCTATCCGCCGCTGTACTTCGGCGGTTCGTCGGAGGCCGCGCACGAACTGGCCGCCGAACAGCTCGATGTGTACCTGACCTGGGGCGAGCCGCCCGAGGCCGTGGCGAAGAAGATCGCCGACATCAAGGCGCGCGCCGCGCGGCACGGCCGCACGGTGCGCTTCGGCATCCGCCTGCACGTGATCGTGCGCGAGACCGAAGCGGCCGCCTGGGCCGCCGCCGACGCCCTCATCAGCCACCTGAGCGAGGACGCCGTGCGCGCCGCGCAGACGGCGTTCTCGAAGATGGATTCCGAAGGCCAGCGCCGCATGGCGGCGCTGCACGGCGGCAAGCTCAACGACGAGCACGGCGGCCGCAAGCACCTGGAGATCTCGCCCAATCTGTGGGCCGGCGTCGGCCTGGTGCGCGGCGGCGCGGGCACCGCCCTGGTGGGCGACCCCGAGACCGTGGCCGCGCGCATCCAGGAATACGCCGACCTGGGCATCGAGACCTTCATCTTCTCCGGCTATCCGCACCTGGAAGAGTCGTACCGCTTTGCCGAGCTGGTGTTCCCGCTGCTGCCCGGCAAGGGCGGCAAGCAGGTCGGCAACACGGTGCTCACCGGGCCGTTCGGCGAAGTCATGGCCACCGAGCTGGTGCCCAAGGAAGCGGCCAGCTGATGGCCGACGCCCGCAAGCCCGGCGGCTGGCGCGCGGCGCTGGCGCCCTGGCTGGTCCCCGCCCTGATCCTGGGCCTGTGGCAGCTGTCGGCGCAGGCCGGCTGGCTGTCGTCGCGCATCCTGCCGGCGCCGTCGGCGGTGGCGGCGGCGGCGTGGTCGCTGGCGGCGTCGGGCGAGCTCTGGCAGCACGTGCGCATTAGCGCGCTGCGGGCGCTGTGGGGCCTGCTGCTGGGCGGCGGGCTGGGCCTGGCGCTGGGCTTGCTGAACGGTTCCTCGCGCACCGCCGAGACCTTGCTGGACACCACCTTGCAGATGATCCGCAACATTCCGGTGCTGGCGCTGATTCCGCTGATCATCCTGTGGTTCGGCATCGAAGAGACCGCCAAGCTGGCGCTGTTGTCGCTGGGCGTGTTCTTTCCGGTCTACCTGAATACCTTCCACGGCATCCGTTCGGTCGATCCGGCGCTGATCGAAATGGGGCGCTCCTACGGCCTGACGGGCTGGCGTTTGTATCGCGACGTGATCCTGCCGGGCGCGCTGCCCTCAATCCTGGTCGGCCTGCGCTTCGCGCTGGGGCTGGTGTGGGTGATCCTGATCGTGACCGAGACGATCTCGGCGCAATCGGGCATCGGCTACATGACGATGAACGCGCGCGAGTTCCTGCAGACCGACGTGGTGCTGCTGGGCATCCTGCTCTACGCGCTGCTGGGCAAGGCGGCCGACACCCTGGCGCGGCTGCTGGAGCGCCGCCTGCTGCGCTGGAACCCGGCCTACCGGCCGGCCTGACCCGCCTTTTCCACGACGAGACTCCATGGCCAAGATCCAGACCGACCCCGATACCGCACACGCGCCTGCCGCCGGCGCCGCGCCGGCGCGCGCGGCCGACGACATCCCGCGCGCCGTCCAGGCCCTGGCCGATCAACTGGCCGCCACCGCCGTCGAGCGCGACCGCCAGGGCGGCCACGCCGCCGCCGAGCGCGAGCGGATCCGCGCCAGCGGCCTGCTGCGCCTGTCGGTGCCGACCCAATACGGCGGCGCCGGCGCCAGCTGGTCGACCGTGCTGGCGGCGGTGCGCACGCTGGCCGAGGCCGACAGCGCGCTGGCGCACGTGTTCGGCTTCCATCACTTGCAGGTGGCCGGCGTGCTGCTCTATGGCACGCCCGCGCAGCATGACTATTTCCTGCGGCCCACGGTCGAGCGCAACCTGTTCTGGGGCAATGCGCTCAATCCGCTCGACCGGCGGGTGGTGGCGCGGGCCGAGCTGGACGGTTATCGCATCGACGGCGTCAAGAGCTTCAGCTCCGGCTCGGTCGGCTCCGACCTGCTGACCTTTTCCGCCTGGCACAAGGCTTCGGGCACCGCGCTGATCGCCGCGCTGCCGACGCGCGCCGAGGGCATCACCGTCAACCCCGACTGGGACGCGTTCGGCCAGCGCCAGACCGACAGCGGCACCGTGCGCTTCGACCACGTGCGGCTGGAGCCGGTGCAGGTGCTGCAGGCGCCGGGCGTGGATCCCGCGCCGCGCGCCACGCTGCGCTCGCAGGTGGCCCAGCTGATCATGACCAACCTCTACCTGGGCATCGCCCGCGGCGCCTTCCGCGAAGCGCGCCGCTACGTGCGCGACGACGCGCGGCCCTGGTTCGCGTCCGGCGTGCAGCGCCATGCCGACGACCCCTATGTGCAGGAGCGCTTCGGCGAATTCTGGCTGCGGGTGCAGGCGGCGCAGGCGCTGGCCGACGTGGCCGGCCTCAGGCTCGACGCCGCGCTGGCGCGCGGGCCGTCGCTGACCGCGGACGAGCGCGGCGAGGTGGCGGTGGCCGGCGCCCAGGCCAAGGTGCTGGCGCACCGCGCCGCGCTGGAGGTGGGCGACGGCCTGTTCGACGTCACCGGCGCCTCGTCCACCGCGGCGCGCTATGGCTACGACCGCTATTGGCGCAACGCGCGCGTGCACACCCTGCACGACCCCGTGGCCTACAAGATCCGCGACCTGGGCCGCTACGCGCTGCTGGACCAGATTCCCGAACCCACCGCGTATTCCTGATGCGCATGACCTTCACCTTGATTCGCCGATGACCGATCTTTCCTCCCTTCCCGAACTGGCCTCGCTGCCGCAGCCGCTGATCCGGCTGGACGCGGTGAGCAAGTCGTTCGCCACCCGCGCCGGCCGCTTCGACGCGGTGCGCGACGTGTCGCTGTCGATCCGCGCCGGCGACACCTTCGGCATCATCGGCAAAAGCGGCGCCGGCAAGTCGACCCTGCTGCGCCTGATCAACCTGCTCGAACGGCCCGACGCGGGCACGGTGCGGGTCGGCGGCACCGAACTGACCGCGCTCGGCAAGCCGGCGCTGCGCGCCGCGCGCCAGAACATCGGCATGATCTTCCAGCAGTTCAACCTGCTGCAGAACGAGACCGTGTTCGAGAACGTGGCCTTTCCGCTGCGGGTGCATGGCGGCCGCGGCCGCGAGCAGATCGCGGCGCGGGTGCGCGAATGCCTGGAGATCGTCGGCCTGACCGACAAGACCGCCAGCCATCCGGCGCAGCTGTCCGGCGGCCAGAAGCAGCGCGTGGCGATCGCGCGCGCCCTGGCCAGCGAGCCGGCGGTGCTGCTGTGCGACGAACCGACCTCGGCGCTCGACCCCGAGACCACGCGCTCGGTGTTGAGCGTGCTGCGCGACATCAACAAGCGCCTGGGCGTGACCATCGTCATCGTCACGCACGAGCTGGCGGTGGTGCGGGCGCTGTGCCGCCACGTGGCGGTGATGGAGAACGGCCAGGTGCTGGAGCAGGCCGAGATCTCCGGCGCCGGCGTCCACCTGACCTCCGCGCTCGGCCGCGAGCTGATCCGCGAAGCCACCCATCCCTATGAAGAGGTCGCCTGATGCTGGACACCTTTGTGCAATTGTTGCCCGAGCTGGGCGTGGCGGTCGGCCAGACCTTCCTGATGCTGGCGATCGCGCTGGCCGCGTCGATCCTGCTGGGCGGGCCGCTCGGCGTGCTGGTGTTCCTGACCGGCCCGGGCCAGTCGCTCGACCGCCCGCTGGCGCACCGGCTGTTGAGCTGGACGGTCAATACCGTGCGCTCGTTCCCGTTCATCATCCTGCTGGTGGCGCTGGTGCCGTTCACCCGCGTGATCGCCGGCACCTCGATCGGCCCGGTGGCGGCGGCGGTGCCGCTGTCGTTCGCGGCGATTCCGTACTTCGCCCGGCTGGTCGAGCAATGCCTGCGCGAAGTGCCGCGCGGCGTCATCGAGGCCGCCCACGCCGCCGGCGCATCCGAACTGCAGATCGTGCGCCGGGTGCTGCTGGTGGAAGCGCGTTCCGGGCTGGTGCTGGCCCTGACCGTGCTGGCGGTGAGCTTCCTGTCGTATTCCGCGGTAGCCGGCGTGGTGGGCGGCGGCGGCATCGGCGACCTGGCCATCCGCTATGGCTATTACCGCTTCCAGACCGACGTGATGGTGCTGACCGTGGCGCTGCTCGTGGTGCTGGTGCAGATCATCCAGTTCGCCGGCAATACCGTCGCGCGACGCATCGACAAACGCTGATCCCGAGAGGAACCCCATGTCCGTCAAACGCAATCTCCTGAGCCTGGCGCTGGCCGCCACCGTCCTGTCGCTGTCCGGCGGCGCGCTGGCGGCCGATCCGGCCAAGAAGGAAATCGTCTTCGGCGCCACCGCCGGCCCCTACAGCGACCAGATCAAGCTCGGCATCAAGCCGATCCTGGAGAAGCAGGGCTACACCGTGCGCATCGTCGAGTTCAACGACTACGTGCAGCCGAACTTCGCGCTGGCCCAGGGCGCGCTGGACGCCAACGCGTTCCAGCACATCGTGTACCTGAAGAACTTCGCCGCCAAGAACAAGCTGGAGCTGTCGGAACTGGTCAAGGTGCCGACCGCGCCCATCGCCATCTACAGCCGCAAGTACAAGAGCGTGGACGCCGCGCCCGAGGGCGTGAGCGTGGCGGTGCCGAACGATCCGACCAACCAGGCGCGCGCGCTGGTGGTGCTGCAGGAACTGGGCTGGATCAAGCTGCGTGAAGGCTACGACCCGCTGCAGGTGTCGGAGAAGGACGTGGCCGTGAACGTCAGGAAAATCAAGCTGATCCCGCTGGAAGCCGCACAGCTGCCGCGTTCGCTGGAAGACACCGACTACTCGTTCGTGAACGGCAACTTCGCGCTGGCCTCGGGCCTGAAACTGACCGAGGCGCTGGCGCTGGAGAAGACCACGCCCACCTACCAGAACCTGGTGGCGGTGCGCACGGCCGACCTGGACAAGCCTTTCGTCAAGGACATCGCCGCGGCCTACGCCTCGCCCGAGTTCCTGGCGGTGACCGAGAAATCGTTCGCCGGCTTCGTCAAGACCGATTACCAGCAGAAGCTGGCGGCGTCCCGCTGAGGACGCGGCGCCCGGAGGCCGGACCATGTTCATCCACCCCAGCGAGTACGAGCTGCTGCAGCACCTGGACGTGCCGGGGCGCGGCGAACGCGAGCCGGAGCCGGCCGATGCCGCGCCGGCGCGGGCCGCGCTGCGCGTGACCTTGCGCCAGCTGTCCAAGCGCTATGGCGAGCGCCAGGTGCTCAAGGGGCTGGACCTGGACATCGCGCCCGGCGAGTTCGTGGCGGTGGTGGGGCAGAGCGGCTGCGGCAAGAGCACGCTGCTGCGCCTGCTGGCCGGCCTGGAAACGCCCAGCGCGGCGCAGGGCGGCGTGCCGGCGCGCTCGCCGGTGCTGTTCGACAACTTTCCGCAGTGGTCGGCCGACAGCCGGGTACGGATGATGTTCCAGGACGCGCGCCTGCTGCCGTGGAAAAGCGTGCTGCAGAACGTGGCGCTGGGCCTGCCCGGCCAGGCGCGGGCCCAGGCGGCCGAGGTGTTGCGCCAGGTCGGCCTGGGCGACCGCGGCGGCGACTGGCCGGCGCGGTTGTCGGGCGGCCAGCGCCAGCGCGTGGCGCTGGCCCGGGCGCTGGTGCACCGGCCCGGCCTGCTGCTGCTGGATGAGCCGCTGGGCGCGCTGGACGCCCTGACCCGCATCGGCATGCAGCAGCTGATCGAGGACATCTGGCGCCGTGACGGCTTCACCGCGGTGCTGGTGACGCACGACGTCGGCGAGGCGGTGGCGCTGGCCGACCGCATCCTGGTGATCGACGAAGGCCGCGTGGTGCTGGACGAACGCGTCGAGCTGGCGCGGCCCCGGTCGCGCGGCTCGGCCGCCTTCGCGGCGCTGGAAGCCAGGGTGCTGCGGGTGGTGATGAAGCAGGAAGCGCCGGCGGCGGGGGACGACAGGCCCCTGGCGCCGGTCATACAGATACGGCATCTGCGTCTCGCGGTCTAGGGCCTGTGCGAGGCTCCTTGTAGTGTGAACAGGCCCTAGTCCGCCGGCCGCGGGGGCGGTTTTCCTGGCAAGCGCCATTCCGGCGCGAGCGGGATCCCACGGAAATCCTTCCATTTTTCAGGAGCAGCACCATGAGCATTCAATCCATCAACGCCCGCAACCAGTTCCGCGGCAAGATCAAGGAAATCATCCTCGGCCCGGTGGTTTCGGAGGTCGACGTGGACACGCCTGCCGGCATCGTCACTTCCGTCATCACGACCCGTTCGGTCAAGGAACTGGACCTGCAGGTCGGCACCGAGGTGCTGGCCTTCGTCAAGGCCACCGAGGTGTCCGTCGCCAAGCTGTAGGCGCCCGCGGCCACCGCCGAAACGGGCGCTTGTCGGGCGCCGGTTTCGGTATATATTGTCTGCGCGGTATCCGGCGGTTCACTCCAGGTTTGTGGCTTGTGCGTTGCGATCACGGAGAACGGGAAATGCGTCGACTGCAAGCGTGGTTCCTCGGCTGTCTGTGCCTCGGGTTGGCCGCGTGCCTGCCCGCCACGGCCCAGAGCAAGCTCGACAAGGGGCAGCTGGACCAGCTGCTGGCGCCCGTGGCGCTCTATCCCGATGCCCTCCTGTCGCAGATCCTGATGGGGGCGACCTATCCCGATGACATCGCGGCCGCGGCCCTGTGGTCCGCCGGGCATGCCAGCCAGTCCGGCGACCCGGCCGTGCAGGCGGTCCAGGCCGAGCCCTGGGACCCGAGCGTCAAATCCCTGGTCGCGTTTCCGTCCGTCATGGACATGATGGGCCGCCAGCCGGAGTGGGTCCGGTCGCTGGGCGACGCCTTCCTGGCGCAGCCGGACGACGTGATGGACTCGGTCCAGCGGCTGCGGGCGCAAGCGCGCCTGGCAGGCAACCTGAACAGCACGCCGCAGCAGAAGGTCACGGCTTCCGATACGGGCGGCAAGACCGTGGTGGTGATCGAGCCGGCCGATCCGCAAGTGATCTACGTGCCCAGCTACAACCCCGCCGTGGTCTACGGCACCTGGCCCTATCCCGCCTATCCGCCCGCCTACTACCCGCCACCGCCCGGCTCGGCGTTCGCCACCTCGCTGGTGGCCGGCATCGGCTTCGGCCTGGGGGTGGCGGCGGTCGATTCCCTGTGGGGCGGTTTCAACTGGGGCCGCCACGACGTCGACATCAACGTCAACCGCTACAACAACATCAACGTCAACCAGCGCATCAACGCCGGCAATGCCAATGGCAACCGCGTGGCCTGGCAGCACAACCCGGAGCGTCGCGGCAACACGCCCTACGCCGATCCGGGCAGCCGCCAGCGCTTCGACAGCCAGCGCCAGGGCGGACCGCGCGACCGCGGGCCGGCCGGCTCGGCATCCGCGCCGGGCGCGCGCGACGCC
>NZ_CADIJR010000018.1 GCF_902859645.1 Achromobacter insuavis | reverse complement strand
GTGCCCGCCTGGCGGTCGAGGCGGCGGCCGACGACCTCCTGGCGCGCGCCGGCCGCGCGCTCGGCGCCGGCCCCCTGTGCAAGGATCCGGCCGTCGCCCAGGCGATGGCCGACCTGCCGCTCTACATCCGCCAAAGCCACGCCGAACGCGACCAGGCCGCGCACGGCGCGGCGGTGGCCCAAGCCGGGCAATCCACATGGACGCTGTAGCCCGCCATTTCGAAGCCTTGTATCGCGCCTGCGACGATCCGTGGAACGTGCGCGGCGCCTGGTACGAACGCCGCAAGCGCGCCCTGCTGCTGGCCAGCCTGGGGCGGGCCCACTATGACCACGCGCTGGAGGCCGGCTGCGGCAGTGGCGCCATGACGCTGGCGCTGGCCAGGCGTTGCCACCGCGTCACCGCCGTGGACCTGGCCGCCACCGCCATCGACCGCTGCCGCCAACTCATGCAGGCCGGCCATATGGCGGGCGTCGAGACGCTGGCCTTGCGGCTGCCCGACGCCTGGCCCGCGATTCCGCCGGACGGATTCGACCTGATGGTCGTATCGGAAATGGCCTACTACCTGGACGACGACGCCTTGACGCGCTTTCTGGCGCGCACCAGCGCCAGCCTGCGGCCCGGCGCCGAGCTCATCGCCTGCCACTGGCGCGGGCAATTCGACGACCGGCGCCAGCAGACGGACGCGCTGCACGGCGCCTTCGCCGCGCTGCCCGGCGCCCGCCCGCTGTTCAGCCACCAGGAACCCGCCTTCCGGCTCGATGCCTGGACCCTGCATCCAGCCCAAGGACACCCCCAATGATCGGCATCTGCATTCCCGCGCATGACGAAGAGCGCTATATCGCGGCCTGCCTGCGCGCGGTCACCGAGGCCGCGCGGCACCCGCTGCTGCGGGCCGAGCCGGTGCGGATCGTGGTCGTGCTGGACCATTGCCGCGACGCCACCGCCCGGCTCGCCGCCGCCTGGCCGGTGCAGTGCCTGGCCATCAGCGCGCGCAACGTCGGCGCCGCCCGCGCGGCCGGTTCCCAGCTGCTGCTGGACGCCGGCGCGCGCTGGCTCTCGCATACCGACGCGGACACCGTGGTATCGCCACGCTGGCTGGTGGACCAGTTGTCCCTGGATGCGGAGGTGGTGTGCGGCACGGTCGGGGTGTCGGGCTGGGCCGCCCATGGGCCGCGCGCCCATGCCGCCCAGCGCCGCTTTGCCTCGCGCTACCAGGACCGGGATGGGCACCGCCACGTGCACGGCGCCAACCTCGGCGTCGCCGCCCAGGCCTACCGCCGCGTGGGTGGCTTCGCGCCGTTGCCCTGCAGCGAAGATCAGGCCCTGGTGGACCGGATGGCGCGGGCCGGCTGCACGATCGCCTGGTCGGCGCTACCGCGCGTCACCACCAGCGCCCGGCCGTATTCCCGGGTCGAAGGCGGCTTCGCCACGGCGCTGCGCGTGTCGGTCAGACGCGAGTCGGCGTGGTCTCCCGCGCCGGATGGCGGTGCCGCGCCAACGACTGGATGAACGCGGCCGCGGCCGCGGCCGGCGCATCGCCCGCCACCAGTCCCTCGTCGTCGGCCGCCGGGTCGATGCCCGCGGCCTGCAGCAGGCCCGCGCCTTCGCCCAGCGCCAGCAGGGTCTTGCCATGGCGGTAGGTGTCGCGCACGAATTCCAGCGCGCGTCCATCCTGGCGCCAACGCTCGAGCGCCGTGGCCCCGCCGGGCACCACGGCGCCATCGAACACGGCGGAAGGCTGGTTGTCCAGCGATGCGTCCGCATCCAGCGCGCCGCCGTCGGCCGTGGCCACCGGACCGATGCGCTGCCCCACCAGGCGCACCACCACGCCAGCCTTGATCAGGGCCTGCGCCACCTTGGAGACGGCTGCGCCGTCCACGCCTTCGGCCACCAGGATGGCGACCTTGCGCGTGGCCACGCCTACCTGCCCCGGCCGCGCGCTCAATGACAGCGACGGCGATTGCGCCACCTCTGGCCGCGGCACCTCGCGCAGCGCCCGCGGCAGGGGTTCCGGCAGCGCCATGCCCAGCCCGTCGGCGACCGTCTGCGCCAGTTCCTCGGACACGTTGCGCAGCGACGCCACCATGCGCTGGCGGATGGCCGCCACCGTGACCTTGCTCAGCTCGAAGACGAAGGCGCCCGTCAGGTGCCGCCGCTCCCAGTCGGTCTGGCTGTCGTAGAACAGGGTGGCCTGGTTGTAATGCTCGGCAAACCGTTCCGGATGGCCGCGCAGCTCGTCGCCGGCGACCGGCTCGGGAAACGACACATAGCCTTCCATGCCCGCCTGGAACGGACAGCCGCCGCCGAGCGAATTGGGCTCATAGGCCACGCGCCCGCGATGCACCGCCTGCCGGTGCATGCCGTCGCGCTGGTTGTTGTGCACCGGCGCCAGCGGCGCATTGATCGGCAGTTCGTGGAAATTGGGTCCGCCCAGCCGCGAAATCTGCGTGTCCACGTAGGAATGGATGCGCCCGGCCAACAAGGGATCGTTGGTGAAATCCACGCCCGGCACCACATGCGCCGTACAGAACGCCACCTGTTCGGTTTCCGCGAAGAAATTGTCCGGATTGCGATCCAGCACCATGCGCCCGATCGGGCGCACCGGCACCAGTTCCTCCGGCACGATCTTGGTGGCATCGAGCACGTCGAAACTGAAACGCTCCGCCTCTTCCTCCGTGAAGATCTGCACGCCCAGTTCCCATTGCGGGCCGTTGCCGGCGTCGATCGCCTCCCACAGGTCGCGGCGGTGGAAGTCCGGATCGTCGCCCGACACCTTCACCGCTTCGTCCCACACCTGGGAATGCGTGCCCGACACCGGATTCCAGTGGAACTTCACCAGCCGCGACTCGCCCTGCTCATTGACGAAACGAAAGGTGTGCACGCCAAAGCCTTGCATCATGCGGTAGCTGCGCGGAATGGCGCGGTCCGACATCAGCCACATCAGCATGTGAGTCGATTCCGGCATCAACGACACGAAGTCCCAGAAGGTATCGTGCGCCGAGGCCGCCTGCGGCATGCCGTGATGCGGCTCGGGCTTGACCGCATGCACCAGGTCCGGGAACTTCATGGCGTCCTGGATGAAGAACACGGGCATGTTGTTGCCCACCAGGTCCCAGTTGCCCTCATCCGTGTAGAACTTGACCGCGAAGCCGCGCACGTCGCGCGCCGTGTCCTTGGACCCGCGCTCGCCCGCCACCGTCGAGAAGCGCACGAATACCGGCGTGCGCTTGCCCTTTTTCGCGAACAGCGAGGCGCGCGTCAGCGGCGCCAGCGACTCGTAGCATTCGAAGTAGCCATGGGCCGCCGAGCCGCGCGCGTGGACGATGCGTTCCGGGATGCGTTCATGGTCGAAGTGCGTAATTTTTTCACGCAGAATGAAATCCTTGAGCAAGGCGGGGCCGCGCAGGCCGGCTTTGAGCGAGTGCTGGTTGTCGCTCACCGGCACGCCCTGGTTGGTGGTGAGCGCCTGCCCCTGCGCGTCGGCGCGCACCCGCGCCAGTTCGCCGCCCACCGCGTTCACCCCCGGCTCGGCGGGCTCGCCCGTCTTGGGGATGTGCTGGCGCTCGGACAGGGAACTGGCCCCCACCGAAGCGTCCGGCGCGGCAGCCTGCGCCCCCTGGTAGGGACAACGCGCGCCCGCCTCGCCGTATTCACTCTCTTTATGGGGGTTGCGCGGCAGCGCCTGCGCGGTGGCGGCCACCGCGGCGGCGCGCTGCATTGCCGGCGCGCCGGCGCCGGCCGCTGGCGGGGCGGCGGGCCCGCTGTCCGTGTTGTGGAACGCGGTGTCGACGGGAGCCGGCGCCTTCGCCTTGCTGGGTTTCTTGCTGGGCATGGATATCTCCTGGTGCGCGCCGGCTCGCCCGGCGCAAGCCGATGCGGCTCGATCCGCGCCTTGCAGCAAGCGCCATACCCATGCCTGTGGGGATCGCCGCGGCTGGCCGCCGGGCCGCTCCCGATGCCGTCAGGGCCCCAGCTTCGGCCGCAACGCCGCCGTTACGCGATCGACGTTCGCCGGCGTCACCTGCCAGCGCGCCGCGTCGTCGTATTCGAATTCGGCGTTGACCTTGCGCGTGACCCGGTTGAACTGGAACAGCATCTTGATGAAGCCCTTGTCGTGCCGCGGGCGCAGCCATTCGCGGTAGCGCCTGACCGCCTGTTCGACCGGGTCGTAGAGAAAGGCGACCGCGTGCGGCGTGCCGTCGGCGGCATAGGCATAGCCGTAGCTCTGGTTGACGTCGCCGTCCTCGTCCACGGCGAACACCGCCGAGACCTCCTGCCACGCGATGCCGTCGAGTTCGCCGCACGCGACGATCTCGCGCGCGATCGCTTCCGTCAGGTCGCGGTTGTCGCCGGGCGCCGCCTGCGCGGCGCCGGACAGCCCGATGACGGCGACCGTGCCGGCCAGCCATTGCAGCCATGCCCGGCAACGTCCGTGGATCATGTCGTCATCCTCCTGCCCGGCGCCGGTATCCGCATCAGTCCGCCAGTGTGGCGTTGTCGATCACGAAGCGATACTTGACGTCGCCCTTGAGCATGCGCTCGTAGGCGGCGTTGATCCCGTCGGCGCGCACCATCTCGATGTCGGCGACGATGCCGTGCTGTGCGCAGAAGTCCAGCATCTCCTGCGTCTCGGGGATGCCGCCGATCATCGACCCGGCCAGCGAGCGGCGCTTCATGATGAAGTTGAACACGTTCGGCGAGGGATGCGGCGTGGCCGGCGCGCCCACCAGGGTCATGGCGCCATCGCGCTTGAGCAGCACCAGGAAGGCGTCCAGGTCATGCGGCGCCGCCACGGTGTCGAGAATGAAGTCGAAGCTCTGCAGGTGCGCGGCCATCTCGTCCGGATTGCGCGACACCACCACGTCGTCGGCGCCCAGCTCGCGCGCCGCCGCGCGCTTGGACTCCGAGGTGGTGAAGGCCACCACGTGCGCGCCCATCGCATGCGCCAGCTTGATGCCCATGTGGCCGAGCCCGCCGATGCCCACCACGCCCACCTTCTTGCCCGGCCCGGCGTTCCAGTGGCGCAGCGGCGAATAGGTGGTGATGCCGGCGCACAGCAGCGGCGCCACCGCGGCCAGCTGCTCGGCGGGATGGCTGACGCGCAGCACGTAACGCTCGTGCACCACGATCTTCTGGGTGTAGCCGCCCAGCGTCCAGCCCGGCTCGTCCGCGGTCGGCGCGTTGTAGGTGCCGACCATGCCATCGCAGTAGTTCTCGAAGCCGTCCGCGCACTCGGCGCAGTGCTGGCAGCTGTCGACGATGCAGCCGACGCCGACCAGGTCGCCCGGCTTGAAGCCCTGCACGTGGGCGCCGACGGCGGCAACGCGGCCGACGATCTCGTGGCCCGGCACACAGGGATACTGGGTGCCTTCCCATTCGGCCCGCACCTGGTGCAGGTCGGAGTGGCAGATGCCGCAGTAGGCGATGTCGATCTGGACATCGTGGGCGCCAGTGGCGCGGCGGGTGATCTCGAGCGATTCGAGCGGTTTGTCGGCGGCGTAGGCGCCATAGGCTTTCACAAGCATTTGAAGACTCCCTGGTGCTTGTCCAAAAAGAACATTCTCCGGAATCGCGCCCGGCGCCGGTAGTGCATTTCGCCGAGATTCTTGCCCAATCCTGCCGGGGCCGCCACGGTCGCGCCATGGCCTGGGGCATACGATACCGCGCCGGTGGCGCGCGTTCCGATCCATATCGAAACATTTGTTGTAAATCGTGTTGCGATGCCGCCGCCGTCATTTGCTATCCTGACTCCCGCCCGCAGCGCCCCCCCAAGGAATCCCGACCGAGGCTGACCCGATGCCGATCTTCCCAGGAGCTTCACCCGTTGGCTGAACGATCCGACTATCAGGCGGGCGCCCGATCGATCCCCGTGATTCCCTACGACACCTTCGAGGCGGCCAACCTGTTTCTCGCCACCGGGCGCTCGCCCCGGGAAGTGCTGGCGCGCATCGGCCTGGAGGCCGCCGAGTGGGAGCGCCTGCGCAAGGCCTATCGGTGGTTTCCGTATTCCCTGGGCGAGGATGACCGGCGCGCCTATTTCGACGGCCTGGACGATGCCGCCATCTACCGGCTGGTGCTGCCGCCGCGCTGGCGCGCGCCCGACGATGCCGCCCCCCAGTTGCGCGCCACCTGGCACATCCGCGAGGCCGTGCGACGCAACCCGCACATCGGACCGTTCAAGGACTGCGGCTGGCCGCTGACCGTCATCGCGGCCCATCCAGAAGCCACGCTCTGTTGCTATACCCACGACGGCGCGCATGTCTATTTCAATGGCGAGCGGCTGGCGGACAAGCAGGGCAACCCGCTCGATGTCGATGCCGAGAGCTTCCAGGCCTTCGGCGGCCGCTGGCTGCACGACCGGCATCGCGTCTACGGCGAGGGCGAATACGGGGCGCAACGCAGGACGTATTGGTACGAGGTCGAGGACGCCGATATCGCCACCTTCGAGGCCCTGAACCTGCGCTATGCGCGCGACCGCGAGCGGGCCTACTACATCACCGGCAAGACGATCCGCACGAAAAGCCCCGAGGCCTTCGAGATCGTGCCGCAGGTGAACCTCAACTACCGCGACAACTCCTGCGACTTCCGGCGCGACGGCAGCATCCTGGCGCGCGACCGCGAGTTCGTCTATTTCTACGGCGCCCGCCTCAAGGGCGCCCGCCCCGCGACCTTCCGCGAACTGGGCCACGACTACGCCACCGACGGCACCGACGTCTGGTACCTGGACGAAAAAAAGCGCATCGACGGCGCGGACGCCGCCACCTTCACGGTGCATGGCCCCGGCGATCCGCCGCTGCGCCCGCGCGGCGGCGGCCCCTGCGCCACCGACCGCCACCGCCCCTACCTGCGCGCCGCGCCGTGCGATCCGGCCGCGAGCATCGAGGCCTGGCGGCCGTTCTTCGAATCCCGGCCGGAGCTCGACGACTGGTGGTGGCACCGGCTGACCCGCGAGGCTTCCCGCTCATGAGCGCCATGCGCCTGTCCGCCTTCGTTGCCGGCTGCTGGCTCGCGGCGAGCCTGGGGCTGGCCCCCGCCGCCCACAGCGCCCCCGCCGCGCCGACGGTGGTGGTCGACGACGCGCGCATGGCCCGCATCGCCGCCGTCGCCGACGCGCCCACCCGCCGCGCCCTGAGCGAGATGCTGTTCATCCTGCACCAGCAGCGGCGCAGCGAAGACATGCTGCGCGAACCGCCGGCGCAGACCGTGCACGCCACCTCGCGGCTGGCGGTCCTCGGCGACTATGCCGACGCCGGCCGCCTGGCCGACGTCTACGCCGCGGGCGTGATCGGCGTCCTGAACGAACGCGGCGACATTGGCGTGGTCGCGCCGTTCGACCTGCCCTATCCGCACGCCTTCGACTGGTCGGCGATCCGCTTCCTGGATGGCAGCGTGGTCCCCACCCGCCAGCCCGCCGGCGCCGGCGTCGCCATCTCGGTGCAGCAGCAGGGGCAGTTGCTGACGCTCTCGCAACCCGACGTCCGGCGCGGCCTGCCGGAATCGCTCGATGGCGAGCTGCGCATCGCGCTGCCCAAGGCCACCCCGCATGCCGATTTCACCCGCGCCGCGCGGGGCCAGACGCGCCGGCTGGGCGACTATGCCTTCACGCTGCAGGCCATGGACGACCACAGCGTGACGATCGGCGTCACGCAGCACGACGGCGGCGCGCCGCGCGGCTTCAGCAGCGACGCCGTCATCATCGAGGCGCGCGACGCCGCGGGCCAGGTGCTGTTCAACCCCCTGCGCCTGTGGGGCACGCGCGACCAGCTCGCGCGCAGCCTGCGCCAGTTCGACCAACTGAGCGCGCAGGCGGCCGCGGGCCAGCTCACCGTGCCCGACACCGCCACCCTGCTGGCCAAGGCGGGCTTCAAGGACGCCAACGGCCAGCTGGAGGCCCGCTTCGGCTTCAAGGGCAGGATCGCCAGCGTGCGCGTCACGCTACTGGTGCCCGGCGGCCCCACGCTGACGCGGCGGCTGTCGGCCTCGGTGCTGCCGCTCGGACAGACCCTGGAGGGCGTGGGCCTGACCCCGCTCACGCTGGCCGGCTCGGTCTACGACCACGACACGCCCAGGCTGCGGCCCGACATCGAGCCGCGGGCCATGGCCGCCAGCGTATCGGTGGCCCTGGTGCGGCGCGACGACAGGCCGGTCATCCGCTTCGGCTATCCCGACGTGCTGAGCGATCGCTTCATTCCCGCCGCCGCGCGCTTCGGCCTGGCGGACGCCACCATCACCTTCCTGGATGCCCGCGGCCAGCCGATCGACGTGCGCGAAGGCGAAGCCTATGAGCGCGTGCAGGACGGCTTTGCCTTCGATCCGCGCCGCTTTCCGGTGATGCCCGTGCGCGCGAAAGGCCGGCTGTCGGTGCTGCGCATGGCCACGATCGAGCGCCAGGCGCTGCCGCTGGACGCGCTGCCGCCGGGCGCCGCGGTCAACGACAACCTGGCGCTGCTGGATCCCGCGCGGCTGCCGTATGCCGGCCAGGACCCGATCCTGAACGCCACCGACGCAACGGGCGGACTGCTGCGCGAGGTCGGCCGCATCGGCCTGACCGGCGCTGCCGGCGGGACACAACTGGCGGCCTTCTTCCAAGGCCGGATCGCCCGGTTGGAGGTCCTGGGTCCCGGCAAGACGGAACGGCTGCCGTTCGATTTCGATCTCTCCCTGTCGGGCTTGGCGCGCTGACCACGCGCCCTTGACGCGCGGCCCCGCGCAAGGCCGCTCGTCCGATTTTTTGCATCCATGGCCGCGGCCCCGGCAACAAAACCTGGCACTTGCAACAGGACATGGCACAGGCGCCAACGATCGCCGCCGCGCGCGTATCCTCGTAGCCTCAAGACCAAAAAGCGATAAACCGGCAGGGGACATGCCTCTTTTCCATTCCGATGGCGAACACGCCATGGCCCCCGCGCATCTGGAGAGGAGAAGCAGTTGGAGAACACCCCCAATACCGAACTCAAGGGCGGCCTGAAGTCCCGCCATCTCACGATGATGTCCATCGCCGGCGTCATCGGCGCCGCGCTGTTCGTGGGTTCCGGCAAGCAGATCGCCCTGGCCGGCCCGGCCGTCATCCTGGCCTATATCGGCGGCGGCATTCTGGTCATCCTGGCCATGCGCATGCTGGGCGAAATGGCCGTCGCGCAGCCGGACACCGGCTCGTTCTCGACCTACGCCGACCGCGCCATCGGGCGCTGGGCCGGCTTCACCATCGGCTGGCTCTACTGGTACTTCTGGGCGCTGCTGATGGGCTGGGAGGCCTACGTCGCCGGACAGATCCTGCACGGCTGGTTCCCGATGGCGCCGGCCTGGGGCTACGCGCTGCTGGTGACGGTATCGCTATTGATCGTCAACTTCCTCAACGTGCGCAACTACGGCGAATTCGAATTCTGGTTCGCGCTCATCAAGGTCGTGGCCATCGTGCTGTTCCTGGTGATGGGCAGCCTGGCGCTGGCGCACCTGTGGCCATGGGGCGAGGCCAACGGCTGGAGCCACCTGACCAGCCAGGGCTTCATGCCCAACGGTCCCAAGTCCGTGGTGGTGGCCCTGCTGGGCGTGATGTTCGCCTTCATCGGCGCCGAGATCGTCACCGTCGCCGCCGCGGAATCGGCTGACCCGGGCCGCGAGATCATCCGGACCACGCGCTCGGTGGTGTGGCGCATCTGCCTGTTCTACGTCGGCTCGATCTTCATCGTGGTCTGCCTGGTGCCGTACAACGCCCCGGGCCTGACCGAGCCGACCCAGGGCACCTACAACGTCGCGCTGGACGCGCTGGGCATTCCGCACGCGCAGCTGATCGTCAACTTCATCGTGCTGACCTCGGTGTGCAGCTGCTTCAACTCGGCGCTCTACACCGCCTCGCGCATGCTCTATTCGCTGGCCCGGCGCGGCGACGCCCACCGCGTGATGCAGATCACCGGACGCAAGACCGGCACGCCCTATGTCGGCGTCATCATCTCCAGCCTGTTCGCCTTCGCCGCCGTGTGGATGATGGCGACCTCGAAGATGGATGTGTACGACGTGCTGATGCAGGCCACCGGCACCATCGCGCTGTTCGTCTATCTGGCGATCGCCTGCTCGCAACTGCGCATGCGCCAGCGCCTGCAGGCCCGCGGCGTGCGGCTGGAGTTCAAGATGTGGCTGTTCCCGTGGCTGACGTACGCGGTGATCGTCTGCATCATCGCCGCGCTCGTCACCATGGTGATCGAGGGCACCTACCGCAACGAAGTGGTCTACACCTCGATCCTGGCCGGCGTCATCGTCGCCATGGGCATCGTGGCGCAGGTGTTCCGCATCGGCACGCGCGAGCGGGCAGCCGGCGCGCTGGCAGGGGCCGGCGACGACTGACGCCGCCGTGTCCGCGGGCTATCCGCCGGGTTTGAAGTCCATCGCCCGCATGGCGCCGGCGATGGCCTGCGGCGCGTAGTCGTCCCACGGGGTGTCGCCCACATCCAGGCGTTCATGGATATTGGCGATGGTCCACTGATTGCTGGCCCGGACCGCGTCCAGTTCCTCCCACGCCAGCGGCACCGACACCCCCATTCCCGGCCGCGCGCGCGCCGACCAGGCCGCCACCGTGGTGGCGCCGAAGCCATTGCGCAGGTAGTCGGCGAAGATCCGGCCGACCCGGTTCTTCGGCCCGCTCTTGGCCACGAACACCTGCGGCAGGGTGCGCGCCAGATGCTGCACGATGGCCTGCGAGAACGCCTTGACCGTATCCCAATCATGTTGCCGGCGCAGCGGCACCACCACGTGCAGCCCCTTGCCGCCGCTGGTCTTGAGCCAGCACGCCAGGCCGATCTCGGTCAGCAGCACGCGCAGCAACTGCGCGCTGCGCCGCACCGCGTCCCAGGTCACGCCCTCGCCCGGATCCAGGTCGAACACCATGCGGTCGGGCTTGCCGATGGCGCGCTTGACCGCGTTCCAGGTGTGGAACTCCACCACGTTCATCTGCGCGGCCGACATGATTGCCCGTGGCGTCGGCACTTCCATCAGGGGCGGATGGTCCGGATCCAGGGCCTGCGGCAGCGGCTTCACGCCCGGCATCGGCGCCTCCAGGTGCTTCTGGAAGAAGAATTCGCCCTCGATGCCGGCCGGCGCGCGCAGGAACGACACCGGGCGGTCCTTCAGATGGCGCAGCAGCATCGGCGCCACCAGGCCGTAGTAGCGGGCCAGGTCCAACTTGGTCAGGCCGGTGAACGGGTCGATGACGCGTTCGGGGTGGGTCAGCTTGCCGGCGGCGGTAGCGGTCTTCGCGGCCTGGCGTGGGGGCTTTGCCGCGGCCTTGGCGGTCGCCTTGCCTGGGGTCTTTCCAGCGGTCATCGCCACCTCCCTGGTAATCGCCCGCGCCGGCTTGTCGGTGCGCAGCCCGCGGAACACGGGGTGGCGCACGTGGCCCGATTCCGTCCATTCGCCAAACGACACTTCCGCCACCAGTTCAGGCCGCACCCAATGCGTGCCGCGCCCGCCGCCCCCGGCCTTGACGCTGGCCTGGCGCGTCTCCAGCGCTTGCAACCGTTCCCGCAGCGCGGCCAGGCCGGCGTCATCGAACCCGGTGCCGACCTTGCCCGCATACACCAGCTGGCCGGCCTCGTCGTGATACGCCAGCAGCAACGCCCCCAGCCCCACCCGCGCGCCTTGCGGATCGGTATAGCCGACCACGACGAATTCCTGGCGCCGCGCGCACTTGAGCTTGATCCAGTTGTCGCTGCGGCGCGAGACATACGGCGAGGACAGGCGCTTGGCGATGATGCCCTCCAGCCCCATCCTGCAGGCCGACGCCACCAGGTCGGCCGGCGCCGCGTCGAACGCGTCGCTCAAACGCAGCGGGTCGCCGCCGGCGGCATCCATCACCCGCGCCAGCACCGCGCGGCGCACGCGCAGCGGCTCGCCGCGCAGGTCGCGGCCGGTGACATAAGGCAGGTCGAACGCATAGAACAGGATGGCGCCGGTGCGTTCGCCGTCGAAGGCGTTCTGCAAGGCCTGGAAGCTGGGCGCGCCGTGGTCGGCCAGCATCACGATCTCGCCATCCAGCCACGCGGTTTCCAATGGCATGCGCCGCAGCGCCGCCACCAGATGCGGCAGCTTCGGCGCCCAGTCGTGGCCGTTGCGCGTGTACAGGCGCACCTCGCCGTGGTCCAGCCGCGCCAGCAGCCGGTAGCCGTCGAACTTCATTTCGTAGAGCCAATCCGGGTCGGCCTGGCGCGGCACGCCTTCGACCAGCGTGGCCAGTTGCGGCTTGAGCCGGTCGGGCAAGGCCGCCGCCACGCCGGGCAAGCGCGGTTCGCGCGCCTCGGGCGACGGCGAGGCGGCCGGATCCGGCAACGCCGCCGGCGCCGCCGCGGGCACCCGGCGGGCCCGCGCAGTCGGCGTCGACGCCACGCTGTCGGGCTGCTCATCGACCACGCTGAATTCGCTTTCGGCGCGGGCGGCGGCATCACGGTCCTTCACCAGCAGCCAGGGCGGCTGCTTCTCGGATCCCCGCCCCTTCATGCGAATCAGCGCCCAGCGCCCGCGCAGCTTGACCCCGTGCAAGTCGAACTTGAGATGGCCGCGCCGGTAGCCGTCGGCCGGGTCGCCCACCGGCGTCCAGGTGCCGCGGTCCCAGATGATGACCTTGCCGGCGCCGTACTGGCCTTTCGGTATCTCGCCCTCGAAGCGGTTGTAGGCGATGGGATGGTCTTCGACCTGCACCGCCATGCGCTTGACCGACGGGTCGAAACTGGGCCCCTTGGGCACGGCCCAGCTCTTCATCGCGCCGTCCAGTTCCAGCCGGAAGTCGTAATGCAGGTGGCTGGCCCAGTGCTTCTGGATCACGAAGGCGCGCGCGGCATCATTGGCCTGACCGCCTTCCGCCGGTTCCGACGTCACCTTGAAGTCGCGCTTGGCGCGGTATTTCGCCAGGGTGTCGGCCATGGTCAGGCCGCCTTGCGGGTTTTGGCCGACGTGCCGGCCTTGCCGTTCGCGGCCTTCGTGGTTGCCTTAGTGGTTGCCTTAGTGGTTGCCTTAGTGGTTGCCTTCGTGGTCGCCTTCGTGGTCGCCTTGTGGGTCGCTTTGGTTGCGGCCTTGGTTGCCGCCTTCCTCGCGGTCTTCCTGGCCGCCGTCCGAGACCCGCCGCCGTTCGACGCCTTGCCCGGCGCGCGCCCCTTCAGGCTGCGCTGCAGCAATTCGGTCAGGTCGATGACGTTATCGGCATAGGCGGGCGATTCCTCCCGCGGCTCGATCACCGTCTCGGTCTTGCCCGCCTTGACCTTGCGCGCCACCAGGTCCATGACGGCGGCCTTGAATTCATCCTTGTATTGTTCCGGGTCCCAATGGCCGGACATGTCGTCCACCAGCATGCGCGCCATCTTCAGTTCGCTGGCGCTGGGCGACGTGGCCTTGGCGCCGGACTTGGGCAGGTCCAGGTCGTCGGCGGCCTTGACCTCGTCGCCCCAGCGCATCAGGTTCAGCACCAGCGCGTCGCCCGCCGGGATCAGCGCGGCCAGGTGCTGCTTGGTCTGGATCACCACCTTGGCGATGCCGATCTTGCCGCTCTTGGCCAGCGTGTCGCGCAACAGCGCGTAGACCTTCTGCCCCTTGTCGATCGGCGCCAGGTAGTACGGCCGCTCCAGGTACACGAACGGCACCTCGCCGGCGTCGACGAACTGCTGGATCTCGATGGTCTGCGTGGTGCGCGGATAGGCGCCGCTGATCTCGTCGGGGGAGATGATGACGTACTGGCCGTCCTCGTATTCCACGCCCTTGACGATGTTGTCCTTGTCGATTTCCTTGCCGGTGCGCTTGTTGATGCGCTTGTACCCGACCGGATCCATCGAGCGCTTGTCGAGCCAGTCGAAGTCCACGCCCGACTCGGTCGTGGCCGTGTGCAGGCCCACCGGGATGTGCACCAGCCCGAACGAAATCGCCCCTTTCCAGATGGTTCGCGTCGCCATGATGCCGCTCTCCTTCGGGGCCCGACCGCCGCCCCGTTCGCTGTATGGGTTTGCCGCCTCGGACCTATTGTCGCGCCGACGGGCGTCCGCGCCAATCCGCCGGCCGCCCCGGGCGCGCAGCAATCCGCATGCCCGGGCGCGCCACCTTCGGTTTCACAAGTCACGATTTGCCGCACACGCGGCGCCCGCCCACGGTTCAATGGTGGCCCCGATACCCCGTCCCGCAATGGCCGCCATGACCCGGACCGCGTTTCTCAAGCTCCTGACGAAGCATCTGTACCCCGTGCTCAAGGCCGAAGGCTTCGAGGGCTCGGGCCAGACCCTGCGGCGCATCCGCGGCCCCATCGCGCACGTCTTCAACGTGCAGGGCGCCAGCGGCGGCAAGGCCTGCTACCTGAACCTGGGCGCGCATTACGACTTCCTGCCCTGCGAGGGCGGCGCCTTCGTGCCGCCGGCCGAGATCGAGGAATCGCATTGCGTGTTCCGCGAGCGCATCGAGCCGCCGCCGGGCGCCGCCTTCGGCTGGGCCTATGGCCCCGACGCGGCCAGCGCCGAGGAGAATGTCGCGTTCATCGTCAGCGAATGGGCGCGCCAGGGCCATGCCTTCTTCGCCGACCACGACGCCTACCCCGCCAGCTGCGAGCGGCTGTTGCGGCAGACCGATCCCGACGAGATCCATCCCGCCAGGACGCTCAACCTGGCGCGCATCGCGCTGCACCTGGGCGATACGGAACGCGCCCAGTCCTTCGTCCGCTCGGGGCTGGCGCGGGCGCCGGAACGGGCCACCTCGCTGAAGGAAAAGCTGCAGGCGCTGCTGGCGGGCTAGGGTTTTCCGCCTCCCGCGCGGCGGACCGCAAAGTGGCTATATCAAATAACCCGGATTGGCTATTTTTCACCAATCCAATTTTCCCTAGCATGGCCGGGTTCCCTGTCAACCTCGAGCACATCCATGCCAGAACTGACCCCGGCGCTGCGCCAGCGCATCCTCCAAGCCGTGGACGCGGGCTTCGCGGCCCAGACCGAATTGACCGCGCAACTGGTGCGCCTGCCGTCGCAGCGCGGCGAAGAAGCCACCGCGCAGGATTTCATGGCGGCGCGCTACGCCGAACGCGGCTACGCCGTGGATCGCTGGCGCATCGACGTCGAGGCCATCCGCCACCTGCCGGGCTTTTCGCCGGTGGCCGTGTCCTATGACAACGCCTACAACGTGGTCGGCGCGCACCGCGCCCGCAGCCTGAAAGGCCGCTCGCTGATCCTGAACGGCCACATCGACGTGGTGCCGGTCGGCCCGCTGGCGCAATGGAGCCGCGACCCGTACGACCCCGCCATCGTCGACGGCTGGATGCACGGCCGCGGCGCCGGCGACATGAAATCCGGCCTGGTCGCCTGCCTGTCGGCCATGGACGCGCTGGCCGCGATCGGCCTGGCGCCGGCCGGCGACGTGTTCCTGCAATCGGTGGTGGAAGAGGAATGCACCGGCAACGGCGCCCTGGCCTGCCTGGCGCGCGGCTATCGCGCCGACGCCGCCTTCATTCCGGAGCCGCTGCTGCCCATGCTGATGCGCGCCCAGGTCGGGCCGATGTGGTTCCAGGTGCAGGTCGAAGGCGACCCCCAGCACGCCTCGGCCGCCTTCACCGGCGCGGGCGCCAATGCCATCCAGAAGGCGATCTTCCTGATCCAGGCGCTGGACGAGCTGGAGACGCGCTGGAACGCCAACAAGTGCGACCACCGCCACTTCTGCGACCACCCTCACCCCATCCGCTTCAACCTCGGCAAGATCGCCGGCGGCGACTGGCCGTCCAGCGTGCCGGCCTGGTGCACCTTCGACATGCGCGTGGCGGTCTATCCGGGCCAGAGCCTGGAAGCCGCGCGCGCCGAGATCGAGGCCTTCGTGGCCCAGGCCGCGGCGCGCGATCCGTTCCTGGCCAAGCATCCGCCCAAAGTGATCTACCACGGCTTCATGGCCGAGGGCTACGAACTGCAGAACGCCGACGAGGCCGAGGCCGCGCTGCGCGCCGCGCACGAACAGGTGTTCGGCGAACCCCTGCGCGAATACGCCACGTCGGCCGCCACCGACGCCCGCTTCTACGGCCTGTACGCCGACACCCCGGCCATCGTCTACGGCCCGGAATGCCGCATGCCGCACGGTTACGACGAGGCGGTCAACCTGGAATCGGTGCGCAAGGTCACCCAGACCATCGCCCTGTTCATCGCCGAGTGGTGCGGCCTGGAAGAGCGTCAGGCATGAGCGGCGGCAACCTCCCCAGCGCCGGCCAGGCGCTGTTCGCGGCCGAGCCGCCCAAGCTGTCCCTGCCCGAGGCCGAGACCCTGGCGCTGCGCCATTACGGCCTGGCGGCACAGGCCACGCTGCTGTCGAGCGAACGCGACCAGAACTTCCTGCTGCGCGACGCCGCCGGCGGCGCCTACGTGCTCAAGGCCACCCACCCCGCCGAGGACCCGGCGGTCACCGACTTCCACACCCAGGCGCAGCTGCGCCTGATGCGGGCCGACGGCGAGCCGCCGGTGCCGCGCCTGATCGCCGGCCTGCAGGGCGAGTACGTGCATTGGCACGACGCCGGTGACGGCGCGCGCCGCGCGCTGCGGCTGATGACCTTCGTGCATGGCGTGCCGCTGCACCAGGTGGCGCGCAGTCCGGCGCAGTACCGCGCGCTGGGCCGGGCCCTGGCGCAGTTCGACCTGGCCCTGGCCGGCTTCGACCACGCCATGGCCGACCACGAATTGCTGTGGGACCTGCAGCACGCCGACCGCATCGCCGACCTGCTGCCGAAGATTCCCGAGGCGGACCGCCGCCGGCTGGCCGAGCGCCAGCTCGAGCGCTTCGCCAATGACCTGCGGCCGCGCCTGGGCGGGTTGCGGCGCCAGGTCATCCACAACGATCTCAACCCCTACAACGTGATGGTCGCGCGCGACGATCCCGAACAGATCGCGGCGCTGCTCGACTTCGGCGACATGGTGCGCGCGCCGCTGGCGCAGGACCTGGCCGTGGCCGCCGCCTATCTGCTCGACGACGCGCCCGACCCGCTGTCGGCGGGCCTGCGCCAGTGCCTGGCCAGCTACCACCAGACGCTGCCATTGACCGAGACCGAAATCGCGCTGCTGCCCGACCTGATCGCCACGCGCCTCTTGATCACGGTGGCCATCACCGGCTGGCGCGCGCAGCAGCACCCCGAAAACCGCCAGTACATCCTGCGCAACAACGGCCTGGCCTGGACCGGCCTGGCGCGCCTGGACGCCCTGCCCCGGCAGCAGGCCAGCGACATCCTGCTGGCCGCTAGCCAGACCCCCATGGAGACTCTTGTATGAGCCGAGACCAAGCCATGCTCAACGCCTTCGACCCCGCCGCGGCCGACGCGCTGCCGCAGGCCGAACGCGACCTGATCGCCCGCCGCCAGCGCGTGCTGGGGCCGGCCTACCGCCTGTTCTACGACCAGCCGCTGCACATCGTGCGCGGCGAAGGCGTGTGGCTGACCGGCGCCGACGGCGAACGCTACCTGGACGCCTACAACAACGTGGCCTCGGTGGGCCACAGCCATCCGCGCGTGGTGCGCGCCATCGCCGAGCAGGCGGCGGTGCTGAACACCCACACCCGCTACCTGCACGACGGCGTGCTGGACTACGCCGAGCGCCTGCTGGCGACGTTCCCGCAGCCGCTGTCGCAGGTCATCTTCACCTGCACCGGCAGCGAGGCCAACGACCTCGCGCTGCGCGTGGCGCGCAGCCACACTGGCGGCACCGGCGTCATCGTCACGCAGCTGGCGTACCACGGCGTCACCGCCGCGGTGGCCGCCGTGTCGCCGTCGCTCGGCCAGGCCGTGCCGCTGGGCGTGGACACCCGCGCCGTGGCCGCGCCCGACAGCTACCGCCACGACCCGGCCACCCTCGGGCAATGGTTCGGCCAGCAGGTGCAGGCCGCCATCGACGACATGCGGCGCCACGGCATCAAGCCTGCCGCGCTGCTGGTGGACACGATCCTGTCCAGCGACGGCGTCTACAGCGACCCGGCCGGCTTCCTGGCGCCGGCGGTGCAGGCCATCCGCGACGCCGGCGGCCTGTTCATCGCCGACGAAGTGCAGGCCGGCTTCGCCCGCGCCGGCTCGTGCATGTGGGGCTTCCAGCGCCACGATCTCGTGCCGGACATCGTCACCATGGGCAAGCCGATGGGCAACGGCCACCCCATCGCCGCGATGGTCTCGCGCCCCGACATCCTGGAACGCTTCGGCCGCGAGGCGCGCTACTTCAATACCTTCGGCGGCAATCCGGTGGCCTGCGCCGCGGCCCAGGCCACGCTCTCGGTGATCGAGGACGAAGGCCTGCAGGCCAACGCCGCCCGCACCGGCCAATACCTGCGCGACGGTTTCCGCGCGCTGGCCGAGCGCCACGCGCTGATCGGCGACGTGCGCGGCGACGGTCTCTTCATCGGCGTCGAACTGGTGCGGGACCGCGCCGCCAAGACGCCCGCCAAGGAAGAGACGCACCGCTTCGTCAACCTGATGCGCCAGCGCCGCGTGCTGCTCAGCGCCACCGGCCTGCACGGCAACGTGCTCAAGCTACGGCCGCAGCTGCCGTTCGCGCGGGAACACGCCGACCTGCTGCTGGCGGCGGCGGACCAGACGCTGGCGGAACTGTAGGCGACAGGCGGGTGCGGCGGTGTGCGTCGCGCCAAGCGCCGCCCCGTCGCTTCAGCCCCTGGCGCGGCGCGCCGGCCGGGCCTCGGCGACCCGCCCCAGCGCCCGCGCAAAGCGCACTACCCCGTCGTCGATGCGCTCGCACGGCACACCGCCATAGCCCAGCACCACCGCCGGCTGCGCGGCGCGGGCGGCGTCGGGCAGGTAATGCGGCTGCCCCAGCACGATGCCCTCGTCGCGGGCGGCCTCGGCCAGGCGCGGCACCGACACCTTGCGATCGAGCCGCGCATACACATGCAGGCCCGCCCGCGCCTGCGACAGCTGCACCGCATCGCCGACGCGCGCCGCGATTGCATCGCGCAGCACGATCTGGCGCTCCGCGTACTCGGTGCGCATGCGCTTGATGTTGTGCGAGAAATGGCCGTCCGCCATGAAATCCGCCAGCGCCGCCTGCAGGTGCAGCTGCCCCGGCCGATAGATGCTGGCGCAGGCGCGCGAGAACGATTCGGCCACCTGCGGCGGCACCACCATGTAGCTCATGCGCAGGCCCGCGAACATGGTCTTGCTGAAGGTGCCCATGTAGATCACCCGGCCGTCGGCGTCCAGGCCCTGCAGCGACGGGATCGGCGCGCCGTCGTAGCGGAACTCGCTGTCGTAGTCGTCCTCGAGCACCCACAGGCCGTGCGCCCGCGCCGCCTGCAGCAGCTCCAGGCGCCGCGCCAGCGGCATCACCACGCCGGTCGGGTATTGGTGCGACGGGCTGGTGATCAATAGCCGCGCCCGGCGCGGCAGCTTGCTGGCCGTCAGGTCCAGGCCCTGGTCATCGACCACGGCGGCATGCGCGCGCACGCCGGCCGCCGCCAGCACCGGCGGAAAGGCCCAGTGGCAGGGGCTTTCCACCAGCGCGGCGTCGCCCCACTCGGTCAGCATGCGCGCGCACAGGTCGACCGACTGGTGTGTGCCCGCCGTGACGATGACCTGCCCGGGCTCGCACACCACCGCGCGCGCCAGCCGCAGGTAGCTGGCGATGGCCTCGCGCAGCGGCAGGAAACCCGCGCCGTCCTTGGCGTAGCCCGACAGCGCCAGATTCGACTTGCCCAGGTGGCGCGACACCAGCCGGCGCCACAGGTGGAACGGAAACAGGCTGGCGTCGGCCACGCCGGGCACGAACGCGCCGGTGTGCTGGCCCAGCCCGGCCGCGCCGCCGGCGATGCCCTCGCCGCGCGTGGACAGGCCCGGCACATGGCGCTGCACGTGCTCCGGCGAGGCCGGCGGCAGCAGCGGCCGGTCCACGGTCTTCTCGACGAACGTGCCGCTGCCGCCGCGCGCGCTGAGGTAGTTCTCGGCGATCAGCCGCTCGTAAGCCAGCGTCACCGTGATGCGTGAAATGCCCAGCTCCGAGGCCAGCACGCGCGACGACGGCAGGCGCTGTCCCGCCACCAGCGTGTGGTCCAGCACGCCGCGCCGCACGATGTCGTAGATCTGCTTTTGCAGCGGGTCGGGCGACTCGCGCGAGAGCGCGCCGGACAGCAGGTCGGCGAGCAGGACTTCCTTCATGAAGTGGACCTATCTCTGATTGGATTGTGGCTATACAAGATATAGCCAGTAGTTGCTATCGTCAACGCCGTATCGAATGCGGCGCCAACGTGGAAAGCCGCGACAAACAAGGGGAATTCCATGCAAGACCAGAATGGCCGCAGACAGCCGGTCAGGGCGGCGGCCGCCGCTTTCTTCGGCACCATGATCGAGTGGTACGACTTCTACTGCTACGCCACGGCGGCAGCCCTGGTGTTCGGCGACGTGTTCTTCGCCACCAACGATCCCTTCATGGGCACGCTGGCCTCGCTCGGCACCTTCGCCATCGGCTTTTTCGCGCGACCGGTGGGCGCGGTGCTGTTCGGCCACCTGGGCGACCGCGTCGGCCGCAAGCAGAGCCTGGTCATCACGCTGCTGCTGATGGGCGTGGCCACCACGCTGATCGGGCTGCTGCCTTCCTATCACTCCATCGGCCTGGCCGCCGTGGTGCTGCTGGTCGCGCTGCGGCTGGTGCAGGGCATCGCGGTGGGCGGCGAATGGGGCGGCGCGGTGCTGATCGCGGCCGAACACGCGCCGCCCAAGTGGCGCACCTTCCTGGCCTCGGCGCCGCAGTACGGCAGCCCCATCGGCCTGATCCTGGCCACCGGCGTGTTCCGCCTGGTGTCGGACCTGCCCAAAGAGGACTTCCTGTCATGGGGCTGGCGCCTGCCCTTCATCATCAGCGGCGTGCTGGTGCTGGTGGCCTTCGTCATCCGCCGCGGCGTCAACGAGAGCCCCGAACTGGAAGCGCGCCTGAAGGAAAAGAAAAAGGAAAGCACCGCCCCCATCCGCCTGGTGCTGCGCGAACGCAAGCGCGCGCTGCTGCTGGGCATCGGCCTGTGCCTGCTGGGCATCTCGGGGTTCTACTTCGTCACCACCCTGATGATCACCTACACCACCACCTACCTGAAGATCACGCGCAGCCAGATCCTGGACGTGGTGACCTGGGCCGGCGTGGTCGAGCTGATCAGCTTCCCGATCGCCTCGTACATCGCCACCCGGGTCGGCGAGCGCCGCTTCCTGATCTGGGTCACCGCGCTGTCGACGTTGTGGGCCGTGCCGATGATGATGCTGATCCTGACCGGCGACATCCAGAACATCGCCATCGGCATCCTCACCGCCATCTTCCTGATCGGCGCCTACTACGCGGTGCTGGCGCCCTACCTGCCGCTGGCCTTCCCGGTGGAGATGCGCTACACCGGCATCTCGCTCAGCTTCCAGCTGTGTGGCGCGATCTTCGGCGGCACCACGCCGCTGGTGGGGCTGTGGGTGGCGCACACCTTCGGCCTGACCTGGCAGCCGATGGCGCTGATGTTCGCCCTCATCGCCGGCGCCAACCTGCTGTGCGCCATCTACCTGCCCACGCCGGAGCGCGAGGCCGCCCGCCAGCGCGGCGGCGCGCTGGGCGCCGGTCAGCATAGCCGCGCGCTGTAGCGGCGGCGCCGGCCGGGGCGGCAGCCCGCACGCCCCGGCCGGCTTTACAAGAATTATTCTTATTTGCAATAATCGGCGGTTTCGTCCCTTCCACGTTGCCCCCGCATGCGCCGGACCCGCCCCGCCGAACACGGTTGGCTCGCCTACTATCGCGAGCTGCTGGGCACATGGAAGCGCAAGGGACACGCCAGCGGCGATGTCGAGGACACCGCCCACGACGCCATCGCCAACATGCTCGAAGGCGACGTCTCGGCGATCCACAACCCGCGCGCCTATCTGCACCGCAGCGTCTACCACGGGCTGGCGAACCAGTACCATAGGCAGCTGCGCACGGCCGCCATCCCGCTGCAGGACCTGGACGACGACGAGCACCCCGCGCAGGACGGCCCCGAGGCCGGCGCCCGCACCGCGCAACTGTCGCGCGCGCTGCGCCAGGCGCTGGACGAACTGCCCGAACCCTGCGCCGTGGTCTTCGCCTGGCACCGGCTGGAAGGCTGGACCGTGCCGGAAATCGCCGCGCAGCTGGGGCTGTCGGTCAGCAGCGTCGAAAAATACCTCACCCGCACCATGCGGCACCTGCACACCCGCCTGCATGCCTATTCGCCATGACTGAGCTCGCCAAGCCTCCCAGGGATCCGCTGGACGCGGCGGCGTACTGGTTCGCGCGCGACCACGGCGGCCTGATGACGGCCGCCGA
This sequence comes from Achromobacter insuavis, assembly GCF_902859645.1. Lineage (GTDB taxonomy): Bacteria > Pseudomonadota > Gammaproteobacteria > Burkholderiales > Burkholderiaceae_B > Achromobacter > Achromobacter insuavis. The sequence continues at coordinate 58,187 of NZ_CADIJR010000018.1, read as the reverse complement.
ACGGCGCCAGTTCGACGCGTGGCGCCAGGCCGATGCCGCCCACGAGCGCGCCTACCAGGAGATGCTGCAGGTCTGGGGCCTGACCCAGGCCGTGCCCGACCACGACCTGCGCCCGCTGCTGGCGCGGCGGCCGCCGGCCCGCGCCGTATCGCCCGAACGCCGCCGGCTGGCCTGGGGCCTGGCCGCCACCGCCTGCGCCGCCGCCGGCGCGGGCCTGGCCTGGCCGCTGTGGTGGCCGGCCGAAACGCTGTTCCAGCAGCGCTACGCCACCGGCCGCGGCGAACGCCGCCGGGTGGCGCTGCAGGACGACTCGGTCCTGACGCTCAACACCGCCACCCAGGCCGAGGTGCGCTACACCCGCGACGAGCGCCATGTGGCGCTGCAGGCCGGCGAAATCCTGTTCGAGGTCTCGCCGGACAAGGCCCGGCCCTTCATCGTCGAGACCGAGCTGGGCCGCGTGCGCGTCACCGGCACGCGCTTCAACGTGCGCTATGACCGCCAGCGGCTGGCGGTGGCGGTCGAATCCGGCTCGGTCGAGGTCGCCACCGGCGCCTGGTGGCAGCGCGAACGGGTGCTGCTGGCCGCCGGCCAGGGCGTCAGCCTGGCGCGCCAGGGCGACCCGCTGCAGGTCGAAAGCGTGAACGTGGCCGCGCTCACCGCCTGGAAACAGGGCAAGGCGGTCTTCGACAACGTGCCGCTGGCGCAGGTGGTGGACGAGATCAACCGCTACCGCGAACAGCCCATCCGGGTCGCCGCCGCGCTGCGCGGCATCCGCATCGCCGGCGTGTTCGACATCGACGACACGCGCGGCTTCCTGACCGCCCTGCCCGCCCTGATCCCGGTGCGCGTGGCGCCGCGCGCCGACGGCGGCAGCGACCTCGTCGCCCGTTGACCCGGCGCCGCGCCGGCGAAGATACATCTTGTTTCTATTTTGATTTGAGAATCATTACGGGGTTCGGTGTCCGATCCGCTCTTAGCAGGTAAGCGGAGGCTGTCGCCCCGCATGAACCCGCCGGCCGGTTCCCTCGCGGAAACCGCCGCCCCGATCGAGCGCCATCGTGACCCAGATTTCCGCCAGGCCCACCCGCCTCCCGCGCCCCCGCGCCACGCCGCTGCATGCCGCCCTCGGCACCCTGACCCTTGCCCTCGCCGTCGCCCTGGGCGCCGCGCCGTCCGCCGTCCACGCGCAGGCCGCCGCCGTCAAGATCGACATCCCGGCCCAATCGCTGGCGCAAGCGCTGCTGCAACTGGGCCGCCAGACCCGGCTGCAGGTCTACTACCTGCCCGAAGCCGTGCAGGACCGCCGCGCGCCGGCCATCAGCGGCACGCTGACACCGCAGCAGGCGCTGGACCGGCTGCTGGCGGGCACCGGCCTGGTGGCGCGCATCAACGGCAACACCGCGGTGGTGCAGCAGCCGGCCGGCGACACCGCCACCCTGCCCAGCGTGTCGGTCTACGGCGACGCGCGCGGCGAGGCCGTCGAAGGCCTGGTTGCGCGCCGCAGCCGCACCGGCACCAAGACCGACACGGCGCTCAACGAGATCCCGCAGACCATCAACGTGGTCACCGCGCAGCAGGTCGAGATGACCGGCGCCACCGACATCAACCAGGCGCTGCACTACGTGCCCGGCTTCTCCAGCTATGGCTCGGACAACCGCTCCGACTGGTACTCGGCCCTGCGCGGCTTCACCCCCACGGCCTACGTCGACGGCCTGCAGGTGCCCAACACGCTCAACCTGGCCAGTTGGCGCGTCGATCCCTACCTGATCGACAGCATCACCGTGCTGCGCGGCCCGACCTCGGTGCTGTACGGCCAGGGCGATCCCGGCGCCATCGTCGACGTGCAGAGCAAGCTGGCCAACGGCGAGCGCATCCGCGAGATCGAGACCCAGGTCGGCAACTACGCCCGCAAGCAGCTCAGTTTCGACCTCGGCGACAGCCTCAACGAGGACGGCACGCTGTCGTACCGCATCCTGGGCGTGGGCCGCGACGGCAACGCCCAGACCGGCCCCAACAAGGACCAGCGCGTGGTCCTGGCGCCGTCGCTGCGCTGGCAGCCCAGCGCCGCCACCAGCCTGACGCTGTCGGCCACCTTCCTGGAAGACTGGGGCGATGTCACCAGCAACTTCCTGCCCGCCCAGGGCACGGTGCTGCCCAACCCCAACGGCCGCATCTCGCGCGATCTCTACACCGGCGAGCCGGACTTCAACTACTACCACAAGAAGCAGTGGTCGCTCGGTTACGCGCTGGAACACAAGCTGGATTCGGTCTGGACCCTGCGCCAGAACACCCGCCTGATGCACCTGCAGCTGAACAACCGCTCGGTCTACGGCGGCGGCCTGGATGACAGCGATCCGACCATGGCCTCGATCACGCGCTACGCCGGCATCTTCCAGTTCAACTACAGCCGCTTCGACGTCGACAACCAGGCCGAGGCCAAATTCCGCACCGGCGCGCTCGAACACACGCTGCTGACCGGCCTGGAATACAGCCGCCAGTCGACCACCGACAGCGAATGGCTGGCGCAGGCGCCGTCGCTGAACCTGTACAACCCGGTCTACACGCCGATCAACAAATCGCTGTTCTACGGCCCCAACGCCTACCCGCGCACCGACACCTACACCGTCATGAACACGGTCGGCCTGTACGCGCAGGACCAGGTCAAATGGGACCGCTGGGTGCTGACGCTGGGCGGCCGCAAGGACTGGGCCCGCACCCGCCAGAACGACCGCGAGGCCGACACCCGCACCTCGCAGCTGGACCAGGCCTTCACCGGCCGCGTCGGCCTGACCTACCTGGGCGACTATGGCCTGTCGCCCTACGTCAGCTATTCGACCTCGTTCAACCCGGTCTCGAACACGCGCCTGGCCGACGGCAGCTGGGCCAAGCCGACCCAGGGCAAACAGATCGAGGCCGGCCTGCGCTGGCAGCCCGACGGCAAGAACCTGACGCTGAACGCCGCGGTCTACCAGATCAAGCAGACCGACGTCGTCACCAACAACCCGAACGACCCCACCAACAGCAGCTACGTGCAGACCGGCGCGGTACGCTCGCAGGGCATCGAGCTGAGCGCGGTCGGCAAGATCACGCCGGAACTGTCCATCGTCGGCGCCTACGTGTTCCAGAACGTCAAGATCACCAAGGCCAACGACGAGACCCAGGGCAAGTGGCCGGTGGACATCCCGCGTCCGCGCCAGATGGCGTCGCTGTGGGCCGACTGGACCTGGCGCACCGGGCCGCTGGAAGGCTTCGGCGCCGGCGCGGGCGTGCGCTACCAGAGCTCGGCCGCGGGCGCGTCCGACAACTCGCTGAAGATCCCCAGCTACACCGTCTACGACGCCGGCCTGCACTACGAGATGCCGAACTGGCGCTTCGGCCTGAACGCCACCAACCTGTTCGACAAGCGCTACGTCAGCGGCTGCCAGTCGTACGGCGTGTGCATGTTCGGCAACGGTCGCACGGTGGTGGCGTCGGTGAAGTACTACTGGTAGCAAAAAAAGGCGGGCGTCCCGCAACCGGGACGCCCGCCAGCCGATCAGACGGCTACACCAGCAACAACGCGCCGCCGCTTCCCGCGACGATGCCCAGCCCCGCCAGGGCGTAGCTGTCGCGGCGCTCGCAACCGGCGCGATGCGTGCCGATCGCCGCGTGCAGGCACACGGCGCCAAGAATGGCCAGGGCGATTCCGATCCCGAACATGAGGGGTTCCTTGATCTGTTGGGCGGACTGGCCGGCGGCCAATCCGTTGGCTATGGACCGGGCCCAATCCTTTCAGTTCCCTGAATAAATAAATGACCGGATCCGCGTCAAGGAGCCGTAACGGCCTGGTCGAGCTGGTTGAACACGAACAACGCCTCCGGCGCCTGCCCCAGCACCGTTTCCGCGATCCGCGCCCGCAGCCGCGCATGTTCGCGCTGCGCCTCGGGCGCCGGGTTGCCCAGCAGGGCGAAGAACTCAGGCGGCAGCACGCCTTCGCGCAGCACCGCCTGCACCCGCCGCTCGCCGCGCGCCAGCCAGAAGCTGTACGACTTGTCCGCGGCCTGGCTGTAGCGCGCCTCGGGCAGCGACAGGTCGATCCGGTAACAGCCGCGGGTGACGGCGCGGGTGGCGAACTCGATGGCATCGCGCACGCCCGGCCCGGGATGGCCGCTGACCACGCTCAGTTCGCCGCGCGGCACCGGCGCCCCGCCCTCTTCCAGCCGGGCCAGCGCGCCGCGCAGCCCCTGGAAGATCAGCGCCAGCATGGCGAGCGCGCCGTGGCCGTGATAGGCCATGACCGCGTCGAACGGAATCCGCAGGGGGCCCTGCTCGCCCTGCACGCGCAGCTCGCTGCCGGCGGGAATGGTCGGAATGGTCATGAAGGTCTCCATAAGAAAAAAAAGCCGGCCGCGCCAGGCGGCCGGCCAGCGGGGGGCTATCAGAAGCGCGTGCGCAGCGTCAGGCTGAAGCTGCGGCCCGGCTCCAGCAGCGGGTTCAGGTCGGTCATGGCGTAGGCCACGTTGGACGAGGTCGCGGCCGTGCGGTAGGCGCGGTCGAACAGGTTGTTCACGCCCAGCACCACCTGGGTATTGCCCAGTTGCGGCAGGCCCAGGCGGTCCAGCTGCAATTGCGCGTACAGGTTGACCACGCCGTAGCCGGCCGCCGGGTATTCGGTGCGGGCGTCATAGCGGCTCTGGCCCTTGGCCCACTGCACCTCGCCGCTCAGCGCGTAGGCCTCGTTGGCGCCCACATACTGCAGGCCCACGATGCCGCTGAGCGGTGCGATGGAGGCCAGCGGCCGGTCGGTGTTGCGGTTGGTGGCGTGCAGATAGCTGGCGTTGCCGTACAGGTTGACGGTGCGCGTCAGCTGCCAGCGCCAATCGGTCTCCACCCCCTGGATGCGCACCTTGCCGACGTTGCGGCGCTGGGTCGCGGGCAGGCCCAGGTAGGTCGTGGTGGCGTTCTCCAGGAAGTCGCGGTAGTCGCTGCGGAAAGCGGTCAGGCCGACCGTGGCGCTATCGAAGTGCAGGCGCGTGCCGCCCTCGACGGTGGTGCCGCGCTCGGGCTTCAGCTCGGGGTTGGGAATGGTGTAGCTGGTGCCGGTGTAGCCGGCGCTGAACATCTCGGACGTCCACGGCATGCGGAACGAGGTGCCGACGCTGCCCAGCAGTTCGACCACGTCGGTGGCGCGATACGACAGGCCCAGGCTGCCGGTGGTGGCGGTCTGCTTGCTGTCCTGCGCGGCGCGGAAGGCCGGCAGCAGGTTGGGCGACGGCAGCGCATCCAGGCCCACGTCGGAACGGAACCAGTCGAAGCGGCCGCCGGCGGTCACGGTCCACTTGGGCGCGGGCTTCCACTCCGTCGTCAGGAAGGCGCCGACGTTGGTCTGGTACTGGTTGGGGCCGGTCTTGGCGTAGGGCGTGCTGGTGGTGGTCGAGGTGCCGTTGGGCCGGTAGACCGTGATGTCGCTGCGGCTTTCCGAGCCGGGCCGGCGCTCGTGCATGAAGTCCAGGCCGAAGGTGGTGGTGGTCTGCGCCCACGGCACCGTCGCGGCCACGCTGCCGCCATAGACCACCGGGCCGATCACATGGCTGCGGGTCTCGACCAGGCGCGCCGGGTTGGTCTGGTTACGCGCCGACATCCAGGTATCGAACTCGTTGACGTAGACGCTGGCCTTGAGCGCGCTGATGGCGCCGTCGAATTCGCCGGTATAGGCCAGCCGGGCCTGCTTGACGCGGTTGGGGTCGCGCCGGCTGCTGGCGGCGGGATACGGCGGCACGGTGCCGGCGGCGCCGTCCTTGACGTAGGCCACGCGCGCGCTGGCCTCGATGCGCTGGCGGGCATCGGGCATGTAGCCCAGCACGATGCCGCCGCCCGCGCCGCGGAAGTCGCTGTTGGGCACGTCGCCCGTGGCGCTGTCGTAGTTGCTGGCGCGGCGGCCGGTGGCGTAGACGCGCAGGTCGAAGCCATCGCCCGCGCCTTCCACCGCCACGTTGCTCTGCACGCCGTGGCCGTTGCTGCGGTACGTGACCGAGGCTTCGCCGCCGTTCAGGCTGAACGGCTGCTCCAGGTTGCCATGGCCGCGCTTGGTGACGAAGTTGATCAGGCCGCCCAGCCCGTCGCTGCCGAAGCGCGACGAATCCGGGCCGCGCACCACCTCGACCTGTTCGATCTCGGTCGGGCTGATCAGCATGAACTGCAGCGTGTTGCGGCCGCGGAAGCGGTCGCCGTCGATGAACATCGGCACCCGCATGTCGTTGGTGTTCAGCCCGCGCAGGAAGATGGTGCCGGCGATGCCGCCGCTGCGGCTGACGGTGGCGTTGGGCACGCGGCCCAGCAGGTCGAGGGTGCTGTCGGTGTTGAGGCGCTCGATGTCCTGGCGCTCGATCACCGTGACCGGCTGCGTCACCGCGTGGTCGATGGTGGCGGGCGCGGGCGTGGCGCCCAGGGGCCGCAGGCGTCCGTCATCGGCCGGACGCTCGGCGCTGACCTGGATGGCGGGAAGTTGCGGCGCGTCGGCGGCGGCCGCCGGCGCGCCAATGGCCGCGGCGGTCAGCAGGCTGGCGCGGACGAGGGGCGAGAGAGAGGAAGGACGTGACATACGTGGACGCGATAGAAAAGACCAAGGGGTCGGACCGCGCCGCCTCAGGCGGCGGGAGTGGAAGCTTTCAGCCAGGGCAGGAAGCCCCGCAGGAAACGGGACGCGGCGGGCATGAAATAGCTGCCGTGGTGGTACATCGGATCCAGCGAGGTCACGATCAGCCGCCCCGCCGTGCTGTGGCGGTCCTCGTACAGCACCGAGCCCGCGCCGGCCTTGTCGATCAGCGAGACCGCGCCCGGCGGCGGCGTGAAGGTGCCGTGCTGATGCCAGGTGGCGTCGGCCAGCGTCAGGTGTGAAAACAGCGGGTGCGCGGGTTGCGCCAGGCGCAGGCCCGAATCGGCGCCCGGGGTCTTCCACCACCAGAAATTCACTTCGCAATCGGTCCAATGCACGCCATCCAGCCAGCGGTGCGAGCCGGTCTCGCCCATCGCCACCAGCGTCCTGCCCGAGGCCAGGAAACGGGCGAAGCGCGCGCGGTGCGGCACGAGCAGGTCCGGGTGGGTCCGGCACGACACGATCAGGGCGTCGCAGTCCGCCAGCGCGGCGTCGTCCAGCTCGGGCAGGTAAATGAAGCGGTCGAGATACGGCGTCAGTTCCGGCGTGTGGAAGGTGCGGTGGTGGTAATACGTGCCGGCGTCCAGCGCCGCGATCACGGGGGTGCGCGAGGCCATGGCGGCGGTCATGCGGCGTCTCCCCACAGCCAGTCGAACAGCTGCGGCACGATGCGCCCGGCGCTGTCGGCGCTGCCCGCGTACATCCACAGGTCGTTGCCGCTGTGCGTCAGCAGGCGGCCGCCGCCGGGCAGCGCCAGCACCCAGTCCACCGGCAGGGCGTCCGGGCCCAGGGTGTTCAGCACCCGCGCGCCGTCGGGCGGCGGGTTGCCGCCCCGCGCGTAGAAGCCCGCCACGCCGCGCCGGAAGGTCAGGTGTTCGGGATCGACGCCCTCGAACACCGGATGCGCGGCGGCGCGATGCACCCGCAGGCCGTCCAGGCCGCGCGCCGCCCCCGGCGCGAACGGCCGCAGCCAGCGCAGGAACGGATAGGCGACGTGGCCGTTGAACACCATGGCGCCGCCGGCCAGCAGCCAGGCTTCAAGCCGGTCGCGCTGCCCGAGCAGATAGCGCTGGTCGACGTTGGCGGGCACCAGCAAGGCACGCACGCGCGCCAGGTCGAGCCGCTCCAAGCCATACAGCGGTTCGGCCACGGCGCGCGGCCGCTCGCCGCCGGTGAGCGCGGCGGGGCCATTGCCGCTCCAGTGGTTCAGGTAGACGATGGAAGTCATCATGGATCAACGGAAAAGAGGAATCACGCCGCGTACCTCGCCGGCCTCGCCGCTCAGCGACGCCACCCGCACCGGCATGCGGTACAGGCGGCTCAGGCGTTCGTCGGTGCACATGCGGTCAGTGGGGCCGACTTCGCAGGCGTCGTCATGCATCAGCAGCGTCTGGCCGGCGATGTGCTGCGCGTGCTGCGGCTGGTGGGTCGAGAACACCACCGCCAGGCCCTGCTCGCGCGCCAGTCGGCGCAAGAGCGACAGGATGATGTCCTGGTTGCGCAGGTCCAGCGCCGCGCCCGGTTCGTCGAGCACGATGATGGAACTGGCGCTGGCCATGGCCCGCGCGATGCACACCAGTTGCTGCTGGCCGCCGCTCAAGGCCTGGAACGGCCGCCCGGCCAACGACTCCAGCCCCACCGCCCGCAGGCAGTCGCGGGCGATCTCGCGGTCGCGCGGGCCGGGCGACGCATACCAGCGCAGATGGCGGGCGCGGCCCATCGTCACCATCGCCAGCACGTCGTAGGCGAACAGCGCGTCGGTGCGCTGCGGCACGTAGGCGGCGTGGCCTTGCAGGCGCACCGCGCCGGCGGCCGGCGCCCGCAGGCCCAGCAGGGTCTTGAGCAGCGAGGTCTTGCCGCGGCCGTTCGGTCCCAGCACCGCCAGGATCTCGCCGCCGCGCACGCGCAGCGACAGGTCCGACAACAGGCGGCGGCCGCCCGCCTGCACCGCCAGGCGATCGAGCTCAAGCATGGTGCGCTCCCCCGCCCTGCGTGCGGCGCAGCAGCCAGGCGAACAGCGGCGCGCCGATCAGCGCGGTGATCACGCCCAGCGGAATCTCGGCGCTGGTGGCGCTGCGCGCCACCGTATCGACCCACACCATGTAGGTGCCGCCGATGAGCGCGCTGGCCGGCAGCAGCGCGCGGTGATCCGGGCCGACCAGCATGCGCGCGATGTGCGGCACCACCAGCCCGACCCAGCCCACCGTGCCGGACACCGCCACGCTGGCCGACACCACCAGCGTGGCGCAGCCCAGCAGCAGCCAGCGCAGCGGCTCGACCGCGATGCCCATGGCGCTGGCCTGCTCATCGCCCAGCGACAGCACGTTGATGCGGAACCGCAGCGCATACAGCAGGCCCATGCCCGCCGCGATCGGCAGCGCGGCCGCGGCCAGCTTGACGTACGAGGCCGTGGCGAAGCTGCCCATCAGCCAGAACACGATCGCCGGCAGGCTGTCGTTGGGGTCCGCGAAGTACGTGGCCAGCGAGATCAGCGCGGAGAAGAAAGCGCTGGTGACCACGCCCGCCAGCACCAGCATCAGGATGGTGGTGCGGCCCTGCGTGCGGCCCAGCAGATAGACGATGGCCACCGCCAGCAGGCCGCCGGCGAAGGCCAGCCCCAGCGTCGCCCACAGCGACGAGAACAGCAGGATCGCGGCGCAGCCGCCGAACGCCGCGCCGGACGAGATGCCAAGGATCTGCGGCCCCACCAGCGGATTGCGGAACGCACCCTGCAGCGCCGCGCCGCACAGCGCCAGGCTGGAACCGGCCAGCACCGACAGCAGCACCCGCGGCAGCCGCACCTGCAGCACCACGCGCTGTTCGGCGCCGCTGACGGCCGGCAGCCAGTCGGCCAGGCCGTCGGGCAGCGCCAGCCCCGCCAGCACGCTGGACACATGCGCCAGCGGCAGCGGGTAGCGGCCCACGCACAGCGCCGCCAGCATCGACGCCGGCAACGCCAGCGCCATCAACAGCCACGGCCAGGCCAGGCGGCGGCGCGCCACGCCCGCCTCGAGCGGCACGGATTCAGCGCAGGCGGTCATAGCCGGCGGCTCCCAGGTTCTGCCGCGCGTGCAGCACGGTGTCGATATCCGCCGCATCGGGCGTGTGGCCATACAGCTGCGTGTAGGCCTGCGCGATGTGCTCGCGCAGCGGCCAGTCGAAGCGGTCCGGGTGCAGCAGCTGGCTCAGCCACTGCCAGTACAGCGGCGACTCCTGGCTGGGCGGATCCCACAGGTAGCCGCCGGCCGGGATCTTGTAGACGCGATGGTTGCGCACCGCCGGAATGTCGGCGAACAGGGGGTCTTGATACAGCATGGCCGGCGTCAGCCCGGGCTCGAAGTTGTTCAGCAGGATCACGTCCGGCGCCCACGCCATGAGCTGTTCGATGTTGATCGTCTGCCCGCTGCCGATCGCCGCCGCCACATTGCGGCCGCCGGCCAGGCGGATGTCATCGTCGAAGCTGGTGCCCGCGCCCGAGGCGCGCAGCTGCGGCGCGTAGCGCGCCAGGTACAGCACGCCCGGACGCTGGTCGGGCCGCAGGCCGTCGGTCACCTTGGCGATGTCCGCCCGCACCTGGTCGCGCCACGCCAGCTGCGCCGCGGCGCGCGCCTCCTGCCCCAGCGACCGGCCCATCAACCGGATCCATTCGCGGCTGCGCGCCTCGTCGCCATACAGCAGCGCCGCCACCGGCAGGCCGGCGTTGCGCAGCGGCGCGATCAGGTCGTCGCCCATGTGCCCCCACTGCCACACCAGGTCCGGCTGGATCTGCAGCAGCGTCTCGACGTTGGGCGCGAAGCCCGAACGCGTGATGTCCGTCCGGACGGCGGCGAGGGCCGGGAACATGCGCGCCAGCAGGCCGTCCTTCATCAGTTCATGGGCGTTGGGGTGCATGCCGGCCAGATGCTGCGCGCCGCCGTCCAGCGAAATCAGCAGCGAACCCGCGGGCATCGGCAGCGTGACCACGCGGCGCGCGGGCGCCGCCAGCGGCACCGGGTTGCCCAGCATGTCGGTGAAGGCGGTGGGGGCCGGCAGGACGGCGGGCGGCAACAGGACCAGCGCCGCGAACGCGGCACTGCGCAGGAATCGGATAGCCATGGGAAATGAGGGGAACGGACGGCGCCGGATGGCGCGGTGGTACCATTACAAATAAGAATCAATCTTATTTAATTCTAAGCGGCGGGGCCGCTCCCTCAAATGACTATTGTCAATTCGTCAAAGTCCCTCCTGACGGCCGCCCTGCGCCGCCATCCCTGGTTCGACGGCGTCGGCGACGCGGCGCTGGCCACGCTGGCGGAACGCAGCCGCTGGCTGCGGTTCGAGGCCGGCGACACGCTGTTCTCGGAAGGCCAGGCCGCGACCTCGTGCCTGCTGGTCTGCGAAGGGTCGGTGCAGGGCCTGCGCTACACCGCCGACGGCGGCGACAAGGTCTTCGGCCACGTCGGGCCGGGCGGCTGGCTGTCGGCGCTGACGCTGTTCGAGACCTCGCCGCGCCACCTGCACAGCGTGCGCGCCCGCACCGACGGCAACGGCTGCCTGCTGCAGGCCGACGCCTTCCGGCAGCTGTGCCTGGACGACGCCCGCTTCGCCTGCCGCGTCATGACGCACGCCGCCAACCTGGTGCGCCACCACACCGACCAGATCGACTGGCTCACCTCCAGCTCGGCCGAGGAACGGCTGGCCGAATACGTGCTGCGCGCCGGCAAGCCACAGGCCGACCAGCCACTGGCGCTGCCGCTCAGCCACTCGCAGATCGCCGTCAAGCTCGGCATGCGGGCCGAGACCCTCAGCCGCATCTTCTCCAAGTGGCGCCGCGAAGGCATCATCGCCAGCCGCCGCGGCACGCTCTACGTGCTGCGGCTCGCGCCGCTCGAACAACTGGCGTCCGGATGCTGAAACGCCGCGCGTCCCGACGGACGCGCGGCGTTCATGCGTGACCGCCCGATGTCACGTCACCGGGCGGTCACAGCCCTCACTTCACGCTGGCCACCGCGTCCAGGATCACCCGCGCCACCGCCTCCGGCTGCGATTGCTGCGGCACGTGGCTGGTCTGCAGGTCGGTGACCTTGGCGCCGATGCGCTTGGCCATCTGGTGCTGCAGCGCCGGCAGGATCATGCGGTCATGGTTGCTGACCACGAACCACGACGGCTTGGTTTTCCACGCGGCGGTCGACACCGGTTCGCCAAAGGCGCTGGCCTTGATGGGACCCTGCGTGGCCGCCATCACCCTGGCCTGCGCGGCCGGCACGTCCTGCGCGAAATCGCGCGCCAGGCCGGCGGCCGACAGGCTCAGCCAGCCGTGGCTGTCGGCGCCGATGCTGTCCGAGCCCGGCGCCTTGGGCGTGCCTTCGGTCAGCGTCGCCACCGACTGGCCGGCGTCGGGCGCGAACGCGGCCACGTACACCAGGCTGGCGACCTTGGGATGGTTGCCGGCCTCGGTGATCACCGTGCCGCCCCACGAATGGCCGACCAGCACCACCTTGCCGGGCTGGTTGTCGATGGCGCGGTTGGCCGCGGCCACGTCGCCGGCCAGCGATTCGAGCGGGTTCTGCACCGCCTGCACCTGCACGCCCTTGGCCTGCAGCAGGGCGACCACCTTGGCCCAGTCCGAGCCGTCGGCGAAGGCGCCGTGCACGATGACGACGGACGGCCGCGCGGCGGCCGGCTCGGCGGCGAACGATTGCGAGACGGGCGCGGCGAACAGGCCGGCGACCAGGAGGGAGGCTGCGATAATATGGCGCTTCATGGAGATTCCTTTTTCGGGATCAAACGCCGACGTGGCGCTTGGTTGACGCCAGTGTCGTTTTCCCGCCGGTCGCGCGGTATCGGATGATTGACCGATGCGCCGGTTCTCGCCTTCCCGCCCTCTCCTGCCGCCCCCATTCATCGCCCCGCCTGTCCCCATGATCGCCGATAGCGCCATTGAACTGACCGACGCCGTGCTGGCCATGGCCTTCATCGGCGACCTCAGCATGGGCCGCGCCACCGACCATTCGCGCCGCACCGCCTGCCTGGCGGGCCTGCTGGCCGCGGCGCACGGCCTGGATGCGGCCGGCCAGGACCACGCCCGCGCGGTGGCGCTGCTGCGCTGGTCCGGCTGCACCGCCAACGCCGGCGGCTTCGCCGAACTGCTGGGCGACGACATCGCCTCGCGCGAGGCCATGATGGCGCAGACCCTGCCGCCGCTGGATGCGCGCACGCAGTCGCTGATCGTGCCGCTGGCGCTGATCCATTGCGAGATCTCCGGCGACGTCGCCGTCAGCCTGGGCATGCCCGACGCGGTGGTGGCCGGGCTGCGCCACGCCTTCGAGCGCCACGACGGCAAGGGCATGCCGCAGGCGCTGGGCGGCGACGCCGTCTCGCCGCTGGCGTTCATCGTCAACGCCGCCAGCGACCTGGAGATCCTCAGCCGCGCCCATGGCCGCGACAGCGCGCTGGACTTCCTGCGCCAGCAGGCCGGCGCCAAGTATCCCGCCGACGTCGCCGCGCTGGCCGTGCGCCACGGCCCGGCCTGGCTCGACCGGATCGACGCCGATCCGCCCGACGGCGCCGACTGGAACCTGGCCGGCGGCCGCCCCGGCGCGCCCGCCGCGCTGACGCTGCTGGCCGACGTGGCCGAACTCAAGCTGCCCTGGCTGGCCGGCTATTCGCGCCGGGTGGCGGCGCTGGCGGTGGCCACCGCCGCGCGGCTCGACCTGGACGCGGCGACGGAGGCGCGCTTGCAGGCCGCCGCGCTGGTCCACGGCATCGGCCGCGCCGCGCTGCCGAACCGCCTGTGGAACACCGCCGGCAAGCTGTCGCCGGACCAATGGGAGCAGGTGCGCCTGATGCCCTACTGGACCGCGCGCGCGGCGCGCCAGATCAAGGGCCTGAGCGAGGCCGCCGAACTGGCCTCGTATGCCTACGAACGGCTGGACGGCAGCGGCTATTTCCGCGGCGCGGCGGGCGCGGCTCTGGGCTTGCCCCAGCGCGTGCTGGCCGCCTGCGTGACCTTGCAGGCGCTGCTCGAGGACCGCCCCTGGCGTCCCGCGCTTGCGCTGGCGGACGCGGCGCGGCAACTGCGCCAGGAGGCCGCCGCCGGCCGCTACGACGCCGACGTGGCCGAGGCCGCCATCGCCGCGGCGGGCGGCGAGACCGCCGCCCCGCGCCGCGCCGTCTCGCCACTGTCGCAACGCGAACTCGAGGTGCTGCGGCAGATCAGCCTGGGGGCCAGCAACAAGGAAGCGGCGCGCGCCCTGAACATCAGCCCCAGCACGGTGCGCACCCATGTCGAGAGCGTGTTCCGCAAGCTGGAATGCTCGACCCGCGCGGCCGCCACGCTCAAGGCGCTGACCTCGGGCCTGCTGTAGCCGGCGTCACGCGCCGGCGCGGCCGGCAGGCAGTGATCGGCCAGGCCCCCGGCACGGCGCCGGCTCAACGATCGGCGATCGCCCGCAGGACCGCGTAGGTTTCCCGCTCGTCCTGGTTCTCGCCGTAGTCGCTGAGCTTGACGATCACCACGCGCCGGCCAGGATGGACGTACAGGTACTGGCCGTGGATGCCGACGGCCGCGAAGTCCGGCCCGCCCGCGGGGTCCAGCTGCCACCATTGCGCGGCGTAGCCCCAGCCATCGACCGGATGCGGCGCGGGACGCGCGATGCGCGCCACCCAGGCGGCCGGCACCAGGCCGCCGCCCTGCCCGGACTCCAGCACGCGCTGCCCGACCCGGGCGAAGTCGCGCGCCGTGGCGTTCAGGCAGCAGAAAGCCTTCTCGACGCCGCCGGGCCGGTCCACGTTCCAGGTGGCGGCGGACTCCGCGCCCATCGGGCCCCAGAGCCGCTCGGCGAGCAGGTCGGCCAACGGCTTGCCGGTGACCCGCGTCAGCGCCATGCCCAGCAGCTGGGTGTCGATGCTGCGGTAGTCGCCGTCGCTGCCCGGCGTGAAATGCATGCGCCGGTGATCGCGCGCAAAGCCGGCCAGGTCGCGCGTCAGGTACATGCGCGCAGTGCCGGTGAAGGGCCAGTAGGCCCGGTAGTTCTCCGACACGTCGATGCCCGAGGCCATGTCCAGCAGATGCCCGAGCGTGACGCGGTCGTAGTCGCCCGCGCCCGCCAGTTCGGGCAGCAGCGCGGTCAGGCGGTCGTCCTCGCGCAGTTCGCCGCGCGCGATCGCCTGGCCCACCAGCAGCGACACCACCGACTTGGCCATCGACCATGACGACTGCGTGTCGGTGGCGCGCACGCCCGGCCGATACCACTCGTATTCCAGCTGGCCGTCGCGCAGCACCACCAGCGCGTTGGTGGCGGTGCTTTGCAGGAACTGCTCGAACGGGATTTCGGCGCCCTTCCACGGCACCGTGGCGGGCGGCGGCCACGCGCTGGCCGCCAGCACGGATGGCGTGGCCGAGGCCGGCACGACCCGCGCCGGCAACAGATCGCCGCGGCGCGACGGCGCCGACACTTCCAGCCGCCACAACGTGTGCGGCGGCGGGATCTCCATCACGGCGGTGGCCGCATAGGCGGCGGCCGCCAGCGCGGCCAGCCCCAGGGCCAGCCGCCAGGCGGCGCGGCCCGGGCGGCGTGCGCGCGGGCGCGTGATGCGGGAGGTCGGGTCCGTAGCCATGGCGCGGATCATGCCAAGTCCGCGCCGATTGCACAACAGGCATCGCGCGGTCGAGATTCAAGTCCCAATGTATCTGCCCGCCCGCGCCGTACATTGCGACACCCCCGGGTCCGCGCGCCTGGCTACAACGGCACCACAACCTGTCACTTCCCTTTCTCGGAGACCCGCCATGCCGGACCCCATCGATACCCAACGCCGCCGCCTGCTCGGCACCACCTCGGCCCTGGCCGGCGCCAGCCTCTTGAACCTGGGCCTGGGCGCCAGCGCACGCGCCCAGGGCGCCGCGCCCACCGCCCCTCGCGCCAGCGGCGCGGCCGCCTTCAGCGGCCTGCGCCAGATCCGCGCCGGCGACCTGGATATCGGCTACGTCGACGCCGGTCCGGCCAACGGCCCGGTCGCGGTCCTGCTGCACGGCTGGCCCTACGACATCCACAGCTTCATCGACGTCGTGCCGCGCCTGACCGCCGCCGGCTACCGCGTCATCGTGCCCTACCTGCGCGGCTACGGCTCGACCCGCTTCCTGTCGGCCGACACCGCGCGCAACGGCGAACAGGCGGTGGTGGCGGTCGACATCATCGAGCTGATGGACGCCCTGAAGATCGGCAAGGCCGTGATCGCCGGCTTCGACTGGGGCGCGCGCACCGCCAACATCATGGCCGCGCTCTGGCCCGAACGCTGCCAGGCGCTGGTGTCGGTCAGCGGCTACCTGATCGGCAGCCAGGAAGGCAACCGCAAGCCGCTGCCGCCGCAGGCCGAGTTCCAGTGGTGGTACCAGTTCTACTTCGCCACCGAGCGCGGCGCGGCCGGCTACGCCACCAACGTCGACGCCTTCAACAAGCTGATCTGGCAACTGGCCTCGCCGCAATGGCGCTTCGACGACGCCACCTATGCGCGCAGCGCCCGCGCGTTCGCCAACCCCGACCACGTCGCCATCGTCATCCACAACTACCGCTGGCGCCTGGGCCTGGCCCAGGGCGAGGCGCGCTACGACGACCTGGAGCGGCGCCTGGCCGTGGCGCCGAAGATCGCGGTGCCGACCATCACGCTGGAAAGCGACGCCAACGGCGCGCCGCACCCCGCGCCCGCCGCCTACGCCGGCCAGTTCAGCGGCAAGTACCGGCACGTCGACGTCACCGGCGGCATCGGCCACAACCTGCCGCAGGAAGCGCCCGAGGCCTTCGCCGACGCGGTGCTGCAGGTGACGCGGCTGTGACGGCCGCGTGTCCGCCGGGCAACACGTCTTCGCTGTTCGAACTCTCCCGCCTTGCCCCCCCCCGCACGGCAGACGCAATTCCGAAAGCGCAACACATCCATCCGCGTCCTTCCCCGCAAGACCGTGTTGTTGGCTTTACCGCCTTTCCAGGAGAAACCCATGACACCGGGTTTCTGCGCGCATGTATTCGCCCTGCGCAATCCGCCCAGACTTAGCAGGTGAAGTGGAGCCTCAGTTGGATCTTTCGTTGCGCCTGCCTGGCGAAGGCGTCGGTCGTTAAAAGACCGGCGCCTACCACTGACCAAGCGGTGGGCACACTGTAATTTTTCGAAGCGCCGCTGCGGGCGTGTGCGCTGCTTGTCTGCCTACCCGTCACACGTTCCACTGTGCAGCTTTGGTCCGGGCGGACCGAACGTGATGAACTCTTGCAGCGAACTTTCGCTGCATTTCCAGGCGGTATAGCTACGGCCGAAAAAAATCAGACCGGAGCAAAATGGTTCGCGAGCGCAACTCAACATACCAGCACATCAAGCACATCATATTAAATAAACATCAGATGCGTGCCAGTGCAATGTTGTCTCCGCATACCTGGCGCAGACACCTACCAATCTGCATATCGGTATGCTCGCGGCTTTAGATCCAGGCGTGGCATGCAGTACTGCATGACGCATTCGCTCCTTATTGCTTCGCGAATCTCTCAAGCCATCAACGAATAAGGTATGGTAAACAGGACGCTTTATTCCTCTGTGCCATTAAAAACAATTCTCTTTTGTATGATCCGATCTAATGGATTGGAGTTTTTTTGCGCTGGCCTACACACACATAACGTGCTGCAAAATGGAAATAACTCGATTTGAAAAAAAGGCCTTGTTCTGGAGCCTCGTTGCCGGAATCTCGGGCATCTTCCTAAGTTTCTTGCTGAAAGATGGAACCTGGTTTGCGCGGTCCGGCGCTCTGATCACGGCTGTGGCCGTGTGGTTCGCCTCCATCGATCTCCCAGCTCGCCTACTACTTGCCGCCCCCGATGCATTGGCGAAGCCGCTGGCCGAACAGAAAGCTGACTTGTTGGCTCGAAAGGAAGAGTTCAAGTTCACCGAGCAGCAAATTCAACAAATTTTCGATCAAATTGAACGGGACTCACGAGCTATCCTTGATAAGGCAAATCGCGCACTCTCGCAGCGATTTCACTATGTTGAGCTATATCTGTTTCTGATCGGAACGCTGATTTGGGGATTCGGCGATCTGCCGTTCATGTTGCTGGGGTAATGCGCAGGCATACGAGTATTAAAAAAAAGACTAGTCTCAGGCTGCGGTAAAAAAAGGCCGTCCAACGGGGACTGCTAGACAGGCCGGGGCAGAGTCTTGGTGTTAGGAAAGCGCACCCGAGCTGCTGCGGCGCAACGCCCGGCGCGACACGTCGCTGCCGAACAAGACCCTGCTGGGCATGCTGCACCGCTGGGACCTGCCGCTGCCGACCGAAGCGCACCGCGTGGTGTACGCGGTGTAGGCGCGGCGGCGCCGGGATCAACCGGCTCAGTGCTCGCGGATCAGCGTCGTCGAAAACTCGTAGCGCCCGGCCGGATGGTACGAGCACGACGCTTCCACGATCTGTCCGGCCTGGTCCTTGTAGTGGCGCAGGATCAGCAGGCCGGGCGACTCGGGCGTCACCTGCAATTCGCCCGCCACCGCGGCCGGCATGGCGCAGGCCGAGATGGTCTGCTCCACCGACGCGATGCGGCGGCCGTAGTGTTCCTCGATCAATTCCGACACCAGCCGGTCGGGATGCTGGCGCGCCAGCTTGCGCACGCCCTTGTAATGGGCATCCACGTACAGCTCGGTCCACACCACCGGCGCCTGCCCCGGCGTGCCGCGGGTGGAGGCGAAGCGCAGCCAGCGCGTGCCGGGCCCGACGCCCAGGCGCGCGGCCAGCTCCAGGTCGGCCACGATTTCCTGCACCTGCAGGATGGTGCGCGGCGTGCGCGCGGCCAGTTGCACCAGGTCTTCCAGCGACCGCAGCGACTGGCTGAAACCGGCCTTGGGCCGGGCCGCCGTGACCACGGTGCCGCTGCCGCGCCGGCGCGCGATCAACCCCAGGTCCTGCAACTGGCGCAATGCCGCCCGCAAGGTGTGGCGGCTGGCGTCGAACTCTTCGGCCAGGGCGTTCTCGGACGGCAGCACGGCCCCCACGGCATACACGCCGCCGGCGATCCGTCGTGCCAGTTCTTCGGAGATGCGGGTGTACAGCGAGATGGACATGGAACCGGGGGTGTATGCGACAGGCTCCATTCTATCTGCTGCCCGGGCGCGGGTATTCCCCGGCATTGACGCCCGCCGACGGCCCTGCTTAAATGTACGTACAACTTTTTAAGAGCGTACATTTATGCCAGTCTCGGTCCTCGAATCCACCCTGTTCAAAGACATGTTCGGCACCGCCGCGATGCGGGCCGTGTTCGACGACGCCGCCACCGTGCGGCGCTATGTGGAAACCGAAGTCGCGCTGGCGCGGGTGCAGGGCCGGCTGGGCGTGATCCCGGCCGAGGCCGCCCGCGCCATCGAGGCCCGCGCCGACGCCGCCGCCCTCGACATGGCGCTGCTGCGCGAGGAGACCGAGATCGTCGGCTATCCGATCCTGCCGCTGGTGCACCAGCTGTCGCGCCAATGCGGCCCGGAGGGCGAATACCTGCACTGGGGCGCGACCACGCAGGACATCATGGACACCGCCACCGTGCTGCAGGTGCGCGAGGCGCTGGAACTGGTGGACGCCGACCTGGCGGCGCTGGACGCCATCCTCGACAACCTGGCGCGCGAATACCGCGACACCCCCATGGCGGGCCGCACCCACCTGCAGCACGCCCTGCCGATCACGTTCGGCTACAAGGCGGCCGTCTGGCTGCTGATGCTGCGGCGCCATCGCGAACGCCTGGCGCAATTGCGGCCGCGGGTGCTGATCGGGCAATTCGGCGGCGCGGCCGGCACGCTGGCCTCGCTCGGCGAGCAGGGGCTGGCGGTGCATGGCGCCCTGATGGACGAACTGGGATTGGGCGCCGCGCCGGTGACCTGGCACGTGGCGCGCGACGGCCTGGCCGAAACGGTGCAGTTCCTGGCGCTGGTGTGCGGCTCGCTGGGCAAGATCGCGGTCGACATCATGCTGATGATGACCAACGAGCTGGGCGAGGCGTTCGAGCCGTTCGTGAAGGGCCGCGGCGCCTCCAGCACCATGCCGCAGAAGCGCAATCCAATTTCGTGCGAGCTGATGTGGGCGGCGTCCAAGACCGTGCGCCAGCACGCCGGGCTGGCGCTGGACGCCATGCTGCAGGACTTCGAGCGCGCCACCGGCCCCTGGCACATCGAATGGTCGGCCGTGCCCGAGGCCTTCGTGCTGACGGCCGGCTCGCTGCGCCAGGCCCGCTTCATGCTCGGCGGACTGGAAGTGGACACCGCGCGCATGGCGCGCAACCTGGATCTGTCCGGCGGCCTGATCGTGGCCGAGGCCGTGATGATGGGGCTGGCGCCGCACATCGGCCGCCAGACCGCGCATGACGTGGTCTACGACGCCTGCCGCGAGGCGGCCACGTCGCGCCGCCGCCTGGCCGACGTGCTGCGCGAGGACGCGCGGGTCGCGCAGCGGCTCGGCGCGGACCAGATCGAACGGCTGTGCGATCCGGCCCACTACCTCGGGGCCGCGCCCCGGATGGTGGACCGCATGCGCGCCCATCTCAACCCCGGCGCCGCCTGAACCGCGGCGCCGGCTTTCCCCCGATAAAAAAACACCCACGGAGACAAACCATGAAGAACTGGCTGGCGGCGATCACCGCCACGGCGGCGTTCGCCCTGACCCCGGGCGCGCACGCGCAGGACACCTACCCCAACCGCGCCATCACCTGGATCGTGCCGTTCGCGGCCGGCGGCCCCACCGACGCGATGGCGCGCAACATCGCCAACCGCGTCGCGCAGGAACTCAAGCAGACCATCCTGATCGAGAACGTGGGCGGCGCGGGCGGCACCATCGGCGCGGCCAAGGCGGCCAAGTCGACGCCCGACGGCTACACCTTCCTGGTGGGCCACATCGGCTACATGGCCGCCGCGCCGTCGCTGTACCAGCGGCTGCCGTACGACCCCACCAAGGACTTCCAGGCGGTGTTCCGCTTCCCCGACACGCCGCTGGTGCTGCTGGTGGGCGAAAGCTCGCCGTACAAGTCGGTGTCCGAACTGATCGCCTTCGGCAAGCAGCATCCGGGCAAGCTCAACTTCAGTAACGCCGGGGTCGGCTCGACCTCGCACCTGGTGGCCGCCATGTTCGCCAGCCAGGCCGGCATGGAGATCACGCCCATCGCCTACAAGGGCGCCGGGCCGGCGCTGAACGACCTGATGGGCAATCAGGTCGACGCCATGTTCGACCAGACCAACACCGCGCTGCCGCAGACCCGCGGCGGCAAGGTGCGCGCGCTGGGGCTGACCTCGGCCACCGCCATGCCGCAGTTCCCCGATGTGGCGCCGATGGGCGCGCAGGCGCTGCCAGGCTTCCAGGTGTCCACCTGGTACGGCCTGTACGCACCCAGGGGCACGCCGGACGCGGTGGTGCAGACGATGTACCGCGCCTGGCAGAAGGCGCTGGCCGACAATGACTTCACCGGCAAGATGGTGGAACAGGGCATCCAGTTGCTGCCCGAGGGCCAGTACGCGCCCGCCGCCTTCCAGCAGTTCACCGCCGACGAAGGCAAGCGCTGGGCCGGCGTCATCAAGCAGGCCGGCATCACGCTGCAATAGGCCCGCCACATCATGCGCGTCCTGCTCGCTTCCGATATCGAGACCAGCATCGCCCAGGCCCTGCAGGCGGTCAGCCACACGCACCCGCCCGATTTCGTGCGGGCACTGAAGGCCGCCCACGACCGCGAAACCGCGCCGGCCGCGCGCCACGCGCTGCTGCAATTGCTGGTCAACAGCAAGATGAGCGCGCGGGCGCGGCGCCCGGTCTGCCAGGACACCGGCGTGGCGCATGTCTATGCCCGGCTCGGCATGGACGCGCGCATCCGCGCCGATGGCCCCGGCCCCACGCCCACCCTGCAGGCCCTGGCCGACCGGGCCGTGGCGCGCGCCTATGGCTGTGCCGCCAATCCGCTGCGCGCCTCGATGGTGCGCGACCCGCTGGGGCTGCGCCGCAACACCCGCGACAACACGCCCGCCGTGCTGCACGTGGAACTGGTGGAAGGCGACGGGCTGGAGCTGACCGTGGTCGCCAAGGGCGGCGGCGGCGACGTCAAGGCGCGCTACGCCATGCTCAATCCCAGCGACTCGGTGGCCGACTGGGTGGTGGCGCAGCTGCCGGGCATGGGCGCCGGCTGGTGTCCGCCGGGCGTGCTGGGGCTGGGCGTGGGCGGGTCGCCGGAACAGGCCATGGCGCTGGCCAAGCGCGCCCTCTTCACGCCCATCGACATGCCCGAGCTGCTGGCGCGCGGCGCTGGCGATCCGGCCGAGCGCTTGCGGATCGAGGTCCACCAGCGCGTCAATGCGCTGCGCATCGGCGCCCAGGGCCTGGGCGGCGACACCACGGTGCTCGACGTCAAGGTCGCGACCGCCGCCTCGCACGCGGCGCTGCTGCCGGTGGCGCTGCTGCCCAACTGCGCCGCCACCCGCTTCGTGACGTTCACCATGCCCGACAGCGGGCCGGCGCAATGGCCGCAACCGGACCCCGCGACGTGGGATGGCATTCCGGACGCCCTGCCCGCCAGCGGCGGCCGGCGCGTCGACCTGGACAGCCTGACGCGCGCCGAGGTGGCGTCGTGGAAGGTGGGCGAAACGCTGCTGCTGTCCGGCAGGCTGCTGACCGGACGCGATGCCGCGCACAAGCGCATGGACGAATTGCTGGCGCGGGGCGAACCGCTGCCGGTGCCGCTGCAAGGGCGCGCGCTGTACTACGTCGGCCCGGTCGATCCGGTGGCCGGCGAAGCGGTCGGCCCGGCCGGCCCCACCACCGCGGCCCGCATGGACAAGTTCATGCCGCGCCTGCTGGCCGACAGCGGCCTGCTGGTGACCATCGGCAAGGCCGAGCGCGGGCCGCTGGCGGTGCAGGCGATCCAGACCCACGGCGGCGCCTACTTGAGCGCGGTGGGCGGCGCCGCCTACCTGGTGTCGCAGGCGGTGCGCGCGGCGCGCGTGGTCGCCTTCGCGGACCTGGGCATGGAGGCGATCTATGAGTTCGAGGTGCGCGACATGCCGGTGACGGTGGCGATCGATGCGCGCGGCCGCTCGGTGCATGCGGTGATCCCGATCCAGGCCGCTTGAGGCTGGCCACATGAGGCGGCTGCATGAAGCAGCCACGCCGTGCAGCCGGCGGCGCGATCTTCTATAGTGCCGCCAGGCGCCCGCCCCCCGGGCGCCCGGCCGCATCGGCCGGTCACCGTTCCGTTCGTCGCGCCCCGGCCTTGAACCCACCCGCTTCCGACCTCCCGCCCGATACCGCCGCCCCGCTGCACCGCGCCGAATACGCGCGCCGCATGAACCGGGTGCTGGACCACATCGACCGCCACCTGGATACGCCGCTGGACCTGGCGCAGCTGGCGGACGTGGCCAACTTCTCGCGCTTCCATTTCCACCGCGTGTTCGCCGCCTGGATGGGCGAGACGCTGGGCGACTACGCGCGCCGCCGGCGCCTGGAGTACGGCGCCTTCCTGCTGTGCTGCCGTCCGGCCGACGCCGTGCTCGACATCGCCCTGGCCACCGGCTTCGGCTCCGGCGAAGCGTTCGCGCGCGCCTTCAAGCAGAAGTTCGGCTGCACCCCCACGGCCTGGCGCGCCGGCGCCGACGCCCGCCGCCTGGCCGACATCCAGGAGCGCCGCCTGCGCCGGCGTGGCGCGGACAGCAATCCTGATCAGGCCGAGCGCAAGCCCGGTCAGGCGCCGGACGGGCAATCCCGCGACCATGACGGCTCCGTTTTCTTCAGCGAGCCCGCCATGGAAGTCCGCCTCATCGACCTGCCCGCGACCCGCGTCGCCTACCTGCGCAAGATCGGCCCCTACGGCCCTGCCATCGGCGAGTTCTGGCGCGGCGTGGTCAAGCCCTGGATGCTGTCGCACGGCCTGGACAACGCCGAGTGCTTCGGCGTCGGCCACGACGATCCGGCCATCACCGCGCCGGCCCGGTGCCGCTACGATGCCTGCGTCGCCGTGCCGGACGGCTTCCAGGCAGGCGGCCAGGCGCTGGTCACGACCTTGCCCGGCGGCCGCTACGCCGCCGCCGTGTTCAATGCGCCGCCCGCGCGCATCGCCGACGCCTGGATGACGCTGTGCCGCGAATGGCTGCCGGGCAGCGGCCTGCAATGCGACGAGCGGCCGCTGTTCGAACGCTTCCGCCCCGCCGACCAGGATCCGGCCAGCGGGCGTTTCGTGTGCGAGTTGTGCGTGCCGGTGCGGGCGCTGTAGTCAGGCGCTGTCGTCAGCCGCGGCGGCGGGCGTCGCCCCCTAGCTCTGTTCCGGCAGGTAGCCGCTGTAGCCCATCAGGGTCGACAGCCGCTGGGCGACGTTGCCGACGATCTCCTGCACCTGGGCGATGCTGGGCGATTCCTTGCGGTCGATGCGCTCGATGTGCGGCACGTTGATCGCGGCGATGACGTGGTTGCCCACGCCCATCACCGGGTAGGCGACGTTGGTGATGCCGCGGATCTGGCGGCTGGCCATGCAGGCGCAGCCATTCTTGCGCACGTCCGCCAGGATCGGGAACAGTTCGCCCGGGTCGGACTCCAGCTCGCCTTCCACCTTGATGTGGGCGGCCAGCATGCGGGTGCGCTCGACCTCGTCGCGGAACGCCAGCAGCACGTGGCCCGAGGACGTGTCCGTCAGCCCCATCATCACGCCGACCTTCAGGCCGAACGACCAGCGCTCGGGGCTGTCGACCTGCGCGATCACCACCACCCGGCCGGCCTGGTAGACCGCCAGGTGGCAAGACTGGCGCGCGCGGTTGGCCAGTTCGCGCAGCAGCGGCAGCGCCACGCTCACCAGCGATTTCAGCGGCTGCTGACGGTGCGCCAGCTCGAACATCTTCAGCGTCAGCGTGTAGCGATCGTTGTCGTCGACCTGCACGAAGCCGCGTCGCTGCAGCGTCACCGCCATGCGGAAGATCTCGCTGACGCTGCGGCCGATCTTCTGCGCCAGCTCGGCCAGCGTGTAGCCGGCCGGGCTGGCCGCCAGCGCCTCCAGGATGTCCAGCCCCTTTTCCAGGGCGGGCGCGGCGTAGCGTTGCGCGCCCGGCGAGTCCGCGGCGTCGGCCTCGGGCGTGGCGGGATCGGGAACGGGAATCTTGGATGCGGTCATGGCGGCGGCAAAGGAGTGGAACCCGATTTTATTCGGCGCGGACCCAGGCCTGCAGGGCCTGGCGCTGCTCGCCCAGTCCGGCGATGCCCAGGCGCATCTCGTCGCCCGCCTTCAGGTAGACCGGCGGCTTCTGGCCCAGGCCCACGCCCGGCGGCGTGCCGGTGCTGATGATATCGCCCGGCATCAGCGACATGAAGCGGCTGATGTAGCTGACCAGCGTCTTCACGCCGAACACCATGGTGCGGGTGCTGCCGTTCTGGAAGCGGTGGCCGTTCACTTCCAGCCACATGTCCAGGTCCTGCGGATCGGCGATCTCGTCGCGCGTCACCAGCCACGGGCCGACCGGCGCGAAGGTGTCGCAGCCCTTGCCCTTGTCCCACTGGCCGCCGCGCTCGATCTGGTACTCGCGCTCGGACACGTCGTTGACCACGGTGTAGCCGGCCACGTAGTCCATGGCCTCGCTTTCTTCCACGTACGAGGCCTTCTTGCCGATGACCACGCCCAGCTCCACTTCCCAGTCGGTCTTGACCGAGCCGCGCGGGATGATCACCGGGTCGTTCGGGCCGCTCAGCGACGAGCTGGGCTTGAGGAACAGGACCGGCTCGGCGGGCACCGGCAGGCCGGACTCGGCGGCGTGGTCGGCGTAGTTCAGGCCGACGCAGACGATCTTGCCGACGCCGTTGACCGGGCAGCCGTAGCGCACCGCGCCGTCCACGCGCGGCAGGCCGGCGGGGTCGAGTTTGGCCAATCTGGCCAGCATCGCCGGGGCGATGGCGGCGGTGTCGATGTCGGCGACCACGCCCGACAGGTCGCGCAGCGCGCCCTGGGCGTCGATCAGGCCGGGTTTTTCCTGGCCGGGCTGGCCGTAGCGTACGAGTTTCATGCGGAATCCTTGAAAGGGAACAAAGCGGGACGGCGGCTCAGTTGGACCAGCCGCCGTCGATAACCTGGATGGTACCGGTGGTGAAGCCGGATTCGTCGCTGGCCAGGTAGACCACCAGCGCCGCGACCTCCTCGACCCGGCCGACGCGGCCGATCGGCTGGCGCGCCACGAAGGCGGCGCGCACCGCGGCCTCGTCGTTGCCCTGCAGCCGCGCCTGGGCGGCGATGCGCTCGCGCAGCGAGGGCGATTCGACCGTGCCGGGGCAGATGGCGTTGCAGCGGATGCCGCGCGCCACGAAGTCGGCCGCCACCGCCTTGGTCAGGCCGATCACGGCGGCCTTGGAGGCGCCATAGACGAAGCGGTTGGGCACGCCCTTCACGCTGGAGGCGGCCGAAGCCATGTTGATGATCGAGCCGCCGCGTTCCAGCATCGCCGGCAGGTAGGCGCGGAGGGTGCGGTACATGGTCTTGACGTTCAGGTCCATGCTGAAGTCCCAGTCGGCCTCGTCGCAGTCCAGCACCGAGCCCGCGTGGACGAAGCCGGCGCAATTGAACAGCACGTCGACCGCGCCGGTCTCGCGCGCGCAGTCGGCCACGGCGGCGCCATCGCGCACGTTCAGCACGCGGGTGCGCAATCCGTCCAGGCCGGCCGCGCGGGCCTCCTTCGCCAGGTCGGCCAGCGCGGCCTCATTGATGTCGGTGGCCCAGACCTGGGCGCCCTCGCGCGCCATGGCCAGGGCGCTGGCGCGGCCGATGCCGTTGCCGGCCGCCGTGACCAGCGCCCGCTTGTCCTGCAAACGTAGGGTCATGTCTCTTCCCGTGGGTGGATAGGCCTGGAGTGCCGGCCGGATGGCCGCCTTCATTTGCCTTATGAAAATTAAATTTCATTCATAAAAACAAATATACGGGATTTATGGCGCGCCGCAAGCCGACGACATGCCGAAAAACTCAGTAATTACCCGAATTTCAACCCCTTTTTCCTCACCCAAGGGCAAACGTGTGTTGACCACGAATATGAAACTTGCTTTTATATGCAAAACATCAACACACAAAAAATCATGACGAGACAAGCCACCCTGGACCCTCAGCTCCTGCTGATTTCCCCCGAAGACAACTGCCTGATCGTGCGCCACGCCCTGCCCGCCGGCGCCCGCGTGCAGCTCGAAGACGGCAGCGCCGTCATCGCCGCGCCGCTGGGCCTGGGCCACAAGCTGGCGCGCCACGCCATGCCGGCCGGCGAAAAGATCCTGAAGTACGGCGCCATCATCGGCAGCCTGACCGCCGCCGTCGCGGCCGGGGACCACATCCACACCCACAACCTCGACAGCGACTACACCCCCACCTACACGTTGGAAGAAGGCCGCGCCTTCACCGACCGGCACTGAGGTTTCCGCCATGACCGATCTGTCCCAGCCCCTGCAGGGCTATCCGCGCGCCGACGGCCGCAAAGGCATCCGCAACGTGGTCGTCGTCGCCTACCTGGTCGAATGCGCCCATCACGTGGCGCGCGAGATCGCGCTGGATTTCCGCGACCTGGCCGGCGACGTGCAGGTGCACCTGGTGGGTTTTCCCGGCTGCTACCCCAACGCCTATGCCGAACGCATGATGACGGCCATCGCCACCCACCCCAACGTCGGCGCCGCGCTGCTGGTGTCGCTGGGCTGTGAAAGCATGAACAAGCGCAAGCTGGAAGCGGCCATCGCCGACTCCGGCCGCCCGGTCCAGACCCTCACCATCCAGCAGCGCGGCGGCACCCGCAGCACCGTGGCCGAGGGCCGCGCCTGGGTGCGCGCCACCGCCAGGGACCTGGCGCAACAGCAGCGCGTGCCCATGGGCATCGACGAACTGGTGATCGGCACCATCTGCGGCGGCTCGGACGGCACCAGCGGCATCACCGCCAACCCGGCGGTGGGCCGCGCCTTCGACATGCTGATCGCGCAGGACGCCACCTGTATCTTCGAAGAGACCGGCGAACTGGTCGGCTGCGAATTCCACATGCGGCGCCGCGCCGCCACGCCCGAGCTGGGCGAGGAGATCGTGGCCTGCGTCAACAAGGCGGCGCGCTACTACAGCATCATGGGCCACGGCAGCTTCGCGCCCGGCAACGCCGACGGCGGTCTCTCGACCATCGAGGAAAAATCGCTCGGCGCCTACGCCAAGAGCGGCGCCTCGCCCATCGACGGCATCATCAAGCCGGGCGACGTGCCGCCCTTCGGCGGCCTGTACCTGCTGGACGTGGTGCCCGACGGCGAACCGCGCTTCGGCTTTCCCAACATCAGCGACAACGCCGAGATCGTCGAACTGATCGCCTGCGGCTCGCACGTGATCCTGTTCACCACCGGGCGCGGCTCGGTGGTGGGCTCCGCGGTCTCCCCGGTCATCAAGGTCTGCGCCAACCCCGACACCTACCGCGCCCTGGGCGAGGACATGGACGTGGACGCCGGCCGCATCCTGGAGGGCCGCGGCTCGCTGCAGGAGGTGGCCGAGGAGATCCATGCCCAGGTCCGCGCGGTCGCCAACGGCGCGCCCAGCAAGTCCGAGGACCTGGGCCACCGCGAATTCATCCTCACCTACAAGGCGTTCGAGCCGATCGGCCCGTCCTGCCTGCCATTGAGCCGCGCCGCCTGACGCGGCCCCAGGGAGCGAGACGGTGAACTACACGTTTGATTTCGCCTCGGTGCTTGAACAGTGGCCCCTGCTCGCGCAGGGCGCGTGGGTCACGGTCAAGCTGTCGTTCTGCGCCACCGTGCTGGGCTTCATCCTCGGCACGCTGTGCGCGCTGGCGCGCAACAGCCGCCTGGGCTGGCTGCGCGCCGTGGCCGGCGGCTATGTGGAACTGATCCGCAACACGCCGCTGCTGATCCAGGCCTATTTCCTCATCTTCGGCCTGTCCAGCGCCGGCCTCACCATGCCGATCATGGCGGGCGCGGTGCTGGCGCTGGTGATCAACATCGGCGCCTACACCTGCGAGATCGTGCGCGCCGGCATCGAATCCATCCCCAAGGACCAGCTCGAGGCCGGCGAGTGCCTGGCGCTGTCGCGGCTGCAGGTGTTCTGGCACGTGGTGCTGCGTCCGGCGGTCGAACGGGTCTATCCGTCGCTGACCAGCCAGTTCGTGCTGCTGATGCTGGCCTCCAGCATCATGTCGGCGGTGGGCGCCGAGGAACTGCTGGGCGTGGCCAACCGCATCCAGTCGGACACCTACCGCAACTTCGAGGTCTTCATCGTGCTGTGGGGCGTGTACCTGGCGCTGTCGTGGCTGATGCGGCTGGGGTTCTGGCTGCTGGCCCAGGTCGTGTTCCCGCGCCGGCGCAAGCTCGGCACGCCGCTGTAGGGGACGCGCCATGGCTTTCTTCATTCCCGAACAACACGCCTGGTATCTGGTGGAAGGCGCCTGGGGCACCGTCAAGCTGTCGGCCTGGACCTTCGCCGGCGGCGGCCTGGCCGGCCTGCTGCTGGCGCTGGCCCGCGTCTCGCCGCGCCGCGCCCTGCGCGCGGCCGCCGCCGGCTACATCCAGGTGATCCAGGGCACGCCGCTGCTGGTGCTGATGGGCCTGTGCTTCTTCGGCCCCAGCTTGTTCGGCCTGGGCGAGCTGTCGGCGCTGGCCGCGGCCGGCCTGGCCATGACGATCTACTCCAGCGCCTTCCTGGGCGAGATCTGGCGCGGCTGCATCCAGGCGGTGCCGAAGAACCAGTGGGAAGCGGCCGAATGCCTGGGCCTGTCGCGGCTGCAGCGCATGGCCAAGGTGGTGCTGCCGCAGGCGCTGCGCATCGCCACCCCGCCCACCGTCGGCTTCCTGGTGCAGATCATCAAGAACACCTCGATCGCCTCGCTGGTGATCGGCTATCCGGAGCTGGCCTACAACGCCAAGATCCTCAACAACTCGACCTTCCAGCCCTTCGTCTATTTCGGCTGCGCCGCCGTCCTGTACTTCCTCATGTGCTACCCGCTGTCGCGCTGGAGCCGTTCCTTGGAAAGGAGACTCAATGCATCCCGTCGTTGAACTGGACCAGGTCCACAAGCGCTTCGGCGGCACCCACGTGCTGCGCGGCGTGTCGTTTTCCGTCAACCGCGGCGAGGTCGCGGCCATCATCGGCAAGAGCGGCTCGGGCAAGAGCACCGCGCTGCGCTGCATGGACCGGCTCGAGACCACCGACGCCGGCACCATCCGCGTCTGCGGCCACGCGCTGCACGACAGCGACGGGCTGGACCTGCGCGCGCTGCGCAAGGACGTCGGCATCGTGTTCCAGAGCTACAACCTGTTCCCGCACATGACGGCGCTGCAGAACATCACGCTGGCGCCGCGCTCGGTCAAGGGCGTCAAGCCAGCCCAGGCGCGCGAACAGGCGATGCAGGCGCTGGCGCACGTCGGCCTGGCCGACAAGGCCGACGCCTATCCCGAGCAGCTGTCGGGCGGCCAGCAGCAGCGCGTGGCCATCGCCCGCTCGCTGGCGATGCAGCCCAAGGTGATGCTGTTCGACGAAGTGACCTCGGCGCTCGACCCGGAACTGACCGGCGAAGTGCTCAAGGTGATGGAAAACCTCGCCGCCGACGGCATGACCATGATCCTGGTCACGCACGAGATGGCGTTCGCGCGCGAAGTGGCCGACAAGGTCATCTTCATGCACCAGGGACAGGTCTGGGAGCAGGGGCCGGCCAGCATGCTGTCGGCCCCCGCCACGCCGGAACTGCGGCAGTTCCTGGGCAGCGGACTGTAGGGCCGCCGGCCCCGCCCCCTGCCCGATGACAACGACAATGGAGACAACCCGCATGAACAAGTCCGTATTTCCGCCGCGGCTGCGCGCCGCTTTCGCCGGCCTGGCCCTGATCGGCGGCCTGGCCGTGTCCGGCGCCGCCCACGCCGACCAGCT
Organism: Achromobacter insuavis; assembly: GCF_902859645.1. GTDB lineage: Bacteria > Pseudomonadota > Gammaproteobacteria > Burkholderiales > Burkholderiaceae_B > Achromobacter > Achromobacter insuavis. Next base: position 27,682 of record NZ_CADIJR010000018.1, on the reverse strand, counting down.
CGACGACATCATGAAGGCCGGCAAGCTGCGCGTGGCCATCGACCTGGGCGTGCCGCCCTACGGCATGAAGGACGCCGCGCTCAACCCCACCGGCTCCGACGTCGAGACCGCGCGGCTGCTGGCCAAGGGCCTGGGCGTGACGCTGGAGATCGTGCCCACCACCGGCGCCAACCGCGTGCCGTTCCTGCAGACCGGCAAGGCCGACATCGTCATCTCCAGCATGTCGGTCACGCCCGAGCGCCAGAAGGTCATCGACTTCTCCACGCCTTATGCCGCCATCCTGGCGGTGGTCGGCGCGCCCAGGGACATGAAGCTGACCAGCGCGGCCGACCTGTCCAACAAGAAGGTCATCGCCACCCGCGGCACCACCAACGACACCGAGCTGACCCGGATCGCCCCCAAGGACGCGCAGATCATCCGCTTCGACGACGACGCCACCTCGATCACCGCCGTGGTCAGCGGCCAGGCCGACATCTTCGCCACCGCGCCGGCCCTGCTGCGCACCATCAACGAAAAGGCGCCGGCCAAGCAGATGGAATCGAAGTTCGTGATGCGCCTGAACATGCTGGCCATCGGCCTGCGCAAGAACGAACCGGCGCTCAAGGACAAGCTGGACGGCTGGGTGCGCGCCAATCTCAAGAGCGGCGAACTGAACACCATCTACAAGCAGTTCCACGGCGTCGACTTGCCGCAGGAAGTCGGCAAGGCCGGCGGCTGATCCAGGAGACCCCATGGCCCGCATCGCTTCCGTCGAGATCCTGCAGGTCGACCTGCAGCCCAAGGTCCGGCGCACCGACGCCGTGCAGAGCTTCGAGCGCCAGGAAACGCCGATCGTGCGCATCACCGACGCCGACGGCGTCACCGGCACCGGCTACAGCTACACCATCGGCACTGGCGGCTCGTCCGTGATCCGGCTGCTGGACGACCACCTGGCGCCGCTGCTCCTGGGGCGCGAGGCCGACGACATCGAACAGCTCTGGCGCGACCTGATGTACCGCGTCCACGCCACCACGGTCGGCGCGCTGACCTCGATCGCGCTGGCCGCCATCGACACCGCGCTGTGGGACCTGCGCGCGCGCCGCGCCGGGCTGCCGCTGCACCGGCTGGCGGGCGGCGCCAAGGCGGACATCCCGCTCTACACCACCGAGGGCGGCTGGCTGCACCTGCCGCCCTCGCAACTGGTGGAAGAGGCCCTCAAGGCGCGCGAGGCCGGCTTCGGCGGCGCCAAGATCAAGGTCGGCCGGCCGCACGTGGCCGAGGACGTGGCGCGGCTGTCCGCGGTGCGCGCCGCCGTCGGCGCGGACTGGGACATCATGACCGACGCCAACCAGGGTTTCTCGTTGCCCGAGGCGATCCGCCGCGCGCGCTGCTTCGAGCCGCTGGACCTGGCCTGGTTCGAGGAGCCCATCCACGCCGACGACGTGCAGGCCCATCGCCGGCTGAGCCAGTCCACCACCCTGCCCGTCGCCGTGGGCGAATCGCTCTACAGCCTGTCGCAGTTCAAGGACTACCTGCAGAGCGAAGCCTGCTCCATCGTCCAGGTGGACGTGGGCCGCATCGGCGGCATCACGCCGTGGCTCAAGGTGGCGCACATGGCCGAGGCCTACAACGTGCCGGTGTGCCCGCACTTCCTGATGGAGATCCACGTGGCGCTGTGCTGCGCGGTGCCCAACAGCCGCTGGCTGGAATACATCCCGCAGCTGGACATGGTGACCGAACACGGCATGCGCATCGAGAACGGCCGCGCCATTCCATCAGACGCGCCCGGCCTGGGCATCGCCTGGGACTGGGACCGCATCGGCAAGCTGACCCTGCACCGCAGCCGGCACGGTTGAAAGCGCGAGGCAGCCGGCCCACGCGGGCCGACCCGCTCTCACGCGGCGGCGGCATCCTCCAGGATCATCTCGGCGCCGCGCTCGGCCACCATCATCACCGCCGCCTGGGTGTTGCCCGACACCATCTTCGGCATCACCGAGGCGTCCACCACCCGCAGGCCGGCAATGCCGTTGACCCGCAGGCGCGGATCGGTCACCGCGCCGGCGTCCGCGCCCATGCGGCAGGTGCCGATCGGGTGGTAGATGGTCTGGCCGTTGCGGCGCGCGAAATCCAGCCATTGCGCGTCGCTGTCCACGTCCGCCCCCGGACTCAGCTCGCGCTCGATATAGCGCTGCAGGGCCGGCCGCTGCACGATGCGCCGCGCCACCCGCATGCCGCCCACCAGGCTGTCGCGGTCGACCTGCGCCGACAGGAAGTTCGGCCGGATCGACGGCGCGGCCAGCGGGTCGGCCGATTTCAGGTGGATCGAGCCCACCGACTCCGGCCGCAGCTGCGCCACGCCGATGGTCATGCCCGGCGCGCGGTCGAGAATGCGCTCGGCCGCGTTGGCGTAGCTGGCGTGCACGAAGAAATACTGCACGTCGGCCGCCGGCAGGTCCGGCGCGCTCTTGACGAAGCCGTGCACCAGGCCCGTGCCCAGCGTCAGGATGCCCTTGTGGCGGGTGTAGTAGCGCGCCACCTGCCGCGCCAGGCGCCAGCCGCGCGACATCTCGTTGAGCGTCACGGTGTTCCGGACCCGCCAGTTCATGCGCGTGGCGAAGTGGTCGATGTAGTTCTCGCCCACCTGCGGCTGCGCGTGCACCAGCGGAATGCCGAACGATTGCAGCAGCGCTGGGCTGCCCACGCCCGACAGCTCCAGCAGTTGCGGCGACTGCACCGCCCCCAGGCACAGCAGCGTCTCGCGCCGCGCCCGCACGGTGAACTCCTGGCCGTTCTTGCGATAGGCCACGCCGACGCAGCGCTTGCCCTCGAACAGCAGCCGCGTCACGTGCGCGCCGCACTCCACCGTCAGGTTCCTGCGGCCGGCGGCCGGCTTGAGGTAGCCGTCCACCACGCTCCAGCGGCGGCCATGGCGCTGCGCCACCTGGTAGTAGCCGACCCCGTCCTGGCGGCCGGCGTTGTAGTCGGGATTGAGCGGCAGGCCGTCTTCCTGCGCCGCGCGCAGGAAGGCGTCGGACACCGGAAAGCGTTCGGCCACTTCCTCCACGTGCATCGGGCCCGACTTGCCGCGAGTCTCGCCGCCCGGCTCATAGCATTCAATCTTGCGGAACACGCGCTCGGCGGTGCCGGCGCCCCAGCCGGCGGCGCCGGCCGCCTCCCAGCCGTCGTAGTCCTGCGGCCGGCCGCGCACGTAGATCATGCCGTTGATCAGCGTCGAACCGCCCAGGCCCTTGCCGCGCGGCACGGCGATGGTGCGGCCGTAGACGTTGTCCTCCGGCTCGGTGGCGAAGCGCCAGTTGTAGTCCGGGTTCACCAGCAGCTTGGAAAAGCCCGCCGGGATCGAGATCCACATGCTGCGCGCCTCGTGCCCGGCTTCCAGCATCAGCACCCGGTGGCGGCCGTCGGCCGTCAGGCGGTTGGCCAGGATGCAGCCGGCGGTGCCGCCGCCCGCGATAATGAAGTCGTAGTCGCCCATCGTCTCGTCCGTCGCGCCTCAGCGTTGCGCGGCCGGCGCCACGCCCATCATTTCCGCCATCAGCTCGATCTGCCCGGCCAGCATCGGCGCGCCGTAGTGCACCTTGCAGCCGCGCGCCCGCGCCGCCACCAGCAACGGCGTGTCGGCCGGCTGCATGATGACCTCGCACACCAGCTGGTCCGGCGTCAGCCGCGCCGCGTCCAGCGGCAGCGCGTCATCGGGCTTCATGCCGAGCGAGGTGCCGTTGACCACCAGGTCATGGCCCGACGGATCGGCCGTGCCGACGCTGATGCGGGCCTCGGGATGCAGCGACAGGATGCGCGCCTTCAGGTCCTCGGCCTTGGCCGGCGTGCGGTTGGCGATGGTCAAGCGCGACACGCCCGCCTGCACCAACGCGAAGCCGATGGCGTTGGCCGCGCCGCCGGCGCCGGCCAGATAGGCGCTCTTGCCCTCGGGCGCCACGCCGTGCGTGCGCAGGCCGCGCACGAAGCCCTCGCCGTCCAGCATGTGCGCCACCAGGCGGCCGTCCGCCTCGCGCCGCACCACGTTGGCGGCGCCGATCTTGCGCGCCACCGGCGTGGCCTCGTCGGCCAGCGCCAGGATCGCCGCCTTGTGCGGCATGGTGACGATCAGGCCGCCCAGGTTCTCCAGCCGCCGCAGTCCGGCCACCACCTCGGCCAGATTGTCGGGCCGCGCATGGAACGGCACGCAGACGCCGTCAAAGCCGATGCGGGCGAAATGCTCGTTCAGGCGCTGCGGGGTTTTGACGTGGTAGATCGGGTCGGCCAGGATGCCGAACAGGCGGGTGTTGCCGCTGATTTCCTTCATTGCTTTGTCTCCTTGTCGGGGCGCCGGCGTCCGGCGCCCGTGAATGCTGGCATGCCCTATCGCGCGATGAGTTCGCGCGCCACCGCCTCGATGCCGGCGCCGTCCAGCTGGTAATGCGCGTACAGCGTGGTGGGCGGGGCGATCAGGCTGTATTCGTCGTAGATGCCATGGCGCCGCAGCCGCGTGCCGCTGCCGGCATCGGCCAGCACCTCGGCCACCGCCGAGCCCAGGCCGCCCATCACATTGTGCTCTTCCACCGTCAGCAGGACGCGCGCCTGCCCGGCGGCCGCCAGCACCGCCTCGCGGTCCAGCGGCTTGATGGTGGGCATGTCGATCACGCCCACCGACAGGCCGTCCTCGCGCATCCGGGCGGCCGCTTCCAGCGCCGCGTGCAGCGTGATGCCGCAGGCGATGATGTTCAGGTCGCTGCCGGTCGAATGGACGATGGCGCGGCCGAACGTGAACGGCGCGCCGTCTTCATACACCTGCGGATCGCGGCCGCGCCCGATGCGGAAATAGATCGGCTCGGGCCAGTCCACCGAGGCCTTGATGGCGGCGGCCAGCTGCGGCCCGTCGGCCGGCGACACCACCGTCAGGCCGGCGATGGCGCGCATGGTCGAGATGTCCTCGGTGGCGTGGTGCGAGGTGCCGTAGAAGCCCAGGCTGATGCCGGTGTGATGGCCGATCAGCCGCACCGGCAGCCTGGTGTAGGCCACGTCCATGCGGATCTGCTCGCAGCACAGCAGGCCCAGGAACGAGGCGAAGGTCGCCACGAACGGCATCGCGCCGGTGGTGGCCAGCCCAGCCGCGGCCGACACCATGTTCTGCTCGGAGATGCCGAACTGCACGTAGCGCTCGGGATAGGCCGAGGCGAAGCGGTTCAGGCCGTTGGAATACTGCAGGTCCGCCGAGCCGGCCACCACCGGATGCCCGGCCTGCGCCAGCGCGATCAGCGCGTCGGAAAGATACGACAGCCCGGGGTTCACTGCGTTCAGCGCGCGGTACTGCCAGGAATCGGGAGAAAGCGTCTGTGCCTGTGCCATTCAGATCTCGCGGGTCATGATTTCGTCGATGGCGGCCTGCGCGTCCTGCGGCGCCAGGTAGCCCAGATGCCAGCCGGGTTCGGTTTCCATATAGGACACGCCCTTGCCCTTGACGGTCCTGGCGATGACGCAGGCCGGCCGTTCGCGCGCCTCGTCCGCGCGCAGGCGCCGCAGCAGCGCGGTCAGCGCCACCAGGTCATGGCCGTCGACCTCGTGCACCTCCCAGCCAAAGGCCTGCCACTTGTCGCGCAGCGATTCCACGCCGATCACGTCGTCGACCTTGCCGTCGAGCTGATAACCGTTTCGGTCGATGATGGCCACCAGGCGCGACAGCTGGTGGTGCGCCGCGAACAGCGCCGCCTCCCACACCTGCCCTTCCTGCATCTCGCCGTCGCCCAGCATCACGAACACGTTGAAGTCGCGCTGGCTCATGCGGCCGCCCAGCGCCATGCCGGCGCCATTGGAGAGCGCGTGGCCGATGGAGCCGGAACTGAAATCGACGCCCGGCACCTTGGTCATGTCGGGGTGGTCGCCCAGCGGGCTGCCCAGGCGGGTGTAGCCGTCCAGCAATTCATGCGGAATGAAACCGTGGTCGGCCAGCACCGGGAACAGGCCCACGGCCGCATGGCCCTTGCCCATCAGGAAGCGGTCGCGGTCCGGCCAGGCCGGCTCGCCCGGCCGCAGCCGCATCACGTCGTAATACAGGGCGGCAAAGATCTCGGCGCACGAAAAGACCGAGCTGTAATGCCCGACCTTGGCGATCTCGATCAGCCTGATGGTCTCCAACCGGATGTGGCGGGCCTTTTCCCGCAACACCCGGACCTCGTCTTCGCTTGGGTCTCCCCGGTCCTGGCGCATGGCGTCTCCTTCGCTTATCAGAATATATGATATATAATATACCCATCGCGCTTGAATTGGCCAGGGCGGGATAGAATTCAGCCGGGCGCCGTTTCACGGCTTCCGCCATTCCATCGAACCCAAGCCTCGACCGTCATGCCCAGCCTTAAACCGGTAAAAAAAGAGAACCTCTCCGTCAAGGTCTACAACGAGATCCGCAACGCCCTGATCAACGGGCAGTACGAACCCGGAGAGCGCCTCATCATTGGCGAGCTGGCCCAGGAAATGGGCGTCTCGATCACGCCCGTGCGCGAGGCCATCTTCCGCCTCATCAGCGAACAGGGCCTGGAAATGCAGGCCGCCACCGCGGTCTACGTGCCCTATGTCAATTCGGAAAAGCTGCGCGAGATCCAGCAGATCCGCTTCCACCTGGAAGGCATGGGCGCGGCCGAGGCCGCCAGGAACATCACGCGCAAGCAGCTGGACAACCTGATCGCGCTGCAGAAGGACTTCATCTCCTGCACCTCGACCGACCCCAAGCGCGCCAGCTACCTGAACCGCAAGTTCCACTTCGGCATCCTGGAAGCCAGCAACAAGCCCATCCTGCGCAACACCGTGGAATCGTTCTGGGTCATCACCGGCCCGATCCTCAAGGTGTTCCACGTCAAGACGGCCGGGCTCGACTACTCCCAGGACGAACACCGCCACGAAGCGGTGCTGGCCGCGCTGGAGGCGCGCGACCCTGAAGCCGCCACCAAGGCGATCCAGGCCGACCTGGTGTGGGGCGGCAAGATCATGATCGACTGGCTGGTCGAACGCGAAAAAGAACTCGACTACCGCCCGCCCGGGCCTCGCAAATAGGAAGACTCGATGCTGAAGATTTTCGGCGCTCCCGGCCGCTACATCCAGGGAGCCGGCGCGCTCGACGCGCTGGGCGGATACGCCGCCCTGTTCGGCCGCCGCGCCGCCCTGGTCATCGACCGCTACGTGCAGGGCGTGCTGGGCCCGAGAATCGAGGCATTGTGCGGCGCCCACGGCGTGGCGCTGACGGCCCTGCCGGTCGAGGGCGACATCACGCCCGAATCGATCGCGGCGCTGCGCGCGCAGGCCGCGGCCGCCGGCATCGACATGGTGATCGCGGTGGGCGGCGGCAAGGCGCTGGACGCCGGCAAGGCGGTCGCCAAGGCCGCGCACTGCCACCTGGTCACGGTGCCGACGGTGGCCTCGAACGATGCCCCCACCAGCAAGAACTACGTGCTGTACGACGCCCATCACAACCTCCTGGCGGTCGAACACATGCTGTTCAACCCCACCATCGTGCTGGTCGACACCGCCGTCATCGCCACCGCGCCGGCGGCGTTCTTCCGCGCCGGCCTGGGTGACGCCATCTCCAAGAAATTCGAAGCCGAGCAATGCGCCCGCAACGGCGGACGCAACATGTACGACGGCGTCCCGCCGCTGACCGCCCAGCTGATCGCCGACGGCTGCCTGCGCACGCTGCTGGCCGACGGCGCCGACGCGCTGGCCGTGGCCGGCAGCGGCCAGCCCACGCCCGCCTTCGAGCGGGTGGTGGAAGCCATGATCCTGATGAGCGGCCTGGGCTTCGAAAGCGGCGGCCTGTCGATCGCCCACGCCCTGACGCGCGGCCTGCCGAAGATCGCCGGCCTGGCCAGCGCGCCGCACGGCCTGCAGGTGGCCGTCGGCCTGCTGGTGCAGCTGGACCTGGAGGCGCGCCAGGACGGCATGCTGGCCACGCTGACGCAATGGTACGAACAGGTGGGGCTGCCCACCACGCTGGCGGCGCTGGGCGCGGCCGCGCCGTCCGATGCCGAACTGGCGCGGGCGGCCGAGCTGACGCTGGCCGCGCGCCATGCCGCCAATTTCGATCGTCCGCTGGACATCAAGACCCTCGTCGACGCCTTGCGCCGCCACGCCTGACGCCCCGGCGGCGGCGCGCACGCCCTTGCCCGGATTGGCGTCAGAACGCCACGTTGTCGCCGCCCTTCAATCCCAGCTTGGCGCGGGTGTCGGCGGGCGTGGCCACTTCCAGGTTGAGCGCCTCCAGAATGGTGCGGATGCGTTCGACCTGCGACCGGTTCGACTCGGCCAGCTGGCCCGGCCCGATCCACAGCGAATCCTCCAGCCCCACCCGCACATTCGAGCCCATGGCGGCGCCGATGGTGGCCAGCGGCATCTGGTTGCGGCCGGCGCCCAGGATCGACCATTCGTACTCATTGCCGAACAGGCGGTCTGCGGTGCGCTTCATGTGCATCAGGTCTTCGGGGTGCGGGCCGATGCCGCCCAGGATGCCGAACACCGACTGGATGAATGGCGGCGACTTCACCAGGCCGCGGTCGACGAAGTGCGCCAGGTTGTACAGGTGGCTGATGTCGTAGCACTCGAACTCGAAGCGGGTGCCGTTGGCGTTGCCCAGCTCCAGGATGGATTCGATGTCCTGATAGGTGTTGCGGAAGATCAGCGAGCGGCTGTTCTCCAGGTGCTCGCGCTCCCACTCGTGCTTGAAGTCCTGGAAGCGGCCCAGCATCGGGAACAGGCCGAAGTTCATCGAGCCCATGTTCAGCGACGCCAGCTCCGGCTTGAAGGTGGTGGCCGGCCGCATGCGCTCCTGCACCGTCATGTGCGGGCTGCCGCCGGTGGTGATGTTGATGATGGCGTCGGTCTCGGCCTTGATGCGCTTGAGGAACGGCTCGAACAGCGCCGGGTCCTGCGACGGCTTGCCGGTTTCCGGGTCGCGCGCGTGCAGGTGCAGCACGGCGGCGCCGGCGCGGGCCGCGCCGATGGCGGCCTCGGCGATCTCGTCGGCCGTCACCGGCAGGTGCGGCGACATGCTGGGCGTGTGGATGGCGCCCGTCACGGCGCAGGTGATCACGACTTTCTGTTTCGGCTTAGCCATTTCCGTCTCCGTTGTCTTGCTGTTGCTTGTGGCGCATCAGGCGCATCAGTTGTTCGTCGCGCCAGTAGCGGCGCGCCGTCAGGTCGTCGGCGGGCAGCAGGCCGCGCCGTTCGGCCGCCAGGGCCTCGACCAGCGCGCCGTCCCAGGGCACGCTGTCGGCCTGGGTGGCGCCGATGGATTGGTACAGCCCGCCGTAGCGCGCGCAGTAGTCGGCAAGGCCGCCAGGCGCGTTCAGGTCGATGGTCTCGAACGGCCCCATGAACGACCAGCGCAGGCCCAGGCCGTCCTTGACGGTGGTGTCGATGTCCTCGGCGCTGGCGATGCCGGCGGCGGCCAGGCGGAAAGCCTCGTGCAGCAGCGCGCCCTGCAGCCGGTTGAGGATGAAGCCCTCGATCTCGCGCCGCATCGTCACCGGCTTCTGGCCGATATCCAGCATGATGTCGCGCGCCGCCTGCATGGCGGCCTCGCTGGTCCAGGGCGCCGGGCACAGCTCCACCACCGGGATCAGGTACGGCGGATTGACCGGATGCGCCACCAGGCAGCGCGCCCGGCCGGGCAGGCCTTCGGTGAATTCGCTGGCGGGGATGCTGGACGTGGAACTGCCGATGATGGCGTCGGGGTCGGCCGCCGCGTCCAGTTGCGCGAACAGGTCGCGCTTCAGATCCAGCCGCTCGGGCGAGTTCTCCTGGATGTAGCGGGCGCCCGCCAGCGCCTCCTGCAGGCTGGCGGCGGTCTGGATGCGGCCGGCCGCGGCGGCCGCGTCGCGCAACAGGCCGTGCGCCTGCAATGCATCCAGCTGGCGCCGGATCAGCGCGCCGGCCTCGGCCAGCATGGCGGCGTTGACGTCGTACAGCCGCACCTGCCAGCCCTGGCGCGCGAACACGATGGCCCAGGCCTGGCCGATCAGGCCGGTGCCGATGATGGCGGCGTGGCGCCGCTGCGGATCGGCCGCCATCAGTAGAGCTTCTGCGTGAAGCCGTCCACCACGATGGCCTGCCCCGTGACGCTGCGGGCGGCCTCGCTGGCGTTGAACAGCACCATGTTGGCGATGTCGCGCGCGGTGACCATGCGGCCCAGCGCCGCCTGGTTCTCGTAGAGCGCGGCGATTTCCTCGACCGGCTTGTCCAGCGTCCTGGCCTTGGCGTCGATCACGGCGCGGATGCGCGGCCCTTCGACCGCGCCCGGCAGGATGGCGTTGACGCGGATGCCGTGGCCGCCCAGCTCGATCGCCAGCGACTTGGTGAAGCCGATCACCGCCCACTTCGAGGCCGAATAGACCGAGCGCCCGGCAAAGCCCAGGTGGCCCGCGGCCGACGACAGGTTGATCATGACGCCGGCGCGCGACTGCTTGAGCAGCGGGATGGCCTGGCGCGCGCACAGGAACTGGCCCGTGATGTTGACGGCCAGGGTGCGGTCCCAATCGGCCTTGGACAGCGTCTCGACGAAGCCGGTGGGGCCGGCCACGCCGGCGTTGTTGACCAGGATGTCCAGGCCGCCCAGCTGCTGGCGCACGGCGTCGAACAGGGCGGCCACGCTGGCCTCATCCGACACGTCGGCATGGACGGCGCGCACGCCCGGCAGCTCGGCCGGCAAGGCCGCCAGCCGCTCGCGGTTGACATCGCACACCAGCACCGACGCCCCGGCCCGGTGGAACACCTGGGCCATTTCCAGGCCCAGCCCATCGGCGCCGGCGGTGATGAGTACCTTTTTTCCGGCGAAATCCACTTCCTCGAACATGCTTCTGTCTCCTGGATTCTTGTGCTCAAACGCCTTTTGATCATATAGGATATATGATTTAAAGGGGAACTTTCTTGCCAGGAAAGCAGCCATGAACGGGTCCGTGAAACCGGGTCCGGACAGCGGAATTTGACCTGCTCCGCAGAGGAAAACTGCCCGCAAACGCTTTATTCATGCGGCTTGAGGGAAATCCCCGATTCAACCGGACAAGTCCGGCACTAGAATCCAGGACGAGGTTCCCACACCCCGCCGGCGCATATATCATATATTCAAAAACAGACGGACGATTCAGACAACAGTCCGCACCCCATACCCACAAAGGAGCGTAGACAGTGTTCAAGATCAACAAATTCGCCATCGCGCTGGGCCTGTGCGGCGCCATGGCCAGCGGCGCCGCGGCGGCCGACATGAAGGTGGGCGCCCTCTTCCCGTTCAGCGGCGCCCTGGCGCTGCTGGGACAAGAGAGCTATCGCGGCCTGGAGCTGGCCGTCAACGAGATCAACGCCGCCGGGGGCATCAACGGCGAGAAGATCCAGATCATCAAGGCCGACGCGGTCGACCCGACCCAGGCGGTATCCGAGACCAAGCGCCTGATCTCGTCCAACGTGGTCGGGGTGTTCGGCAGCTACGCCTCGGGCATCTCGTACGCGGCCTCGCCCGTGACCGAGCTGGCCGGCGTGCCCTACTTCGAGCTGGGCGCCACCGCCCACAAGATCACCACGCGCGGCTACAAATACCTGTTCCGCAGCAACCCCAACACCGCGCTGTACGGCGTCTCGGTGGTCAACGCGCTGCACGACATCATCGGGCCGGGCATGGGCCTGAACCCGAAAGAAGTGCGCATCGGCATCATCCACGAGGACGGCCCCTACGGCACCGACGTGGCCGCCACCGAGAAAAAGCGCGCCCAGGAACTCGGCTACACCGTGGCCGAGGTGCTGCCGTACTCGGCCAAGACGGTCGACCTGTCCTCGCTGATCCTGCGCCTGAAGGGCGCCAAGGTCGACGTGGTGCTGCAGACCGCCTACCAGAACGACGCCATCCTGTACTTCAGCCAGGCGCGCGCGGCCGGCTTCAAGCCCAAGGTGGTGATCGGCGCCGGCGGCGGCTACTCGCTGGCCGACACCGCCAAGGCCGTGGGCGCCGACATGAACGGCGTGTTCGACCTGGACTTCCCGCAATCGTCCATCAACCCGGCCGGCGCGCCGGGCCTGGACAAGTTCCTGGAAGCCTACAAGGCCACCTACAAGAGCGACCCGCAGTCCGGCCACAGCCTGACCAACTACGTCGGCGCCAAGGCCTTCTTCGAAGCCATCGCCAACGCCAAGTCGACCGACAAGGACAAGATCCGCGCGGCCGTGCTGGCGTACAAGAAGCCCGCCGGCCAGACCGCCAACGGCTGGGCCTTCGACTTCGGCGAGGATGGCCAGAACAACGCCTCGACCTTCTACGTGATGCAGTGGCAGGACGGCAAGCTGGTCACCATCGCGCCGGACAACCTCGCGCTGGGCAAGCCCGTCTTCAATAAATAGAACGCCGGGGCCGCCTTCCGGCAGGCCCGGCACGGCAAGCCAGCAAACCGGACGCTCGGGGGCGTCCGGCGTTTCACTGGGGCCCGCGGGCCCCGGTTCCGTCGGCCACGCCGCGGCGCCGGGGCGCACCCCGTTCCAAGAGGTTGCACCATGGATATCTTCATTCAACTGGTCATCAATGGCCTGTTGCTGGGCGGCGCCTACACCATCATCAGCCTGGGGCTGACGCTGATCTTCGGCGTGGTCCGCGTCGTCAACTTCGCGCACGGCGAATTCCTGATGATCGGCATGTACCTGGTCTATCTGATCGCGGCGCAGTTCGGCGTGCATCCGTACATCGGCCTGGTGCCGGTGGCGGTCATCCTGTTCGCGCTGGGCGCGCTGACGCAGAAAGGCATCATCCAGCCGCTGCTCAACGCCGACCAGCACATCCAGATCTTCGCCACGGTGGGCGTGTCCACCATCCTGCTGAACCTGGCGCTGGTGATCTTCGGCGCCAACGTGTTCCGCGCCCCGGTGCAACTGGGCACCAGCGCCATCGACGTCGGCAACTACTCCATGGTCACCGGCCAGCTGGTGACCTTCGTGGTCGGCCTGAGCCTGGCCGTGCTGCTGCACCTGTTCATGCACCGCACCTACCTGGGCCGCGCGCTGCGGGCGGTGGCGCAGCACCGCTACGCCGCGACGCTGATGGGCGTGAACGTCAACAACGTCTACGCCATCGCCTTCGGCCTGGGCACCGCCTTCGTCGGCATCGCCGCGGGCCTCCTGGCGCCGCAGTATCCGGTGTTCCCGACGGTGGGCACGTACTTCGTGCTGACCGCCTTCGTGATCGTGGTGCTGGGCGGCCTGGGCAGCCTGTACGGCGCGGTGGCCGGGTCCATGATCATCGGCATCGTCGATACGCTGGCCGGCTACTACATCGCCCCCGACCTCAAAGAGGTCGTCTATTTCGGGATCTTCCTCTTGATCCTTGTCCTGCGTCCGACCGGCCTGTTCGGCGTCGGCACAGAGTGATCAGAGCCACAAGGAGCGAGACGTGTTTCCCGACTTTCGAAGCCCCAAAGCCTACGTCAGCCTGATTCTGCTGATCGTCATGTTCATCGTGCCCGTCGTCACGGGCACGCCGTTCTGGACCAACCTGTTCGTCCTGCTGTTCGTCTTCTCCGCGCTGTCGGTGGCGTGGAACATCGTCGGCGGCTACGCCGGCCAGCTGTCGCTGGGCCACGCGGTGTTCTACGGCATCGGCGGCTACACCGCCACCCTGCTGACGCAGAACTTCGGCATCTCGCCGTGGTTCGGCATGCTGGCGGGCGCGGCCATCTCGGCCGTCGTGGCCATCATCATCAGCTATCCCACGCTGCGGCTGCGCGGTCCGTTCTTCGCGCTGGCCACCATCGCCATCCTGGAAGTGGTGCGGCTGCTGGTGATCCACGAGGAAAGCTGGACCGGCGGCTCCAGCGGCATCAGCCTGCCGCTGAACATCGGCTGGGCCTGGATCGTGTTCCGCGAGAAGATCAACTACGTGATCATCGCCTTCGGCCTGTTCCTGCTGGTGACCTGGGTGTCCTGGTACATCCGCAAGTCGCGCATCGGCCATTACCTGATCGCCATCCGCGAGCGCGAGGACGCGGCGCTGGCGGTGGGCATCCACACGGTGCGCGTCAAGATCATCGCCGCGGTGGTGTCGGCCATGCTGACCAGCGTGATCGGCACCTTCCACATCACTTACCTGACCTTCGTCGATCCCAGCTCGGCCTTCTCGCTGGAGCTGTCTATCCAGGTGGCGATGTTCGCGCTGATCGGCGGCCTGGGCACGGTGGCCGGCCCCATCGCCGGCACCTTCCTGGTGCTGCCGATCGCCGAGCTCGCGCGCGGCTGGCTGTCCAGCGTGGGCAACGGCATGCACGGGCTGATCTACGGCCTGATCCTGGTGGCGGTGGTGCTGACCATTCCGCGCGGCCTGGCCGGCGCCTTCGGTCCGGCCATCGAGCGCGCGCTGGCGCGCCTGCCCTACCTGGGCACGCCGCGCGCCCGGCGCCAGCGGGTCGAACCGGCCCGTCCGACCGACGCGGCGCGGCGCGAGCAGCCGGTGCTCAAGGCCGAGAACCTGTTCAAGAGCTTCGGCGGCCTGCGCGCCACCAACGACGTCTCGCTGACGCTGAACCAGCACGAGATCCTGGGCATGATCGGCCCCAACGGCGCTGGCAAGACCACGGTGTTCAACCTGCTGTCCGGCTTCCTGTCGCCCGACAAGGGCGCGGTGTCGATGGTCGATGCCAAGGGCAACTGGGTCTCGTGCAACACGCCGGACGAGTTCGCGCACCAGGGGCTGGGCCGCACCTTCCAGATCGCCAAGCCGTTCACCGGCCTGACGGTATTGGAGAACATCATGCTGGGCGCTTTCATCCGCACCGCCGACCGCGAGGAGGCCGAGCAGATCGCGCTCAAGGTGGCCGAGGAAACCGACCTGCTCAAGTACCTGAACACCGAGGCCCGCAGCCTGACGGTGGGCGGCATGAAGCGGCTGGAGATCGCCCGCGCCCTGGCGATCCGGCCGCGCATCCTGCTGCTGGACGAGGTCATGGCGGGGCTGAACCCCACCGACATCGAGAAGTCGATCAAGATGATCCGCCGCATCCGCGATTCGGGCGTGTCGGTGCTGCTGATCGAGCACATGATGCAGGCCACCATGGCGCTGTCGGACCGCATCATCGTGCTGAACGAAGGCGCGGTGCTGGTGAGCGGCGCCCCCAAGGACGTGGTCGAGAACCCCGCCGTCATCGAGGCCTATTTGGGCAAGGAGTACCAGGATGCTTAAGGTTTCGGATCTGTCGTCGGGCTACGGCAAGAGCCAGGTGCTCAACGGCCTGAACTTCGAGGTCAGGGCCGGCGAGATCGTGACGCTGATCGGCGCCAACGGCGCCGGCAAGACCACCACCCTGAAGACGCTGTGCGGCGTGGTCGCCGCCACCACCGGAAGGGTCGAGTTCGAGGGCCGCGACCTGACCAACCGCACGCCCTACGACATCGTCGACGCCGGGATCACCATGATTCCCGAAGGCCGCCAGCTGTTTCCGCATTTCACGGTGCGCGACAACCTGCTGATGGGCTCGTACAAGCGCGCCGCCCGCCCCATCGTGCAGCGCAAGCTGGAGGAAGTGCTGCAGATCTTCCCGCGGGTGCGCGAACGCCTGGCGCAGTACGCCGGCTCGCTGTCCGGCGGCGAGCAGCAGATGGTGGCGATCGCGCGCGGCATGATGGCCGACCCCAAGCTGCTGGTGTTCGACGAGCCCTCGCTGGGCCTGTCGCCGCTGCTGGTGCAGCAGATGTTCGACATCATCCGCGACGTCACGTCCCACGGCGTCACGGTGCTGCTGGTGGAGCAGAACGTGTTCCGCACGCTGCGCCTGGCCGACCGCGGCTACGTGCTGGAGAACGGCGCCATCGTGCGCACCGGCACCGGCGCCGAGCTGCTGGCCGATCCCCATGTCAAGAAGGCCTATCTGGGCCACTGAAATCCGAAGGACCGCATTCATGTCTCTACGCTGCACATTCATCGACCACGGCACGGGCGGCGCGCCCGATTGCCTGCGCCTGGCCGAACGCGAGATGGCCGCGCCCGCCGGCCGCCAGGTGTTGATCGAGGTCGCCTACGCCGGCGTCAACCGCCCCGACGTGCTGCAACGCTCCGGCTCGTATCCGCCGCCGCCCGGCGCCTCGCCCTACCTGGGACTGGAGGTCGCGGGCACCATCGTCGCCGTCGGTCCCGACGCCACGCGCTGGCAGGTTGGCGACCGGGTCTGCGCGCTGACGCCCGGCGGCGGCTACGCGCAGTACTGCCTGGCCGACGAGCGCCACTGCCTGCCGGTGCCGCGCGGCCTGGACCTGCTGTCCGCCGCCGCCATCCCGGAGAACTACTTCACCGTCTGGACCAACGTGTTCGAGCGCGCCCGCCTCGCGGCCGGCGAGAAGTTCCTGGTGCACGGCGGCTCAAGCGGCATCGGCCTGACCGCGATCCAGCTGGCGCGCGCCTTTGGCGCCGAGGTCTGGACCACGGTGGGCAACCAGGAAAAAGCCGAGGCCTGCCTGAAGGCCGGCGCGCAGCACGCGCTGATCTACCGCGACACCGACTTCGAGGCGGCGGTTCGCCAGGCCACCGACGGCCAGGGCGTGGACGTGATCCTCGACATGGTCGGCGGCGCCTACATCAACAAGAACATCCGCCTGCTGGCGGTGAATGGCCGGCTGGTGCAGATCGCCTTCCTGGAAGGCAGCAAGACCGAGATCGACGCCCTGCCCATCATGACCCGCCGGCTGTCGTTCACCGGCTCCACCCTGCGGCCGCGTTCCGACGACGACAAGGGCGCCATCGCCCAGGCGCTGGCCGACAAGGTGCTGCCGCTGATGGAACAGGGACGCTGCCTGCCGCTGATCCACCAGGTGTTCCCGCTGGAAGAAGCGGCCCAGGCCCACGCGCTGATGGAAAGCAGCCGGCACATCGGCAAGATCATGTTGAAGGTGCGGGCATGAGCGCGCGCTTCCAGGATCAGGTCATCATCGTCACCGGCGCGGTCGGCGGCATCGGTTCGGCCATCGTCGAGGGCTTCCTGGCCGAAGGCGGCAAGGTCGGGCTGATCGACTTCAATTCGCAGGGCGGCCAGGCCTACGAGCAGGAACTGAAAAAGCGCGGCCATGCCGTGACCTTCGTGCACGCCGACGTCTCGCATTTCGACCAGTGCCAGGCCGCCTACGACCGCATCACCCGCGACCTCGGCCCGGCCACCATCCTGGTCAACAACGTCGGCATCTCGCCCAAGACCGACGGCCGCGCGTTGAAGGTGTGGGAGATGACGCCGGGCGAATGGGACAAGGTGGTCGCGGTCAACCTGAACAGCGTGTTCTACATGACCCGCCTGGCCACGCCGCACATGGTGCGCCAGCGCCAGGGGCGCGTGATCAACATGTCGTCGGTGGCGGGCAAGGCCTATTGCGACATCGTCGCCGCGCACTACGCCGCCACCAAGGCCGCCCTGCTGGGCCTGACGCGGCACTGGGCCGCGGAACTGGGCGAGCACGACGTCACCGTCAACGGCCTGGCGCCGGGGCGCATCAGCACCCCGCTGCTGAAAAGCGTGCCCAAGGAGATCAACGACGCCGTGGCCGACGTCACCGCGTTGCGCCGGCTCGGCACGCCCGAGGAAGTGGCCGACGCCTGCCTGTTCTTCGCCTCGGACCAGGCCCGGTTCGTGACCGGGCAGGTGCTGGACGTGGCGGGCGGCTGGTTGATGACCTAGCTCGCCGGCGGGGCGTTGCTTTTCCTGGCCTGCGTGACGTCCGCCCGGAGGCGGACAGCCGCGATCAGAAGTCCATGCTGGCGCTCAACGAGAAGGTGCGCGGGCCGCCCAGCACCAGGTAGCCGTTGCCGGGGTAGCCGCCCACCGACGCCCAGTAGTTGCGGTTGGCGATGTTCTCGACGCGGGCGCGCAGCGTCACCACGTGGCCGTCCACGTCCATCATGTAGCGCAGGCCGGCATCGAAGCGGGTCCAGCCGGGCACCTTGAGGGTGTTGGCATCGTCCGCGTAGGACGCGCCGGTGTAGACCACGCGGCCGTCCACGGCCAGGCCCTGCACGCCGGGGATGTCCCATTCCGCGCCCAGGTTGGCCTGGAAGCGCGGCACGCCGATCACGCGGTTGCCGTCGATGGCGGTATTGCCGGTGGAACGCTGCTTGGCGTCCAGGAAGGTCAGGCCGCCCAGCACGCGCACGCGGTCGATCGGCTCGCCGAACACGGTCAGCTCGATGCCCTGGTGGCGGTCCTTGCCGGAGGCGGTGAACCGATTGGACGCGTCGTAGGCCGCGCGCGGCTTGTCGGTGGAGAACAGCGCCAGGCCCGCGCCCAGGCCGCCGCCGTCGTACTTGACGCCGACTTCCTTCTGCTTGGACACGTACGGCTGCAGGCTTTCGCCGCCGTTGGGCACGGGTTTGCCGTTGGCGTTGAGCGGCGCGGTATCGCCCGCGACCAGGGCCTCGATGTAGTTGGCGTACAGCGACACGCTCGGCGTCACCTTGAAGACGATGCCGGCGGCGGGCGAATTGCGGCTGGCGTCATAGGCGCCGTTTTCCGTGCCGGTGTTGTAGGCGTAGCTGCGCGAGGACAGGCGCTGGTGGCGGATGCCCAGCGTCAGCAGCACCTTGTCGTCCAGGAACGACATCGTGTCGCCCAGCGCATAGCTGCTCAGGCGGGTGCGGCCCTGCAGCGCCGGATCGTCCAGGTCGTTACCCACCAGCGCGCCGGCGCTGAAGGCGGGCCGGCTGTAGGTGGTCGGGTTGTAGAGGTTGGTCTGGAAGGTGTTCAGGTAGTCCATGACATACGCGTTCTTCTTCTTGAGATCGAAGAAGGACGCGGACGCGACGAACTCGTGGCCGACCAGGCCGGTGCGCACCTTGGCGCGCAGGCCCAGTTCGCCGGTGTTGACGCTGTCCTTGCGGGTATTGTCGAAGCGGTAGAAGTTGCCGTCGCCGGTGCTGCCGTTGGTCACGGTGACGTTGGCGAGCGAGTTGGCTTCGTCGCTGCGGCGCATGCCGAAGGCGGCCCAGCCGGTCAGTTTGTCGCTGAAGTCATGCTCGGCGCGCACGGTGCCGAACACGTCGCGCTCGTTCGAGTACGACCAGGGCTGGGCGAAGTTGGAGCTGGCGTCCGGCGCGTCCGGCACGCTGGTCACGCCGCGCAGCGTCACGTTCGGACGGGCGCGCTTGAGCTTGTTTTCCTGCCAGCCGATGTCGGCCGACAGGCGCGTATCGGCCGAACGCCAATCCAGGCCCAGCGACACCAGGCTGGTGCGCGAGTGTTCGTCGTCGATGGCGGTGTCGCCGCTGCGATTGGCCACGTTCAGGCGGATGCCGGTGCTGTCGCCGGGGCCGAAGCGGCGCGCGATGTCGGTGGATACCGAGAACTGGCCGCCGCTGGAGAAGCCGGTGGTGAAGCGCGTGAGCGGATCGTTCGGGGCGCGCTTGGGCACCAGGTTGACGGTGCCGCCGATGCCGTCGCCGCCGGGCGAGGCGCCCGTCAGGAAGGTCGACGCGCCGCGCAGCACTTCGACGCGCTCGAACAGTTCGGTGGCGATGTACTGGCGCGGCAGCAGGCTGTACAGGCCGTTGTAGGCCACGTCATCCGAGCTCAGGATGAAGCCGCGGATGAAGTACGACTCCTGGAAATTGCCGAAACCGCGCGCCACGCGCACGCCCGGATCGTTCTGCAGCACGTCGCCGACGCTGCGCGCCTGCCGGTCCTGGATCAGCTCGTTGGTATAGCTGGTGATGCTGAACGGCGTGCTCATGATGTCTTGCGTGCCCAGCAGCCCCACCCGGCCGCCACGGGCCACCTGGCCGCCGGCATAGGGCTGGGCCAGGCCGCCGGCCGAGGCGTCGGCGCTGGCCTCGACCTTGATCGCGTCCATCGAGACGACGGAGCCGTCGGTAGGCGTGGCGGATTGGGCGTGGACGATGGCGGTGTACGGCAGGGCCGCGACCACGCACGCGAGGGTTCGTAATTTCATATCGGGAGTCTGTAGGCGGGCGCTTCGCGAGAAGCGGAAAATCGCAAAAATCCCGATGGGGTCACGCGCGGGTAACGGCTTGCCACTCGAACTGCCGCAGAGCCGGTCATCCCGGCCTTGTCGAGCCCGTTCTCCAAGGGGTATTGAGATCGTGCGGTACCGATTCTAAATAAAACGGAATCATTCTCATTCCGTCCCCTATATAGAATTCTGTTTCCGTTGCTACGGAACAACGAGGCCCGGCCGGCCGCCGCCGGCCCGCGGCCTTACCCGGGAACGCCGCTTTCCTGGCGCAACTGCCCGAATTCCCCGGCTTCGTAGGCCGCCATGGCCTGCGTCAGGGCGCGCGCGTCCGCCATCACGAACGGGCCGCGCTGGATCACCGGCTCGTCGATGGCGGGGCCGGCCACCAGGATGAAATGGACCGGCGCGCCGGCCGCGATCACCTGCAACAGGCCCTCGCTGTCGGCCGAGGCGGCCAGCGCCGCCCCCGCCGGCAGGACGGCGAAGTCCGGGTCGGCGACCCGCGTGCTGGCGACCCGCGTGCGCCCCGGCGGCCGGAACGCCGCCACCGGCGACGGTTCGGCCGGGACCGCGTCCGGCGCCGCCCGCGGCGGCGTGGTCTGATGGCGCGCCCGCGCGCCCAGCTCCCCCTGCACCGCGTACAGCCAGGCGTTCCAGCCCGCCGGCAGCGGCACCAGGCGCGACGCGCCCGGACGCAGCCAGCCGTCCAGGATCAGCAGCGGCTCGGGCGTTTCCAGCGGCGCGTCCCAGCCGTCGAAACGGCCCGAGGCCACCCGCACCCGGCCGGCATCGCCTTGCACCACCGGCATTTCCCAGGCGCGCAGCAGCGACGTCGCCGGCGGCAGCGTCTTGAGCCGCTCCGGCAGGTTCACGAACAGTTGCAGGCCATTCAGCTGCGCCTCGCCCACCGGCTGCTGGGTATGCACGATGCCGCGCCCCGCCAGCGTCCAGTGCAGGTCGCCCGCGCGGATCTC
Source organism: Achromobacter insuavis (assembly GCF_902859645.1). Taxonomy (GTDB): domain Bacteria; phylum Pseudomonadota; class Gammaproteobacteria; order Burkholderiales; family Burkholderiaceae_B; genus Achromobacter; species Achromobacter insuavis. The sequence continues at coordinate 6,761 of NZ_CADIJR010000018.1, read as the reverse complement.
GTGGTCGTTGTGGACGCTGTCGCGGCTGCGCATGACGCCGCGGCTGTCTTCCAGCAGCAGCGTCACGGCCGACATGCCGGCGTGGGGATGGGGCGCGAACGTCGGCCCGGTCATGACGAAATGGTCGACCAGCACGAGGGGCGACATGCCCAGGGGAAAATCGGTGTGGCGGAACTGCCGGATGGAACAGGCGTCGCCGACCGGTTCGAAGGGCCGCGCGACGGGGGGACTGAGACGGATGGTCAAGGATGTGCTGCCAGGTTTTTACGTGGCGCAGAGCTTATGGGTTCTGCCGCCGGCACAGTAGAGGCCAATTTCAGGAATAATTGTCCTGTTAAGTAGGACAATCACTCGCGTAAACCCCATGCACACCTATCTCCATCATCTCGACGACCTGCTGCTCTTTAGCGAGGTGGTGGAGAAAGGCGGCTTTTCCGCCGCCGCCCGGGTGCTGAACATGCAGCGCTCCAAGTTGAGCCGACGGGTGGCCGAACTGGAGGCGCGCCTGGGCCTGCGGTTGCTCCAGCGCAACACCCGGCGGGTCTCGCTCACGCCCATGGGCGAGCAGATCTACGTGCACGCGCTGGCCATGGCGCGCGAGGCCCGCAGCGCCTTCGACCTGGCGGCGGCCATGGGCGACACGCCCAGCGGCCTGCTGCGCATGACAGCGCCATCGGCGCTGGCGGTGACGCTGCTGGGCGAGCTGGTGGCGCGCTTCTGCCTGAAGCACCCCGGCGTGCGGGTGCTGCTGGACACCCGCGACCAGATCATCGACCTGGTGGGCGAAGGCTATGACCTGGCCTTTCGCGCCCAGGGCGCCTCGCTGACCGATTCCCGCCTGGTGGCGCGCGAACTCGCGCCGGTGCCGCTGATCCTGGTGGGCACCCCGGCCCTGGCGCAGGCGGCGGCGCGCCATCCGCGCGAGCTGAACGCCCTGCCGCTGCTGGCCCATGCCACCCAGGACAGCCCGCAGAGCTGGCACTTCACCGGGCCGACCGGCGAAACCGAGTCGGTCGAGTACCTGCCGCGCTGCCTGAGCAGCAACCTGGCGGCGCTGCGGGAAATGGCCCGCGCCGGCCTGGGCGTGGCGCTGCTGCCCCACTACCTGTGCGCCGGCGCCCTGGCCAAGGGCGATCTGGTCCACATGCTGCCCGGCTGGCAGGCGGCGCCGGCCCGCATCTACGCGGTGATGCCCGCCCGCCGCGGCGCGCCGCTGGCCCTGCGCCGGTTCCTGGACTTCGCGGTGGCGGAACTGCCGGCGCTGCTGGGCTGAGCGGCGACGCCACGCGCCTGTAGGACTTTTTTGTTAAAAAAAGGGGACTTGCAGGGACGGCACGCCTGCTCCACAGTACGGGGTGGCGGCGCCGCCACGCAACCCGCCCCCGGGCGCGGGCCGGAACTTTGACGCGTCGCCCAGGTCTTATATAAGATATAAGACATACAGCCAATCGCGCCGCTGTCGCCCGGAATGACAAACGCGCCGAAACGCCTGAAAATGCCGGCTTTACGCGGGCAAAACCACGGAGTCCATCATGCCGCACAACACCCTCGACACACTCAAGAATTTCAAGATCGGCAACAAGTCCTGTCAGTACTATTCGCTGCCGGCGCTGGGCAAGTCCCTGGGCATCGACGTGCAGCGGCTGCCGGTCTCCATCCGCATCGTGCTGGAATCCGTGCTGCGCAACTGCGACGGCAAGAAGGTCACCGAGGAACACGTGCGCCAGCTCGCCAACTGGCAGGCCAACGCCAAGCGCGAGGATGAAATCCCGTTCGTGGTGGCCCGCGTGGTGCTGCAGGACTTCACCGGCGTGCCGCTGCTGGCCGACATCGCCGCCATGCGCTCGGTCGCCGACAAGATGGGCAAGAGCCCCAAGAGCATCGAGCCGCTGGTGCCGGTCGACCTGGTGGTGGACCACTCGGTCATGATCGACTACTTCGGCACCAAGAACGCTCTCGACCTGAACATGAAGCTGGAATTCAAGCGCAACCAGGAGCGCTACCAGTTCATGAAATGGGGCATGCAGGCCTTCGACACCTTCGGCGTGGTGCCCCCGGGCTTCGGCATCGTCCACCAGGTGAACCTGGAATACCTGGCGCGCGGCGTGCACCAGGACAAGAAGAACAACGTCTACTACCCCGACTCGCTGGTGGGCACCGACAGCCACACCACCATGATCAACGGCATCGGCGTGGTCGGCTGGGGCGTGGGCGGCATCGAGGCCGAGGCCGGCATGCTGGGCCAGCCGGTGTACTTCCTGACCCCCGACGTGGTCGGCGTGGAGCTCAAGGGCAAGCTGCGCGGCGGCGTCACCGCCACCGACCTGGTGCTGACCATCACCGAAATGCTGCGCCGTGAAAAAGTGGTCGGCAAGTTCGTCGAGTTCTGTGGCGAGGGCACGGCCAGCCTGTCCGTGGCCGAACGCGCCACCATCGGCAACATGGCGCCCGAGTACGGCGCCACCATGGGCTTCTTCCCGGTCGACGGCCGCACCATCGACTACTTCCGCGGCACCGGCCGCACCGAAGCCGAAATCGACGCGTTCGAGGCCTACTTCAAGGCCCAGGACATGTTCGGCGTGCCCGCCGCCAAGGACATCAACTTCACCAAGCTGCTGACGCTGGACCTGTCCACCGTCGCGCCGTCGCTGGCCGGCCCCAAGCGCCCCCAGGACCGCATCGAGATCGGCAACGTCAAGAGCACCTTCATCGACCTGTTCTCCAAGCCGGTCGCCGAGAACGGCTTCAACCAGCCGGCCGAGAAGCTGCAGCAGACCTTCACCACCAGCACCGGCACCAAGGTCAAGAACGGCGACATCCTGATCGCCGCCATCACCTCGTGCACCAACACCTCCAACCCCAGCGTGCTGCTGGCGGCGGGCCTGCTGGCCAAGAAGGCCGTCGAGGCCGGCCTGAAGGTGCCCAAGCACATCAAGACCTCGCTGGCCCCCGGATCGCGCGTGGTCACCGAATACCTGACCAAGACGGGCCTGCTGCCCTACCTGGAGAAGCTGGGCTTCGATGTGGCCGCCTACGGCTGCACCACCTGCATCGGCAACGCCGGCGACCTGACGCCCGACCTGAACGACGTCATCACCAGCAATGACCTGGTGTGCTCGGCGGTGCTGTCCGGCAACCGCAACTTCGAGGCGCGCATCCACCCGAACATCAAGGCCAACTTCCTGGCCTCGCCGCCGCTGGTGGTGGCCTACGCCCTGGCCGGCACCGTGACGCGCGACCTGATGACCGAACCGGTCGGCCGCGGCAAGAACGGCGACATCTGGCTGGGCGACATCTGGCCGACCACCGAGGAAGTCGAGGCCCTGCTCAAGTACGCGCTGGACCCGAAGGCCTTCGAGGCCAACTACGGCCAGGTCAAGAGCAACCCCGGCAAGCTGTGGGAGAACATCAAGGGCGTCACGGGCGAGACCTACAACTGGCCCGACTCCACCTACATCGCCGAGCCGCCGTTCTTCGAAGGCTTCGGCATGACGCCGGGCGCGATGCCGACCGTCAAGAACGCCCGCGCGCTGGGCGTGTTCGGCGACTCGGTCACCACCGACCACATCTCGCCGGCCGGTTCCATCAAGGAAACCTCGCCCGCGGGCAAGTGGCTCAAGGAAAACGGCGTCATGAAGGCCGATTTCAACAGCTACGGCTCGCGCCGCGGCAACCATGAAATCATGATGCGCGGCACCTTCGCCAACGTGCGCATCAAGAACCTGATGATCCCGGCGCGTCCGGACGGCAGCCGCTTCGAGGGCGGCGAGACCCTGTTCCAGCCGAGCGGCGAACAGATGTCGATCTACGACGCGGCCATGCAGTACGTGGCGGCCGGTACGCCCACCGTGGTGTTCGGCGGCGAAGAGTACGGCACCGGCTCGTCGCGCGACTGGGCCGCCAAGGGCACCCAGCTGCTGGGCGTCAAGGCCGTCATCACGCGCAGCTTCGAGCGAATCCACCGCAGCAACCTGGTGGGCATGGGCGTGCTGCCGCTGCAGTTCAAGGGCAACGACAGCGTGCAGTCGCTGGGCATCACCGGCGAGGAAACCTACGACATCTCGGGCCTGGAAAACGGCATCAAGCCGATGCAGGACGTGACGCTGACGATCACCCGCAAGGATGGTTCGAAGCAGGACGTGACGGTGCTGCTGCGCATCGACACCCCGATCGAAGTCGACTACTACCAGCACGGCGGCATCCTGCCCTTCGTGCTGCGCCAGCTGCTGGCCGCGTAACGCGCGAGCCTCAAAGGCAAAGCCCCTGGAACCGCGAGGTTCCAGGGGCTTTTTCATCGCCGAGCCGCCTCAAGATGAAAACGCCCCCCTCGGGGGGCAGCAAGCCGAAGGCGCGGCGTGGGGGCCCTTTTCATCGCCGAGCCGCCTCAAGATGAAAACGCCCCCGCGGGGGGCAGCAAGCCGAAGGCGCGGCGTGGGGGCCCTTTTCATCGCCGAACCGCCTCAAGATTAGGCAGGCTCACCGCGTCATTGGGCGACCAGTTCGACCCGGCGGTTCTTGGCGCGGCCGGCCTCGGCGTCGTTGGCCGCCACCGGCGCCAGCGAGGCCACGCCCCGCGCCGACAGGCGCGCGGCCGGGATCTTGTAGCCCGCTTCCAGCGCCTTGACCACGGCGTCGGCGCGCTTTTGCGACAAGTCCAGGTTGCCGGCCAGCGTGCCCTGGTTGTCGGTGTGGCCGACCACGTAGACCTTCAGCTTCGGGTTGGCGTTGAGCAGCTTGCCCATCTCGTCGAGCGCGGCCTTCGATTCGGGCTTGACCTCGGCCTTGTCGGTATCGAAGTAGACGCCGTAGACCGCGACGCGGCCCGATTCGGCCAGCGATTTCTGCATGGCGGCCATGTCCAGCACCTTGACCTGGCCGGTCTGCATGGGCTTGGTCTCGATCACCTGCTGGAACACCGGCGTGATGTTGTTGGAGTTGTCGTCCATCACATCCAGGAACACATAGATGTCGCCCGTGGGCGCCTCTTTCTTCGCCAGCACCGCGTAGTACTTGCCGCCGAAGGCCGCGTCGCCCTGCCCCGGCTGGCTGACCTTGCCGCTGTTCAGGACGAACGACTGGAAGTCGCCGCCGCACTGCTCGTCGCCTTTGCATTCGAACAGGGTCTTGAAGCCGCCGGCCTGCAGCGCGCCCTGGTAATTGCGATAGACCTCCAGCGCCGACTTCTTGCCGTCGATGCGATAGGCGATGCGCGTCAGCTTGCCTTCCAGCGTCAGGCCCTTGGCCTCGCTTTCGCGGGTGATGGCCTGGTTGGGCATCAGGGCTTCGTCGTAATCCTTGAATTCGTAGGCGCGGATCTCGGCGCCCGCGAAGCGGGTCAGGGCGGGATGGTCGCGCGAGCCCTCGACGTCCCCGGCCCAGGCGGACGATGCCGCCGCCAGCGTCGCGGCGGCGAAGGCCAGGCACGCGGATTTCACGATATGCGCATTCACGATCTCTACACTCCCGGCCGGATGGCTCCGGCATGCGTCCAGAACAGGAAAACGCCCGCAGCGCGGGCGGCTGCCATTATGCATAGCCGGTCCGGCATTTGGAACCGCATCGGGTAACCAAACGTTGGCCGCGGTGACCAAGGCCGACAGGCCGCGGCGAAGCGCGCGCGCTTTTGCGGGATCCGCCCGGGTCAACGGCCGCTGATCGCCAGGCTGATCCGGTGCACCATCTGCCGGATCGCCCGGTGGGCCGGGTCTTCGTTGAAACGCGGATGCCAGGCCTGCGAGATCACCACGGCGGGCGTGTCGAATGGCAAGGCGCGCATCAGCAGGTCGTCGCGCAGGTGCAGCGTCAGCAGGTCCGGCACGGTGGCGACCAGGTCGGAGTTGCGGGTGATCGCCAGCGCCTCGGCAAAGGAATACGTGACGGTGCTGATGTGGCGCGCCAGGCCGGCCTTGCCCAGCTCCACATCCACCGGGCCGCTCAACACGCCACGACGCGAGACCGTGGCGTGGCGCGCCTTGGCGAAGCGTTCGGGGGTCAGCTTGCGATGCCGCGCCAGCGGGTTGGCCAGCCGGAACACCGCGACGAAGCGGTCGGGGAACAGGCGCTGCCGCACGATCTCCGGCCCCATGTCCTCGATCACGCCGATGTCCAGATCGATGGCGCCCTCGCGCAATGACAGCACGTCCTGCTTGCCCTGCGAGATGAAGCGCACCGTGACGCGCGGCGCTTCCTTGGCCAGCGTGTCCAGCAGGGCCGGCCCGAGCGTGCTGACGGCGCCGTCGTCGGCGCGGATCGTGAACACGCGCCGCAGGGTCTTCAGATCGAACGTGGCATCGCGCGCCAGCAGTTCCTGCGCCTGGGCCACCAGGGCCCGCACGGGTTCGCGCAGCGCTTCGGCGCGCGGCGTCGGCACCAGGCCGCGCCCGGCGCGCACGAACAATGGGTCGCCCATCATGCGGCGCACGCGGTCGAGCGTGCGGCTCATGGCGGGCACGCTCAATTGCAGGCGTTCGGCGGCGCCGGTGACGCTGCCTTCGGCCAGCAAGGCATCGAGCGCGACCAGCAGATTCATATCCATGGATTGCACCCAACGCAACTATTACTTATCAGCTTGTCCATATACGCAACTGTAGCGCAGCGGCACCATGGCGGCCAGTTCAACACGGAAGCACGCCATGATTCACTCAACACGGTATCGCCCCGACGCCCGGCCCGTCCGCCGCGCGCGGTGGCGGCATGCCCCGCTCGCCGCCGCGCTGGCGGCGCTCGTCAGCGTCGCGGGATGCGCCAGCCACGGCGGCCTG